>NZ_AOIA01000085.1 GCF_000337695.1 Natronococcus jeotgali DSM 18795
GGCCCGTGACGACCTCGCCTTCGTGAGGTTACCGGCGTATTCTCCCGAACTCAATCCAGTCGAGGAGTGCTGGAGACAGCTCCAAGCAGTTCTTAGCAACCGGTTCTTTGACTCGCTTCCTGAGCTCACAACAACGATTGATACCGCTCTTGATCAACTGTCACTTCCAAAAGTGAGTGATTACTTCTAATGACTACTATAATCAATGGATACGCGTTCGAGTACGGCGATGAAGTACGTGCATTGCTACACCGGTTTGCGACCGATGAAGCTCAAGTCGATATTGAAACAGCGGTTATCTACTTCCGAGCCTGCGCTCGCCGTAACTGATAAACGGACACGATGACTATATTCAAATAGAAATGGCGTCCAGTACTGATTCCTCGACAGCGGTCGACGAAGAAGTTCGCCGACTGTACGAGC
Source organism: Natronococcus jeotgali DSM 18795 (assembly GCF_000337695.1). Taxonomy (GTDB): domain Archaea; phylum Halobacteriota; class Halobacteria; order Halobacteriales; family Natrialbaceae; genus Natronococcus; species Natronococcus jeotgali. The sequence goes on from NZ_AOIA01000085.1 coordinate 424, forward strand.
GATATCAGTCGGCCGAAAGCGACGAAGAACGCCACGAAATAGCTCTTGAAATGGGGAAGCTTGACGGACGCCGTCATGCCGATATTTATGCAGCTCTCGAAGACGAATAATCTCAACTTCGACTACATCCCGTATTTCTAACACCGGGATAGGACTCACGTATTAGGATGGTCTCGACCCTTTCGTCGGCAGCAATATCGGTTGTAGAGATATGACCTCGGTCGCTGCGCCCATACTGAGACGCTGAGCGGCCAGCGCAGCCAAGGCGCTTCAGCACGTTCGACTTCGTCCACTGGGCGGTCGTCGGCGTTCGCGATGTACCGCTGGACGCCATCCATCGCTCGTGAGACGATAGGCTCAGGAAACCAGTACCTGATCACGGAAACAGGCCGAAAGCGAGATCAAGATCCTGCAGGCCGCCGAACTCGAGAACCAGCTAGCGCAGGTCCTCAAACGAAAATTGTGACTACAGCTCTAACGTAGAAGTCGTCCGGACCTCGGAATCCGTTGATAAAGACGAGTCTTGAATCACTCCTCAACTGAACTGTCGTACATCTCTCCAAACGCTTGTTCGCCGCGGATCAGTTCATCTACACCTTCCGTGAGCGTGACCTCTCCGAAGACCGTCGCCCGATAGTACGTGTACAACCCGTCCTGTCCTCGTTCGGTGCGTTGTCGCTTCTCAACGAGGCTTACATTGAGAAGTTTGTTGAGGTGGTAGTGAAGGGTACTATCGTCGATCTGTATTGCCTCCTCAAGCTCCTTTGGACTCATCTCTCCACCGTGAACGAGTCGGTAAAGGATCTCGTACCGAGTCCGATGACCGACGGCAGCATGCATCTCAAGATATTCGTCCAGAGAAAGGATGCTGTCGTTGGGCAACAACTCCTCCGGATCATCTGGAAGTTCCCCATTAGCAGCGCGAGAATTCGTAGCCATCTTGCTTCGAGAAACGAGCGGAAGACTCTTAGTTGTTGTCAAGCCAGGACTTCCCGGAAACGCCGCTCTTTATATATCCTCGAAGAAGAGCAAACTCTATGGAAATTACACGGGACCGAATCACTGACCGGCTGGGGGATGTCAAATACGATCGTTTCCTGTTCTATCTGATGGGTCCGTACAAGTCGTTCAATCTCAACTACGTCCTGAGCGAAGAGGAGCGCCAAGAGATCAATATCGACGATCTTCCGGGACCTCTTCGGACGCTCTTTCAGAACAAAGCCGATATCGACGAGGCACAGGCACTCTTGCGGCGAATACAAGGGGAGCTTCGAACTACGCCCGGAGTAAACGCGTTTCTGGCTCTCGACGTCGATGTGGATACGGATAAGGTGAATGCAGTGACCCAGAGTATCGAGTACACTCGGTGTAGCAATGCCACCGCGTTCGTCGTTCCATTTCTTGGGCACAATTTCGGTGTCGGTGAGGAAGCTGGAAGCATCCTTGCCACTCTCGCAGAAACCCACGGTGATCGGCTTGTCTTTGTTCATGAAGACAATGTAACAAGTGCTATGATTCGGTCGGCGAAAGTACGGTGGGATCTGCGGATCGAAACGTACGACACTGAAGCGGAACTCGTCGACACCCTCCGGCGATTCGTAGGCGAGATTATGCAGCGGGAGCACCGCGGCGGTCTCGATCACCTGCAGTGAGTATTATTTACTCAGGTATTGCAGGCCGCTGAACTCGAGAACTAGCTAATATCGGCCCCAAGCGAAGATTGTGACTCGATAGTTTGCCCGAATGAAAGGGGTGTTGTGCACTATGTGTGAAATCAACTCTGTGGACTGACCGCTATATTAAATACAGTATTCTACAGGCCAAGCACAACTAATTGCCGAGTTGACTACCGGAACTTCTCGGCCAAGTCTCACTATGAACTAGCGGACACGCTGTACACTTGGTCTATCGACTCATCATAGAGTTCGAGGGTGTCATAGAACTATTCTCATGGGGTTGTTTTCATCCCTATTTCGGTGAACCAACCGCTACGTAGAGAAGCGAACTGAACGCCAGAGCAGTTGTCAGATAGCAGTGAGGTTCATCCAGCCATGCTGAACACGCAGCGCGAAGGTGCTCTGGTTAGTTCTTTGTAACTGTCTCATGAGGTTTGCTGTATGAGTTCGCAATTACTCAAAAAATCAGCTATTGCGGGAGTCATTTCGCTCGTAATTACATTAGTTGTAACCTATGTCGCTTCACTGATCTTGCCGACACCATCGGAAGTGTTTCTTGCAGTTGGATTAGCCTCATTCTTTTCAGCATTTGGCAGCGCGTACGGCGCACACGTGGAATATCGTGATTAAAAGCCGAGTCGATAGCACACGTTGTGAATAGCTCCGTACAACGCACGGAACGCTGGTGACCCGAAAGACATCGAGTACAGGGTCGAAGACCGCATCGAACAACACGGCGAGGACGTTCAGCTGAAGCAGTCCACGTTGGATGAGACGTACAATCGCCGTACTGGAATCGAACGAACCAATGAATCAGTGAAGGACTGCGGCCTCGGGCGTACGTACGCCCGAGGCCGCGTCCACGCACGGGCACAGGTGTTTCTTTCTCTGTGCCTTCGCCTTGTCGTCGCTATCACCAATTACGAACGCGGAGACAATCCGGGAGGCACGATCATCACGGTGTGAGAAGAGTTCTATGACACCCTCCACTCCTAGTCTACCGGTTCGTTCGTTTCGCCTGCTGTTAACTATACCCGTACGCCGATACGGTTTTCCGATAGAAGTAACAGTAGNCCCTCCACTCCTAGTCTACCGGTTCGTTCGTTTCGCCTGCTGTTAACTATACCCGTACGCCGATACGGTTTTCCGATAGAAGTAACAGTAGAGACTTAATAGTTCTACTATGGCGAATCTTTATCCTGATTTAACTGGTATGAAGAGCTATGACTAAACAGACGGCGAAAACCACAGAACGATCACTGGTCGTAATCGATACGATCCAGAAATTGGGCGGTGCAACACTCGAGGAATTGACCGGTGAATTGGAGATCTCGAGAAGTACGATCCATCTCCACCTCCAGACCCTTCTCGAAAAAGGATATCTTACGAAGGAAGGAGCGGTATATCATATCGGGTTGCGGTTCCTCAATCACGGCGAGTATGCCCGCTCACGCAAGAACGCGTACACACTGGCGAAACAGACTGTCACCGAACTTTCCGACCGAATCGACGAAGAAGTCGAATTCGTCGTCAAGAACGATAATCGCGGCATTCTCGTCCACGAATCCTTTCACCCGGACAGCCACTTTCCCTCCAAGGAACGACATATCTCTACCGCACCTAGCTCTGCTGGGATCTACTATTATCTCCACAGCGTCGCAACCGGTAAAGCAATCCTCGCGGAATTACCTGACGAGCGCGTCGAAGCGGTATTGGACGACTGGGGACTCCCCAGACAGACGGCCCAGACAATCACAGATCGTGACAACCTCTTACAGCATCTGTTCTAGTTTAACGCAGCGAGGCATCCAAGGACGCCGAACTAGAATAGTCAGTAACTAGGAGTGTGAGAATCCGGTAGAGGAT
>NZ_AOIA01000086.1 GCF_000337695.1 Natronococcus jeotgali DSM 18795
AGATCATCGATGAGAGGGAGTCGGTCGGTCGAATCGTTCGGGGGGTGGAGTGATCTACAGAATCCTGTTTCGTGATCTACATGATCATGTTTCGCTCAGTGGTGATCAGCCCGGTTTTACTAACTCAATCTGGTACTTTCTATTATATCCGATCCTCCCAAGGGTGTAATTTGGTGATATGGGGTAGGGTGAAGGGGTGATATCGTTGTGTATCTTGGTTTTCTCACCCCCGACAACGAACTATATGGAGTAGTAGAGAATCCAACTGTTAAATGAATATGGAGTGTAATCGAGACACAAACCTATTTCTGGCTGTCGTAGAGACTTGCCAGTAATCCGTCGTAGAAGGCGGATAGGAGTGTTGTAGCACTCCCATCAAGATACACCAATGTCAGATACACCAGCTACGGACTTCAATCTGTCCAATGAGAGTAGCGCAGAGGAGAAAGTTGAATCCCTTATCGAGATCGTTCAGCAGCAGTCTGAGAAGATTTCTGAGGTAGAGGAGGAGTTGGCCGAGAATCAAGAAAAACTCCTCGAGCAGCTTCGAGAGAAGCACGTTGCGACAGTAGCGGTTAAGCGCGTGTTGCTCGAATACGGCCTTTCCTTGGAGCAGGTAGACGAGATTATCGAGACGATCGAGGAAGTCGATAGCAAGCTCGGAGGTGAGAACGATGTGTGAGTGTTGTGAAGAACGTCTTAATCAACTGGAGAGCCGTGTGAGCAAAGTCGAAGCAGAGAACCGAGAACTACGGCAAGAAAATCAGGATCAGGCTGAACGGATCGATGAGCTGGAGGAAGAACTCGAGGAACTCACTCGATGGAGGGGGGGGATCTCGAATTGGACGGAGAGCAACACGGATCGCATCGCCGATCTAGAGGATGAAGTTGAGGAGATCAAGGGAACTGGAGACGAAACCCCTACCCCTCAAGGGGGAGAGAGCACCACTCCAGAGCCACAGACTCCGATCGAGGATGTAGTTGATCTACCCGAAGGACTCGTAGAGGATAATCTCACAGCCAATCAGGAACGTGCTCGATTCGTTGCTAAGGATATCTCGGACTACTCGAAGAGTGTCCCTGCTGGGAGAGCAATCAAGTCGAGTGATCTTCGGAAGGTGTTGAGAGCAAAGGAGGATAGCAGAGTCCACACTCAGACTGTAAGCAGGGTGATCGAGAGGTTAGATGAGCTGGGTAAATCAGAGGTAGAGGTCAGAGAGAGTCGCTCCGGCGAGAGAGCAGTGGTGTTCTCCGAGGAGATCGTTAGTCGGATCGAGTCGCTTCAGAGATCGAGTAACGACGTTGTGATCGGGGAGGAGGTGTGTGGGTAGGNGGTGTTCTCCGAGGAGATCGTTAGTCGGATCGAGTCGCTTCAGAGATCGAGTAACGACGTTGTGATCGGGGAGGAGGTGTGTGGGTAGGTGAAATCGTGATCGGAACCATCTCATCAAGATAGGTCGAACACAGAACCGATGCATTAGCCTCTCTTTGTAGTAGCAACTATAGAAGAACCCTCCTTTATTCAGTAGTAGTGTAGTAGCAGATAACCGATTCTATGGGTTTGGTCAATCGAGGNCAATCACAACGATGTGGCTCACTCCCTTACTCGAGTCGATCACTCGCTCTGGTCAGAACTCGAAGCTCTCACAGTCCGCTCAGTCGGATCTTCCTGATTGGTCAAGGGAATCCATCGTAATGAGGAAACATCGCTTAGAACGAAACTCACAGCCTATACGAGATTCACCCGATGAACCCTCTCCACTGATCGACTTCATCCGACTCATCAGTATCCTCGAATACTCCGAGCTTCTCGAGGTCATCGATGATCGACTTATCGTAGCGACGTATCTGAGCAAGCAGAGTGTTCCGAGTCTCTCGACTCTGATGAGCAGTCTCGATGACTTGAATCAGACCCTTCTCCTCGATGTAGGCGGAAGCTCCCTCAGCTATATCCAGCTTCACGGCCACTCGATGAGCCAGCTCCCGATCGATCTTATCCCGATCATCGTACTTCGCTCTCAATCGCTCGAGGATGGCCTCTGTGACGCGTTCGATCTCCCCCTGACGTTCAGGGCTCAAGCTCTCGTAATGCTTCTCTGGATCCGATCTGAGCCCGTGAGTAGCTCCGTTGCGATTCCCTTCCGGGGCTCCTGCAGTACCCCCGTGGAACTTACACCGACCTTCCCCGAGATGATCGGTTCCATGACCTGCTCTCTGAGAGCAGTATCCAAGGAACCGGACTACTCCATCATCATCCCGATCGATCCGCTTCCCGTTACATCGGTAGCCGGGATCGACAGTCGGAACGCTCTCTGATCTCTCGCCGATGAGATCTTCCTCCCTCTCGAGAGTCATCTCACCACCCCTATGAGATTGATTGATGATATCGAGAGTGAGGGGACTCTCGGATGCTGAGGCAAGGGATTGAGACTCTTTTCTACTCTACTGTGATCAGATTCTCTTTCACTCATAGGCTCTCAGTTGGCTCACAATCGGTCGGACTGTTCTACTACTGTTCTCCCCTCGGATGATGATGAGTCGGATGAGAAAGGGAGTGAGGCTACCAGAAAACCATCGTATCTCCTATCTCCTTATTCGAGAGATGCTCACTGGTGAGGAGATGCTCTCGAAGCTCCTTCCGGTTCATCTC
>NZ_AOIA01000087.1 GCF_000337695.1 Natronococcus jeotgali DSM 18795
GATCACTGATGAGTCTCTCCGATCCCTCGGATGACCTCGATCGGATCCGATCAGCGAGAGAAGGAGATGATGACTCGAGTAATGGCCCTGAGATCTATCGTTGTCCGGTAGAGGGGGGCTCGAGGATAGTCGTTGGTGATCGGGTATCGCTGTTCTCCCATGTCGCTCAGAGCAGTGACGATGATCACTCCGGACTCGAGCTGAACGACGAGCTTGAGATAGTCGAGAAAGGCGAGAGCGACAGCTCAAGCGATTCCTCGAAGGAGGATGATGATCCCACTGTCGATGAGCCAGAGTCTCCTGATGAGCCTGAGAGAGTCATATGGGGACCGGGAGATGAGAGAGCTTCATCGGAACCTCTCATGAACTCCGCAGCCGACACCAACTGGTGAGCCGATTTACTCCATTTCTCTCATGAGGCTGTGAGAGGCTATGTGATCGATCTCATCTCCCTGTAGTGGATAGGACTCGCTTCTCGAGAGGATCGATCAGCAGGCAAGTGAGACGGGTAGAAATCGATCGTAGCCTCTACTCCGATCACTGTCTCTGAGATTGACTCGGGAGGGAGATTGAGATCATCGATGAGAGGGAGTCGGTCGGTCGAATCGTTCGGGGGG
>NZ_AOIA01000088.1 GCF_000337695.1 Natronococcus jeotgali DSM 18795
GCTCAGAGATGTGTATAAGAGACAGGTTCCGAGCCACCCGTCTCCCCTGCTTCGTCAGTGCTCATTTATAGCGCTTGTCGTATTCGCGCCCGAACTTGGTGTAGCTTGCCCACCGCAGCGGGTGCCCTGGCCCGGCTGTGATGCACGAATTGCGATACCGCCGCCGCTATGTTCCCACGTGACGACCGGGGCTCGAGACGCTTGCGTCAATTGGAGGTCACCGAGTACTGGACTCCAGGCGCTGCGAGGCGAACGTATTAACAGCGATGTCTACGAACGGGGGAGCCAATCGGCAGCCCGCCCCTCCAGGGTGATCGGCCTCTCGGCCCCTCCGCCTCGAAGTTGAACGCTGCTATCTGGATCCGAGGCCATTGTCTGTACACGAGCTTCTCACCGGAACAAAGACAGTATACGTGTGTGTTATGCCAGATATGGCACAAACTAGTGATGAACTTCGAAATGCGATCAGGGTAGCGGTCGGTCGATTTGAACGAGAGGGATCGCCAGCGTTCACGAAAGAGGACCTCGCTGCAGTGTGTGATGCAGTGGGGTATGAGATTGATACGAGCGGGCGTTTGCCTCCGAAAGTAGAAATGAGGGCAGGCATCTTGTGGAAGACCGGTGTTGTAGAAGAGGCTAGCCCGGAGGAAGCACCGTCGTCGTTCCGGAAAGACGAGCTGGAAGCGATCATGGAAGCTGTTCAGTAGGTTTGGAGATCGATCGTGGATTCATTGTTGAGGGAGAGGGTTCCAGTGAGTGATCCATACACACACCTACGCAGCAGTTGGATCACCGAAAAGAGTAGTGAAAACAGCTCTATGAGAACCGTTCTATGGCACCCACTCTTATAGGCTATCGAGAGATCAAGTGGCTATAGATTTGATCCGTCGTTTGTCTATTGGCGTGACGTAGTCGTAGCTGAACGTCCTCGAGACGGAGTGCCCGCAGACCGCTGTCGGCTATAGTAACCGTTAGAATTTTCTACCCATAGGTTGTTGCTGCTTCTAATGGATCATCTCGACGAAATCTCCGTCGAAGAACTTCACGACGCACTCGACAACGTCGAGGGGAGGAAGCCGACACAGCGACNATGGATCATCTCGACGAAATCTCCGTCGAAGAACTTCACGACGCACTCGACAACGTCGAGGGGAGGAAGCCGACACAGCGACTGTTAGCGGCAATTGCGTACAAAAACGGCGTTACGCAGACTGAACTAGCCAAGTGGCATAACACCGGCCGGCGAACAATCTACAGCTGGCTCAAGCGACTCGACACTGACGAGTCGCTTGAGCAGGCTGTCACTGATGCTCNATCTACAGCTGGCTCAAGCGACTCGACACTGACGAGTCGCTTGAGCAGGCTGTCACTGATGCTCACCGATCTGGGAGAAAGCGAAAACTATCAGAAAAAGAGCAGCAAGAGTTCGAAGACACAGTCCACGAATCTCCCGAGGAAGTTGGGGTAGACGCGCCGGCGTGGACGCCGGCGCTCGTCCAGCAGTATCTTGACGAGACCTACGATGTCGAGTACTC
>NZ_AOIA01000089.1 GCF_000337695.1 Natronococcus jeotgali DSM 18795
CGAATCCACATCTTGCAGGGTTGCGGTTGTGCTGGACACACTTTCCGCACTCTGCTGCTTCGTACGTGACGCTTTCTATGACAGGCTCTCCCGGTATGCTGTGGCGACCCCTTCGTCATCAACATGCCGAGCGAGATCGTCGATATCACCCGAATTCGAGGCAAGATGGTACGCCGCGATCATGTCGTGCGTTTTTCCGCCGCCGAAAGTTGTGTCGAGGCACAGAATTCCGGCTGAGTATTCGGGATCCCGCCCGGACGTCGCGAGAAATCGGCTGGTTATCGTACTAAGAAGGGTTTGCAGCCCATCGGTCGGGTAGGTGCTGGCGAAGAATTCGTCCGCGTCCCGGTAGACCGGTGCGGCGTCCTCTGGGTCGAACGCGACCGATGCGAGGTTCGCGGCGAACTGGTCTTCTGCGAGTTCGCCGCGCAACACGTCGTCACGGGGTTCGCATGCGTCGAATACCGGGGGGAGTGATTGCTGGCGACTCATCTTACTTACTCGGCTTCGCGCTCTCTGAGATGCGATTTGATGATCGAATCGAACAATGAATGATCTTCGTTATTTTTGATTTCTTCAAGTTGCTCTTTGGTCCAGTCATTGGCTTTGATTGTAGGCATGAGTAATGCAGTGTAGATGGTGGAGACGCATGCTCCTCGCGGTGCATTATTCCTACACTGGCAGTATAAACAAGAATTACTTAAATCGTTTGGATAGCCAATCAGATCCGGCAGCAAAGCCAAGTGAAAGCATGTAGAACAGCACGACGGCGTTGAGTTCCGTTCACGTTGGCTTTGTTGAAATCTTTTAGAGTTGTAATCAAGTAGAGATACACACTCAACCGATTTAGTAGCTTCTGGGAGAAACGTGTTCCGAGGGTTTCAACACCTATGAGAATCCTGCGACTGACCAAACCACGGATCGTCTCATAGCTGTTTCGTCGTCGATGGTGTCCGGCGCGTGTTGGT
>NZ_AOIA01000090.1 GCF_000337695.1 Natronococcus jeotgali DSM 18795
GGGTCGCCGAAAATCGAACCGACCCCACCACCCACCACAGGGACCTATAACGGTGTCTAGGGGGACCCCACCCGGCACCTCTCACCTCGCGGTGGGACCGACCGATCTAGTCTGGTGGCGGTCCTCTATCCTCGTCGCGCCGGAAGTCTCCCGACGCAGCCGACACCCAGTCCTCGACGATCGGATCCCACGCCATCAGTGACCAGTCCTCCTCGAGCGCACTGCCGTCACGATCGTCGCCGCCCGGATCGCGTGGATCGAGATCGACGTCGGCGCTAGATCCGTACCGCCGCGACCCCGACGGCAGGAACGACAGCGAGCCACGACCGAGGTACGCACTGATGTAGTGCGCCGCGTTCCGTGCGTCCACCCGCCGGATGTCCACCACCCGGCCGAGGCCGACGCGCTCGGCCAACTGCGACAGTTCCCGCTGCGGCAGGAACCGATCCACGAGCAGGTGCAGGTGCGGCCGGTCCCGCTCGTCTCCCTCGTGCCGCACCCACAGATACGACAGGTTTGGATAGCGGTCCCTCAGTTCCGTCCTCAGCGCGTTCCACCGATCGGTGATGTACTCGTGCTTCTCCTCCTTCGACGCGGGCGCTCTGCGGTCCACTGTGAGCGTCAGGAACCGACGCATCTCCGGGCGCTCCTCCGTGATCCGTTCTATCTCCTCGATCAGTCCCATCCTCAGCCGGTGGCCGCAACACTCGCAGTCCCACGAACCGCAACGGTACGACGCCTGTTCCCCCGATTCTGTCTGGTACTTCAGGTGCGCCAAGTCCTTCCGGCAGTCCGGCCGCTCCCGATCCGGCCCGCAATCCCAGTCCCGACCGAGCCGTGACTGCTCATCCAACTCGACCTCGCCGTCGACGGGATCCGCGCTCACTCCGACCACCCCGACCGACGCGATCGCGAGCTGCTCCACGAGTGGCCCGACAGCACGTCCGGCCCAGCTGGGGCGGCACTATCCGACGACCGCGACGAAGACGAGCCGGTGGCACCGCACCGCACCATAGCCACCGGCACGTCTTCTACCGCACCGCACGGTGGAACGCCTGAATTGGCGAAGCATAGCGGCTCTTGAGTTGTTCTAACTAGCGTCGAGTAAAGACCGCACCGCCGCCGCACCGCCACCGCACAAGATAGCCCCCTCCCGCCGGTCGGGGGCGTGCGGATCGGGCGGCCCTCGAGCCGGGTACGCCGGCTCTCGGGCAAATCAAGATCGCCCGATCCTTGCGGTGGATCGGCGCTTAGTCGTCCAGACCGAGCGTTTCCGTGAACCGTCGAAACACTTACTGACTCGGCTGAGAGAGGACAGAGCGAGGACGAACCCTCCGGCCAAGAGGTTTCCACCGGGCGATTCTGCCACAAATCGCGTCCGGTGGAATCGTCCGTCGCCCGGGCCTTCTCCGGGCATTCACTCACGTTGCGTAGCTTTGACTGCGACGAGAACGACTAGCCCCTTAAAGAATACTGACCTTTCACCCCGGCAGAACATCTACCTATCCCGATACTACCAACACGCCCACATATTGTTATTAGCAGTTCTAACCATAGCCAGACAGAACCCGAAACCGCATGACAGCGCAGGGGTCGCCGATCGCCCCGGAGTATCACCCATCACAACTTACCGCCGTCTTGCGATTCTTCCCCCTGTCGAATCCCGGCCCTATCCGTACAATCGCAGGACGGCGTAAGGATACCCCTGTCTGAACCGCCACAACTTACCGCCGTCTTGCGATTCTCCCACCACAATCACTCGCCCCTCCGCTCCCTAATCGCAGGACGGCGCAAGGGTCGCCGAAAATCGAACCGACCCCACCACCCACCACAGGGACCTATAACGGTGTCTAGGGGGACCCCACCCGGCACCTCTCACCTCGCGGTGGGACCGACCGATCTAGTCTGGTGGCGGTCCTCTATCCCTGTCTCTTATACACATC
>NZ_AOIA01000091.1 GCF_000337695.1 Natronococcus jeotgali DSM 18795
GGCTCTGGTGAATCGCCAGACTGCGTCGACTTGATCCGTCAGAACTAGGGAGTTGAAGCGGGAAACTGCGGATGGTTCATGTCCAAAATTTCCCGCTTCACTGGGAAGGTCGTGACGTTGGCTAAAAGTGCTGTTGGTGGCCGAGGCGAATCCGCCGCCCCGCAGGGCGGCGGCGGGTTCGCCGACTACGCCGTCGTTTCGCTGCATTGTCTGCGGATTTACTTGGAGAAATCTTACCGCGAAGCGCTTGATCTCCTGAGCGAGATGCCACAAATACTGGCGGAGATCGGCCTTGAGAAGGCCGATCTCCCTGATCACTCGACGCTAGTGAAGGCGTTTGACAGGATCAAGATGACGGTCTGGCGAGTGGTGCTGCGCCTGTCGGCGCAGCTCCACGAGCCATCTGGTCACGCTGCGATGGATGCGACGTTTTTCGACCGCGAAAACGCCAGCAAACACTACTGCCGACGGACGAATTACCGCGTGCAGACGCTCAAAACAACCGCTCTCGTCGACACAGCGTCACAAGCTGTCCTCGACGTTCACTGTACGACCGAGAAACGGCATGACACCCAGCTCGGCTGGCAACTCGCCCGCCGCAACGCGGGCGAGTTGCACAGCCTCACCGCTGACAAAGGCTACGATTGGCAGCAATTACGCGATAAGTTGAGGGAAGAAGACGTGAGACCGCTAATCAAGCATCGAGAGTTCCGCCCCATCGATCACGCGCATAACGCGCGGATCGATGGAACTCTCTACGGGCAGAGAGCGTTATCTGAGACCGTCTTCTCGGTGATCAAGCGCACGCTCGGCGACGCCGTGCGTGCGCGAAGCTGGTATCGAGAATTCCGTGAAATCGTTCTGATGTGTGCTGTCTACAACATCAAGCGTGCTGCGAGCTAGGCAAATCCAACACCGTATGGCGATTCACCACGGCCNCGTGAAATCGTTCTGATGTGTGCTGTCTACAACATCAAGCGTGCTGCGAGCTAGGCAAATCCAACACCGTATGGCGATTCACCACGGCCCCCCGAGGTAATTCACTGTTCTTCAAGACCTAGTAGATCCTCGAGCCAAGGATTAGATTGCTTGTATGCAGCACTCGATGTCATCACTGTTTCTGTATCGTGAGCCGGATCGACGATCTGTAGCCCGGTCGGCAGTCAGTCGTCAGTTACTCTATAGTAGCCACTGAAAGTCAGTGCGCATCCGATCGGATCAGGGCTGGATGATCAGTGTGCAAACCGTTTCAGTTGTTACTATAGCAGGAACCGGAGCGGCTGGTAGTCCGATTAATCCGGCAACTGAATATGATTGATTTATATTTGCTATATAATATTTCTTCCTCATGTATATCTGATCTAGAAAATATTTATTACATGCCGAGTTAATATTCCAAGTGAAATGGAAGATCAGGATCAGAGAGAGCTAGGCAGACGTACCGTCCTTAGAACGACCGGCGCGATCGGCGCAGCCAGTCTTGGACTATCGATCGGGACCGGCACCGGGGCTGCCGTTGAGACGGGCGAGGCGAGCGCGTGGACGCGCGAGCACGCGAACAGCATCGAACTTACCGACGGTCTGACGGCGCCAGTGATCGACGAAAATTCCGACGTGATCTCAGACGACTACTGGATCTGGGACACGTGGCCGCTTCGATACCGTGATGGCTCAATCGCAAAGATCAACGGCTGGCAGGTCGTCTTTTCGCTCACGGCGTCGAAAGAGCTCGTGCCGGGCGCCCGACACAACGAGGCGACGATCCGGTACTTCTACTCCCGAAACGGCCACGACTGGACCGAGGGCGGAACGGCCTTCGAGAACCCGCTCGGCCACCACCAGTGGGCCGGGTCCGCGATGTACGACCAAGAGGAGGACCAGATCTACCACTTCTATACGGCGACCAGTCCGGAGCCAGAGTTCCGCCAGCGACTCGCGCTCGGCAAGGGCGCGTCGCTCGAGACCGGGCCCCGCAGCGTCAATCTGGTCGGCGATCAAGAGCACGTCATCATGGCCGAGGCCGACGGCGAGCTCTACCAGACCTTAGAGCAGTCCAGAGACGAGGGTATCGTCTACGCATTCCGCGACCCGTGGTACTTCGAGCACCCCGAGACGGGTGAGGATCTGGTCGTCTTCGAGGGCAACACGCCCACGGGCGGCGAGAACCCGGATGACCCACAAAGTTACAATGGAAACGTCGGCGTGGCGCAGGCGACGAACGACGAGCTCACCGACTGGGAGCTGCTCCCGCCGAACCTGGAGGCGATCGAGGTCAACCAGCAACTCGAGCGTCCTCACTACGTCTTCCAGGACGGGAAGTGGTATCTGTTCGTGCTGAGCCACGAGTTTACGTTCGCACCCGGTCTCTGGGGACCCGACGCACTGTACGGGTTCGTTGCCGACTCGCTGTACGGTGACTACGAGCCGCTCAACGGGAGCGGACTGGTCATCGCAAACCCCGAGGCGGCGCCGTTCCAGGGCTACTCCTGGCTAGCGATGCCTCAGGGTAACGATGTCCTCGTCGAGAGCTTCGAGAACTTCCGCGGCCTCGACGACACCTCCCGGGGCGAGATCAGCCTTGACGAGGTCGGAGCCCTCCCTGACGAAGAGCAAAAGGAGCTGTTCGGCGGCACCCTCGCCCCGAGCCTGAAAGTCCAGCTCGATGGCACCGAGACGCGGGTCATCGCCGAACTCAACGATGGCCATTTCATCCCGTCGGGCGGGAGTCCGAACAGGAACGGCAACGGCCGAGGTCGATAAGCGACCCCGCCCGCGCCGTCACGACTCGCGCGCCGGCCGCGAGCGCCGCGACCTACCGCACGTCGGTCGTGGCGTAGCTGTCGAGCCGGAGCATGAGCCGGTGGAGGTCGTCCCCAAAGATCGCCTTCCCGATCGGCGAGCGCTTGACACCGGACGTGAGGACGTAGTCGCAGCCGGTGCGGTTCGCGACGGGGGTACCATAGAAGAGCTCATACATCTGCCGTATAGCGATCTCTGTTGAGAGTAGTACCAGACTTTGACACTCTTTTCATATTTGACCAACCAATCACTCACCTCACACGACCATAATGAGTGTTCTATGACGCTCTGAGCGGAATATGATCGAGGCAACGTACGATATTGATGTCGACGCTCACGAGGACTCCGTTGGCGCGTACGTTGCAGCGCTACAGAGCGCGTTCGTTGACCTGATGGTCGAGAACGAGGGGCTAATCTCGACTCTTGACGAACTCTACGATGAGGCGAGAGAGCAGGTGTACGGCGTGTCGACTAGTTCATAGTGAAACCTGGCTGGGGAGTTTCGAGAGTCGACTCGACGGTTGGTTGTACTTGGTTTATGGAATACTATATTTAATATGGCGCTCAGTCCACAGGGTTAATTTCACACGTAGTGCATAACACTTCTTCACTCGGAGCAGCTATTGAGTCTCAATCTTCGCTTGAGGACCTGTGCTAGCTGCTCCTCAAGTTCAGCGGCCTGTAGAATCTTGATTTCGCTCTCAGCTTGTTCCTCGAGCGACGCAGTCTCCCGCTGAAGATCCTGAACCACGAGCAGTCTGTTCCACCCAGAGCCGAAGTACTCCTCAGTATCGCGTCCGAAGACGTACTCCTCGTTGAGACGCAAGAAGGCGAGATACTCTAAACACAACAACGTACTCTTCACTCCCTCCGATAATGAATAGCTTGGCGTTATCGAAGTTAGCAGTCTTCAGTATAATGGGTTGTATACGACGTGAGATAGTGATCGATTTGCTTGAGTGCGTGTTTGGCTGGGCTGGGAATCGTATTTTGTATATGCGGATAGTGCGTTGAGTGGTGGTTCGATGAAGCGCCAAGACAGGGTTTCACAACACTTTATGCGCTCGAGACGACCGCAAACTGCAGGCAGGGCTACGGCCGACCGAATCGGTCTCAATCGGGTCAAGACATACCGCAGGGGTAACGTTGATGTTCGATGATCGAACCGACGCTGGAGAACAACTTGCGGCAGCGGTGTCCGAGCAAAATACCGACGCAGATGTTGCTCTTGCCATTCCTCGAGGCGGACTCCCGCTCGGAAGAATTGTTGCGGACGAACTCGACATTCCGCTCGACGTCGTCGTGGCGAAGAAGATCGGCGCACCGGGGAATCCCGAGCTGGCGATCGGTTCAGTGGCGAGCGACGGTTCCGTCTGGCTCAACGACGATCTGATTAGTCAGCTTTCAGTCGACGGAGAGTACGTCGAAACACAACGAGAGGAAGTAGCGATGGCTGCGAGAGCGAAAGCGGACCAGTACCGGGCGGATCGAGACGCGATCGATCTCGAGGGAAAGCGCGTACTCGTCGTCGACGACGGTGTTGCGACCGGCGCGACGACTCGAGGGTGTCTCCGACGTGTCCACAACGCCGGTGCCGCGCACGTGACGCTTGCCGTCCCCGTCGGGCCGCCGGAGGCGATCGAACGCCTGCGCGACGAGGCCGACGCCGTCGTCTGCGTCGAAACCCCGGCCTGGTTCGGCGCCGTCGGCCAGTTCTACCGTACGTTCGGACAGGTATCGGATACGGAGGCGATGGAGTATTTGAACGATGTTACAGATTGAGAGCTCACACCCGCGTCTTCAGGCCTGTCTCTTACCCACAAGTTGCGCCACCAGTCATTGGGAGCTGGGAGTTATGCATCGGAGACCGAAGATTGAAACACCGGTAGTCCGCAGCACCACCCCGGTTACAATCCGATATTCGACTCCAAGGGCAGTCAGTTCGAGTCCTCCTCCCCGTAACCAGTGTTCGCTTTCGTATCCCTTCCTGGTGTGTTTCAGCTCGTTCTCGGCCGTCTCGAAAGCCTCCGAAACGCCGCTTTGGAGGAGGCTCCGACTTAGGGGGAAGAGACAGAGAGCAAGGGTCGGGGTATCCGCCTCGACCGCTGATGAACCCGGATTGTTACAGCAGTTTCTCTGCAAACCACTCGCCGGCGTGATCAGCCACTGACTCGAGTGCGCCCGGTTCCTCGAAGAGGTGCGACGCGCCCTCGATGACCTCGAGCGACTTCTCTCCCGCCAGCAGTTCGTATGCTTCCTCATTCCACTCGAGGACGGGATGGTCGTTCCCGCCGACGATGAACAGCGTCGCAGCCGCCACCCGATCGAGGACGTCCTCCGCCATATCGACGCGGCCGCCACGCGAGACGACGGCCGCGACGTCGGTTTCGGGTCGTGCCGCAGCTCGAAGCGCGGCCGCGGATCCGGTGCTCGAGCCGAAGTAGCCGACGTTCAGGTCGGCGGTGTCGTCTCGGCTTCGAACCCACTGTGTCGCACCGACAAGCCGGTCGGTCAGCAGTGGAATGTCGAACCGCGTTTCGTACGTTCGATCCTCGGCTTCGGTGAGCAGGTCGAACAGCAGCGTTCCGACGCCGCGCGCACGAACGCGCTCGGCGACGAAGTTGTTTCGCGGGCTGTGTCGGCTGCTGCCGCTCCCGTGCGCGAACAGGACGAGACCGGTTGCGTCGTCCGGGACGAGCAACTCTCCTTCGAGTTCGGTGCCGTCGACGGTGACCGTGACGATCGAGTTGTCGTTCGCTCCCATCGGGTGCGGTTCGACAGCCAAGCTATTGAGTCTGGAGGGCGACGCGGACGGCAACCGGTTTCGGTCCCTCGTAACGATCTAGCGACTACCTCCGGGGTCGTTTCGAGATCACGGCAACACACTTGACGCTGGGAATCGAACGTCGGATCGCAGTATACAATCGAGACCGCTGGCCGGTGATCTCGACAGCGGGTTCGTCGACAGCGACCTGCGACAGCGACCTGCGACGGCGACGCCGTCCTCGGAACGCGAAGCGTTCTGATGGACCGCACGAGAGCGTTGCTCTCGTGGACGTCGGCGGGTCGTATCCGCTGTCAGCCAGCCGATGTGCCCGGTTTCGGACGCCCCGCGAGAGCGTTCAACACCTGATTCAACGACCAGAATCGTCGTTGGCTCTCGAAGCGAATGCCCGATCTGATGAAGCGGACGGCGAACGTCCGGCGGACGTCGCCGTCCGCTCGTTCTCCCAAGATACCTTTAAATCCGCCTCGTAGCTCTCGGTGAACCGGTCTGAGAGAGTAGCCTAAACCAACTCAACGACCCGCTCACTTTTCGAACTGACCCGACTAGACGGTGCCGGTCATTCTATGTATTATTTAAACCGTATAATTTATTTTGATAGTCGCGAACACATAGCTTGTATGTCCCAAAGTGGCGCGGAGGATTCGATTATCGAACGGTTCGGATACAGACTCTCGGGTATCGTCGAACGATGGATGCCCAGTCCGTTTCTGTTTGCAATTCTTCTCACGTACCTCGTTTTCGGGACCGGTCTTATACTAAACCAAACAGGAACGATCGAACCGTCTGTCGGTAATGGGACCGTCGGACCGGTAGAGATGATCGAGTTCTGGTTCAACGGATTCTGGGGGTTCCTCGGGTTCTCGATGCAGATGGTCGTGATACTGATGACGGGGTTCGTGCTTGCGTATCATCCCGCAGCCAACAAACTTCTCGTCCGACTCGCCAGGCTTCCCAAAACCCCTCCTCAAGCGGTCGTTCTCGTCGCCGGGTTCTCGATGGTCGTCGCCTGGATTCACTGGGGATTCAGTCTCATTCTGGGTGCAATCTTCGCTCGAGAGATGGGAAGAGTCGCACACGAACGGGGGATCGACGTACATTATCCACTGCTATGTGTCGCAGGGTACATGGGGCTGGGTCTGACCTGGCACTGGGGATGGTCCGGATCCGCGCCGCTGTTGCTTACCGATGAGACGGAAGTCGGTGAAGGGACGGCCTTCGCAGTAGTTCCCGAGCCGGTCCCAGTAACTGAAACCATCCTCCACCCGTACACGATCTCGCTAACGTTCCTTTCTATCCTCTTCGCAATTACCGTGTTGTACCTCATTACTCCGTCAGGCGAGAGGGCGCGGGGTATCACCGAGTATATCCCTGCAAACGAACTATACGAAACAGGTACTGACGGCGGTGAGGAGACCCTAGAAGCGAACGAGCCCGAGGCCGGCAAGATGGTTCCGGCAGAGCGTATCAACAATAGTCGCGTTCTCGGCGGACTCCTTGCGGGTACCGGCGTCACGTATATCTTCTGGATACTCCTTACCGAAGGAATCGAAGTATGGGATCTCAATACGATCAACTTCGCGTTCCTGATGGCCGGGATACTGGTCTGGACGAATCCATCCACGTACCGAGAGAAGTTCGGTGAGGCGGCATCGGCAGCTGCTGGAATTATCCTACTGTTTCCCTTTTTCGCCGGTATTCAGGGGATGATGGCCGATTCGGGCCTCGCGAGCGCAATCGCCGAACTCATTATCGGGCTCTCGTCCGTCCAGACGTTTCCGATCTTTACGTGGCTGGCGGCAGCGATCCTCAACCTGTTCGTTCCATCCGGTGGCGGGCAGTGGATCGTCATGGGTCCGTCGATTCTCGAAGCCGCCGACCAGCTCGGCATCGAGTTCGGCCATGCGACGATGGCCTTCGCCGTTGGCGAAGCACACACGAACTTGCTGAACCCGTTCTGGGCTATTCCGCTTTTGGCAATTACGCGTATCAGGGCCCGCGAGATGTTTGGGTACGCAGCCGTGATGTTGCTCGCCCTGTTCCCGTTTCTGACGGTCGTCCTCTACCTCCTTCCGTACAGTGTGTTTTGACCAACTCATGGTCTGTTGTCCCGTTTGATCCCGATNTGCTCGCCCTGTTCCCGTTTCTGACGGTCGTCCTCTACCTCCTTCCGTACAGTGTGTTTTGACCAACTCATGGTCTGTTGTCCCGTTTGATCCCGATACCGCCACAACCATCCCGCCATCGACGCACTGCAAAAGATGCGCTCCTCAAAATACCACCTGTAAAACGGGTCGTATTGCGATCCGGCAAAGGGACTGCTGGGTTTACGGGGCGGACAATTATCCCAACCGGGACGTTCGGTACGGAAATCGAAACGCCAGTTCTCGAGCGCGTCTCGCGCACTGGTATTTATAATTATTAATAATAAACCTATATCTCTGTTGGCGTCGTCCCTTCGGTAGAGACTGCATGGCAGTAACAACCACGCCCACAGACGACGAGGCAGACGTACTGGAAGAACAGCTCCGGGGCGAGTTACTCCGCCCCGGCGACTCGGGGTACGACGAAGCGCGCTCCGTCTGGAACGGGATGATCGATCGCCATCCGGCGATGATCGTGCAGGCGAGAGGCGTTTCGGACGCGATCGCCGCAGTGTCTTTCGCTCGTGAATACGAGCTACTGCTCTCGGTTCGCGGCGCCGGACACAACATCGCGGGGAACGCGGTCTGTGACGACGGCCTCGAGCTCGATCTCTCGCGGATGCGATCGGTACGGGTCGATCCGGCCGGCAAAACGGCGCAGGTCGAACCGGGAGCAACGCTCGCCGACGTCGACCACGAAACGCAGGAGTTCGGGCTCGCGACGCCGCTCGGAATCAACTCGACGACCGGCGTCGCGGGCCTCACGCTCGGCGGCGGCTTCGGTTGGCTCACCCGAAAATACGGCATGACCGTGGACAACCTCCGGTCGGTCGACGTCGTCACCGCAGACGGCGAGTTGCGACACGCAAGCGAAGGGGAGAACGCGGATCTCTTCTGGGGCGTCCGCGGCGGCAGCGGCAACTTCGGCGTCGTCACTTCCTTCGAGTTCGACCTCCACGAGGTCGGCCCCGAAGTACTGTCCGGACCGATCGTCTACTCCGGCGAGGACGCCCCCGCGGTCCTCAGACACGTTCGGGACTTCAACGAAGACGCTCCCGACGAGTCCGCCGTCTGGACGATTCTTCGTGCCGCGCCGCCGCTACCGTTCCTTCCCGAGAGCGTTCACGGCGTCGGCGTCGTCATCGTCGTCGCGTTCTACGCCGGCTCCCTCGAGAAAGGCGAGGAGGTGCTGGCGCCGATTCGAGAGTTCGGCGATCCCATCGCCGACGCGGTCGGACCGCACCGGTACGCGGAGTTCCAGCAGGCGTTCGATCCACTGTTAGCCGAAGGTGCCCGAAACTACTGGAAGTCACACAACTTCGACGAACTCTCCGACGACGCTATCGACACCGCGATCGAATACGCCGAGAAACTTCCGTCGCCCCTGTCCGAAATCTTCTTCGGACAGGTCGGCGGTGCGATGGCTCGCGTGCCGACGGACGCGACGGCGTACCCGCACCGCGACGCAGCGTACGCGATGAACGTCCACACGCGCTGGGAGGATCCCGCCATGGACGATCGATGTATCGCCTGGACCAGGGAGTTCTACGAGGACATGCGGACGCACGCGACGGGCGGCGTCTACGTAAACTTCATCAGCGAACTCGAGGGGGAGGAATCCCTCGCCTACGGTGAGAACCACGATCGGCTGGTCGAGGTGAAAACGAGATACGATCCGACGAACCTGTTCCGGATGAACCAGAACGTCGAACCGGCGGCGTGAGGGAGCCGATTCCGCTCTCCCGCGCTCGGCGGCCGATCGGCTGGCGGAGCGATACGTTCGGTCGGAACACGCCGGTACCTCGATCGTCCGGCGGTCGTTCCGTGTGTGTCCGAACGTCGGCGGGAGACCCCGCCGCGGCCGTCCGTTCGACGGGGGCGACGAACGGCGCGAGCAGTTCTTCGAACGCACCGTCGCAAATCGCCTCATCGCCTCTCCCGGCGGGCTCGGCGTTCGGTTCACCAGTCGTCCGGTACCGATTGCGCTTCCCCGCGAACGAGCGCACAGACGCTCCGTGAGCGGGCTTCGACCCGGCACCGTCGCGTTACGCCGACGTGCTGCGAGCACCGACTCGAGCCAGGCGAACGGGCCCCGCGACGACGGCGACGCCCGTCGCGGCGACGGCGACGATACTCGATGCGAGCAGGAGGGGGTCGTACCCGACACCCGCGGTGATCGCCAGCCCGGCGAACGCGACCGGTCCGGCGGTGCGACCGAGGAACGTGGTGCTGTTGCGCAGGCTCATCGCGCCGGCGAGGTACTCCGTGGTAACCCTGTCGCTCACGGCCGCGTCGACGACCGGCATCAGCAGTCCGACGCCGGCGCCGACGACCAGGACTGCGACGATCGTCCCGACCAGGCCGGCCGCGGCCCACGCGGCCGCGAACCCGACGGCGTAGCAGGCGAACCCGGCCGCGATCAGCCACTCGTTCGAGAGGTATCGTGCCAGCCGGCCGCTCGAGAGTGCGACCACCATCGAGGCCGTCTCCGAGACCAGGATGACGGCACCGATCAGTACGGGGGCAAGCGTCGTCGCGAGGACGAACGGCATCGCCGTGAACACCACCCCGAACAGCAGGAATTCGGTGAGGAACGCGACGCCGAACAGCGCCGCGAGCGCCGGCGTGAGGACCGTTCGGGCGGCGTCGGCGAGGTACGCGATTCCGCCCTTGTCGTCGGTGCGTTCCGGTTCCTCGAGCGCAACCTGTGCGAACGCGGCGATCGGGAGCGCTGCCAGGTACGCGAGAAACGGCGCGTTCCACGCGATACCGGCGAGCGCCCCGCCCACGACGGGAAACAGAGCGGCGGTCGCGGAGAGGACCGCGACGTTCGCACCCAGCACCGCGTTTCGCTGCACGCCGTCGAACGCGTCGCCGACGAGCGTGACCGTGGTGATGAAGATCGCAGCGGCGGCGGTTCCCTGCGCGACCCGGAGCGCGAGCAGGGCCTCGAACGTCGGCGCGACCGCCATCGCTCCGCCGAGGACGCCGAACGCGATCAGCCCGCCGACGAGCACTCGCTTCCGACCGACGCGATCGGCGAGGATGCCGATGAACGGTGAGAGAACGATTCCCACGAGGAAGTAGGTGCTTACCAGGAGACTCGCCTGCGCGTCGGTGATCCCGAACGCGTCCCTGAACACCGGCAGAGCGGGACTGATCAGCGGCACGCCGAGCGGCGCCAGCGCCGTACTCGTCAACACGATCTGTACCGTCCGGGATCGCCACGGGACGGCTTCGTTCCGTTCGCTCGTCGATCCCGTTCGCCTGTCGGACTCGGTTCTCCGTTCCATGGCCGTATGGACGCGCTCGGCCCTCGTGTAGTCAGTTATCGATCGCTCCCGCACCCCCGAAGTTCAGTATCGCCCGACAGAAGCCGTCTCAGCACCTGAGATAGATCTATGCGCGTGAGACGCGTAGCTTTCCTGATCAGCGGGATCGACGTGATCGAGATGGGAAACACAGTCTTAGACGAAATTCTAGAAACCAGCCGCGAGCTGGAGTCGAGTACGGTATCGGCGCACGAACTCGGCGATCGAATGGCGACCGACGAGCTCCTCGACGTCGTCCGTCACCGCGACCTCCTCGAGGTGCTGGTAGCCGAACCGCTCGACCGGAACGACCTCGAGGCACAACTCGACGTCTCCCGAGCGACGAGCCACCGGTTCACTCGCTGGCTCGAGGACCACGATCTGGCCGAACGGGTCGACAACCGGTTCACACTGACTGGAAAGGGGCAGGCCTACGCCGACGCGGTCGTCCGTCTCGAGCGGGACCTGCGGGCTGCGACGGTGCTCGCTCCGTTGCTCGAGTCGATCTGTGAGAGACACCGGGAGTTCGTCGTCGCACCGTTTGCGGACGGGACGGTGACGACGGCGACGCCCGACGACCCCTACGCACCGACGTTCCGATTCGTGCAGCTACTGCGCGGGAGTGAGACGTTTCGCGGATTCAACACGGCCCCCATGCTCCCACCGGGACTCGCGGAGCCGTCGGAGCGGCTGTTCGACGGTCGCGACGTAGAACTCATCTACCTCCCCGAGGTCGTCGACGTACTCTTCGAGCGCTATCCCGATCAGCTTCACGAGGCCATCGACGCGGGACACCTGACGCTTCGGACGCGCGAGGCGCTTCCGTACGGCCTCGCCGTCTTCGACGATCGGGTCGGCGTCGCCGGCTACGACGAACGAACCGGGATGATGCGCGTGTTCGTCGACTCCGACTCGGCCATCGCTCGCGGCTGGGCCGAGCGCGTCTTCGCGACGTACCGGGATCACTCCGAGCCGATCCGAGAGCGAACCGGTCCGTGAGCGGCGCGCTGTCGGATCACGGATCGAGGCGGGTGTAGCGGTGAAAAAAGTGGCGGTCGGTGCTCGCTGCGACTCGGCGTCTACTCGTCCCGTCCGCCGATAGTGACGACGGTGCTGTCGAACGGCATCAGGGTCTCGTCGAACGTCGCGGTGAGTTCGTCGTTCGGAAAGAACCCGATAACTCGAGCGGTCGCGTCGCCGACGTTTCGAATTCCGTGTGGTTCCATCTCGGGAACGATCGCGCACTGCCCGCTCGAGAGCTCGACCCTCTCCTCGCCGACCGACGCCTCGACCGTTCCGTCGACGACGACGAGCAGTTCCTCGTTGCTGTCGCGGTGGGTCGGCAGGTAGTTTCCGGGTTCGATCTCGAGACAGACGATCGTCACCTCCTCGCCCGCGACCTCGCCGGCGTTCGGCGTGCCCGGCGACAGCGGGAAGTATCCGCGGATCCGCGCGTTTTCGTCGCCCTCCTGCCAGACGTCCGTTCCCTCGAACCGATAGAGTTCTACTGGCTGTACCCCGCCGCGTCGAACGGTACCCTCTGTGGCCATCTGCGTTCCTCGTGATTCTCCGATTCGGAGCCGAGAGAGAAAAAAACGTCTCGAGCGCTCCGTCGTGAATCGGTGCGGTATACGCCCGCTCGAATCATAACCG
Organism: Natronococcus jeotgali DSM 18795; assembly: GCF_000337695.1. Taxonomy (GTDB): domain Archaea; phylum Halobacteriota; class Halobacteria; order Halobacteriales; family Natrialbaceae; genus Natronococcus; species Natronococcus jeotgali. Next base: position 12,693 of record NZ_AOIA01000091.1, read on the forward strand.
TTGTGAACGCTCTCCCGACGCGGCGGTGGACCCGTCCCGGTATCGCTCGATCCGACGCGAGCGGCTGATCGAAACAGCCGCCCGTACCGACGTCTTGCACCGGGAGTCGACCGCTTCCCGACTCGTAGGTGACCCGGACCGGTCGCGGCGGCGATAGACGCTCCCGAACGGACGGTTACCGATCCCGTCCGTCGCAACCGTCGGCGACGGCGAGCTCGAGGAGGAAACTCGACGCGGAAACGATGTCGCCGATCCCAACCGTCCCCGCGGGATCGTCGACGACGCGGTTGGGACAGGCGACAACCGTCGGGGTGCAAAGGACGCCGTTCTCGGCCGTCTCCTCGAGGTGGTCTGCGAGAAGCGCGACCGCGTCGGTACCGTTCGCCGACGGCTCGTACTCCAGTCCCGTCTCGAGGTCGTCGGGAGACGTGATCCCGCCCAGTGCGGCCTTCGTCGCGGCGTTGACGGCGGCGAACTCGAGGCCGCGTTCGACCGCCTTCGAGGGGAGGTACGAGTCCGTTACGGAGAGGTGGTACTCCATCGCGTGAAGCCGGAGACACTCGACGCCGAGTTCGTCTCGGAGCGCGTCGAGCATACGATAGTGGGTGAGGATCTCGTCGGGTTCGAACGGCGTCTCTTCCGTCGGTGCCGCGTCGACCGCGCCGAGTTCGGCGTCCTCGTAGAGGAGGGCGAGTTCGTACGGATCCGTGCCGACGACGGTCGCCTCGGGCAGGATCCACCTGTAGATGCTCTCCCGGAGGTCGTCGTCGTGGGTCACGGCGTACTCGATGTGGATCGGCAGCCTCCCGGATCGGAGTCGACGGATGACCGCTCGAGCGTGACGGTGAGCCTCCTCGTAGCCCTCCTCGACGTGGTCGGGCGTGAGATTGTGATAGCCGGCCAGCAGCGCGCCGTCGACGACCTCGCCGATCTGATCGACGTGCGCGTCGAGGTCGCCGGCCACGAGATCGAACTCCGGCGGTCGCGAAGCCGCGATGAACCGGGCGTCTTCGAACGCCCGGACGTCGAAGAGTTCGTCGCCGACCCTGAACTCGAACACCCAGTTGATCTTCGTCCGGTCCGCGTCGACGGATTCGTACAGCGGAGCGAACTTCACCTCACCGTCCTCGACCAGGGGAAACTCTACCGCGTCCGGGTGGTCGAACATCGAGAGCTGTCGGTCCGAGAGCAGATACGTGTACACGACCGGCGACGCACCCAGCGAAGCGGCGAGGTTCGTCATGATTCCCGTCTGGCCGCCCATCTGCTGGGTGTCGGGCTCCAGCTCCGCCTCGAGCGCGGCCGCGAACTCGTCGGTCATCGCGACCTCGTCGCCACGGCCCGCCGCCATCGCGTGCGTGATCGCCGTCGCGAGGTCGCGTTTCGACGCCAGCGGACTCGGCGGGTGACGGTCGCCGGGGTCGGACGGCCGCTCGAGGGACGACTCGAGGCCCTCGCCGACCCGGACGATCGCGTCGACGTTCGCGTTGTACGCGACGAACACCGGCAGCCCCTCGAGCGCTCGGATATCGGACTGTAACTGGGCCTGATCGTCCGTCATGGTGCGGGTGCTCCCACCGCCAGCGAGTTAACGCTGTGCGTCGGCCGAAACGCCGGTGACGCGCAGTTCGGGTCCGGCGTACCCGGACCGTGGTTCGATGATCGATCGCGTACTTGCTCGGCGACGCGTTACTAGACCGCCGCTCGAGCCGAGGCCGGTATCCCTATGGTTTCCGCCTGGCCACTACGAACTGGCACCATGAAAACGTCGATCGTACGCGGGGCGGAACGCAGGATCAGATGCGCACTGGTCGCGGTATTCGTGGTCGGAGTCCGTCGGCGCGACCCGGGTGCGGTCGTAAACGCCGCCGTCGCGGCGGTGGGAACGCACCTTCCCGCCCTCGCCGAGCGGGCGTACGGTATCGAGTTTCGACCCTGGCAGCGCGTGTACGTACAGACCGCGATGATCACCCACGCGATCGGAATGCTCGGTCCGTACGACGACGTCTGGTGGTGGGATCACCTCACACATATGCACTCGTCGTCGATCCTGGGCGGTGCCGTCTTCGCGATCAGCCGGCATCGGGGCCGCGACCCTCGGCCCCGCGTCGTCGCCGCAGTCGTCTGTCTCGGACTCGCCTGGGAGATCGTCGAGTACGGCGTACACGCTGCGGGGAAACGTTTCGGTATCGAACCGGTACTCGTCTCGTACGGGAAACGGGACACCGTTCTCGACCTCGGGTTCGATCTCGTGGGTGCGATACTCGTTCTCGCACTCGGCGACCGCGTTCTCGGCGATCTCGCCGCCGAGGCGTGAGCATCGGGGGTCCCGACGGGAACGGTCACTCGGGAACTCGAGTCACGCTCCGTCGCCCACTCGAGCGCGCCGTTTCGTCGGCGACGGTCGACAGTCGCGCGCGACGGAACGACACACCGTCCGCAAGAAACCCATTTACAGCTCTAACCGCTAAGACGGGTCACGATGATGGCGACGACTCACGCGCTCTTGGGGATGGCACTCGCACTCCCCGTCCTCGCGATCGCCCCGGAGCTCGCCCCGGCCGCGTTCGTCGCCGGGCTCGCCGGCGGACTCGCCCCCGACCTCGATCTCTACGCCGGACACCGAAAGACGCTCCACTATCCCGTCTACGCGGCGCTTACAGCGGGGCTGGCTGCTGGACTGGCGGTCCTCGTTCCGTCGACGGCTACCGTCGCGCTCGCCGTCGGTCTGACTGCAGCGGCGGCACACGCCGCGACCGACGCCGCCGGTGGCGGCCTCGAGTTGCGCCCGTGGCTCGCGGACTCCGAGCGGGCGGTCTACAGCCACTACCACGACCGCTGGATCCGTCCGCGCCGCTGGGTGCGATACGATGGGGCGCCGGAAGACCTCGCGCTCGCCGCGGGCGCGGCGGCGCCGCTCGTCGTCGTGGCCGACGGGCCGGTTGCCGGGGCTGCGCTCGCGCTCCTCGCGGTGTCGGCCGTCTACGTCCTGTTGCGGAAACCGCTGGCGACCGTCGCCGAGCGACTCGCCCGGGCGGTCCCTGCTGGGCTACATCCGTACGTCCCCGAGCGGTATCGCGGCGTCTGATCGGCGTATCGTCCCATCAGCGCAGGGAACGGTGCCGAGCCGACGATCCGCCGAGGGGCGCTTTCGAGCGAGTCGATCGGAGTTCGTAGACTCGAGTCGATCTAGCCCCGACTCTCGCGTCCGCTGGGGGCCGACGGGGGCGACAGTGCCGAAAGTCCGGTATCCTGACGCCCGTCGAGACGAACGACCGCTACACAGCGCCGTCGCGACCGAATACCCCGATTGAATGACAAATTCACACCCGAATCGATCGCCACTCAGGCAGTCAATTATTATCTGACACGCCGTCGTAGAAGGGGGGCATGGCCGACGCACGACCGAACGTCCTCCTGATCCACGGCCACGACACCGGCCGCTATCTCGGCTGTTACGGCGTCGACGTCGGAACCCCGAATATCGACGCGCTCGCCGCTGACGGCGCGGTGTTCGACCGGCACTTCGCGTCCGCGCCCCAGTGCTCGCCGAGTCGTGGCAGTCTCATGACCGGTCGCATGCCACACGTCAACGGGCTCATGGGGCTCGCACACGGCAACTGGGAGCTCCACGACGACGAGCGCATCCTCCCCCACTACCTCGGCGACGCCGGCTACGAAACCCACCTGTTCGGGCTCCAGCACATTACGCAGGACACGGACCGCCTCGAGTACGATCACGTCCACTCCGAGGGGAACCTCTACCCGGGCGTCTCGCCGGCGGTCCACCAGGCCAACAGGGCGCGAAACGTCGCGTCGGTCGTCGCGTCGTACCTGGACGCGGACGCCTACACCGACCCCTTCTTCGCGTCGATCGGGTTCTTCGAGTGCCACCGCGTCGAGGAGGAGAACGGCCGATTCGGATTCGACGCGGGCTACTACGACGCCGACGATCCGGACGACGTGCGGCCGCTGCCGTACCTTCCGGACAGACGGGGAATCCGCCACGACCTCGGGGAGATGCGCGGCATGATCGTCGCGATCGACGAGGCTATCGGGACGATTCTCGAGGCGCTCGTTTCGGCGGGCATCGAGGACGAGACGCTCGTGATCGTCACGACCGAACACGGCATCGCCTTTCCCCGGGCGAAAGGCACCTGCTACGACGCCGGAATCGAGGCGGCGCTCGTGATGCGCTATCCCGGCGTCGTCGACGGGGGCGAGCGCTACGACGAACTCGTGAGCAACGTCGACGTCCTGCCGACGATCCTCGAACTGGCGGGGGTCGACGTTCCCGACGGGCTCGCCGGGCGGAGCTTCGCCGCGCTCGTCGCCGACGAGTACGGAACCTACGACGAACGGGACCGGATCTTCGCCGAGATGACCTGGCACGACACGTACAATCCGATCCGTGCGATTCGGACGGGGCGCTACAAGTACGTCCGGCGCTTCTGGCCGCTCCCGACCGTCTACCTCCCGGCGGACGTGTTCGCGAGCGAATCCGGCCGCGAAGTCCGCGAAGCGGTCGCGACTCCGGCGCGCCAGTACGAGGAGCTGTACGACCTTCGGGATGCACCACAGGAAGACGACAACGTCGTCTACGAACCCCGCTATCGGGACGTGCGCCTCGACCTCTCGGAGCGGCTCCACGAGTGGATGGTCGCGACCGACGACCCGCTTCTCGACGGCCCCGTCGTTCCGGGCGACTACGAGGAGATTCAGTCGTGGCCGCACCGGTAGTCCGGCGTTCGAACGTCGACCGGGCGACGAAAACCGCGGCCATCGATACCGGTGAAAGGTTTACTACCGGAGCCGTGGAAGCCGTCGGCGGGAACCGCCCGGAGTACTGCGAGAATGGCCAGCAATTCGACCGCGAGACGCACGCAGTTCTCGGGGGTCTCGAGCGTACCGCCGGGTCGCACAGCCGTCGCGACGACTACGACGGACGTTCCGTTCGCGGTGATCTGAACCGTGGACGCCGTCGTCCTGGCCGGCGGATACGCGACCCGGCTGTGGCCGATCACGAGACATCGACCGAAGATGCTTCTCCCGCTCGGGGAGACGGCCGTCGTCGACCGCATCTACGACGAACTCGAGGCCGAGGACCGCATCGAGACGGTGTACGTCAGCACGAACGAACGCTTCGCCGACGACTTCGGGGCACACCTGGCGAAGCGTTCGTACGACAAACCGCAACTATCGGTCGAGGAAACGCGCGGGGAAGCGGAGAAATTCGGCGTCGTCAGCGGACTCGCGGAACTTCTCGAGCGCGAGGGAATCGACGACGACCTGCTGGTGATCGCCGGAGACAACCTCTTCGAGTTCGCGATCGGGGACTTCCTCGCGTACTACGATCGGACGGAGGCGCCGACGATCGCCGCCGTCGACGTCGGCTCGCCGGAGCGGGCTGCCGGGTACGGCGTCGTCGACCTCGAGGACGATCGCGTGGTCGACTTTCGGGAGAAGCCCGACGACCCGCGGGGGACGTGCGTGTCGGTCGGGTGCTACGCGTTCCCTCGCGAGACGCTGTCCCTGCTCTCGCAGTATCTCGAGGCGGGGAACGATCCGGACGAACCCGGCTGGTTCGTCCGGTGGCTCCGAAGCCGCGAACCGACGTACGCGTACACGTTCGAGGGTGCCTGGTTCGATATCGGTACCCGGGAGAGTTACCTCGACGCCGTCGCCTGGCACCTGGACGGCGAGTCGCGAGTCGCCGACGCGGCGTCGCTCGAGAACGCGACGGTTGGCGCGGGCGTTCACGTCATGGCAGACGCGACCCTCGTCGACGCGACCGTCGATCGGGCGGTAATCTTCCCGGGCGTCACCCTCGAAGCGACGACCGTTCGCGGATCGATCGTCGACGAAGGCGCGACGCTCGGCGAAATCGCGCTTCGCGACGCGATGATCGGCGCGTACACCCGGATTCCGACTCCGGACGGGGCATCGGAGTGATCCTCAGCCCCGGCTTCGGTCCCGATCTCGAGGCGCGACGTCACGGCGACTCGGCGCTGACCGGGACGCAAAACACCGGCACGTCGGCCTCCCGGACGACGTTTTCCGTGACGCTCCCGAGAAACCACTGTCCGATTCCGGTTCGGCCGTGGGTCCCCATCACGATCAGATCGACGTCGCGGTCGGCCGCGTACGTGAGGACCGCGTCCGTCGGCGGTCCGGTCGCGATCGTTCCGGAGACGCTGACGCCGGCAGCCACGGCCCGCTCCCGGACCGTTTCGACCGCCTCCTCGCCGCGGCGCTCGAGCGCCTCGAGGAGGTCGCCCGGCTCCTGTGACCCGAAAAACCGGCTCGTGTCGACGGAGTAGATCGCGTGAACCATCGATCCCAGCCGGTTCGCCAGCGCGATCCCCCACCCGGTTGCGATCGCGGCCCCGTCGCTGCCGTCCGTCGGGAGGAGCAGCTGGTCGAACGCGACGTCGTCGATCGCGGACTCGGCGGCGGCCGGCGGAACGGCCAGCACGGGCGCTCGCGCCGTCCGGAGGACGTTCTCGGTGACGCTCCCGAGGAGAACCCCGTCGAGCCCCGTTCGTCCCTTCGTTCCCATCGCGACGACGTCGATTTCGCGCCGGGTGGCGTACTCGCGGATCGACTGAAACGGCGTCCCCTGCCTGACCGCCGTCGTGACCTCGAGGGCCGCGTCGTACCCTCGCGCCAGCGTCTCGATCCGGTTCACCGCGTCCTCCGCGTCCTTCTCGAGCGCTTCGAACGCTCCGTCCGTCGCCCCGATCCGGACGTCGACTACGGAGAGCACGTGGACGTCCGCCCCGGTCCGAGATGCGAGCGCGATCCCGCACCTCGCTCCCGCGAGGGCCCCCTCGCTGCCGTCCGTCGGTATCAGTATTGATTCGATGAGCCGGTTCATCGGTATGGCCTTCACTACCTGCGGGGATAATTGTGCGGGGCCGGTGTTCGTCGCCTGCGCCGTCGCAATCGGTCGTCATCCGTCCGAATCGACGCCCAGCGTCCCGACGAGGACTTCGAGCAGATCCGCGAGCTGTCGCGGAAGCAGGAAGCGTTCGCGAACGGACTCCCGCCCGTTCGCTCCAAATCTCGTCCGGCGACGCTCGTTCTCGAGGAGGGAGACGATGCGATCGCCCGCGCTCGACGCGTCGTTCGGGTCGACGAGATACCCGTTTTCTCCGTCGACGATCTGCAGCGGAATGCCGCCGACGTTCGAGCCGACGACGGGCGTACGCTTCCAGAGGGCTTCCGAGACGACCAGTCCGAATCCCTCGCGCAGCGACTTCTGGACGACGACGTCCGACCGACGCTGCAGGACGTTCACCGTCGCGTCCGGCAGGTCGGTCAGCACGTGGACGTTCTGATCGTCGACCGCTTCTTCGGCGACGCGTTCGTACACCGCCATCCCCTCCGGATCGTCGCCAGCCATCGCGCCGACCAGCGCCAGTTGCAGGTCCGGAACGGTATCGCTGGCCCGACGGTACGCCTCCAGCGTACCGAACTGGTCCTTCCAGGGATCGAACCGGGAGATCTGCGCGACCAGGGGCCGGTCGAACGACAGGGGATCCAGTCGGTCGCGTTCGGCCGCCTCCGCCGTCTCGTCGAGCGATCGGTTCTTCTCCGCGACCGGATCGATCGAGGGGTACACGACGCTCGTCGTCAGCGCCCCGACGTCCCCAGCGTAGGCCGTCCGACTAAAGATCGCGTGGTCGACCCGAGACGCGTACTCGGCGACGAACGCGCGGTACTCCTCGAGGGGATCGGTGAGGTCGACGTGACAGCGCCAGACGATCGCCGCGTCCGGCATCGCCTCCGCGAGGCGATCGAGCATCCCCAGAGGCTGTGGATCGTGAATCACGACGAGATCGTACTCGCCCTCGAGTTCGGCCGCGTTTCGTTCGGTCACCGACCGGTAGGTCGCTTTCATCCCCTCGGTCAACGGCGGCCCGTCCCCCTGGAGCCCGTTGTGGATCGCCTTGGTCACCGCGAAGAAGTCGTCGGTGGCGTCCATCACGAGCCAGTCGGTGTCGATACCGAGGTCGTTACACACCGGTACGATCGACCGAAGCAACTCGGCGACGCCGCCGCCGGTGGCGGTCGAATTGACGTGGAGGATCCGGCGATCCGAAAGCGCCTCGGCGAGCGAGCGGAGCCGTTCGAGTCGGTCGGGGCCCGCGACGTCGGCGTACGCCTCGAGCGTTCGGTCCGGAAGTGAGGGCGCGTGCATCGTTCGTGCCCGTCGCTACGACGACGGACGCTATCAGTTGTGGGGGCGATGGGGGAGGGGTCCGCTTTCGGCCGTCACGACCCGTCGAACGTCGACGCTCTCTTTTCACTGAACGAATAGTTATCCCCCCAGCCGGCGAAGGAGAGCGTGAGGAACCTCCCGTGCCACGATCCGAACCCACACTGACGCAGCGTAAACTTTCGCCACGACTGCTGAAAAGGCGAGCCGCGCTCGAGGCGATCCCGCCGGTCGAACGGTCGGTCGAAGACGGCGTGCTCCGGGTGACGCGGCGCTTTCGCGGGCTGTCGCTCGAGCAGGCGATGGGCTATCTGGAATCTCTCGGCGGCGAGCGAATCGGGTCGAACGCGATCGAAGGCGAGGGGTGGCGAGCCGAACTGGCGGCCGAGAAAGTTCCAGTCGGTCCGTCGTACCGTCTCACCGAGGTGACGATCACGTGGACGGGCGAGGAAGACGTTCTCGAGCCGATCGTCCTGCGGTTCCGTCTCAAAGCGTTTCGGGCGCCGGGGTAACGAACCGGGCGGGGGACAGGGTACGGCGGGCGTTCGATCCTTCGCTCCTCACCGACTGGCGTTTTTGCGATCGTCGCAAGCCTCCGCCGGTCGAGCGGCGCGTTCGGCGACGCCGACGAGTAGCCGTCGCCACTCGATCGAGCGGTTCTTCGAACCGACGACCGCGACTTCGACGTGAGTCCGTCGCAGTAGACGCGCGTATCGATCGCCGCTCGTCCGGAAGTGCGGAATCGGCTGCCGGGGAACCGTTGTCGATGCCTGCGCGGTAGAAATCCGGGCGGCGGGTACTGGTCACTCGTCGGCCTCGAGCGCCGTCTCTACGCGTCGAGCGGTGTCTCGTAACAGCGCCACGTCGTCGGTGAAGACCTCGATCGCGACGGTACCGTCGAATCCCGCGAGGTGTTCCGCGACGAGTCCGTAATCGATCTCGCCGGCGCCGATCGGCAGGTGCGTGTCGCCACGGCTCCGCGCGTCGTGGACGTGGAGATGCGAGACGAGGTCGCCGTAACTCGAGAGGAATCGGTCGATCCCGTCGGTGCCGTCTTCCATGTAGGCGTGGCCGACGTCGAAGCAGACGGGCGTCCCCGTCTCGCGCGCGAGGTCTCCCAGCACCGACAGCGGGTAGCCGCGCTTCTGGTGGCCGACGTTCTCGACGACGAGTTCCACGTCAGCGTCATCGCCAGCCGACGCGATCGACGTGAGTTGGTCGGCGAAGCGGGGTCGCAGGTCCGTGTCGTGCGGATTCCGGGCAGTGCCGTGAAGGACGGCCTTTTCCGCGCCGACGCCGCCGGCCCACTCGAGCAGCCGCGACAGGTAGTCGACGATCGCGTTGTTGATCTCGGGCACCGGCGTCACGACGACCTGCTCGAACGGGAGGTGTACGCAGAGGTCGACGTTTGCATCGGCGAGGATTGCCTCGAGACGAGCCGTATCGATCGCGTCGGGATCGCGCCCCTCGCCGATCGACAGCTCCGCCAGATCGAATCCCGCGGTCGTCCGTTCCGTTCGCTCGAGCGAGTCGCCGACGGTGAGGCCGATCTGCATACGAATACGTGCGTCGAGGCCGACATAAATCGACGGATATCGATCGTTACGCCCGGTCGCTCCCGTCGCCCCTCGCGCGACGATACCGTCCGGACCGCGGCGCACTTGACCGACGGATTCGACCGAACCGAGGACGACCTCCCGGAGTGCGGCGTCGATCGCGTCGTCGGAGAAACCCACGGACACGGTCGATACGGACGGTTCGGAACGACCTCCTCGCCGGTTCTCCGATCCGACACAAAATTACATACGTACATTTGTTATACAGGTAGAAAAGAATTGTCGTTCGGCGGGTTGCTATCGATCCAGCGAACCGAGACGGCACGACGGTCGGCGACCGTTCTGCAGAATGCGTCCTGAACCGCATCGAGGTCGGGTGGGTCGAGAGACGTCGTCTCTCGTGGTGGCGGTTGCGTTCCCCGGCAACGGATACGTAGCCCGATCGATTCGGAGCCAAGCCGCTCGAGCGCCGGCGTCGGTTTCCCCCCGCGAGAACGACCGCCTACCATTATATCCGTTCCCGTCCTCTGCTCGACTATGAGCGAACGAATTCTGGTGCCGTACGACGGCTCCGGTCCGGCTGAAGCGGCGCTCGAGTACGCGTTCGATACCTTTCCCGACGCGGCCGTCACGGCGCTGTACGTCGTTCCGGTCCCCGAAGGCTACTGGGATGCCTTCAGCGCAGCGGAGGAAATCGATATGAAACGGGGCCGCGAACGCGGCGCAGAGATCCTCGAGGAGGCGACCGAGATCGCACGGGAACGCGACCGCACCCTCGAGACGGACGTCGAAATCGGCAAGCCGAAACAGACGATCGTCGTCCGGGCGGAAGAGGAGGCGTACGACGCGGTCGTCATCGGAAGCCACGGTCGGGAAGGCGTGTCCAGGATCCTGCTCGGAAGCGTCGCGGAGGGCGTCGTCCGGCGATCGCCGACGCCCGTCATCGTCGTCAGGTAGCCGCGCGGTTTGCGGTCGGAACTGACACGGAGGTCGGACGGCGGCCGCATCAGCCGATCGCGCGGACGAAGCGACCGAGGTCGGACGCTCACCCCGGCAGAAACAGATTGAGGACGGCGACGACGATTCCCGCGAGCCCCATCCGAACCCCGGCGACGATCCAGTTCTGTTTGGAAATCGAGCCGAGATACGCCCCGAACACGAACAGGACGGCGACGCCGACGGCGATGGCGAGCAGCGTCGCCTCGAGCATTGAAACGACGATACCCTGACCGAGAAACGGACCCAGCGGCAGGAGGATGCCGATCAGCGGACCGATTCCGCTCGCGATCGCGTTGATCTTCCGAGCGCCCGCTCGCCGTTGTTGCACCGCCGTGTCCTCGAGATCGGCCAACATCGCCCGCTCGAGTTCCATCAGCTCGGCCTGTTTCTCGGCGCGTTCGATCTCCCAGACGCTCCAGACGCCCGACGTTCCCAGTCCGACGGCCGCGCCGAGGCCGATCGTGATTACGGTGAGGCCGTCGGTGACGCCGGACAGGTACGCACCGACGACGACGCCGATACACGTCAGCGTGCCGTCGAACCCGTTGGAGATGAAGTACCGCCGCGAGATCGATCTGACCTCCTCGTCCTCGAGGAGTCTGCGAACGCTATCGAAACGGTCGCGAAGCGAAGACACGTCGCTCACCGGTCCTGGGGCGTTTCGACCTGTTCGACGAGGCGCTCGCCGCAGACGACCTGGTCGATGGAGTGAACCGTCCCGCCGAGGTCGGCGACGGCCGCCTCGAGCGCGTCCGCGTCGATGTCTTCGCCCTCGATCGTGAGTTTGAGGTTCTGGACCTCGCGATCGGTCTCGATCAACACGGCGTTGACGCCGTCGACGCCGGAACAGTCGGCGGCGGTGTCGGTGAACTCGAGAATGTCCGGCTCCTGTGGCTTCATGACGTCGATGACGAGTCGGCGTATCGAGGGAGTCACGTGTCGTACGATCGGGATCGACGGCCTTAGTGACCGGGGCCGATATCACCGATCGAACCGCCCGACGAGTGCGGCGACCGCGACGTACGCGGGGAGACCAGCCGCGAGGGCGACGCCGACGAGCCCCCAGTCAGCGAGGCCGAGTGGAACCGTCCCGAAGTATCGGTTGAGCGGGGTGTACAACACGGCGAGTTGCAACGCGGCCGACGCCGCGACGGCAGCGGTGAGCCACGGATTCGAGACCGTCGGCGTCCCGCGAAGCCACCGGATGACGTAGAGCCCCGCGAACTCGAGGAAGACGAACCCCGTAAAGACCATCGTCATCGCGTACGGCGTGACGGCGGCGGCGCCTTCCAGCGTATAGTACATGAGCGCGAGCAGGACGACCGTGGTCACGGCACCCATCCCGGCGATCAGCCCGAGCATCTGGCGTCCGATGATCCCCCGATCGGGATCGCGCGGTGGCCGTTCCATCAGGTCACCGCTCTGGGAGTCGGCACCTAACGCCAGCGCCGGCAACCCGTCGGTCAGCAGGTTGATCCACAGCAACTGCACGGCCGGCAGGATGAGGTAGCCGTACAGCGAGGCGAGAAAGACGATCGCCACCTCCGCGACGTTCGCGCTGAGGAGATACGCGACGAACTTCCAGATGTTGTCGAAGATCGCCCGACCCCGTTCGACGGCCCGTTCCATGGTCGCGTAGTTGTCGTCCAATAGGACGATGTCCGACGCCTGCCTGGCGACATCGGTTCCACGGATCCCCATCGCGACGCCGACGTCGGCGTTTTTCAGCGCCGGCGCGTCGTTGACGCCGTCGCCGGTCATCGCGACGTCGTTGTCCCGATCTTGCAGCGCCTGCAGAATCCGGACCTTGTGTTCCGGCGAGGTCCGCGCGAAGACGTCGACGGATGTCACTTGCTCGCGAAGCGTCTCGTCGTCCATCCGTTCGATCTCTCGACCCTCGAGTACTCTCGTACCGATACCGAGCGACTCGGCGATCGCCCGCGCGGTCCGGACGTTGTCGCCGGTCACCATCTTCACGTCGATTCCGGCACGTCCGGTCTCGGCGATCGCGTCGGCGACCTCATCGCGAGGCGGATCGATCATTCCGGCCAGCCCCACGAACGTCAACTCGTCGGCGAGATCGCTCGCGTCGGCCGGCCCCTCGCGATAGGCTCCAGCGAGGACGCGAAGCGCGTCGTCTCCGAACTCCCGAATCGTCGTCTCGACGCGCTCGCGACGCTCGTCGGTCAGGGGCTTGGGCCCACGGGCGGTCAGGATCCGCTCGCAGTTGGAAAGGACGACCTCGGGCGCGCCCTTGACGTAGCCGACGTCACCGTGGACGGTCCCCATCCACTTCCGCTCCGAGGAGAACGGAACCTCGTCGGTTCGCGGGTTCTCGGCGCGGAGTTCGGCGACGTCGACTCCGCGTCGATCGGCGACCTCGAGCAGCGCCCGTTCGGTCGGATCGTCGCCGCCGTCCTCGAGCGCCGCGTCGTTACAGAGGGCGCCAATGTGCAAGAGCAGTCTCTCGCGGTCGGAGTGTACGCTCGCGTCGGCTTCTCTCGGGTCGAGATCGACGGCGGCGGCGTTCACCCAGAGCCTGCTGACCGTCATCTCGCCTCTCGTGAGCGTCCCCGTCTTGTCCGTACAGACGACGTCGACCGCGCCGAGCGCCTCGACGGCCGGAAGCCGCCGAACGAGCGCGTTCTCCTCGGATAGCTGCCGGACGCCGAGCGCGAGCGCGAGCGTGACCACGGCGGGCAGTCCCTCGGGGACCGCGGCGACGGCGAGCGACACTGCGGTCAGGGCGGCCTGGACTGCGTCCGTCCCGCGGAGGAGCAACAGCGGCGCGACCAGTGCCGAGAGGAGGAGAACGCCGAACCCGAGGTTTCGCCCCAGTTCGTCGAGTTCGTCCTGCAGCGGCGTCCGCGTCTCCTCGGTCGCGGCCAGTTCTCGCGCGATCTCGCCGACCTCGGTCTCCATTCCCGTCTCCGCGACGACCGCGACGCCCTTGCCGCGGGTGACGTTGGTCCCCTTGTAGACCATGCTCGTCCGTTCCGCGATCGGGGTCCCCGATTCGACCGGGTCCGGTGACTTCGAGACCGGAGCGCTCTCACCCGTCAGCGCCGCCTCGTCGACCTCGAGGTCGGTCGCCTCGAGGAGTCGCCCGTCGGCTGGAACGACGTCGCCGCCGCGGAGAACGACGACGTCGCCGGGAACGACCGCTATCGCGTCTATCTCGCGGATCTCGCCGTCCCGTCGAACCGCGGCCGTCGGTGCGGCCAGTTCGCGCAGCGATTCGAGACTCCGTTCGGCCCGGTAGTCCTGAACGAACCCGAAGACGCCGTTCGCGACGACGATAATCGCGATCAGGATCGCGTCGACGGCGTTGCCGGCCCAGACCGAGAGGACGGCTGCCGCCAGCAGGACCCAGATCAGGACGCTGTCGAACTGCGCGATACCGATCTCGACCGGTGACCGGCCGCCGCCGCCGGCGATTTCGTTTTCGCCGTGTTCCGCGCGTCGCCGGCGCGCTTGCTCGCTCGTCAGTCCGGTCGGTTGTGACTCGAGGGCCGCCACGACGCGATCGGCCGGCAGTTCGTGTGATCGTTCGGCCACGACTCGAGGGTCATCACCGATCCACATAGACGTACGCGTCGATCCGGATCGCCGGGCTGCGAGATCGGGTCCGACAGGAGCGCGACGGTTCGCTATCGAGCCGTCGATCGGGGTCCTCTCTTCCGGTGCGTTCCGGAGACGGTTTGCGACGGGCCGTCCGGATCGAAGAGCGGACGCTACTCGCTTCGGACCTCGATATCGCCGACCTGCGTCGAGGGGTGGAACTGGCAGATGTAGGTCGTCATCTCCGGGGTCGCGACGAGACCCTCGATCGACGCTTCCTCGCCCTCGGTACCCACGTCGTCGCTCTGGTAGTCCTCGACGACCTCGTCGTTCTCGTCTCTGATCTCGAGGTTGTGTGTGACCCCGTCGCTGTTGACCCACGTGAAGTCGTACTCGTTCCCCTCGATCAGCGTGATCGTGGGGTTTTCCATTCCGCCGACGACGTCCGACGGCTCGACGAACGTCCACGCTTCGACTCGCCCCTCGAGGTAAAACTCCGAGACGTCAGTCCACGCTTCGTCGTCGGACGACGGACCGTCGCCGCCGTCGCCGCCGCCGTCGCCGTTCCCGTCCCCGTTATCAGAACCCCCTCCACAGCCCGCTAGCACTGTGAATCCAGTCACTCCGGCGATTCCGAGGGCCGACCGTCGTGATACGTGTCTGGCCATCGGTCCCACTGGCACCGAGGAGGGAGTTAAATCGCAACCGTTGTGATCGCGATTGTCCTGATTCGCAACACGAGATGGTCGTGCCGAATAGCGGCCGCACACCTGGGTCGTCTGTAACGCGGCTACTGAAAGCCCGTCGAGACGGTCGAGTTCCACGGTACCGTTTCCCTGGAAACGGAACAGTCGTGTACGGGACGTGTGAGGAGTCGATCGAGGAAGTACCGTGATCGCGCCCGGGACCTCCGCTTTCCGCCGAAGGAGCGGGGTTCGACGCCGACGCGTGGACCAGCAACGGTGAGAGATCCCGATGCCGACCCGTTCGAAACCATCGAGGACGGGCCGCGTTCGCGTGCGGACGGTGAATCGCAGTTCGGCGATCCATCCACCTCCACGGCCACGTCTTCCGGGCCGGCGGCGCGGTCGATGACGCCGTCCTCGTCGCACCTCACGGCGAGGGGTGACGTTCGACTTCCGCGGACAACTCCGGCGACTGGCCGGTTCGCTGTCACAGCGCCGACCGCCTCGAGCGGGGGACGGCTCGCGTGTTCGAAGACGTCCGATCGGCGCCGCGATCGGGAGTGCGGTCTTCGGTCACGTCGGTCGATCGTCCGTCGCGCGCTCTCCTCGAGAGCCGGCGATCGATCGCTCGTCGAGTCGGATCACGGCGTAGCCGCCGGCGACGAAAAGCACACCCCAGAGGAGGAAGCCGACGTCCCAGAGGAGGACGCTCCCCGGCCCCGCGGGCCAGACGTGGTGGATCTCGAGGAGGTGGTGGTTCACGAGCCCCTCGAGGAGGTTGAAGACGCCCCATCCGAGGATCGTCGACCCGAGGAGCGCTCGTCCCGATGGCGAACCGTCCGACCGTCGCCACGCGCGTATCAGGAGGACGATCCCCGCGACCGTAAAGAGGTAGGTGCCGACGTCAAAGAGGCCGTCGGCGACGACGTTCAGTCGCAGATCGCTGAGAACCGTCGGATCCGTCCGGGCCGACAGCATGTGGTGCCACTGCAGGAGCTGGTGGAGGACGATCCCGTCGAAGAAGCCCCCCAGCCCGATTCCGAGCACGACGCCCGCTCGAACGAACGGTTTCGTTCGCTCGCGTAGCCCGAACCGCGCGTCGCCGTCGCTGGTCATATCGAACCTCCGCGGCTGGGAGACAAGCGTATGCTGCTGTCTGGTGCAAGCAGCGTCGACTCGGCGCGAGACGCCCTGCTACAACTCCGATCGGGCGCCGTCGATCGAATTCCCGGTCGCGTTCGCACCGCAGGACCTAAATCGGTCCGCCGATTTGCTGGGTCAGCAAAACGGTCCCGAACGGCGTCGCTCCAGGTCGGCGACCTCGAGCGTCCTGATGCGCGAACGGAACCGCTGATTTGCTGACCCAGCAAATCGGAGTCGGAAATTTCAGTCATCCCCGCATCGGTGCAGCTAGATGTTCACGCGCGATTCGATCGACGGGCACCTGACGAACCGCTCCGCAGTCTCGTTGACGGAGACGGTGTACCGCACCGACGGCTCGTCCGGACTCGGGGCCATCGTCCGCTACGCGCTGCTGTCGGGGATCGCGGTCGTCAAGGTCGTCGCACGATTCCAGATCGTCGGTCTCTCGAGTCTCGCCGACCTCTCCGGGGTCGTTCCCGGACTGCTCGCCTCGGGACGTGCGAGCCGTGGCGCCGGTTTCCTCGGCGTTCCCGGGTCCGTCGGGGACCTCGCGTCACTCCCGTACGACGGGGCTTTGCGTCGCGTCGGCGGTCTTTTACCGTCGCTATTCTTCTCCGAGCGGGCGGGCCACCCCGAACGGTGTGGCGTTGTAACGGAGGGATCGAAATGACGGAGCGGGGCACCCTCCGATCGATCCAGTCGGATCGGCGAGCGATGGGATGGGGAACGGCCGCCGCGGCTGGCGTATTCCTCCTGTTCGGACTCGTCACCGGCCTCATCCCGAATCCGCTGTACGTGCGGATGGTCCCGCGGACGCCCGTCGATTACCTGTTCTTGACGCTGACCGCGCTGCTCGCCGGTGTGTACGCCGCACAGCGGCTGGCGACCGAGGTGGCCGACCCCGAACTCGAGGACGACGGCGCGAACAACGAGGATCGCCTAGCGGTCGGCGGTCTCGTCGGCGGATTTCTGGCGGTCGGCTGTCCGGTCTGTAACGTCGCTCTGCTCGCACTGTTCGGGTCGTCCGCACTCATGACGTACTTCGATCCGTTGCGACCGGCCCTCGGTGCGCTCTCCGTACTGATTCTGGCGGGACTGATCTACGTTCGTCATCGCCGTTCGTGTCCGGCCTGCGCGAGGTGAACCACGGCTACAAATACTGAACCTAGAAGAACAGCGCCGGCACGGTGTTCCGGAAGATATTGAGCGAGATGACGAACAGGAGTCCGACGACGAACCAGTTGAACGTCCGCTCGTCGAACTCGAGGCGTCGGAGGTACGTCCCCAGCAGCAATCCGACGGTAGTGACCACCGCGATCACCGAGCCGAGCCAGAGCCGATACGTCGTCAGCAGGTCCGTGAACAGCGCCATCTGGACGATTCGAACCGTAAAGATCGTTCCGAGCACCATCGACAGTCCCCCGATGTATCGCTCAGTATCCCGTTCGAAGGTGTGGAAGTACGCCGGGAGTAGCGGCCCGAGATTCGCGAACGCGAGCAGGAACCCCTGGGAGAACCCGGCGGTTCCGAGAGCGAACGGATGGTGTGCCTCCTCGACCGTGACAAAGTTCTGGACGACCTGAAAGGCCACGTAGCCGAGGAGAACGAGACCGATCACGAACGCGACGATCGGGCCGGCGCTGAACGTCGCCAGCGCCGCGACGCCGATGACGGTCCCCACGATCGCGAGCGCCAGAAGCGCCCACTCCTCGCGAACGAACGCCCGCCCGGTCCCGGTTTCGGCGATCTGGAACATGTTGAGCGTCCACGGCGGGATCGCCAAGACGACGACGGCGACGGTCGGATCGATCACCGACGCTACGATCGGCGTCATGATGAGCGAGTAGCCGAAGCCTGTCATGCCCTTGACGGCGCCGGCGACGACGGCGATCAGGACGATCCCGGCGAGCAACCCGCTCGAGAGATCGGACTGAACGCCATCCGCCACGTTCTCGAATCCGGGGAAGAACGCGATCGAAGCGGCGAGGACGGCCACCGTTGCACCGACCATCGTCACTTCGCGGTAGCGAAACTCGAGGAGGTTGGCCAAGAACTGTTCGACGTCGACTCTGGATTCGGGGGCACTCATACTCGATCGAAAGCGAACGGCGACGCCGCGTCGTCGCCGTTTCCAGACGATTGTCGGCCCGGACGTATGTCCCTGTGTTATTCGGCGAGAATGCTCCCCTCTCGAGTCACCCGCAGTTCGGAATACCGGCGAATCGGCGTCGTTCACGCCTCCTCGTCGGTTCGTTTCTAAAAATCCGACTCTCACAGATAGCAGCAATAGTGTCCGGTACTATCGTTGCTCCGTTAGGAATCCCAGCCCGTCGAACCGGCGGCCCGGTGACGGTGAATTCAGTCCACGGACGTCGCAGCCGCGCTCGATCGCTTTCGCATCGTCGTGATCGTGCTGTAGATCACGGCGCCGCTGACCATGAACGCCGAGAGCAGGATCAGGGCGAAGCCGACCGTGTTGAACAGTTCGACGGCGAAGTAGTCGCCGGCCTGCTGGAACGCCACGGCGACCGATCCACCGAGGAGCATCAGCCCGAAGTAGATCTTGATGTCGTCTTCGTTGACGATATTGGTCGCGGCGGACCCGATCCGAGCGCCTAGCGCGCTGCCGGCGAGCAGCGGCGCGACGATCGAGAGGTCGACGCCGCCGTTGAGCCCGTACGTGAACGCGCCGAACCCGCCCGAGAAGACGATCTCGAACAGGTCGGTCCCGACCGCGACGGGCACCGGTACTCCGATGAGGTAGAACATCGCGGGCATCCGGATGAATCCGCCCCCGACGCCCAGGAAGCCCGACAGCAGCCCCGTCACGAACGCGACGCCGAGGACCATCCACAGCGAGACCTGAATCCCCCCCGCGATCGTCATCATCGGCGGGACGCGGTACGACTGGATCTTCTTCGCGATATCGGGGATCGCGTCCGGGTCGATCTCTTCGTCTGCGGCCTCGTGGTGGCCGCCACCGGAGCCGTCGCTTCCGTCGTTTTTGAGCGCGTTTCGGGTGACGAACAGTCCGATCGCGCCCAGCAGGCCGACGTAGGTGACACCGATGACGCCGCTGGCGAGTCCGAGTTCCTCGAGCCGGTAGACGAAGAGGCTCCCGATCTCGATCCCGGCGGTGGTCCCGGCGATCATCAGCGCGCCGAGTTTGTAGTCGACCTGTCCGAGGTCGTGGTGTTTCAGCGTCGCGATGACGGCCGTCCCGAAGACGAAGGCCATCCCGCTCCCGACGGCGACCCGGGCGGGATACCCCATCACGAGTAACGCGGGCGTGACGAGGAACGACCCGCCCATCCCGAAGAAGCCGAACAGCACGCCGACCATGAAGCCGAAGCTCACGAACAGTGCGAGCGTCGTCAGTGCGATTCCAAAGGGCTCCATCTATGCGTGTTTGATCCGCTCGACGACTGGCGTTGCGACTCGCTCGAGTGCGCCGTACCCGACGTAGAGGGCGATCGCCTCGAGGAGGACGGCGCCGACGAGCGCGGCTGCCTGTACTGCCGACGAATACGCTGCGAGGTCGATCATCGGTATCGACCTCCGACGTGTGGTTGTGTACGGACCATGGGTTTCTCTTCAGTATCACCTACCCGGAGGAAGGGTATAACGCTTTTGGGATTTTTGTACAATATTACTGCTGTCTATCTCACCGCTATCCAACGGGAATATTTGTATAAGTTATGAAGATACGAAGGGTGCAGTAGCTGTCGGGCAACTCCGCTGGGGCGCGGTCGATGGGGCTGAGGCGCGCTCGGATCGAACACTGTCACGTCCGATCGGTACCCGGTGCGGACGTCATCGCGATCGGACGGGGTATCCGCGGCGGAGATATCGGGACTAGTATTGACTGACCCAAACAATATTATACGAGCGTCACCTACGGGTGGTATGAAAGCGATCTGTGCGACCGACCTCTCCGCCGCCAGCGAGGCCACGATCGAGAGCGAGACCTGCCTCGAGTGTCTCGGACGAATCGGCGTCGAGGAGATCCACCTCGTGACCGTGATCCCGTCGAACGTCCACGCGGGTATGCCCGGGATGGACTTCGAGGAACGGCGCGAGCGCGCGCTTGCGCGGTACCGTCGCGTCATCGAGGGGGCGGGCTTCGACGTCGACGCACACGTCGTCCGCGGCACGCCCCACCGACGGATCAACGGGGTCGCGGAAGCGGTCGGAGCGAACCTGACGATCGTCGGTTCACGCGGGAAGAGTCCCCTCGAGAACCGCGTCATCGGCTCGACCGCGCGCAACCTCGCGCGGACGACTGTCGTACCGCTGCTCGTCAACCGGATCGAGCGCGAGGCGGACGACCCGGACGTGCTCCGGGAGCACCTGTTCCGGCGGATACTGTACGCGACGGATTTCTCGGAGAACGCCGAACGAGCCTTCGAGGCGTTCTCGTATCTCCGTCACGCGACCCGGGAGGCGACGCTAGTTCACGTGGAGACGCCGAAGGATCCGCCGCTGTCGAACGGCGACGATCCCGAGGCGCGACTCGCCGAGTTGGCGGCCCGGCTCGAGGACTGGGGGATCGAGACGCGAACCGAGATCCGCAGCGGCGATCCGGCGGACGAGATCCTCGCCGCGGAGGCCGACCACGAGCCGACGACGATCCTCGTCGGGTCACGCGGCCACAGCAGGCTCCGCCGACTGATGCTCGGGAGCGTCTCCGAGGACGTCGTCACCCGGGCGAGCGGGAACGTCATGCTCGTTCCGCCGGACCGAGCGGCCTGACCGAAGCGACGAATCGGAATCGCTCCGCCGCGGTACTCGAGTCGGGGGCGTGGGCGGAGCAGGTCCGTCGCCGACGGATCGTCGAGCGTCCCCGGCGCGGAACTGTACCCGTTCCGCCGACCCAATATTGTCCGTTGGACGCAAAACTGTTATGATCGTGGGGCCCGTACCGTCGACCGATGAGCGAGTCCATCGACGACGAACGACGACGGATCCGCGAACGGAAGAAACGGGAGCTTCGCGAACGCCTCGAGAACGGGGGTGTCGCGGACGAAACTGGCGGCGCCGAAAGAGCGGCCACGCCGGACGAGCCGATCAGCGTCGAGGGGAGCGACCACCTCGACGAGATCGTCGGAACGTACGGCGTCGTCCTCGTGGACTGCTACGCCGACTGGTGTGGCCCCTGCCAGATGCTCGAGCCGACGATCGAGTCCCTCGCCGCGGAGACCGACGCCGCCGTCGCGAAGGTCGACGTCGACCGCCACCAGCGACTGGCCCAGCGGCTCGGCGCCCGGGGAGTTCCGACGCTCGTCCTCTACGCTGACGGCGAACCGACCGAACGTCTGGTCGGTGCGCAGGATCGCGCGACGCTGGAGGGGCTCATCGAACGACACGCGTAGCGCGTCGGATCCGGTGGTCGGGCGGGCGACGGCGCTTCGTAACCGCCGTTTTCGACGCGGTCGGCGGTACCGACGGTTCGGAAGCGCCGAACGCGCCCGCGAACGAACGGCTAGCGGGGGTTACCGGGGAGGACGCTCGAGCGGAGCGCGATTTCCCGTCGTCGGTGACCGACCGCGTCGTCACGGGCCGTCGCGGTCGGTCCGGCGTCGCGCGGATACCGCTCGGGGGCGTTCGAAAGTCCGCTGGGTTTCGACGGTCAGAACGCACCGCGTTCGGACGACGTCCCGCCTGAAGCGTATAAGACTCCGGACGACGTCGTTCGACGTGTGAGTACCGTGGAGTCGCCGCCGATCGAGCTCGAGTCGCTGACGAAGTACTACGGCGACGTTCGGGGCGTCGAGGACCTCACGTTCGCCGTCGATGTGGGCGAGATATTCGGCTTTCTCGGTCCGAACGGCGCCGGGAAGTCGACGGCGATTCGCGTCCTCCTCGGACTGCTGAAACCGACCGACGGAACGGCGTCCCTGATGGGACGGAGCGTGACGAACCGAACCGAACTGCGAGAGGCGAAGCGCCGACTCGGCTACCTCCCGAGCGACGTCACCTTCTACGACCGCGTGACGGGTACGGAAGTGCTCGATCACTTCGGGCGGTTGCGCGGCGACGAGCGCCGCGAGGAGCTCCTCGAGCGCTTTCCCGTCCCCCTCGACCGAAGCGTGAAGGCCTACTCGAGCGGCAACAGACAGAAGCTCGCCATCGTCGCGGCGTTCATGCACGAGCCCGAGCTGGCGATCATGGACGAGCCGACGTCCGGACTCGATCCCCTCGTCCAGAACGAGTTCTACGACCTGCTCGAGGAGCGACGAGACGCCGGCCGGACGAGTTTCTTTTCCTCGCACATTTTGAGCGAGGTTCGTCGCGTCTGCGACCGCGTCGGGATCGTTCGGAACGGCCGGTTGATCGAACTCGACACCGTCGACAACATCCTCGAGGAAGGCGGCACCGTCGTCACCGTTCGGCTGGCAGAGGACCCGCCGCCGTCGGCGCTCGAGTTCCCGGGCGTCGCGCGCGTCGATCGACGGGGCGGCGAGTACCGACTCGTCCTCGCGCGGGAGTTCGACGCCCTGATCGAGCGCCTGGCCGAGTACACGGTCCTCGAACTGGAGATCCGCGAGGCGTCCATCGAGGACGTGTTCATGCACTTCTACGGAGACGCCGACCGCGGCGACGACGACTCGGCGGCCAACGGCGCCGACGCGCCGTCCTGACGCCGTCGGCTGCGGTACCGCCACCGCTGGCCGCCTTTCAGCGCCTGCGGACCCACCAGACCGTCGCGAGTGCGAGCGCGAGCGCGACGGCGACGAACGGGGCGGCGGAGTCGGCGTCGGCGTCCCCGTCGGTCTCGACGATCGCGACGGGAACCTGGACGGGGTCCGCGCTCGTTCGCTCGCCGGAACCGCCGTCGTACGCGATCGAGAGCGGCACGCTGGTCGTCGTCTCGACCGCGTCGGAGGACGCCTCGAGATCGAACCGCGCCGTCGCCGACTCGCCGGGGTCGAGCGCGCCGACGTACGCCGTCGGCGACTCGCTCGAGAGGGGCGGTCCGACCTCGATCGCGGCGGTCACCCCGGTCACCCGTCGGTCACCGACGTTTTCGATTCGGACCTCGTAGACGCGTTCCCCGTCGACGGGGACGCCGTCGGTGACGGGGGCGACGTCGAAATCGGGAGCGGCGACGACGCCGACCCCGAGCACCGACGGACCGCCGGTTCGAACCGGTTCGTCGCCGTCGTCGCTCTCGTTCGCACCGTCGTCGGGCGGTTCGAGGCGGTACTGAACGCTCGCGAACAGCGGATACGTTCCGGGTTCGACCCGCGCGGCCGTGACGTCGACGTCGACGTCGGCGGTCTCGCCGGACGAGAGTTCGTCGACGACGATCGACCGCGCCGACTGCGGCGACGCGGACGTACCGAGCGCCACGGCCCCGTCGGCTGCACGCAGCGTCACGACGACGTCGGTCGCCCGTCGATCGCCGTCGTTCGTCACCTCGAGCGGAATCGGCCTCGACTCGCCCGCGCGGACCGAACGGTTCTCCGCGACTGCGACGGTGACGTTCCCCGTCGGACCCTGAACGATCTGGGGATCCGTCGCCGGGACGGTCGGCTCGATCGGCGGCTCGGTCGTCGGCGTGTCGTTCTCGGCGGGCGGCCCCGTCGCGGACTCGTTGTCGGCCACACCGACGGGCGGAGCGCCGCCGATCGGTTCGGCGGTCGGTCCGTCCACCGAGTCGTTTCGGGACTCGTTCTGTGGCGGCGCGGTCGTCTGCGTCTCGAGCAGCACCGTCGCCGCGACGGTTCCGATCGCCAGGACGACGACCAACGAGAGGACGCCCGCAGCGACGACTACTCGACGTCGTCGGCTCGGCGTCTCCCCTCGGCGACCCATATCCGCTCCGGGACGGTCGAGACGCCGATAAATCGTCCCGCCCGTTACCCCGCTGAAGGACCGATTACCGAACTGCCGTCGCGACAACCTCCCGTTACCTCGAGCAGGCGGGATCACGTATAAGCCACCGGCGTCCGTTAGGAAACGGGACGCGTCCGATGCTCGATCTCACCGCGTTCGAAGCCCGTCGCCGACTCCGCGGATCCCTGCTACTCGCGGGTGCGATGGTCGCGCTGATCGTTCTGACCGTCGCGCTCTACCCGTCGATCCGGGAGACGGGGGCCGATCTCGACGCCTACCTCGAGTCGCTCCCGCCCGAGGCGACGCGGGCGTTCGTGGGGAACGTGACGACGCTGACGACGATCGAGGGCTACCTCGTCTCCCAACTCTACCAGTTCGGGTGGGTGTTGTTACTCGCGGTCTACTACGCCTACGCCGCGGCCTCGACGGTGGCCGGGGAGGTCGAGCGCGGAACGATCGGGCTGACGCTGTCGCTGCCGGTGACGCGGTCTCGAGTCGTGGTCGGCAAGTTCCTGTCGCTCGTCCCGGGCGTCGTGCTGGTCAACGCCGTCACCGCCCTGGCGGTCTACGCCGGCGTGGTCCTCGTCGACGAATCGATCGACGCCGCGGATCTGTTCGCCGTGCACGCGTACTCGATCGCCTACCTGCTCTGCTGTGCCGGCGTCGGACTGCTCGCCTCCGTCGCGTTCGATTCCGTCCGTCGGGCACAGACCGTCGGCGCCGGATCGGTCTTCGGGATGTTCCTGCTCGATACGTTCACGTTCGATACCGACTACGAGTGGGTCGGCGACGTCGCGTTCTCCCGGTACTTCGATCCGGGCGGGATCCTCGTCGACGGCGAGGTCTCGGGGGGCGATCTCTCGATCCTCCTGGTCGCCGTTGCGGTTCTCGTCGTCGCGAGCGGCGAGTACTTCGAACGGCGAGACCTCTCCGGGTGACCCGTCGCGTGGACGGAACGCGGTCCTGTTTTCCCTCGAGCGCGGCTCGGTCCGCGCGGGTCGCCCGCGGTCAGCGAGTTCCCTCGTACGCGAGAAACACCGCGGTGCCGAGCGCCGCGGCGTACCAGAGCGTCCCCACGCGAACGACCACCGTGGCCGCGGCCGCGACGGCCTCGGGGTAGCCGAACGCGACGAGCGCGCCGACCATCGACGCCTCCGTCGCCGCGAGCCCGCCGGGGAGCATCGACGCCGCGCCGACGACCGACCCGAGCCCGAAGACGAACAGCCCGAGCGCGACGCTGGCTTCGACGCCGAACCCGTCGAGGACCACCCAGAGGGCGAACCCCTCGAGCCCCCACGCGGCGAGACTGCAAAGCGTCGAGAGGACCAGCGGCCGGACCCGGAACAGCCGGTACGCGCTCTCGTACAATCGCTCGAGGTCGGTCGCGTGCCGACCGACGACCGGGAGCGACTCGAGCCCGCCGAGGATCGCCAGGGAGGCCCGCCGCCACCGGAGCAGGCCGATCCCGACCGCGACGATCCCGAGGACGACGACGACCGGGAGCGACGAGCGACCGTAGACGACCAGCCCGAGCGCGGCCATCGCGCCGAGCGCGACGAGATCGGTCACGCGCTCGGCGACGACGACCGAGGCGGTCTTGCTCGCGGGGACGCCGCGCTCGTCTCGAAGGAACCACGCCTTCCAGACCTCGCCGGCCTTCCCGGGCGTGACCACCATCATCAGGCCGCTGAAGAAGGTGATCCCGCTCGCGCGGATCGACACGTCGATCTCGAGGCGGCGGAGGTAGTAGTGCCACTTCGCGAACCGGAAGGCGTACCCGACGGTCGTGAGGCCGACGACGGCGCCGAACGTCTTCCACTCCACCGTCGCGAGCGCGGCCAGCAGCGTCCCGACGTCCGCGTAGACGGCGAGCCCGAGGAAGACGACGACCGAGAGCAGCGCCGTCAGCCGGACGCCGTGGCTCCGAACGATCGCCCGACCGCGATCGACGGCGGGTTCCCCGCTCATCGCGGCGGGGCCCGCCCCGGTGCGATCGCGTCGACCGCCCGATCGGAGAGCGCGAGGCCCTGATGGAGTTTCGTCGCGACGTGCCCCGAGAGGTACCGTCCGCGGCCGCCCGGTCGAACGCGCCCGTCTCGCAGGGCGTCCGCGAGCGTCCCGCCCCCCTTGACGACGGTGTGTGCGCGACCGAGTTCCATCGGGAAGTGCGCGTCGCTCCCGCCGGTCGCCGGCAGGTCGTTGGCGGTCGCGAACGCCGCCGCGCGCTCGTTGAACCGGCGACAGACACACCGCGAGTTCACCGCCTCGACCCCGTCGACTGCGACGGCGAGGGCCTCGAGGTCGGTCCCGTAGGACTGTCGCAACGCGTCGAACGGGTGCGAGAGGACGGCCACGCCGCCCTGACGGTGGACGTGGTCGACGACCGCCATCGGGTCGGCCCGCGGCGGCGTCTCGGCCACCTCGAGCGCGAGCAGGTGCCCCTGCGTCGTCGTCACCTCGACCGCGGAGATCACCTCGAGGTCGTCCGGCGCGGCGTTTCGAACGGCCTCGACGTTCGCGAGCGTGTCGTGGTCGGTGACGGCGATCCCGTCGAGTCCGGCGTCGACGGCCGCCGCGGCGACGCGCTCCGGTGGCGCCCTCGAGCACGGCGAGGCGTCGGTGTGGACCTGAAGGTCGTACCGGCGCGTCGCGGCGCCGTCGGACGCGGTCACGCGATCACCTCGAGGATGCGGGACGGAACCCGGTAGCGGACGCCGACGACGACGACGCCCCAGAGCGCGAGATTGGTGCGGAACGGTCGGTCGCCGAAGAGGTACTTCGGATCGCCGCCGACGTCCCTGGTGTACACGAGGTGGTGGTACCGGAATGCGGCGAAGAACGCGAACGGGAGCGTCGCCATCGTCCACTCGCCGCCGCCGAAGAACGTGTACAGCGAGTAGGAGACGATCAGCGCCGAGAGGACGACGACGAACAGGTGATCGAGCGTCTCCGGCGTGTACTCGGCGAGGGTGGCCCGCGACGCGGCCGCGTCCTCGACGGCGTCCATCTCGTGGCGTCGCTTGCCGATTCCGAGCATCAGCGCCGTGAGGAACGTACAGACGACGAGCCACGGGCTCAGGAAGACGTCGATGGCGACGACGCCCGCGACGGCCCGCAGCACGAAGCCGACGGCGACGATCAGTACGTCGACGAGAACGAGGTCTTTCAGGAACGCCGAGTAGAGCCCGTTCTGTACGAGGTACGCGACCACGACGAGGAGAAACAGGGGTCCGAGATACCAGGAGAGCGCGATTCCCGCGGCGAACAGCAGGGCCGCGAACGTCACCGCGACGGGGATCGACACCTGCCCGCTGGCGATGGGGCGGTGTCGCTTCCGCGGGTGGTTGCGATCCGCCTCGAGGTCGGCGATGTCGTTGCCGATGTAGGTCGTGCCCGCGATCGCACAGAACGCCACGATCGCGATCGCGACGTTTGCGACCGCGGCCGGATCGAACAGGCTCCCGGAGAAGACGATCCCCAGGAGGAGCACGCTCTGTTTGTACCACTGCCAGGGGCGGATCTCCCTCAACAGCCCGGTGACGCTCCCGACGAGGCGGTTCTGGACGGCGTAGCCGCGGGGGGACATGGTCTGTCTCCCCACCCCCAGAAGGACCAAAAAACGCACCCGTTCGCTGGCAACCCCTTTAGAATCGTTCCGCCACCGGGACGAGGTGGGGGTTGATCACCGATCCGCGACGGTCGCGTCGGTTCGCCGTAGGCATCCCCTACGACGGTACGTGCCCCATTAACGGCGGTCTGGCGCCGACACACTCTTGATCCGCCGCGCCGATCTCGAGTTCGATCGCACGATGAACGACCGCACGCGAAACGACGGTTCGAACCGCTCGGTGCTCGTCACGGGCGGGACCGGATTTCTCGGCTTGCACGCGTGTCAACACTTCCGGGACCGTGGGTGGGACGTCACCGCGTTCGATCTCAAGCCCTTCGAGGCGGACGACGACAGCCGCGGGATCTCGTTCGTCGACGGCGACGTTCGAGACGAGCGGGCCGTGGCCGACGCCCTCGAGGACGGCGACGTGACCGCCGTCGTCCACGCGGCGGCCGCGCTCCCGCTGTGGGACGCCGACCGGATCCGGGAGACGACGATCGACGGAACGCGGAACGTCCTCTGGGCGGCGAGGGATCGCGGCGTCGAACGGGTCTGCTATATCTCCTCGACCGCGGTGTACGGCACTCACGACGCGCACCCGATCACGGAGGAGTCCCCGCTCGAGGGCGTCGGCCCCTACGGCGAGGCCAAGATCCAGGCCGAAAACGTCTGTCGGGACTTTCGACGCATGGGGATGTGCGTCCCGATCCTCCGACCGAAGACGTTCGTGGGCCCGAAACGGCTCGGCGTGTTTCAGGTGCTGTTCGACTGGATCGCCGACGGCGCGAACGTCCCGCTCGTCGGTCGGGGCGACAACCGCTACCAGCTGTTGCACGTTCGCGACCTCGTCGCCGCCGTCGAACTGATGCTCACCGGGGACGAGGCCGCGGTGAACGACACGTTCAACGTCGGCACCGACGAGTTCGGCACGATGCGGTCGGACTTTCAGGCGCCCATCGACCGCGCCGGGACGGGGAAGCGAACCGTCGGGACGCCCGCGTTCCTCACGATCGCCGTCCTCCGAGTGCTCGATCGGCTGAACCTGTCGCCGCTGTACCCGTGGGTCTACGAGACGGCCCACGAGGACTCCTACGTCTCCGTCGAGAAGCTGAAGCGCCTCGGCTGGGAGCCCGAGTACTCGAACAGGGAGGCGCTCGTGGAGACCTACGAGTGGTACCTGGAGAACTACGAGCCGAACGACGAGGACGACGATACCGGCCTCGACCACCGCGTGGCGTGGGACCAGGGTGCCCTCGCCGCCGCGAAGTGGGTCTCCCAACGGATCTAGCGTGAACCCTCGTCGATCCCCGCTCGCTCGAGCGCTCGCCAGCTCACCTCCCGCGTGGATCGTCGCCCTCGCGCCCGTCGTCGCGGTCGTCTTCGTCTTCGGGGCCCTCACGTCCGTTCGAACCGAGTGGTCGGCGCTGGCGACCGATCCGGCGTTCTTCCAGCACACGGGCTGGTACGTCCTCCAGGGAGGGGTCCCGTACGTCGACGTCTGGGACGTGAACCCGCCCGTTCCGTTCGGTATCACGGCCGTCCTCGCCGCACTCTCCGGCGGCGACATGCTCGTCCTGCACGCCCTCAGCGTCGCCCCTGTCTCTTATACACATCTCTGATGGCGCGANNNGATGCTCGCGGTTCCGGAGCTCTTCACCCTCCCGTTCCAGGGGGTCAGAGCGCAGTTCTACGCGCTGTTTTTCGGCGCCTGCGCGCTCGCGCTCGCGCTCCGGGACCGACCGTTCGTCGCCGGGGCCGCCGCCGCGTTGAGCGCCGGTTCCTGGCAGTCCGGCGCCGTCTTCGCCCTGCTGGTCGTCGGGATCGCGTACCGACGAACGGGAGCGAAGAGCGCGCTCCGGTCCGTCGCGGGCGGCGGCGTCGTGACCGCCGCGGTCGTCCTCGCGTTCGCGGCCGCGGGTGCGCTGGCCCCGATGGTGGTTCAGACGATCCTTGCTCCGCTTCTCGCCGGGTCGCCGTACACGCTCGCCGAGCGCGTCTCCTCGGTACTGCTGGTGTTCGGCTACGGATCGCTGCTCCTTCCGGTGGCCCTCTACGGCTGGGTCAGCGGGGCGGTCCGCGATCCGGGAGAACGGTGGTGGATACTGGTTGGCGGCCTGTTGTTCGGTTTTCAGGTCCTGTTCGTCGATATGGACGGCTCGACGGACGCACTGCAACTGCTCGCCTTCGTCGCGCTCGGCGTCGCCACCGCCGTCGAGAGCGCGATCGAACGGCGCTCGACCCCGGCGGACCGCGGTGAGACGGCTCGACCGGACGGTCGGCGGATCGCTCTCGCCGCCATCGTCGTCGCCGGCCTGTTCGTCCCGATGGGACTCGCCTGGAACGCCGGTTCGCCGCCGCCCCGAGCGACGCTCGAGCGAGTCCAGGCGGAGGCCGAGCCGGACGCGGAGCCGCCGTCGGTGACGCCGGACGACGCGGACGTCCCGTCGATGCAGACGATCTACTGGGAGCAACTGGAGCCGGAGACCTGCCACTACCGGGTGAGCTGGAACGAGGTGCGATGGGTCTCGATGACCGACGATCGACTCGACAGACGGCACTGCGACGCGTGGCCGGAGCGGATCGACCGTCGGTGACGGTTCGGTGGGCTCGTCCGTTTCCCGACGGGGCGCCGCTCGAACGAGGGTTTAAGACACCATGGACGCGAACCTATTTGTATGGAGCGCTCTCTGCGCCAGCGCGACTCGAAATCGGCCCACACGGAGCAAGAATCCGCGGACGAGCGAACGTGCGACGAGTGCGGCTCGAGCGCCCTCACGACGAGCGAGGACCAGGGCGAGCTCGTCTGCGAGGAGTGCGGACTGGTGATCGAAACGAGGAACATCGACCGGGGCCCGGAGTGGCGCGCCTTCAACCACTCGGAACGGAACAGCAAATCCCGCGTCGGGGCGCCCACCACCAAAACGATGCACGACAAGGGCCTCACGACGCAGATCGACTGGAAGGACAAGGACGCCTACGGTCGCTCGCTGTCCTCGGAGAAGCGCAACCAGATGCACCGCCTGCGCAAGTGGCAGGAGCGCATCCGAACGAAGGACGCCGGCGAGCGCAACCTGCAGTTCGCGCTCTCAGAGATCGACCGGATGGCCTCGGCGCTCGGCGTCCCGCGATCGGTTCGCGAGGTCGCGAGCGTCGTCTACCGGCGGGCGCTGAACGAGGATCTCATCCGCGGGCGGTCGATCGAGGGGGTCTCGACGAGCTGTCTGTACGTCGCCTGTCGACAGGAGAGCATTCCGCGCAGTCTGGAGGAGGTGGCCGACGTCTCGCGGGTCGAAAAGAAGGAGATCGGACGAACGTACCGCTACATCGCCCAGGAGCTCTCCCTCGAGATGAAACCCGTCGATCCCAAGGAGTACGTTCCCCGGTTTTGCTCCGCGCTCGACTCGAGCGAGGAGGTCCAGGCGAAGGCTCGAGAGATCATCGACACCACCGCGGAGGAGGGGTTGCTCTCCGGAAAGTCTCCCACGGGGTTCGCCGCCGCCGCGATCTACGCCGCCAGCCTGCTGTGCAACGAGAAGAAAACCCAGCGCGAGGTCGCGGACGTCGCGCAGGTGACCGAGGTGACGATTCGGAACCGGTACCAGGAGCAGATCGAAACGATGGGTATCCACTAGCCGCCGCTCGAGCGTCCGCCGACTTCGCTCGATCCGGTTCGCGCCCGGTCTCGTTCGCGTCGGCGGAAACGGCCCGCCCGGAGCCGTAATGTGGTGGGATAGCGCCCAGCGCACCCGGTCGTGGCAAGCCTGCTAATTTCCCACCTGCGCGACCTCGGGACGGATATGGCACCGACAGTAGCCGCCAGGGCAGCGCTGGACCGTCCGGCGAACCCCCCGGTACGCATCTCGTTCGCGCTGTTCTGGCTCGTGGACCTGATCGCCACCATCCTTCTCTTCCCGGTTCCCTACGCCACCGAACTGAACCCGATCACGACGTACTTCTACGAGGCGATCGGCGTGCCCGGCGTCGTTCTCGCGGGGAGCGCGTACGCCGCCGTCGTCGTCCTGACCGGACACTACCTCTCGAAACCGTACGATACGCTGTTCGCTACGGGCGCCGTCCTCGTGTACGCCGTCTGTGCGATCAACAACGTGGTTCTCCTGTTCAGCGGAGACGCCCCCTTCGAACTGTTCGTCGTGTAGGACGGGACCGCGTGCTCGGGGGCGCTCTCGGCTCGACGATTCGACACGGTACCGGTACCGCATACAACAAATATAACTATTAGACGGAGCTAAACGATCGCGAGATGAGACCGAGCGGTGTGCCGAAGGTTCGTCTGCAGGCGAGCGACGAGCCCGGAGTCGCCGAACGCAGGTCCCCCGCCACGGATCGTACCGCCGAGCGACTCGAGACGGGAGCACCGCCGGGAGTCCGTTCGTCCGGCAGTATCGAACGGCACCGACGGCGTCACCTCGAATCGGACGTGGCATCGATCGACCGTTCGCCGGTCGAACCGACCGGAACGCCCAGCGTCGGTGCTCCGGGGGTCGGTCGATGACCGATTTCGTCGCGCTCGTCGCCATCGCGGCGGTCGCACAGCTCGCCGTGCTCCCGGGCGAGAAAGTGCAGTTTATCATCGCGGGGCTCTCGACGCGGTACGAGCCGCTGCTGGTCGTCGGCGCAGCCGGGGCCGCGTTCGGCGGTTGGACGGCTCTCGAGATCCTGTTCGGACGGGCGATTCAGGGGGCGCTTCCGGGGATCGCTCTCGACGCGATAACGGCCGGGTTGTTCTTGCTGTTTGCCGTGTTGCTCGTCCGTTCCGCACCCGACGACGCTGCGGAACCGGGTGGTGCGAAGACGGACGGCGGCATCGCCGGCGCGGGGCTCGCAGGAGACGACGCGGAGTTCGAACTCTTCGGACGCACGATCGACGGTCCGATAGGGCAGTTTCTCGCGATTTTTACGATGATGGCCGTCGGCGAGTTCGGGGACAAGACCCAGCTCGTCACCATCGGACTCGCCGTCGAGTACGGCGCGAGCCCGGCGATCTGGCTGGGAGAAATGCTCACGATCGTTCCCGTGAGCGTGGCCAACGCCTACTTTTTCCACCGGTTCTCTCACCGGTTCGACGCCCGGAAGGCCCACTACGTCGGGGCGGCGCTACTCGCCTTCTTCGGACTCGACACCGTACTGGCGATACTCACCGGGTTCTCGGCCTGGGAACGAGCGATCGGGTCGCTCTCCGAACTGATCGTGGCGGTAGCTTGAAACGGAGAACGGCCGCAGTTCGATCCCGACTACGTAGACAACGTCAGCCGTGGATCCTCCCCGGAGCATCTCCGTCGAACTGCTCGCTTGTACGGTCAGTCGCGGTCGGACAGGTCGGACGAGAGCCGATCGAACCGCTCTCGGACGGATTCCCGCCGCGACCGGGTGACGTCGGGCAGGTACTCCGCTTCGCGAAACTCCCCGTCCTCGACGTCGACCTCGAGAACCGCCCCCTCGTGTCGACCGTCCGCCGGAAGCCGATCGAGGTCGACGTCCAGTTGCTCGACGGACTCGCCGTCCGCCTCGAGCAACAGTACCGCCGTTCGCCCGTCCTCGATTCGGTCCAGGGCCGCGGTGTACGTTTCGCTCATTGGATCGCCGTTGGCGCCGGAGTCACATGAATCGGTGGCCCGAGCGCGGCCCGCGACTCGTCGGATCGCTTTTCCTCGAGCAGCGCGCCGGCGTCGGTCGAGAACTCGCGTTCCGTCTCGAACCCGTAGTCCTCCCCGTCAGTCGTCAGCACGATATCGCCGTGAACGCCGGTCCAGTAGGTCTCGATGTCCCGCGTCGCGTAGTCCTCGAGGACCGCGTCGGAGGGGTGGCCGTACTGCGAGTCGTACGCGCTCGAGATAACCGCCGCCGCCGGATCGACCCGCTCCATGAACGGCCGGGTCGAGGACGTCGACGAGCCGTGGTGGCCGGAGTGGTAGACGTCCGACTCGAGGGCCGAACCGTACTCCTCGGCCATCCGTTCTTCGGCGTCGGCCTCCGCGTCCCCGGTCGTCAGGTACGAGAACTCGCCGAACTCGACCAGGAGGGTGACGCTGTTGTACTGCTTGTCCGCCCCCGACTCGCCCGCCGGCGGGTTGAGCACGTCGACGGTCGCGTCGCCGAACTCGAAGCCGTCGTTTTCGTCGACGACGAATAGCTCGACGTCGTGCGTTTCGACCGCGTCGAGGTACCGCTGGTACGTCTGGCTGTTCGAGGTCACTCCGGAGTCGTACACCGCGCCGACGCCGTTTCGCTCGGTCTCGTAGTGTTCGATGACGGCGGCGTGACCGCCGATGTGATCGGCGTCGGCATGGGTCGTCACGAGGTGGTCGATGCGATCGACGCCCCGGGCCTCGAGGTACTCGATGACGCCCGCTCCGTCCTGGCGCCAGTCGCCGGAGTCGACGAGCATCGTCTCCCCGGACGGCTCGACGAGCAGCGTCGCGTCGGCCTGGCCGACGTCGATGTGGTGTATCTCGAGTTCGCCGTCGACGCCCGACGAGTCGGACGTCTCGTCCGAAGACCCGTTTTCGGCGGGCACAGTGAGATTTCCGTCGGCTTCCGTCCCGTCGGTCCGATCGGGGTCGGCCGTCCCGCCGCCGTCCGCACAGCCGGCGAGAAGCAACATCGCCGCGACGAGCGCGATCACCGGGAGCCGTTTCATGGGCCATCCTATTCGGGAGCGGTACATGGTCGTTTGGGAGAGAATAGGTGCCGGAGCGACGGACTCCCGTCGCGTGGGCGCGATCACCCCTCCCTCGAGGGGGCTCGCCCGGTCGCGCGCATGTACTCGTCGAGCGTGTCCGCAAGCGCCGTCGCGACGGCGTCGTCGTTGAGATCCGCCTCCAGCTCGATCAGTTCGACATCGTCGTCGAGGGTCGATCGCAGGGCCTCGAACAGAGCCGCGTCGGCCTCGGGATCGTGGAAGTCCTCGCCTTCGATATCGATCGCGGAGACACCCTCGAGGGGAAGGGCGAGCGCGGTCGGCCCGTCGGCGGCGTTGAGCTTCTCGGCGACGATCGTTCCGAGTTCGGCGTTTTCCTCGGGGGTCGTCCGCATCAGCGTCACCTGCGGGTTGTGAACGTGGAACTGTCGCCCCTCGAACTCCTCGGGAACCGACTCGCGGGGCCCGAAGTTGACCATATCGAGCGCGCCCGTCGAGACGACTTGCGGGACGCCCTCGGACCCAGCCGCCTCGAGCCGATCCGGGCCGGCGCTGAGCACGCCGCCGACCAGTTCGTCCGCCCACTCGGTCGTCGTCACGTCGAGGACGCCGTCGACGACGCCCTCCTCGACGAGCGACTCCATCGCGCGCCCGCCCGTCCCGGTCGCGTGGAACACGATCGTCTCGTACCCCTTCGCCTCGAGGCGCTCGCGGGCCGTCCGTACACACGGCGTCGTCACGCCGAACATCGTGATCCCGATCGTCGGTCGATCGTCGACCGCGACGTCGGGGTCGTTCGTCACCATCCCGACCATCGCCAGGGCCGCGTTGGCGATCACCCGCCGCGAGAGCTGGTTCAGCCCCTCGATGTCGGCGACCGAGTACAGCATCATCACGTCTCGAGCGCCGACGTAGGGCTCCGTATCGCCCGAGGCCATCGTCGACACCATGAGCTTTGGCACCCCGATCGGGAGCGCCCGCATCGCCGCCGTCGCGATCGACGTGTTCCCCGACCCGCCGAGTCCGAGCACGCCCTCGAGGTCGCCGTCCTCGTAGAGCCGGCGAGCGACGTCGGCCGCACCCTCCCCCATCGCCGCCATCGCCTCGCCGCGGCCGCCCTCCTCGCGGAGCGTCTCGAGGGTCGTTCCGGCCGCCTCGGCGACGGCGTCGGCCGACGTGTCCGGGTCGAACGGCGGCTCGCCCATCACGCCGGCGTCGACGACGTGGGCGTCGACGCCCTGGGCCTCGAGGACGTCCCTGGCGAAGCCGATCTCGTCGCCTTTCGTGTCCAGCGTTCCGATGATAACGACGCTCATTGGCTCGAATCGGGTTCGACGTGGTAGGCCGTGCGGACGCCGTCGCGTTCGGTAACGTGTGGGGAATCGGACATGCTCAGGTATCGATCGCCTTGAACTCGCGGGCCTGGTTCTCGATCGCCTCCTCGGTCGGCAGGCGCTCGAGGCTGGACGCGCCGAAGAAGCCGACGACGCCCTCCGTATTGTCGAGGACGTACTGGGCGTCGTCGGGCCAGGCGATCGGCCCGCCGTGACAGATCACCAGCACGTCCTCGTCGACGTCTTTGGCCGCGTCGTGGTGGGCCTGGACGCGTTCGGCTGCGGTTTCCAGATCGAGCGCCGTCTCCGCCCCGATGTCGCCCGAGGTCGTCAGCCCCATATGGGAGACGATCACGTCGGCGCCGGCCGCGGCCATCTCGCGCGCTTGCTCCTCGGTGAAGACGTACGGACAGGTGAGCAGGCCCTGCTCGGCCGCCTCCCGGATCATGTCGACCTCCTCGTCGTAGCCCATGCCCGTCTCCTCGAGGTTCCGGCGGAACCCGCTGTCCTCGTCGATGAGCCCGACGGTCGGGAAGTTCTGGACGCCCGCGAAGCCACGCCGCGCGAGATCCTCGAGGAAGACGTCCATCTGTCGGAACGGATCGGTTCCGTTGACGCCCGCGAGCACGGGCGTGTCCTCGACGACCGGGAGCACCTGTCGGCCCATGTCGAGGACGATCTCGTTGGCGTCGCCGTAGGGAAGCAACCCCGCCAGCGATCCGCGGCCGTTCATCCGGTACCGCCCGGAGTTGTAGACGATCAGCAGGTCGACGCCGCCCCGTTCGGCGAACTTGGCCGACATCCCCGTGCCGGCGCCGGCCCCGACGATCGGCTCTCCGCTCGAGACCGTCTCGGTCAGTCGGTCGAGTACCTCCTCGCGTGTGAATACCATTCAGTGCCGACCGACCACGCTCTCGGTATTCATCGTTCGGATCTATCAACCGTCGTGAACGAACGGGCGGGGAGACGGAGCAGGTCGGCGCCCGACGGCCCGTCGGGGAAGGGGCGCTTCCGACAGCGGGCGACGAACGGAAACGCGGCCCCTCAGACGAGTCCCAGCGCGTCGGCGACGACGTCCGCGATGTCGGTATTATCCCGCGCCGTGTTGAAGAACTCGGCGTTCGGCCCGTCGGCGTACAGCGGAACGTCGACGCCGGTGTGTCCGTGGGACGTGAACCCGAGCAACACCTTCCGGTTGAGGAGGTCGCGGATCACGGGCATACCCGAATAAAACGGGCCGAGATCGATCGACCGGTAGAGATCGCCCTCCGGGTGGTTTCGGTCGAGCTCGGCGAGCTCGAACCCGCCGACCTCCCGCATGACCCGATCGAGGTCCTCGACGTCCTCGACCTCCTCCTCGATCGCGGGATTGATCCCTTCGGTCACGCTCGCGGTGAGCCGATCGACCATCTCGTAATCGACGTTGTAGATGCCGTCGCGCGCGAGCGAGAGGCCGCCGCACTCGTGGTCCGCGGTCGTCACCACCGTCGTCGGCAGGGTCGAATCGTCTCGAGCGAAGTCGAGCACCGACCCGACCGCCTCGTCGCCCTCGAGCTGTTCGTCGAGGATAGCGGGCTCGTTCTTGTGCCCGCAGTGGTCGACGCGGCCGGCCTCGACCATGAGGAAGAACCCCGCCTCGCACTCCGAGAGTAACTCCAGCGCCTTCTCGGTCATCTCGACCAGCCCCGGCTGCGTTCCGCCGACCCGCTGGCGGTCGATGTGGTAGTCGAGGTGGCTATCGTCGGTAAACAGTCCCAGCACCGGGGCCGCCTCGACGCCCGAGAGGTCGCCGGCGGTCTCGACGATCTCGTAGCCGCGCTCTTCGGCAGCGCCGAGGAGGTCCGCACCGTCGTCGCGCTCGTCGGGATCGAAGTAGTCCTTTCCGCCGCCGAGTAACACGTCCACCTCGGTCTCCTCGATATACTGCCGCGCGATTTCGTCCTCCATCGAGCGGTGAGGGACGTGAGCGGCGAACGCCGCGGGCGTCGCGTGAGTGATACGCGTCGTCGTCACCAGTCCGGTGGCGAGTCCGGCGTCCCGCGCCGCCTCGAGGATCGTCTCCACCGGGACGAATTCGTCGTCTTCCCGGATCCCGCCGATGGCGCCGTTGTACGTCTTTACGCCCGCCCCGATGCCGGTCGCACCCGCCGCACAGTCGATCGCTCCCGGGCTCGTCGCGCCGGCCGCCGAGTCGACCACCACTTCGTTCGGGTCCGCGGGAAACGTCGTCATCGTTCCGTGAGAGGAGTGGCGATCCAGGTTGAGCCCCGCTTCGGCGGGATCCGCGTTTAGCGGGAACTGATCCGGATCGTCCCGATACGCTTTCAGATACCGCGATCCCGTAACCTGCGTCGGTCCCATTCCGTCGAAGATGAACATGACCGCGTTGCTCGGGTCGCGCTCACCGGTCGATCCGTCCTCCCCTTTTGCCCGCGTTCGCTCGCTAAGCGCGGCCGTCCCCGTTAGCGCCCCCACCCCCTTGATGAACGAGCGTCGGTCGGTCGAAATCGGTAGCAGATCGGCCGGATCCGGCGCGCTCGGACTCCCGCAGCAATTGGTATTTGTTCCCATAACACACGGGTGATTCACGCGACGATATAAGTTTCTAATTATTTCTTATCTATATAATGAGTAATATATATTCGAAGGAAAATTGTGCACTGCTAATCATTAAGTGTTAGTCAGCCGATGTAGTTTTTGCAATGTCAGAACATACCAGAGATCTGGCCCGACGGCGACTCCTTCAGGGTTCCGGCGCGGCCGTAACCGCGGCGGCCTTCGGGTCCACTGCGGCCGCGCGGGAAGGGACCGAGACGAAGGAACGTAGCGACAATTCGCGGAGTCCGGGACGAAGCCCGAGTATCATCGCCCACCGGGGGTTCGCGGGAACGTACCCCGAGAACACGGTAGCTGCGGCGCGAAACTCCGCACGAGACGGCGCCGAGATGATCGAGATCGACGTGGTTCCGTGTGCGGACGGCGAGGTGGTGGTCTTTCACGACGACGGCCTGAGCGAACGCCAGGGCGGCGACCGCGGTCTCACCGATGCCGAGGGGCTCGTCTGGGAGACGGACTGCGAAACCGTACTCGCTGCCGAAGTGCTGGAATCGGGTCAGACCGTCCCGACGCTGCACGAGGTGCTGAAGGCGGTTCCTCCGTCCGTCCGCGTCAACATCGAGCTGAAAAACGCGGGCTCGACGGAGTTGGTGGCCGGAAATCTCGAGGGAGAGGAGTTAGCGGAGCAGGAGGAACTCTGGCGGCCGTTCGTGCGGGACGTTCTCGCGATCGCGGACGAGTACCGAAACGAGATCCTCGTGTCGTCGTTCCACGAGGCGGCGCTCTCGATCACGCGCGAAGTCGATCCGTCGATCCCCATCGCGTTCCTGTTCTCGGACGACCTCGAGGCCGGCCTCGAGGTGACTCGCGAGTACGACGCCGAGGCGATCCACCCCTCCTTCGAACTCGTCTCCGGAACGCCGTTCTCCGAGGGAACTGACGACGTCGACATCGTCGACGCGGCTCACGAGGAGGGACGCGAGGTGAACGTCTGGACCGTCCAAACGTGGTACGAAGCGACGCAACTCGCCGAGGCCGGCGTCGACGGCCTCATCGCGGACTATCCCGGCTTGCTCTGTTGATCTCCCCGCCGTGAGACTCGGCGCCGACGGCTCGAGGAGTCGAGTCCGCCGCGCTTCGCGGGCGTCGTTCTCGAGGGCGACGGGAGTGCTGCCGGCCCGAAGCTTCGACCCCGCCGCTTGCGTCGGCAGGCCACAGCGCCAACACGCTCGTTCCCCTTATCGAGAATATGATCGGCGCAATACGGTCGATACTCAAGGAGGCCATCAGTCTCGTCATCGCGATCATCACGTTCCCGCTTCGCGCGCTGCGACGCCTGCTGTAGTCGACGCGCGACGTCGGCGATCGAACGGCGAGTAACCGACGCTCGTGGGGCGGTTCCCACTCGAGATCGCGACCACCGACACGTTCTGAGTCATCCCCACGTCCAGCGAGCGTCGAGGACGTACCGATAGATACCGCTGATAACGATCGCGATCGCGTTGGCCACCAGGTACGGGACGTACAACCACTCGACGAAGAGCCCGAGTACGGCGAGCTGGATCGGGATCGCCGTCCCGCGGACGAGGTTCGTCTTTCCCAGGCCGACGAGGTACTCGATCGGTCCGGTCTTGCGATCGGCCTGGAAGGTCCAGGCGTTGTTGAGGACGTAGGAGAGAACGATCGTGATCTCGATCGCGATCACGGCGCCGAACAGGTAGTGGAGGTCGATCCAGTCGACGAACGTCCAGAGCAGCACCATCTGTACCCCCGCAGCGAAGGTGCCGACGGCGACGAACCGGCGCAGCTGGGGTGCGATCGGTCCGCTGTAGAGCTCTCGGACGAATCCGCGGAACATCACCGATACCCCAACGCCGAGAGGCGGGTCTCGAGGTCGTCGTCGATCGACTCCTCGTCGCCGCCGCGATCGCCCTCGCCGTCCGCAGCGGCGTCGGACCCGCGGATCTCGTCGACGTGGTCCGCAGCGATCGCGGCGAACTCGTCTACGAGCGCCCGCTGCTCCGGCGTCGGGTCCGCGGCGAGATTCGTCTGCTGGACCGGATCCGTGGGGCGGTGGTAGAGCTCGACACCGCCTTTCGCGGCGTCGTCGGCGGTCGCGTCGACGTTCTCGATGTAGGTCCAGTCCCGGTCCCGAACGCTGACGAGCAGATCCCCGTCCTCGAGCGAGCGCGGAATCGGTTGGGACGCCACGTCCTCGCCGCGGACGGTGACCGAGACGACGGGGTCGTCGTCGGGGCAGTCGTCCCCGCGAACGGTCGGAACGAGCGACGATCCCGTCCACGCCTCCGGCGACCGAACGTCGAGCAGGTCGGTCACCGTCGGGGGAATCGCGTCGAGTCCGACCTGTCGGTCGACGCGTCGCTGGTCGCTCCCCGGAACGTCGACGAGCAGCGGCACTCGGATCAACTCGTCGTACAGCTTCGGGTAGTGCGCGAGGTGGCCGTGTTCCTGAAACTCCTCGCCGTGGTCCCCGGCCACGACGACCGCCGTCTCGTCGTCGAGGCCGTTCGCCGACAGGGTCTCGAGGAGCCGGCCGATACTCGCGTCGACCTGTCGGACGGCCGCCTGGTAGAGCGTTCGCAGGTCCGACAGCGTCCGCTCGCCGACGTCCAGTCCCAGCCCCGTTCGCGTGTGAGCGAGCAGCATGCGGTGGGTTCCGAGCAGGTCGGACGAAACGTCGCGGATGTACCGCGGGGCGGGGGCGTACGGCGTGTGGGCGTCCATGTAGTGCACCCACAGAAAGAACGGTGAGTCCGTTTCCTCGACGAACGACTGCGCGGCGCGTTCGACGTCGAACATGCGCGAGGTGTCCAGGAACGGTCGGTCGTCGACCTCTCGCCGCAGCCAGGACTCGGCGCGACGGAACGGCGACGCGGCCAGTTGCAGCCACGCCTCGACCGTCGGATGCGCCGCGAGGTAGCGGCTGTAGACGCCCGATCCGACGTTCGCGACGAACGACTCGAACTCGTCGAACCCGTCGTCGTAGCCCCAGTGGGAGGTGAGAAAGCCGTTCGCGGCGTTGAAGCCGGCCGTCGAGACGCCCGCGTCGGACAGCGCGTCGGCCAGCGACGGCGAGTTCTCGATCCCGATCCCCTCCGCGTCTGCGAACACCGGCCGCGACGCGAGCATCGACGGGAACGAAAACGGCGTCCAGTTTCCGGTCGCGAACGCCCGATCGAAGACGGTGCCGCGGTCCGCGAGCGACTCCAACACCGGCGTGTGCCGGTCGTCGTCGTACGGACCGATCGCGTCGGCTCGGAGCGAATCGACCGTCACGAGCACGACGTTCGAAACGGCCGTCTCATCGACCATCGTACGGCTCCCTCCGGGTGAGCGCTGGCGATCGTGCGCGGATCGGCGACGTTGTCGCTACCAATCGACGAGACACTACGTTGGTGACTGGTGGGTCAGTTACGGAAATGAGCGTTTCGATATCCGGAGCACCGCGACGCGGAGCGTTTCGGCCGCGGATCGAGTCGGCGTCCCGCCTCCCTCATGGAGGCAGCGGTCTCACGGTGCTCCCGTATCAGGGGCGGTCCTCGTCGAGACTGACGGAGATGTTTTGCGTCTGTAGGTAGGAATCGAGCGCTTCTAGCCCCTTTTCACGGCCGATACCGCTTCGCTTCGTCCCACCGAAGGGCGTTTCGATGGATCCGCCGAACCACTCGTTTACGTACACGCTGCCGGCATCGATCTCTCGAGCCACGCTCAGCGCCTGCGCGACGTCCCGGGAGAAGACGCCACCGGTGAGTCCGAAGTCGACGTCGTTCGCGAGGGTGGTCGCTTCCTCGCGATCCTCGAACGGAATTACGGCGAGCACCGGGCCGAAGATTTCCTCCTGGGCGATCCGCATCGCGTTCTCGACCTCGGAGAACACCGTCGGCGAGACGAAATGACCGTCCCGATCCGGCGCTTTCCCGCCCGTCTCGAGCGTCGCACCCTCCTCCACTCCCAACTCGATGTACTCCATCACGGTCTCGAAGTGCTCGGCGTGGTTGAGCGGCCCCATATCGGGGTCGGCCGTCCCGGGACCGAGCGCGTAGGACTTCGCCTCGTCGACGATCCGGTCGACGAACTCGTCGTAGATCGATTCGTGGACAAGCGCCCGATCGGCCGCCGAACAGATCTGGCCGCCGTTGGTGAAAATCCCGGTTCCGATTTCCGAGACGGCCTCGTCGAGATTCGCATCGGGAAGTACGACGGCCGGGTTCTTACCGCCGAGCTCGAGCGTGACGTCGGTGATCGTTTCCGCGGCGGATTTCATCACCGCTTCGCCGGTCGACACGCTCCCGGTAAACGTGAGCTGGTCGACGTCCTCGTGCGACGAGAGGGCGGCCCCAGGTTCCACACCGCCGGTGACGACGTTGACGACCCCGTCGGGAACGCCGGCATCCCGGCAGATCTCCGCGAAGTGCAGCGCGGAGAGCGGCGTCGTCGGCGCCGGTTTCACCACGGCCGTGTTTCCGGCCACGAGTGCGGGCGCGACGCCTCGAGCCGTAATACTGAGCGGAAAGTTCCAGGGGATGATCTGTCCGCTAACACCGTACGGCTTCCGAACGGTTAGATCGAGATTCGCCCGCCCGCGTGGAACGCTTTTCCCCTCGAGCTTGTCGGCAGCGCCGGCGTAATACTCGAAGTATCGAATCGCATCGTCGACGTCGCTTCGAGCCTGCGAAAGCGGTTTCCCCTGATCCCGGCTCTCGATTCGAGCCAGTTCCTCCGCGCGGTCTCGAATCTCGTCCGCAACCCGGTGAACGATCCGACCCCGTTCGACCGGCGTCTCGGATCGCCAGTCCGAGAGGGCCCCTCGAGCAGCCCCTACCGCCCGATCGACATCGTCTGCCGTCGCCGCTGCGAACCGTGCGATGGGTTCTTCCGTCGCAGGATCGGTAGTCGTGAGGCGGTCGGCGGACGACGCGTCAACGGTCTCTCCGTCGATGAACAGCCGATAGCGCTGATTTTCGGTAGTTGCCATGATCACTCAGCAGCGGCCGCCGGATCCTCGTCCGATGGGGGCCGCTGTGAGGGAATTCTTGGAATCGATCCTGATAAACCTAATTATACTGCTCGACTGGGGAAACCAAATCTGGTTCCATTCTGGCGAATAAGAGAATATATCGTGGTTAGTAGTAACTGGTCTCGGTTGCTATCGTAGTGACGAACCACTTGTTTTTTGTACGAGAACGGCCGTGGTACGACTGCGGAGCGCGCCGAGGTAGTCTCCGGACGACCGCTCCGCAACCCAAGTGTCCCTTGGAACGCTACCTGGTCGTCCCTCACGGTGCCTGCCGTCGCCGTGAGGGGACTTTCCTCGAGAACCGCTGAGCGTAGTCGAGGAGACATCCAAACGCCGGACGACGCCGTGTCGCACTCTCGACTACGGAGGCGATCACAACGCGTTTGTCGGGGGAGTTCCCGTCCGCTCGACGAGTCGCTCGCCGAGCAGCGGAGCCCCGACGACGCCGCCGGCGGCGACGACAGCGCCGAAAAACGTCGCCGACAGCGGCGGTTCGAGCGCGTACAACAGCGCGAAGAGGCTCCCCGCGAGTCCGAAGACGACGAGGGCTGCGGCGACCTCGCGGCGGCCCGACGGAGACGCCGGCGTCGTCACAGCGACGGCGCGCCAAACGAGCCACGCGCCAACGCCGCTCCCGACCGCAGCCACGCTCTCGAACGTGAGTCCGTACCCCAATCCGAGGGTTCCGATACCCGCGGCGACGACGAGGACTCGAGTAGGCTCGGTGCCCCCGGCGGCGATCCTGTAGAGGGCACCCAGCGCCAGCAGTCCGATGATACCCCCGGCGACGACGTCGACGAGGTAGTGGACACCCAGAACCAGACGAGCGAGCGAAACGACGGCGATCACGACGCCCGCGAGGGCGAACCGCGCGCGAGACCGTCGGTCCCGCCCGACGACGAGTGCGAACCCGCCCCACACCAGCGCGCTCCCGAGGGCGTGGCCGCTCGGAAATCCGTACCCGGTCGCCGTCGCCATATCGGCGACGACTCCTCGAGCGACGAGCGGGATCCACTCGAGGCCCGGTGGGGAACTGGCTCCCGGCGGTCGCGGGAGCACGAAGAACTGCTTGAGAACGCCGATGAGCGCGATGTACGTGAGCAACAGTCCGAAGACGAACAGTCCGCGTCGCCGCTCGATCCCCCAGCGCGGGAACTCCTCGCCAGCGATGTAGTACACGCCACAGAGCACGAAGAGAAACCAGACGTCGCCGAGCTGGGTCAACAGCGCAAAAAGGACGATAACGGGTTCTTG
The DNA here is from genome assembly GCF_000337695.1 of Natronococcus jeotgali DSM 18795. Lineage (GTDB taxonomy): Archaea > Halobacteriota > Halobacteria > Halobacteriales > Natrialbaceae > Natronococcus > Natronococcus jeotgali. The sequence continues at coordinate 57,148 of NZ_AOIA01000091.1, forward strand.
CGCCGATCCGTGAACTGCGTCGGCGAGTCCGACTCCTCGCCCGTCGCTGAGCGTCCACATACGGTCGTATCCGGGTTCGTTCCCCGTTAGCGTAGCGGTCTGTCCGGCGCCCCGCGCGACGCACTCGGCGACCGGTTCAGAGCGATCGCGCGGAGTTACAGACGACGAGCGCGCTGCTCGCGGCCATCGCGACGGCCGCGAACAGCGGGTTCAACAGCCCGGCGACCGCCAGCGGGATCGCGACCGCGTTGTAGGCGAACGCCCACGCGAGGTTCTGTCGAATCCGGCGGTGGGTATTCGTCGCAACGGCAAAGGTCTCGCCGACGGCCGCGAGATCGTCGCCGAGGATCACGGCGTCCGCGGCGTCGGTCGCCAGCTCCGTCCCGCTCCCCATCGCGATACCGATGTCGGCGGCGGCCAGGGCGGGCGCGTCGTTGCTCCCGTCACCGACCATCGCGACCGTCCCCCTCGCGCGGAGCCGATCGACGGTCTCGGCCTTCGCCGCCGGCGGAACGCCCGCGAAGACCTCGTCGACGCCGTCCAGCGAACGGAGCCGTTCGGCCGCCGGCCCCTCGTCGCCGGTGAGGACGACGATCTCGCGGCCGTCCGAGAGGGTCTCGAGCGCGCCCTCGAGGTCCTCCCGGGGCGAATCGCCGACGGCGATCGCCCCGCGAGCGCGGCCGTCCCAGCCGACGGCGACCGGAACGCGTCCGGCGCCGCGGGCCTCGGCGAACCGAGGCTCGAGCGCCCCGGGGATCGACAGTTCGCGCTCGCGGAGGTAGTCGGGATGACCGACGACGACGCGCTCGCCGTCGACGACGCCGCTGACGCCGCGATCGTCCCGCTCGAACGACTCGACGGTCGCGCCGCCGTCGCCCGGGTCGCCCTCGAGCGCGGCGTCCGCGATCGCCGCGGCGACCGGGTGCTCCGACAGGGCCTCCACCGCGCCGGCGCGCCGGAGCAGGTCGTCGGGAGCGACGCCGGGTGCGGCGTGTACGCTTTCGACGGTCATTCGACCGGTCGTCATCGTCCCGGTCTTGTCGAGCACGACGATATCGATGTCCGGCGCGTCCTCGAAGATCGCGTCCGCGGCGACGACGATCCCGCGTTCCGCCGCGCTCTGGACGCCCGCGGCGATCGCCAGCGGCGTCGCGAGCCCGAGCGCGCAGGGACAGGAGACGATCACGACCGTCAGCCCGACCAGCAGGGCCGCCGACGGACTCGAGCCCGTCGCGAGCAGGACGACGGTCGTGAGGGAAGCGAGGGCGACGACTAGCGGGACGAACACCGTCGCGAGCTTGTCCGCGAGACGCTGGACGCCGGGTCGCGAGCTCTGGATCGACCAGAGCATCGAGACGAGCCGATCGAGGGTGCTCTCGGCCTCGCGGCCGACCTCGAGGACGAGCGGCGCGTCCGTCACGACGGTTCCGCCGCGGATCGCGTCGCCGTCGGTCTTCCGGACGGGGAGGGACTCGCCGGTGACCAGCGACTCGTCGACCGCGGCCGCCCCCTCGACGACCTCGCCGTCGAGGGGAACCCGCTCGCCCGGGCGAACCAGTAACCTGTCGCCGGGTTCGACCGCCTCGAGCGGGACCGTCTCGCCGCTCTCGAGGCGCGCCTCGTCGACCCGCCGCTCGGTCAGCTCCGAGAGCAGTCCGGTCGCGCGGCGCTTGACGACGCTCTCGTAGTGGGTGCCCGCGGTGACGACGAGGACGACGGCGACGGTGACGTCGAAGTAGAGGTGGCCCCGGCCGAGGACCGTCGCGAGCGTGCTGTAGCCGTACGATCCCAGGGCGGCGGTCGCGACGAGCAGGTCCATGTTCGGCCGCCCCGCCCGGAGGCTGACGAACGCGCCCCGAAGGATCGGATAGCCGGTGTAGAGGAGGATGAACGTCGTGAACAGCCAGATGTTCGCCGCGAGGAAGGAGCCGGCGTAGCCGCCGAAGTCGGCGACCGGCTCGAAGCCGAAGTAGGTCGGGTAAAGAAAGAGGGTGTACCAGACCATCACCATCATCCCGAAGAACCCGCCCAGCAGGAGCGCGGCCGCGCGGTCCTCCGACGGGGTCTCGTCGGCCGCCGATCGGTCGGTCGCGGTGTAGCCGTAGCCCGAGACGATCTCGGGGAGGTCCGCGGCCGCGACCCGATCCGGGTCGTAGACGAGTCGGATCGTGTCCGTCGCGTAGCTGGCCGTTGCGCCCACGATCCCGTCCGCGCGCTCGGCGGTCGTCTCGAGGAAGGCCTCGCAGGTCGAGCAGTGCATCCCGTCGACGGCGAGGTAGGCGTCCTCGCCGTCGAGGTCGTCGAGGCCCCGGCTATCGGGCGCGTCCGCACCGTCCAGCCGGGATCGAACCGCCGACTCGGGGGGCGCGTCGTCGGCCCGATCGAGGGTCCGAGAGACCTCGAGACAGCCGCGACAGCAGTAGCTCCCGTCCCCGTCCGGGTCGACGATCGGCTCCGTCGGCGTCGGGAGGTCACAGAGGTCACACGCGTCGGACCCGGCCCGGGTCGTCGACGGTGCGGACGGTCGCGCGTGCGGCGGTGAGTTTTCGGCCATCGTCAGGAGAGGGGTGAACGGCGGCGGCGGGCGGGGGCGACGCCAGTGCCAGCGGGAGCATTCGAACGACAGTCGTCAGCCGACGGTTCCGTTTCCGTCGTCGCGGTGGGCTCTGCGTGCGACGACCGGCGACATCGCGAGATAGAGGGAGCCGACGATCACCGCGACGTTGATCGCGCTGACGACCCCGGCGAGCCCCGAGTTCGTGACCCCGTAGACGACTACCGGGACGATCGCGAGGAGCCCGACGGCCGCCGCGTACCGCGGGGAGAGCATCTCGAGCGTCATACGCACCGTTCGGGTCGTGAGACCCTTAATACTGGTCGCTTTTTTCACCGGTCGGGAATTACGGCCGGTGGTTAGTTCCCCCTTTCCCTATCCAACCGCATATGAGTTCGGCGACAGAACGAGAGACGGGCGATCGAGCGGTCGAATCCGACTCCGGGGACATCGGAACGGTTCGCGAACTCGGCCACGACGAGTTCGACCCGATCGGAACGCTGATCCTGATCGCGATCTACTTCGCGATTCTGGTGATGCTGTGGCTGTTCATGTACTTCGTCGAGTTCCTCGGCAACGGACCGACCGTCGTCGGGTCGCTCGCGACGGTGGTGGGGCTGGCATGAACATCCACACCTACGAGAAGGTCTGGCTGGCCGCGTCGATGGTGTTGATCGTCGGGTTCATCGCGACGATCACGTACGGGGCCGTCGGCCCCGGCGTCTCGATGATCAGCGACGACGGCGGCTCCATCGACCCGTCCGAGATCAACGACGACGAGCGATTCGAGGAGACCGGCGTCACCCACGTCGGCGGAAACGAGTACGAAGTCGCCGTCCTCGCGCAGGCGTGGTCGTACTCGCCCGACGAGATCGAAGTCCCCGCCGGCAGCGAAGTGACGTTTTACGTCACGAGCCCCGACGTGACCCACAGCTTCTCCGTGGTCGGGACGAACGTCAACACGATGGTCGTTCCCGGCCAGGTCTCGGAGATGACCGTCGAGTTCGACGAGCCCGGCGAGTACGGGATCCTCTGTAACGAGTACTGCGGCGAATATCACCACACCATGGAGGGGACGCTGAGCGTCGTCCCCGAGGACGAGTTCGACCTGACCGAGCTCTCCGTCGAAGCGCCCGGCGAGGTCGAGTCGGGCAACGAGACGACGATCAACGCGACGGTCAGCGACGGGATGCAGACCGACCTCGAGACGACCGCGACCCTCGAGATCGGCGGCGAACAGTACGACGAAGACGTGACGATCGACGGCGCCGGCAGCGAGTCCGTCGAGTTCGCGGTCGACGCCGACCAGCTGGGCGAGGGCGACCACGACTGGACGGTGACCGTCGACGGGGAGGAAGAGAGCGGAACGCTCTCGGTGGTGGACGGAGCGAACGACGACAGCGGCGACTCCGACGGGGGTGACGACGATGCGTAACGCCTACGTCGATCAGTTCCCCGCGGAAGCGCGGGTGGTCAAGTCCGCCTTCTGGAGTTCGTTCCTCGCGCTGGCCATCGGCGGCATCTTCGGCCTCGTACAGGCGCTCCACCGGACCGACGTCCTTCGGTTCATCGATTCGACGGACTACTACACCGTGTTGACCGCCCACGGGGTCCTGCTGGCGATCACGTTCACGATCTTCTTCCTCGTGGGAATCTTCACGTGGGCCGTGACGACCAGCCTTGACCGGGGCGTCGTCGACATCCGCTTCACCTGGTCCTGGTACGTCATGATGGTAACCGGTACGGTGCTGGTCGCCGTCGCCATCTTCTCCGGCTTCCTCGAGGAGCCGCCGTCGATCCTCGGCTCGGAGCTGTACGCGGACGTGCTCTTTACGTTCTACTCGCCGCTGCAGGCCCATCCGATCTTTTATATCGGGCTGGTGCTGTTCGTCGTCGGCACCTGGCTCGCCGGGTTCGACTGGTTCCGGACGTGGTGGGCCTGGCGGGACGAGAACGCCGACGAGCGGATTCCGCTGCCGACGTTCATGGTGTTGACGACGACGCTGTTCTGGTACATCTGTACCCTCGGCGTCGCCCTGTCGATCCTCGCGTTCCTGCTGCCGTGGTCGCTGGGGATCGTCGACTCCGTCAACCCGCTGTTGACCCGGACGCTGTTCTGGTACTTCGGCCACGCCGTCGTCTACTTCTGGCTGATGCCGACGTACGTGATGTGGTACATCATGCTGCCGAAGCTCTCCGGCGGAAAGCTGTTCAGCGACCCGCTCGCGCGCGTGGTCTTCGTCCTCTTCTTGCTGCTCTCGACGCCGCTGGGAATCCACCACCAGTACCTGGATCCCGGCATCGCGGAGGGGTACAAGTTCATCGCGATGACGAACACGATGTTCCTGCTGTTGCCGAGCCTGCTGACGGCCTTTACCGTCGTCGCGAGCATGGAACACGGCGCGCGCCAGCGCGGCGGCGAGGGCTACCTGGGCTGGCTCACGGCCCTGCCGTGGCGAGACCCGGTGTTTACCGGAATGGCGCTCGCTGGCCTGATGTTCGCCGCGGCCGGCTTCTCCGGCATGATCAACGCGGGGATGAACATCAACTACCTCGTCCACAACACGTGGTGGGTCGTCGGTCACTTCCATCTCACCGTCGGCACCGCCGTCGCGCTGACGTTCATGGCGGCCGCGTACTGGTTCATCCCGCAGGTGACCGGCAAGGAACTGTGGAGCCGATCGGTCGCGCTGGGGCAGGTCCTGCTGTGGTTCGTCGGCATGACGTTCATGTCGAACGCGATGCACCGCTCCGGCCTGTTCGGGATGCCCCGCCGAACCGCCGAGCCCCAGTACCAGAACTTCGACTTCGAACCCGCCGTCGGCACCGTCGCCGAGATGGACGCACAGGTCGCACTCGGCGCCGTATTGCTCGTCGTCTCGCTGGTCCTTTTCCTGCTGAACATGGTCCTAACGTCGTTCAACGGCACCAGCGATTCGATCCCGGACAACACCTACGCCGGCACGCTTTCGGGCCCCGAGGACGCCCCGGAGATCCTCGACAACCTCAAGCTCTGGACCGCCATCGCCGTCGTCCTCGTGATCTTCGCGTACACGCTCCCGCTGGCAAGCATCGTCGAGAGCGGCGGGCTGTTCGGCCCCGGCATCGACGGCCGTCAACTCAGTCTCGGCGCCGATCTCGAGCCCGCCCTCGAGACGCTCCGGGAGGTGGTCGCCTAGATGCGCGTTTCCAAGGGGGCCTTGCTCGTCGGTATCGTCCTCCTCGTCCCGTTCGTGATCGAGTTGCGAACGGCCCTCTCGTGGTTCGGTATCGAGATCACGGTCGTGGAATCGGCCCTCGTCGGGCTCGCCCTCGCGGTCGCCATCACGGCGTGGGCGCTGTGGCCGCCGAACGAGGATGGGGAAGCGGCCGACCGTAGCTAGGCCCTCCCTCTCCCGAACGGGACGGCACTTCGCCTGATCGGGAGGCCGAAATCGCTTCAAGCATAGCGCTCGCAAACTCGCCGGCCGTCCCCGTCCGCGCCTCCGACCGCGCCTCGGCGGAAGGGGAGCTACCGACGGACGCCGCTTTCAACGAAACGAGCGACGGAAGCTGTAACGGATCGTACGCTCCCGCGACGATCGAACCCGTCGCGATCGCTGGCGGGCGCGGGCGAAAACGGAAACCGCCGGTTCAGAAGATCGCCGAGAGACCGCCGAAGAACCCGACCGTAACGAGGAGCCGACCCAGACTTCCGAGAAAGGTCGCGATCGCGAATCTCACGTAATTCTGCTCGAGAACGGCGAACGCGTATATCGAGATCGTATCGGGGAAGAAAGGAACCGACAGTGCGATCGCGAGGCCACCGTAGCCGTACTCCTGAGCGAGTTGCACGGAGCGCTTCTCGGACCACTTCAGGACGTTCCACCTCGACCGTCGCAACCAGCGCGTGATCGGGCCGGCCCGCTTGACCTCCTGACCGATGTGGAACGCGAAGACGCTGCCGGCGGCTTTGCCGACCGCGCTCACGAGCATGATGCTCGAAAGGTGTGCCCACGACGGAAGGCCGAGATCGAGCGGTGCAACCAACACGATTTCGCTCGGGCCCGGGAGAGCGAACGCGATCAAAAACGAGTACACGAAGATGATACCCATCCCCGGCCAGCCCGTCGCCGATTCGACGAGGGATTCGAGGCTACCTGCACCGACGACGAGTCGCGTCTCGAGGGCGAGTAACGATAGATCTGTTACCATGGATGTGCGGGTATGTTCCGGATCGCTACCGATTGGTCTGTCGTACTCAATCCCGCGTCGAGTATGTATCGATAGCGTTCGCCGACGGCGATCGATCGACGCTGGTGCGACCTCGGCGGGAACCGGCCCCGTATCGCCGATCGAAAAGCGGTGTCGCGGTGGAGATTTCGACAGGGATTTCACCGTATTGCCAGTACGATGTGCTAATGAGTTCTACGCCGGAGACAGTATCCACGCTACGGGGCTCCGTTCCGCCGGTGCGGGAGTGGATCCGCACGTTCGCTATCGGACTCTGTATGGGCAGCGCTGATGCCGTGCCGGGCGTCTCCGGCGGAACGATCGCCCTCATCACGGGTATATACGGCCGTCTGATCGCCATGGTTACGGCGATCACGCCGGGGCGAATCCGGCGGTTGCTCGGCGCGGTAGTCCCGTTCTCGAACGGGGTTTCGATTCGCGACGCAGTCGGCGTCTGGGAGGAGGTCGACGGCTGGTTCGGGCTCGCCCTGGTCGCCGGCGTCGGAACCGCCATCGTCGTCGTCACGCGCGCCGTCCACGTCGCCAACGAGAGCGCCCCGACGCTTCTGTTCGGGTTCTTTTTCGGCCTCATCGCGGCCTCGGCCGTCGTGTTGCTCCGCCAGTTGACGATCTCGACGGGATTTCAGGCGTTCGCCGCCGTCGTCGGGTTCGTCGTCGCCTTCCTCCTCTCCGGCCCGGTAGCGTTTCTGGAGGGAGGGGGCCTCCCCGTCGTCTTCCTCGCCGGCGCCGTCGCGGTCAGCGCGATGATCCTTCCGGGCATCTCCGGGTCGCTCCTGTTGATCATCCTCGGACAGTACACGCGACTGTCGACGACCCTCAGCCAGTTTACCGACGCCCTCGGCCGCGCCGTCGTCGGCGGACCGGTAGGGGAGCTGGTCGATCTCGGAGTAGTCATCGTCACGTTCGTTCTGGGCGGTCTCGTCGGCCTCTTTACCGTCTCGAGGGTTATCCGTCGGTCGCTGGACTGGAACCGGCGGGCGACGATGGCGTTTCTCATCGCGCTCGTCGTCGGCGCGCTCCGGGCGCCGGTGTCGGAAGTGCGGACCACGGTCGGGTTCTCGGCGGAGGTGGCGGTGGCGTTCGCCGGCGCGGCGGTCGTCGGCGCGGTTCTGATCCTCGCTCTCGACTGGTACGCCGTCGATCTGGATCTCGACTCGATCTGATCGAGGCGTGAGGACGCTGCCGTCAGTACACGAATCGTCTCGTTGACGGGATAATTCGTCTTCCCCTACTGATTTGTATCGCCTGTGTCTACGGACGGACGATGATGGGACCACTCGAGGTCAGCGGACGAATCCTGGCTGGCCTCTTCCTTATCGGGCTGAACGCCTTTTTCGTCGCAACCGAGTTCGGACTGACCCGCGCTCGGCAGTATCCGAAGTCGGAGTTCGACACGCCCTCGCTGGAACTCGCCTGGGAGATGACCGAAGACCTCGAGTTCTATCTGACGTCGTGCCAGATCTGGATCTCCGGGACCAGCATCGCGTTGGGTATCGTCGCCGAACCCGGTCTGGCGGCGCTGTTCGAGCCGCTGTTTGCAAACACGGCGCTGGCGTCGGCCGGCGCCGGTTCGGTGCTCGGATTCCTGCTGATCAATCTGATTCACCTCACGCACGGCGAGCAGACGCCGACCTACCTCGGCGTCGAGCGCTCGAAGCAAGTCTGCAGGTACGGCGCGCGTCCCCTCTACTGGTTCGCCAAGGTTCTCGCGCCGGCGATCTGGTTCGGCGACTGGATCGCGAAGAAGACGCTCGCCCTGTTCGGGATCGAGATGACGGGCGCCTGGCGCGAGACCGAACAGGAGGTCATCGAATCTCGAGCGGACCTGCGGAATCAGCTCGGCTCGGTCCTCGACGAGGGGGACCTGTCCGAGGAGCGACGCGAGGAGGTGATGAACGCGTTCCAGGTCGGCGAGCAGTCGATCAGCGGGGTGATGGTTCCGCGCGAGGAGATCGTCGCGCTGTCTACCGAAGCGGCTCCCGAAGAGAACTTCCGGCGGATGGAGGATCGCCCGCAGACCCGCTACCCGTTAGTCGGCGACGATCTGACCGACTTCCGCGGGATCGTCTACACGCCGGTCCTCGTCAGATATCGCGAGGAGTTGGCCGAGGACGATATCGACTTCGCCGAACTCGTGGCGCCGCCGATGACGCTTTCGCCCGACGTGGACGTAAGCGACGCAGTCGATCAGTTCCAGGCGGAAAACCAGGAACTCGCGCTCGTGATCGAGGACGGCGACGTCGTCGGATTGGTGACCGTAACGGACCTGCTCGAGGCGGTTATGGGCGACATCGAGGATCCGCTCGATCAGGAAGTCGATTCGGTCGACACCTAACGGCGAGCCGAAGAGCGAGCGCGTTCGATCCCAACCCTGCCGACGACGGCGCACCGGAGACGCTGGACGACGGTCCGACAGAAGCCGGGAGGGAGTGCTCTCCCGCCACCGACGCGGAACCCAACGATCCTCAGTTTTGCCGTCGCTCCCGCCGAGTGTGGTCCGAACCGTCCTCGTTCTCGGTCTCGCCGGTTAGTTCTCGGGCCTTGTCGATGCCCCGTCTGGCTTGCCGTTCGCTCACGCCGGTTCGCTTGCTGATCTGTTTCGCCACCTTGTTCTCGCGTCCCTCGAGTAATCCGAGCATCCGCCGAAGTTTGTTCATCAGGCCCATCGACCGGTACGCGAGTCCGGAGGGTTAGAAAGGTAATGCCGTAACACGTCGGGTGGGAAACAGAGCGCGAGGTGAACCGCGGCTTTGGCCGTGAGCGGCTCGATCTGAGTTAAACTCGCAATAGACAGCAATGAACGTGTAGACAGCGGCGACGACACCCCGAAGACGGACCGAGTTCCTCGAGCTCGCTCTCGATCGCTCGCTCTCGTCGTCTTCGTACCGATCTCTAGTTATTGTCAACGAATTCGTATAAAGGTATGTATTCCGGAAGTATTATCACCACCTTGCGAAAAATCTTCGGGAGGGCATGACAAGTGCAATCACATCCGCGTGGCGACGATACCGGGGGGTACCCATCGTCTACCGAATCGCGGCGGCGTTCGTGCTCGGCGCCGTCGTCGGGCTGGCGGTCGGACGGCCCGCGATGTCGCTCCAACCGATCGGTGATCTGTTCGTTCGGTTGCTCGAGATGATCATCGTTCCCATCATCGTCTTCACGCTGTTGATGGCGACGCGGGAACTGTCTCCGAAAAACCTGGGAAAAGTGGGAGGACAGGTAGTGGGGCTGTACCTCGCCACGACGGCCGTGGCGATCGCGATCGGGCTCGCCGTGAGCAATCTCATCAATCCGGGGACGGGAGTTACCCTCGAGCAGACGGACGTCGAAACCGAGCAGGCGCCGGCGCTGACGGACCAGCTGTTCAACATCGTTCCCGCGAATCCCATCAGCGCGCTGGCGGAGGGGAACATCCTCGCGATCATCTTCTTCACGCTCGCGTTCGGCCTCGGAATGACCATGGTCCGGGCGGAGGTCGAACCGGACTCGGCCGTCCGAAACGGCATCGACACGATCTTTAACGTGGCTGACGCCGGCGCGGAAGTGATGTTCAAAATCGTCTGGGGGATCATGGAGTTCGGCGTCCTCGGCGTGTTCGCCCTGATGGCGGCGCTGTTCGGAGAGATCGGTCTCGAGGCCATCTCGGCGTACTTCTTCCTCGCGATGACGCTGACGGTCGCCGTCGGGCTGCAGATCACGCTGGTCTACCTCTTGCTCCTCATTCGAGGGGTCGTCGGCGGGTCGCCCGTCGACTTCCTGCGTGGCAGTAAGGAGGCGCTTATCACGGCGCTAAGTATCCGATCCTCGAGTGCGACGCTGCCGATCACGATGTCGGACGCCGACGAGAACCTCCGAATCAAAGAGCGCGTGTACGGCTTTTCGCTCCCGCTCGGGGCGACGGTCAACATGGACGGGACGGCGATGTATCTCGGGATCGTCGCCATCTTCGCGGCGAACATCGCGGGCGCGTCGCTCACGCTGTTCGAACAGGTGGCAATCTTGCTGACCGCGCTCCTGATGAGCGTCGGCACCGCGGGTGTTCCCAGCGCGAGCCTGGTGATGATGACCGCGGTGTTGACCCAGGTCGGACTGCCACTCGAGGTCATCGGGATGATCGCGGGTATCGACCCGCTGCTCGATCGCCTCCGGACAATGAACAACATCGCCGGCGATCTGGCCGTCTCGTCGGTCGTCGCGAAGTGGAACGACGCGATCGACCTCACGTCCGGCGTGTGGGCCGACGCGCCCGTCGGTGTGGGTGAAGAGACCGTTAACGTGACGAACGACGATTGAGAACCTTCGCAAAGATGACGAACGACCCACCGACGACCGATCGAAACGAAGCGATCGTCGACCGCGCACGCGAGGTCATCCCTGGCGGCGCACAGACGGGATTGCGGGCGCAGGCGTACGACACGGGCGACGTCGCCTTCGAATCGGCGTCGGGCGCCACGCTGACGACCGTTACCGGCGAGCGGTACACCGACTACCACCTCGGGTTCGGGCCGATCGTGCTCGGCCACGCCCACGACGCCGTCGACGAGGCGGCTCGAGGCGCTATCGACGACGGCGTGTTGTTCGGGGCGGGCACGGCACCCCTCGAGGTCGAGGTCGCCGAACGGCTCGTGGACCTGCTGCCCAGCGTCGAGATGGTGAACTTCTGTAACAGCGGCAGCGAAGCCACCTACCACGCGATCCGGCTCGCCCGGGCCGCAACCGGTAACGAGAAGGTGCTGAAGTTCGAGGGCTGTTACCACGGCTGGCACGACTACGTCGACGTCAGCGTCTACCCGCCGGCCGACCGCGTCGGGGAACGTTACCCCGAATCCGACGGCATGCTCTCGGCCGCCGTCGAGAACACGCTGGTCGCGCCGTTCAACGATCCCGAGGCGGTCGAGGAGATCTTCCGCGAGCACGGCGACGACCTCGCGGCCGTCATCCTCGAGCCGATCCCCCACTCCGTGGGCTGTCTACTGCCGCAGACGGCGTTCCTCGAGACGCTTCGCGAGGTGACCGAGGACAACGACGTCCCGCTGATCTTCGACGAGGTCATCAGCGGGTTCCGCCACTCGCCCCGCGGCGTCCAGGGCGAGGTCGGCGTCACGCCCGATCTCACCTGCGTCGCGAAGGCCCTGGGCAACGGCTACCCCGTGGCGGCCGTCGGCGGCCGGGCGGACCTGCTCGCGCAGGCGGGCGGCGACAACGAGTCCGGCGTCGTCATCAGCGGAACGTACTCGGGCAATCTTCCGGGACTCGCCGCCGCGCGCGAGACGATCGACACCGTCGTCGACGAGGACGTCCAGGGGTACCTCACCGACCTCGGCGACCGCTACCGCGAGGGCCTGTCCGACCTGCTCAAGGACCGCGGCGTCGACGGACGCGTCGTCGGCCACCGGAGCATCTTCAGCGTCCAGTTCGGCGTGCGCGGCGACCCCCGCGACTACGAGGACGTGGTCGGGCTCGACGAGGAGCGCTTTCGCGCGTTCGCGTCGGGGATGCGCGAACGGGGCCACTTCTTTACGCCGAACCCGTACAAGCGCCACCACCTCTCGGCCGCCCACGACGAGACTCACCTCGAGTCCTACCTCGACGACGCCGACGCGGTGCTCGCCGAACTCTGACGACAACTCGAGGGGAGCGCCCGCGACTCGGTCGCGGAGCGAGACCGGGACGCCGAGACGAGTTCCGGCCGCGGCGAATCGATCGCCCGCCGCGGCGGAGGGTTCGAGAATCGGGGAACCCGACATGTGCAGTCACAGACGCTATCACGCTGGCGACACCCTATCGACTCGATGAGCGACGCCACGTTCTCCGACCCCGAGATCGACGAGAAGTACGACGGCGACACCGACGTCCTCGTCTCGCCGGAGTGGCTCGAGGAACACCTCGACGAGGTCCGATCGGACGACCCCGACTACCGGCTCGTCGAGGCCGACATCGAGTACGACGAGTCCTACGCCAAGGGGCACATCCCCGGCGCCGTGGGCTTTCGCTGGGGGACCCACCTTCAGGACTCCGTCGAGCGCGACATCCTGAAGCGAGCGGAGTTCGAGGAGATCATGGGCGGCGCCGGGATCACCGAGGATACGACGGTTATCCTGTACGGCGACGAGTCAAACCAGTGGGCGGCCTACACGTACTGGCAGTTCAAGTACTACGGACACGACGACGTCAAACTGCTCGACGGCGGCCGCGCCTACTGGTTCGAGAACGACTATCCGACGACCGACGAGGAGCCCGACGTAACCGCCCGGGAGTACGAGTCGGCGGGCCCCGAGGAGGACCTGCGGGCGTACCTCGAGCGCGTCGAGGAGGTCGCCGCAATCGAGAGCGACTCCTCCGCGGAGGGCCGCGCCGAGGTCGGCGACGACCCCGAGATCCCGCTGGTCGACGTGCGCTCGGAAGCCGAGTACCGCGGCGAGAAGGTCGCTCCCGAGGGGAGCAAGGAGACGGCGCGCCGAGCGGGCCACATCCCCGGCGCGACCAACATCTCCTGGAAGGAGAACCTCGACGACGAGGAGCGGTTCAAGGGCGGCGACGACCTGCGCTCGGTGTACGCCGACCGCGGCATCGAGGGCGACACCGAGGTCATCACGTACTGTCGTATCGGGGAGCGCTCCTCGATCACGTGGTTTACCCTGCACGAACTGCTGGGCTGGGACACCACGAACTACGACGGCTCGTGGACGGAGTGGGGGAACCTCGTCCGCCAGCCCGTCGCGGTCGAGGTCGACGACCCGGCGTCGGCCGACGCGAAGGAGTAACTCCGGGCGAACGCTCGTTCGGCCGCACCGTTTCGCCCCGCCGTGGGGATGCGCGACCGACCGGCCTAGAAGTGTCCTCCTCGAGACAGGAACGGGTCGTCATCAGTAAGAATACGTAGATCGAATCGCAACGTCGACGCAATTAATGGACGACCACCAGTTCCTCGAGTCCGAGTGGGATTACTGTCTGGTTCTGGACGCCTGTCGGTACGACGTCTTCGAGGACGTCTACGACGACTACCTCGAGGGCGACCTCGAGAAGCGCCGCAGTCCCGGCTCCTCNCTGGACGCCTGTCGGTACGACGTCTTCGAGGACGTCTACGACGACTACCTCGAGGGCGACCTCGAGAAGCGCCGCAGTCCCGGCTCCTCGACACCCGAGTGGGCCTACCGCACCTTCACGGGCGAGCACGATATCGCATACTTTTCGGGCAACCCCTTCATCAACGACCTGGGAATCCCGCTGAACGAACTCAAGTGGGGCGCCAGCTGCGACTACGACTGGACCGCCAGCGACCACATCGACCGCGTCTTCGACGTCTGGAAAACCCGCTGGGACGACGACCTCGGGACCGTCCCTCCCGACGGCCTCGCCGCCGCCATGCGCGACCACCCCGACGCCGTCGAGCGGGCCGACCGCACCGTCCTCCACTACATGCAGCCCCACGCCCCCTACCTCTCCCGGGGCACCGGCCAGAANCATGCGCGACCACCCCGACGCCGTCGAGCGGGCCGACCGCACCGTCCTCCACTACATGCAGCCCCACGCCCCCTACCTCTCCCGGGGCACCGGCCAGAAACTCAAACAGATCCAGAAGGGCATCCGCCGCCAGGACGAGGAAAACGACACCGACGCCCGCACCGACGGTGCCGGTGCCGGCGCCCTCTCGGCCATCGGCGACACTATCCGCCCCAAACTCGAGCGTCGCCTCGAGGGCAGCGAACTCGCCCAGAAGGCCGGCCTCTGGCTCGAACTCAACCCCGCCGACCTCCTCCGCAGCGGCACCCGCGACGCCGCCCTCGAGCTCTACGAAGAAAACCTCCGCATCGCCCTCGAGGAGGTCGCCNACCCCGCCGACCTCCTCCGCAGCGGCACCCGCGACGCCGCCCTCGAGCTCTACGAAGAAAACCTCCGCATCGCCCTCGAGGAGGTCGCCGACCTCGCCGACGACCTCGACGGCCGCGTCGTCGTCACCGCCGACCACGGCGAGGCGTTCGGCGAGCACGGCGTCTGGGAACACCACATCGAAACCCACATCCCGCCCCTCGTCGAGGTCCCCTGGCTCGAACTCGAGTAACTCTCCCACCGACCCCTCCACACCCACACCCCCATGAAAATCAGCCACTACCTCGAACTCGAGGATCACGTCACNAGGTCCCCTGGCTCGAACTCGAGTAACTCTCCCACCGACCCCTCCACACCCACACCCCCATGAAAATCAGCCACTACCTCGAACTCGAGGATCACGTCACCGGCGGCATCCGCGAGTCCGTCGCCCACCAGCGCAAGATCCTCGACCGACTCGAGATCCCCTACACCACCGAGCCCACACTCGAGGCCGACCTCCTGCACTGCAACCTCATGGGCCCGCGCTCGGTCTGGTACGCCGCCCGCGCCCGCTCGCGGGGAATTCCCGTCCTCGCCCACGCCCACGTCACCGCAGAGGACTTCGGCGACAGCTTCCGCTTTACCAACGCCCTCGCCAAACCGCTCAAGCCGTACCTCGAGCGGGCCTACGGCCTCGCCGACGCGCTCGTCTGTCCCTCCCAGTACAACCAGAACCTGATCCAGTCCTACACGGACACGCCGACGACGGTCGTCTCCAACGGCGTCGACCGCCAGAAACTCGAGGGCTTTCGCGACCTCGAGACGCAGTATCGCGAGCGCTACGACCTCGAACCGCCCGTCGTCTTCCTCGTCGGCCACGTCATCAAGCGCAAGGGTCTCGAGACGTTCGTCGAACTCGCCCGCCGCCTGCCCGAGTTCGACTTCGCGTGGTTCGGCCCGCTGGACCGCTCGCTGAAGGGCCGCGAGACTACCCGCCTGATCGAGACCGCCCCCGACAACTGCACGTTCACCGGCTACGTCGAGGACATCCGCGGCGCCTACGCCGCCGGCGACGTCTTCTGTTTCCCCACCCACGAGGAAAACGAGGGCATCGCCCTCCTCGAGGCGATGGCCGCCGGCAAGCCCGTCCTCGTCCGCGACATCGAGACCTTCGCCTGGCTCGAGGACGGCCGGGACTGTCTCAAAGTCGACGCCGGCGACGACGAGACGGCCCTCGAGGGGTTCGTCGACGCCCTCGAGGCCCTGGAGGACCCCGCCCTCCGGAACCGACTCGGATCGAGCGCGGCCCAGCGTAGCGAGGCGTTCTCGCTCGAGACGGTCGCGAACCAGTACCGACGGCTGTACGAGGAGCTGATCTGAATGCGCATCGGATTCTTCACGGACAGTTACTTC
>NZ_AOIA01000092.1 GCF_000337695.1 Natronococcus jeotgali DSM 18795
CCGACTGGTACCCCGACCGCACGGTGATCGGCTACAGCGGCCGACTCAGCATGGAGAAAAACGTCGACGAGATCCTCCGCGTCGCCGACGCCCTCCCCGAGTACGACTTCGCGATCGTCGGCGACGGCCCCTTCCGCGAGCGCCTCGAGCGGGAGGCGCCCGACAACGTCGAGATCCGGGGGTTCCTGCCCCGCGAGGAGCTGCCGGCGTTTTACTCCTCGCTCGACGTCTTCGTCACGGCGTCGACGGCCGACACGCTCGGGCTGTCGACGCTCGAGGCCAACGCCTGCGGAACGCCGGTGGCCGCGACCGACGCGGCCCCGTTCGACCGCACGATCGGCCTCGACAACGGCGAGCGCTTCGCCTACGGCGATCTCGAGGGAATGAGCAAAGCGATCGAGTCGTGTCTGGCGGGCTCGCGGGAGACGCGGGCAGCGGTCGAACGCTACGACGTCGAGCGCACGCTGTCGCACCTCGAGTCGCTCTACCGGGGCGCGCGGTCGGCGGCGGAGGTGCCGACGGCGAGCGACGACGAGTGGGGCTTCGGCGGCGAACCCCGGGAGTTCGGCGACTGACTGCCCGACGGAGCGGAACGCGGTCTCCGGGATACAGTCGAGCGCGACGACGACCCGCGGTACCGCGGGTTACGACGAGCGGTTCGTCGTCAACACCGGCACCGGGGCCGTGCGAACGACCCGTTCCGAAATGCTTCCGAGGAACCGTTCGTCGAGTCCCGTTCGGCCGTGCGTTCCCATGACGATCAGATCGTTCCCGCTGTCCTCGGCGTAGGCGGTGATCTCCCGCGGGACGGAGCCCGACTCGACGGCGGTCGCGACGTCGTCGACTCCCTCGTCGTTCGCCGTCGACTCGGCGTCCTCGAGGACGTCCTGCGCTCGGCTCTCGCGTTCGTCGTCGCCGGTGAGCGAGCCCAGCAGTTGGTCGTCGAGAACCGAGAGGAGGGAGAGCTCGGCGCCGCCGCGCTCGGCGACGGCCGCGCCCAGCCCCAACGCGGCGGTCGCGTGGTCGCTCCCGTCGACGGGAACGAGGATCGACTCGTAGGGGTACGTCGGGGGATCGTCGGTCGCGCGAACCGTCAGTACCGGCATCGACGCCGCGTTGAGCACGCGTTCCGCGACGCTGCCGACGACCTGACGCTCGAGCCCGTCCCGACCGTGGGTGCCCATCGCGACGAGGTCGACGTCCTTCCGCTCGGCGTAGTCGACGATCGCGTCGTGGGGAGCCCCCTGCACGACGTCGGTGGTCGCGGGGACGTCGCGGGCCGCCGCCCGTTCGCGAGCGTTCGAGACGATCTCGTCGCCCTCGCGCTCGAGGACGTCGACGACGTCGGTGCCGACGCGGGTCTGGCTGGGTTCGTTCGTGTCCGCGACGTAGAGCAGCGTCACGGTGGCGTCGTGATCGGCGGCGATCTCGAGGGCGTGCTCGAGCGCCGCGGTCGCAGGATCGCTTCCGTCGACGGGAACGAGGATGCGGTCGAACATGGCTGCCCTCGACTACGTTCCGCGACGGTTTACGAATTCGCGTGGCGAAAGCCGGCGACGGGATCGGGGGCGGTCACTCGAGGTAGCCGAGTTCGCGCAACCGCTCGCGGGTTTCCTCGTCGGCGTCGTCCAGCGCGTCGGCGTCGTCGGTCGTCTCGGCCGGATCGTCCCACGCGCCGCCGACGGCCTCCTCGAAGCGGGCGAGCGCCCGCTCGGTCGCGGCGACGGCGTCGTCGTCGTCGGGATCCACCGGAGACTCCTCGAGCGGGTCCTCGTCGAGTCGGTAGGCCTCGTCGGCGATTCGGTCCGCCCGGACGTACTTCGCGTCGGTGCCGCGGGCCGCGCGCAGTCGCGAGTAGGCCCGGTGATCGTCGGGGAGGTCGATTCCGGCCTCGTCGGCCTTCTCCTCGAGGTGGTGGAGTTCGATCACCGGCTGGGCGTACTCGACGAACGCGTAGTCCTCCCCCTCGTGGGTCGCTCGCTGGCCGGGATCCGGGTCGGCGACCCCGTCGAAGGCCCGATACTCGTTCGAGAGCAGCGACCGCGTCGGATCGAAGTCGGTCGCATCGCCCTCGCCGACGGCGTCGGGGTCGACGTCGAGGGCCTCGAGGACCGTGTGATAGCAGTCGAGCAGTTCGACGAGGTCGTCGCGTCGGTCCGCCTCGAGGGCGGGGTGTTTGACGAGCAGTGGGACGTTGATCAGCTGCTCGTAGAGCGCGAACTCGTGGCCGTAGAGGTCGTGCTCGCCGTGGAGTTCGCCGTGGTCCGCGCAGACGACGACCGTCGTCTCCTCCCACCGACCGGTCTCGCGAAGCCAGTCGAACAGCCGTCCGAGTTCGGCGTCCATGTGGGCGATCTCGGCGTCGTAGAGCCCGCGGATGGCTTCCCACTCCTCGCCGTCGATGTCGCGGGCGCCCGAGTTGTACTCCTTGGAGTTTTGACAGACGTCGTCGGGGTCGACGCCGGGAGCGAACTCCTCGCGGTACTCCTCAGGCGGGTAGTACGGCAGGTGGGCGTCCATCAGGTTGACGAACGCGAACCAGCCCTCCTCGCCGTCGCTGTCCTCGACGAACGACTTCGTCCGGTCGATCACCGAGGGCGTCTTCGAGTCGGCCCCCTCGCCGCTGGCGAGTTTCGAGTGGGCCTTCGCGCCGAGGTGAACGAGCGTCGACGCCAGGTCGCGGAGGTAGTCGTTGTCGTTGACCGCCTGCCACGCGCTGGCCAGTGGCCCCGAGAGGACGTCCCCGGGCAGCACCTCGAAGAACGAGTCCTGCTCGGAGAACCCGTCGGTAAGGCCGGTGTAGGGCGTGATCCAGGCGTTCGAGGAGTAACACGCCGTGTCGTACCCCGCGGCCGACAGCGCCGACGCGAGGGTGGTCTCGTCCTCGAGGTACGGGCTCCCCTGGTCGGCCCCGTGCTGGCTCGGATACAGGCCGGTGAACACCGAGGCGTGGACGGGCAACGTCCACGGCGCGGGCGCCACCGCCGACTCGAAGACGGTCGCCTCTTCGGCGAACCGCGAGAGCTCGGGGGTCGTCCCCCCATCGTAGCCGTACGGACCGAGCCGATCCTTCCGGACCGTATCCAGCACGACGAAGAGCACGTTCGACTGCTGTGTCCCGTTCATTAGGTGTGACGAGTGAGTCCACTCAGATAAAACGCGCCTTCCTCGTTCGGCGGCGTCGTCCGCGACGCGTCGGGCGCGGGTCCCACGGGCGGGTCGACGAGCCTCGAGCGGAGCCGAAACGACCGAGTCCGTCGCTCCGAACGCGCGCTCGAATAGCTACTTTTTTTAATCGACACCGCCGACTCGTGAGGTATGGCAACTCGTGACTCCCGTAGTGTCGACGACGCCCCCGTCGAACTCCCGCCCGCGATTCCGCTCGACGTGTCGCAACCGACGCGGCTGAGCTGGGCGCTGGGATCGCGCACCCTCGAGGACGAGGAAACGAGGCTTCGGAGCCGCTGGGAGGACACCGAAACGCCGTGGCGACTGTCGGTCTTCCGCGCGACGGACGCGACCGTCATCATCAAGGTGTGCACGCCAGTCGGGAGAGAGCGGTTCTACGGCGCCGCGGAGGCCGATCTCGAGAGCGCCGTTTCGGCCCTCGAGGCGGCGCCGACCTGGCGACGAGCCGAGTGAGACGCGGCGACGGGGTCGGCGCCGCCGAATCCCGTCGGCGCATCGTCGCCGAGCAGGGAGCCGACCCGTCGAACTCGAGGAGTCGCCACGCCGGACCGGTGGGACTCACCGCGGTCGAGCCCTCCGCGGGCGGCTGAAGATGCCGGGCGGAACGTGATACGACTGCGACCGCATAGCGGTAGTATGGGTATGCTCGAGGGAAAATCGGCCCTGGTTACCGGCGCGTCGCGAGGCATCGGCCGCGGGATCGCGGCGGCGTTCGGTCGCGAGGGCGCCGCGGTCGCGGTCAACTACCGCTCGAACGAGGACGGCGCCGCGGAGACGGTCGAGGCGATCGAGAGCGAGGGCGGCACCGCGGTCTCGGTCCAGGCCGACGTGAGCGACGAGGACTCGGTCCGACGACTCGTCGAAACGGTCGAGGACGAGTTCGGCGGGATCGACGTCCTCGTCAACAACGCCGGCGTGCTCGAGCCGTCGACGCTCGACGAGATGGACGTCGAGACGTGGGATCGAACCGTCTCGGTCGACCTGCGGGGCACCTTTCTGGTCACCCGGTTCGCCATCGAGGGGATGCTCGAGCGCGGCGACGGCCGCGTGATCAACGTCGCGTCGCAGCTGGGGATCAAGGGCGCCCCGGAACTCGCCCACTACTCGGCCGCGAAGGGCGGCGTAATCTCCTTTACACGCGCGCTCGCCAGGGAGGTCGCACCCGACGTGCGGGTCAACGCCATCGCGCCGGGCCCGATCGAGACGGACATGCTCGAGAACACGACCGAGGAGTGGCGCGAGAACAAGGAAGCGGAAGTGCCCCTCGGTCGAATGGGAACCGTCGATGATGTCGCGCCGACGGCGGTTTTGCTCGCCGGGGACGGCGGCGACTACTACACGGGCCAGACGCTCAGCCCCGACGGCGGCGACGCGATGCACTGAAAACCCAGCGACGCTACGCGTCGAGCCGCCGTTCCCACTCGTCGGCGGGCATCGATTCCCCGGTTACGCCGTCGGCCCCCTGGGCGAGCAGGCGCGTCGCGGCGTCGTCCATGACGTCGGGCTCGAGGATCTCCGATCGCTCGTCGTCCGGGAGGTGGTCCCAGAACGTCGTCGCGACCCGGCCGCCGGGATCGACGGCGTTGACGGTGATCCCGTACTCCGCGAGTTCCTCGGACTGGGTCCGGGTCATCCCCTCGAGTGCCCACTTCGAGGCGACGTAGGGGCCCCAGGTCGCCGATCCCCGACGGCCCAGTCCCGACGAGACGTTGAGGACGGTTCCCCCGCCCGACTCGATCATGGCGGGGACGGCGTGTTTCGAGAACAGGAAGACCCCGGTGACGTTCACGTCCAGGATCTGCCGGAAGTCCTCGGTCGCGACCTCGTGGAGGACGCTGCGCTCGTCGTGCAGGGTGAGCAGCCCGATGGCGGCGTTGTTCACGAGCCCGGTCAGTTCGCCGTATTCCTCGAGGGTCGCGTCGACGACCCCGCGTACCGCGGCCTCGTCGGTGACGTCGGCGGGCGCGACGAGCGTCTCGCCGTCGATGCCGTCGGCGACGTCCTCCAGGTCGGATCGACTGCGGGCGGTCAACGCGACGTTCGCGCCCTCCTCGGCGAACCGGGTCGCCATCGACGCGCCGAGGCCGCGGCTCGCTCCGGTCACGATCACCGTCTCCCCGTCGAGTAGGCTCATGGACGGAACTACCGCGAAGCGAGAGAAGAGGGTGGCGTTTCGGCCGCGTCAGGAGCGCCGTTCGGTCGCGATCGCGGCGCCCTCGACCAGCGCCTCGAGTTTCGCCCACGCGATCTCGGGGTCGACCATCCCGATGTCGGCCTGCGTGTCGAAACCGCAGTCGGGGGCGGCCACCAGCGGCGTCGAGTCGTCGACGGCCTCGGCGACCCGTTCCAGCCGATCCGCGATCGTCTCGGGGTGGTCGACGATGTTCGTCTTGACGTCGACGACGCCGGGGATCAGCGTCCAGCCCTCCGGCAGCGGCTGCTCGGCGAACGCGCGGTACTCGTGTTGGTGGCGGGGGTTGGCCTGCTCGACGCTCAGCCCCGAGATGTCGGCCTCGTAGATCTCCGGGAGCATCTCGACGAGGTCCGTATCGAGGTGGTGGGGGCCCTCGTAGCTCCCCCAGCAGGTGTGGAGCCGGACCTGCTCGGCGGGGACGGTCGACAGCGCCTCGTTGAGCGCCTCGACGTGGAGACGGGTCACGTCTTTGACCTCCTCGAGGGGCGCGTCGGCGAAGGCCGCCGTGTGGCCGGCCGTGAGGAGTTCGGGCGCGTCGATCTGGATCGTCGCGCCGGTGTCGGCGACGAGCTCGTACTCCTCGGCCATCGCCTCGGCGGTGGCGAAGAGGAACTCCTCGTAGTCGTCGTAGTAGTCGTCGACGTGCGTGGCCGTAACGATGCTCGGCGAGGCCGCGGTTACGAACGTCTCCTCGATGTCGGCGTCGACGGCCTCGAGCGCCGCCTCGAACGCCGCGAGCTCGGCCTCGGCTTCCTCGTGGCCGGTGTATTCGACGGGACCGGTAACGACGGGGTGCATCGAGAGGTCGATGACGTCCGTCTTGAACGTCTCCTCGGCGTAGTCGGGGAACTCCTGGAGGTCGGCCCACAGCTCCTGCTCGCGTTTGCCCTCGATCCCGCTGAGGCGGTCCGCGACGTACCAGTTGAACGAGACTCGGGACTGTTCGCCGTTGTTGACGATATCGAGTCCGACCTCGGCCTGGCGCTCGACGACGTCCCGCGTGGCCTCGTCGACGGTCGCGTCCCACTCCTCGTCGTCGACGTCCTCGCTCTCCTGGCGCGCCGTCAGTAGCTCGAGCAGCGCGGGCGGTCGCGGGAGGCTTCCGATGTGCGTCGTCCGGATTCGGTCGTTAGTTCCTGTCATTGTGTACTTGCATGAGTAATATATTCAGACCGTATTATAACCAGCGGTATTCGAACGCCGGCCTCGAGTGCGACCTCCGTGCGGGCGAGGGCTGTAGCCGACGGACTCGAGGAGGAGGCCGAGAGACGGGCCGAACGAAGGCCCCACGAGTGGGACCACGACCGGTCGATCCTGTAGGGTGTTCTAGGTGATATAGCCAACGCGTTCGAGCTAGCAATCCCCCCCTCAGTATGTAGATCCTGAGTTCGATTAGCGGGAGCGATTATATACCGGCGCCCGCTTCGAACGAACGATGACCGACGCCGAAACGGACCACCCGATCGAGGACGTCGACGAGTCGACCGAAACCGCGCTGGCCGACGAGACCGAACGCGTGCAGTACGTCTCCCCGTCCGCATCGAGGATCGGCAGCCACTACTAGGCCCGAGCGAACCAAGTAGCTCCGCTCGAGATACGGGTACATGGCACGCGTTCGCGTACTGAGCACGGGCGGCACGATCGCGTCGACGGACGGGGCGGACGGAGCGACCCCCTCGAGGGACGGCGACGACCTCGTCGCCGCGGTCCCCGAACTCGAGGACGTCGCGAGCGTCGACGTCGAGTCCGTCTGCGACGAACTCAGCTTCCACCTCTCCGTTTCGGACGTCGCCGCGCTGGTCGAGGCGATCGAGCGAGCCGACGACGACGGCGTCGACGGCGTCGTCGTGACCCACGGGACCGACACGATGGAGGAAACGTCCTACTACGTCGACATGGTGACAGACGCCGACGTCCCGGTGGTCTTCACCGGAGCGCAGCGACCCGCCGACAGGGCGGGAGCCGACGGCCCCGCGAACCTGCTGCAGGCGGTTCGGACCGCGGCCGACGACCGATTCGAGGCGGGCGCGTACGTCGCGTTCGGCAACCTCGTCCACGCCGCCAGGTGGGTGACGAAGGCGCGGGCGGGACGGCCGGAGGCGTACGCCTCGCCCGACGCGGGACCGGTGGCGGAGCTCACGGCCGACGGGCTCTCGCTGCGGCGCGAGCCCGGCAGCGAGTCGGTTTCCCTCCCCGCGAGCGAGCTGACCGCCCGGGTCGAGACGTTGCCCAGCGGGCTCGGCGTCGACGCCCGCCAGCTCGAGCGCGCCCTCGAGGACGGCGTCGACGGGCTCGTGCTGGCGGCCAGCGGCATCGGGAACACGACGCCCGCGCTCGGCGACGGCGTCGCGGAGGCGATCGAGGCGGGCGTGCCGGTCGTCGTCGCGACGCGGTGTTTCGACGGCGCGGTCGGCGCCCGGTACGGCGGGCCTGGCGGCAGCCGTACCGTCCGCGAGCACGGGGCGATCCCGGCGGGCGATCTGCCGCCCTGGAAGGCTCGCATCAAGCTCGGTCTGGCGCTCTCGGCGTTCCACAAGCTCGAGGACGTCCGGGCGGCCTTCGAGGCCCAGCGCGGCGTCCCGACCGCGGAGTAGCCCGGACCCCGTCGCGCCGATCGCACCCGCGCCCTCGAGGACGCCGGCCCGAACGAGGGCTCGACGCCGCGGGACGTGTCGGCTCGCCGATCAGATCGGGGAAAGGGTTTCGGCCCCGCGACGCGGATGGTACTCCAGAGAGTACAGTGAGCCGAAACGGTCGGGATCGATCGGTTGACGTCATCGACGGCGGACTGGTGTGGCCGCTGGTGGTCCTCTCGGCGCCGATCGTCCTCACCAATCTGCTGATGGTGGGGTACAACCTCGCCGACACCTTCTGGGTCGGTCGGCTCGGCCAGGCCGGCGTCTCCGCGCTGTCGTTCTCCTGGGCGATCATCTTCCTGGTGATCAGCTTCGGGATCGGCTTCAACGTCGCGGGAACCGTCCTCGTCGCCCAGAACAAGGGCGCCGGCAACCTCGAGCGGATCGCGCAGGTCGCCGGGCAAACGATCTCGGTCATCCTCGGGCTCTCCGCGCTCGTCGCCGTCGTCGGGTTCGTCCTCGCGCCGGCGATGCTCCGGTTCGTCGGCGCCGAGCCGGGGACTCTCGAGTACGAGTACGCCCTGGCGTACACCCGGACCGAGTTCGCCGGGATGCCCTTCATCTTCGCTTTCTTCGTCTTCCAGTCGCTGCTGCAGGGGTGGGGCGACACGCGGACGCCGCTGTACCTCATGAGCGTCAGCGTCGCGCTCAACGTCGTCATCGACCCGTTTTTCATCCTCGGCTTCCAGGACAACGTCGCCTTCGCGTGGCTGGGCCTCGAGGCCCTCGAGGCTCGGCTGTTCGCGCTCACGGGATTCGACGGCTGGGCGGTCCAGGGGGCGGCGTTCGCGACGATCCTCTCGCGGGGGCTCGCCGCGGCGGTCGGGATCTGGCTGTTGCTCTCGGGGCGGGTCGGGATCGAGCTCTCGACGGACGACTTCCGGCCCGAGCGAGAGACGGTGCGAGAGCTCGTCGCGATCGGCGCGCCCGCAAGCGTCGAGGTGAGCACCAAGGCGTTCAGCGTGACGATCCTGACCGCGCTGGTCGCGCTCGCGGGCCCGACGGCGGTCGCCGGCTACGGGATCGGCACCCGGGTCACGTCGATGGTCGTGTTACCGGCGCTCGGCCTCGCCCGGGGCGTCGAGACGGTCGTCGGGCAGAACCTCGGCGCCGGACAGGTCGGTCGCGCCGAGCGCGGCGTCTACGTCGCGACGGGGCTCGTCGCCGGCGGCTTCCTGCTTTTCAGCGGCGTCGTCTACGCCCTCGCCGACCCGATCGTCGGCGTCTTCGTTGCGGGGTCGGGATCGGCCGCGGTGACGGCCGTCGGAGCCGAGTACCTCCGCATCGTCTCGCTCTCTTACGTCTTCCTGGGCGCGTTCTACGTCGTCCAGGGCGCGTTCCGCGGCAGCGGCAGCACCCGAACCGCGATGGGGTTCGCGATCGTCGGCTTCATCGTTCTCCGACCGCTGCTGGCCTACGGGCTCGCCGAACCGCTCGGGCTGGGAGCGACCGGGGTCTTCGTCGGCGACGCGCTGACGAACGCGCTCATCGTCGTTCTGGCCGGAGCGTACCTCCTCCGAGGGACCTGGACCGAAAGCGTCGTCGAGCCGGACGCCGACCGCGAAGCCGAGGCGACGGCCGACGACCGGTCCCCCGCGGCGACCGGTCCCATCGAGGATCACGACTGAGCGGCCCGGCGTCGGGGAGCCGGCCGGATCGAATCGACCCGGCACGCGAAATCGTCACCGGGTAGTCTCTCTCCGAACAGCCGAGTGTGTCGGTTGTTGCAGCAGTAAGAACGTACTTCTCCGCCCGTGGCGACGCGATCTTCGAGTGCCGAAACTGCGGAACGGGACTCGAAGGAGCCGAGTGGACCTGCCCGTCCTGCGACTCGATCGAGGTCGCGGAGTACGACCGCCTCGAGTGCGACGCGCGCTGAATCCGTGTAACAGCCCTGCCAGGACGTCCCTCTCGGCTGCCGGACGCCGAACGCTCGGCGCGTCTCGCGGACGGCGAGCGTTCGGGGTTCGAGCTACGTCTCCTCCGGCATCGGCGCTCGGATCCGTCCGACGTCGACGACGACCGTGTTGGTCGTGCCGTCGGTGGCGACGACGGCGCCGACGACGACGAGGTCCGAGACCGGGGTCGGGCCGACCACGAGCGGATCCCCCTCCTCGAGTTCGCGAACCGACTGCTGGAAGTGGATCTGGGCTCGGCAGAGATCGGGGTGGTGGACGTTCGTGAAGTCGATCTCGTCGACCGTCGCGTCGACGCGGTCGTAGTCGCGGGCGAGGGTGACGGTCTCGGCGTCGTCCAGCCGCCGTCGCTCGAGGATGCGGTAGGCGGCGTCGGTCGGTTCGTACCCGCCCTCGGGTCCGGCGACGCTCTCGACCAAGCCGACAGCGGACAGCGTCTGCATCTGATTGCGGATCGTTCCGGAGTTCCGTCCGGTTTCCTCGGCGATGACCCGTGCGCTGACGGTCGAGTCGGTCGATTGATACTCGTTGACTAGCGCGGTGAGCGTCGTTCGCTGGCTGTTCGTCAGATCGATCTGGTCCATACCGGAACGAGCGGCGGTTTATATATACGGGTTGCGTTTGTCAGCTTCCGAATCAGTTTCTCGTCGACCGTCGGGAGCGGACGCTCAGACGTTTCGCCGCTGCGGGACGTCGCGGACTCCGTACGTGAGCGCGTAGGCGAGCGCCGCCGCGACGAGCAGCAACGGCAGTGCGTACAGACCCAGCGTGAACGGGTCGGGGGGCGAGACGACCGCCGCGTTCGTCACCGCGATCATCGCGAGCAGCAGCATCGCGGAGAGAAACTTCGAGAACGTCTTCGAGTGCATATAGTCGGTTATCTGGTAAGTGAGGATATCCGTTGTGTCTCGAACGGCGCGGACACCAAACGACTATAACCAATGCGCGGTATTGTCTCCCATGGTAGAAACGCACCTCCCGGAACTCGAGGGCGAGCAGGTCAGGTACAACGACGACACCTGGGAGTTCACCGGGACGATCGACGTGAAACAGAACGGCAATCGGATCCGCGCCGCCGCGATGAAGCCCGAACGGGTACGCGGGAACACCGGTACGCTCAACTTCACGCTCGACGATCCGCCGGCGTCGCTCAACCCGGGAAACCTCGGAGAGTTCCGGTGCGAGCTTCAGCGGGCCGCAAACGGACCGACACTTCTCGTCGACCGAACCCACACGGCCGACAGCTACACGTTGGACAGCCTGAGCTACGACTGAGCGCCCGCCTTCGATCGCGGGTTCGACGTCGGTCGATCAGTCGATCCTGACGACGGGCTCGTCGGCGCACTCGATGTGGATCGTGTACCCCGCGTAGGGGAACTCGATCGTCCCGACCCGCGACGCGCCGCGGCGCGGATCGGCGAAGATCGCCTCGAGCGCGTCGGGATCGACGGCGTCGAACAGCGGCGGCAGCGACAGGGGATCGGCGTCCTCGAGAGAGGCCACACCGACGACGATCCGCTCGTGGATATCCTCAGTCGTTTCCGTCAGAGTTTCAGTCATCGTTTCCCGAAACTATATGATTTCATAAATACTTTCGGCTAATTATTGATCGACGCGACGGACGATCCGCTCCCGTCGCTTCCGGCTCGGTCTCCGTCCTCGGTGACGGCGCAGACGTCGGTCGAGCGGGCGCTCGAGACCGTCTCGAGGGTCGAACGCGGTCGCCCGTAATCGGCCTCGGAGCCGTCGTCCCTCACGAGTTCCGCTCGCTCCCCGATCCGACGGATTCGTCGGCGTCCGCGATCGTGTACGGAACTTGCTTCCGAAACCCCGCGAGGCGGTATCGTTCCCGCGAGGTGCCGTTTCGGGTGGATACTTCGGGGCAGCCAGTCGTTTCAGCCGTTCGATAATCGGAGCGAGTCGTCGGAAATCCGACGGTCGGGCGGTTGCGCGGGAGGACGCGACCGTCCCGTCGGGACGATCAGTCCTCCCGTCGCCCGTCCTCGGCCGTTTCGACCGCCGCGGCCAGTCGCTCCGAGAGATCGCGAGCCTCGTCGGGAGTCAGGGTCGCGTCGACGTGGCCCGTCCCGTGGTCGCCCGCCATCGCGTCGACGCTCAGGACGACGCCGTCCGCGCTCGAGCGAACCGAAACGTCCGCGCGGTCGGGGTAGTCCCGCGGGGGGCCGATCTCGAGGTCGTGCTCGCCGCGCGTGACGCCGATCTGGATCTCCGCCGATCGCTCGAGGTCGAGCGTGTCCGCCGGATCGGAATCGTCGGCACGGTCTGAGTCCGTGGGCATGGTCGGCAGTTACCGGGCTGGAAACTTGGCTGTACCGCCGGCGGAGCGGGGACGGTCGGTTCCGGCGTCGCCGCGACTCGCGGCCCCTGACACAGACGACGGGTAGGGTATCGGCGAACGATCGACAACGCGGTCGGGCCGAGTCGCGCGGGCGCCTACGAGTCGGTGTACTGTCGCTCCCAGTCCTGGCGCTCGCGGATCGCCTGCTCTCCGGCCTCGGTGATGGCGTAGTAGTTCGTTCGCCTGTCGAGTTCGCCCTTCTCGACCAGTCCCTTGTTGACGAGGGTATCGAGGTTCGGGTACAGCCGTCCGTGGTCGATCTCGGAGCTGTAGTACCGCTCGATCTCCGACTTGATGTCCTGGCCCGACGGTTTGTCGGCGCCCGCGATCACGTACAGCAGGTCCCGCTGGAAGCCGGTGAGGTCGTTCATCCCGTCGGCGAGTTCAACGAACAAGTATTTGATATCATTCCCGGGTCGGACTGTAAGTCCCTGCACCGTGAACGTAATCGCGAACGGATCCCGTCGGGTGACGTTCTCGCCACGATTGCGGTTCGGGATCGGACCGAACATTATATTCTAAGGTCAGAATCTAAGACAAGTATCGTAGGCATCTGTCTCAGTCGAGGAGCTAACGGGAGAGTCGGCGTACTCGAGGACTCACTCTCGCGTCGCCGCCCAGTCGAACGCCCGGTGGATCCGTCGTCCCTCCTCGTTCGAGACGGGGCCGACGACGTCGGTGACGCCCTCGAGGATCGTCGCCGCGCGAACCGGCGGGTCGCTACCGGTGTACGCACCGATCTCGTCGCCGCCGACGCTGTAGACGACGCGGTCGAACCCCGCCCGAATCATCCCGCCGGCGCACATCGGACACGGCTCCGTGCTGGTGTACATCGCGGTTTCGGCCCGCTCGTCGGGCTCGAGTTCCCGGCACGCGCGGTAGGCGAGGTGGAGTTCGGGGTGGCGTCGAACGTCGTCTTCCGTGACGACGCGGTTCGACGCCGACGCGACGAGACGGTCGTCGCGGACGAGCACGCTGCCGAACGGTCGGTCGCCGCGGTCGGCGGCCTCGCGCGCGAGTTCGAACGCCCTCCCCATGTGCGATTCGTGGTCGAAGTCGTCGGGGTCCATACGCGAAAAACGGCGAGCGGTCGGATAAGTTCCCCGTCGACGGAACCGGGGGGAACATCTTCGGGAAAAACGGCTTCGAGGGACGCTGGGACGTTGCGCGTACGGAGCGAACGAGCGGACGCGTCGAAACCGAGCGGGCGCTCGAGGGCGACTGCTCGGGTCCGTCCCGACTCGTCGCTCTCGAAGTAGTTCGTCCCCTGATAGGTGTATAAATATACAATTGGGACGACGTGGACGCTACCGATGGATGATCACCTGACCCATGGAACTCACGAACGTGCTACCGGACGACGCGAGAGGAACCGATAGGCTGGGGTCCGTAGCCGAGCGCCTCGAGGGCACCACGGAGGCCGTCGCCGCCGCCTCGGCGCGGATCCGTCGGGCCGCCGGCGAGCGGGCCGCCGACGCCGTCGACCGGGGGGCGGACGAGCTCCGCGACCGGTCCGACTCCGACGGGGCGCTTCGCGACCGCGTCCTCGAGCGCGCGGCCGACGAGGCGTGCAGACGCGCCGTCGGGCGCTCCGCCGCGGAGCTGCGCGAGCGGGCCGAGACGGAGCGCGACGCGAGCCTCGATCGGGCGCTCGAGGCGTTCCTGCGCCGCTACCGCCTCGACGCAACCCGACTGGACGAGGCGACGCTGGCGGCGATCCGCGATCGGGTCGCGCCCGAGGCCGACCTCGACCCCGAGGAGTTGCTCGAGCGTCTCGCCGACGCGGACGGATCCACGTCGAATCGGGACTCGCGGGCGGGCTCGACCGACGCGGCGGTTCCCGTCGCCGACGCGTCCGAGGACGCATACGCGCAGTTCCGTGCGGCGTTAGATCTCGAGGCGGAGTCGCCGGACCGCGTCCTCGAGGCGGTCCTGGACCGGGACGCCGTCGAGGTCGCCCGGGCGCTCGAGCAGGGGCTCGAGGAGTTCCCGACGGATCGAGTCCTCGGAGGACGGCGGCCCGGGACGGAACCGACCGCCGGACACAGCCGGGACGCTAACGTCGGACCGGCGGCGCCGACGGAGCCGACGGTCGCGGCGGGGGCCGACGCCGGCGCCGACCCGGACTCGTCGGCGACCGCGGGGTCCGCCTCCGTAGCGACCGCGGCGGCGCTGGCGGCGACGACGCTCCTGTCGGACGGCGTCGGTGATGGGCGAGCGCTCGCCCGACTGCTACCGGTGCTGGCCTCGGGGGGAGGGGAGAGTAGCGGCGGTCTCGGCGACGGCATCCTCGGGTGGCGCCTCCTCGAGTTGCTCTCGAGTTCGCTGACGACCGCCGACGGCGGCGGCGTCGATCTCGCGTCGCTTCGCTCGAAGTCGACGGGATCGAAGGCGCTCGTCGCGCTGTTCGTCGCCAACCTCGTCGCGATGAGTATCGGGGCGTGGCTCTCCCGGGAGAAGGCGCCGCCGATCCCCGAGGAGATCCGCGATCCCGACGGGGAGACCGTCGTGACGGCCGAACAGATACGGCTGGGGAAGAAGGCGTTCCAGTCCAACGGCCTGATGAGCCACGGCTCGATCCTGGGCAACGGTTCCTACTTCGGGGTCGATCTCACCGCCGACGCCCTGGAACTGAAAGCCGAGTACATCCGCGAGTACTACGCCCGCGAGCGGGGCGCCGACTCCGTCGAGGACCTCGAGGCGGACGAGCGCGCGGTCGTCGCCGAGCGGGTCGAGCGGGAGTTCGACAACGACGCCCCCGCGGGGCCGATCGCCCGCTACTCGGCGGCCGAGGCCTACGCTCACCGCCGCCTCCGCGAGGAGTACATCGACCGTTACCACGGCGGCGACCCCGACCGCGGCGTCCCGGAGGAGTTCGTCAACTCGGCCGCCCAGGCCGCCCGGATCGCCGACTTCGCGTGCTGGACGGCGTGGATGGCCCACACCGACCGCCCCGGCTCGGATCACTCCTACACGAACGACTGGCCCTACGTCCCGGGCACCGGGAACCAGCCGACCGGGCAGGTGCTGGTCTGGAGCACGATCAGCGTCGTGTTGCTCATCGCCGGCGGCGGCGCGGGCGTCTGGGCCTACCACGCGTTCGACTTCGCCGAGCCGGCGACCGAGGTCGTCGACATTCCCTCGCCGGACTCGGTATCGATCACGCCGACCCAGTACGCCGCGGCGTGGTACGTGCCCGTCGCGGGCGCGCTGTTCGTCGCCCAGACCCTCGTCGGCGCGTTGCTGGCTCACTACTACGTCGAACGCACCGGGTTCTACGGCATCGGCGACGCGCTGGGGATCGACATCGTCTCCCTGTTGCCGTTCTCGGTCGGACGCACCTGGCACATCAACCTCGCCATCCTCTGGATCACGGCGCTGTGGCTCGCGGGCGGGCTCTTCCTCCCCGGGCTGTTCACCGACAGCGACCCGCCCCTGCAGGCCGCGGCCGCGACCGGGCTGCTCGGCGTCCTCGTCGCGACGACCGTCGGCGCGTTCGCGGGCGTCTGGCTCAGCTCGCAGGGCGCGTTCGACTCGCCCGACGAGGGCGAACTCTGGTGGTGGCTCGGCTCCGAGGGCCTCGAGTACCTCGAGGTCGGCCGGCTGTGGAAGGTGCTGTTGCTCGTCGGCTTCGTCGGGTGGACGGGTCTGGTGTTACGCAGCGTCCGCCGGCTCGAGGAACCCCCGACCGGGCTCGGTCACTTCATGACCTACGCGGGCGGCTCGATCGCGCTGATGTTCGCCGCGAGCATGCTCTACACCCCCGAGACCAACATCGCCGTCACGGAGTTCTGGCGGTGGTGGGTCGTCCACATGTGGGTCGAGGGCGTCTTCGAGTTCTTCGTCACCGCCGTCGTCTCGGTCGCGCTGGTCTCGATGGAGCTCCTAGAGAAGGGCGACGCCGAGAAGGCGATCCTCTTCGAGGTGTTCGCGATCATGGCCGCAGGGATCGTCGGCGTCTCCCACCACTACTGGTGGGTCGGCCTCCCCGACGTCTGGGTACCGATCGGGACGACGTTCTCGACGCTCGAGTTCGTCCCGCTACTGTTCGTCCTCTACCGGAGCTTCGGCGAGTACCGCACGCTGAAAGCCCAGGGCGAGTCGTTCCCCTACACGCTGCCGCTACTCTTTATCGTCGGCTCGAGCGTCTGGAACTTCGTCGGCGGCGGGGTGCTCGGGTTCTTCATCAACCTCCCGGTGATCAACTACTACGAGCACGGCACCTACCTGACCGTCGCCCACGGCCACGCGGCCACGTTCGGCGCGTTCGGACTGCTCGCACTCGGACTGGGCACCTACGTCCTCCGGGTCGTCACCCCCGAGGCCGCGTGGGAGCCCGGCTGGTTCCGCGGGGCGTTCTGGCTGACGAACGTCGGGTTGGCGGTGATGACGTTCGTGTCGCTGCTGCCGCTTGGCTTCCTCCAGTTGCAGACCGCCTTCCAGGACGGCTACGCCGCGGCCCGCAGCCTCGAGTTCTACGAGCGCGACCGCGTCCAGACGCTGCTGTGGGCCCGAACCCTCGGCGACACGCCGATGATCCTCGGCGCCCTGGCGTTCACCGCCGGGGCGGTTCGCCACCTCCTCGCCGCGCGGCGACACCGGCGAGCGGCTCCGCGGTAGCTCGACCCCCATTCGCTTTCGATCGCAGGCCCGGACGGACGTGACGCCGCGTTCCCGGAAGCCGGGAACCGCCGGCGGTTCTTCGTCGCTCGCGGTGCTCCGTTCAGGTGGAGGGGAGCATGGTCGACTACTACGACAGGGTGCTCGCGGGCATCGCGGCGAGTCTCGCCGGCGGTCTGGCCCTCGGCGTCGCGACGTCGCTGCAGCTCCACACCGGAGTCTTCGTCGGGGCGCTGGTCGCGACCGCGTTCGTCTACGACGCGATGTTCCGGAACCCGCCCCTGCCGACCGCCGAACCCGAGCGGGCGGCGGCGGTGCTCGTCTGGCACGCGGTGCTGTTCGCGCTGGCGCTCGCCGTCTACGTCGAGTAGCGCTCGCTCCCGGCGGCCGGCGGGAATCGAACGCGGGGTCGGCGGCGAGACGTTACCCGTCGCTCGCCTCGAAGGCGGGCGGGAGTCCCCCGTGTTTGATCCCCGTCTGCTCGTCGATCCGGAACTCGTAGACCGCGAGCGTCCCCGAAAGCGACGCCGACTCGAGGATGCCCGGTCGCCACGCGTCGTCGAGCACCTGCTCGAGTTCGTCCCAGGCCGACTCCGGTACGAGGGAGATCCGTCCCGTCAGGAGGACGCTCTCCCAGTTGTACACCGTATCCACCGAGTAGGCCAGAAAGCTCGCGGTGTCGGCGGCCTCGGTCAGCGCCTCCTTGCGGCTGCCCGAGCCGAGCAGGTAGGTGAAGTAGAGCCGGGAGTCCCCATCGTAGCCGAACGACAGCGGCAGGAGGTAGGGCGCGTCGTCGTCGGGGAGGCCGAGGACGCCCGCCTTCCGGGCGGACAGGAAGTCCCGAATCTCGTCGTCGGTCATCTCGACCAGGCCGTACTCCCGCAGTTCGTCGACTGACATACGCGAGCCGACGTCGAGCAGCGCCGAAAAACCCTCGCCCCGTCCTCGGGCGGTGAGGACGATCCGAGCGCTCTTGGCTACGGGGCGGGCGAACAGTCGAGTTCGACCGCCTCGAGGACGGCGGGGACGAGCCCACAGCGGTGGTACCGGATCGTCCCCTCGCGGTCGTCGTAGTCGACGAGCCCCGCGTCCCGAAGCGCCGGCAGGTGGACGTGGTGGAGCGCTACCGCCCAGTCGTTCCGCCGCGGGTTCGGACCGTCGGCGGCCGTCTCCCGGACCAGTTCGTCGATTTCGACCCGGTCCGACGCGGACGCCTCGAGCGCGGCGACGATCTCCCGACGGCGCTCGTCGGCCAGCGCTCGAAGGATCTCGTCCGCCTCGGACGTGCGGGACGCGGCGCCGTCCTCGTCGCGAATGGGACGTTCGTTCATGTGCGGTTAGCTACGAAATAGCTGCAAGCGCACAAAGTACCCCACTGGAGTTCCCGCGAGGTAAAAACTCGAGCGTCGCCGATCCCGTCGGACGGTGTGCCGACCCGACCGTCCGACGGCGGTTTTTGCTCGCGGACGTATCGGTTTTCGATTACATACATACCTACGTAATTCACGTTTCCGTACGGGAGTTTCGGATCGAGCGGGCTGTCCCGTTCCGACGGGTACGACCCGCCGTCTCGGAGCGACGGCGGGGTCATCCGTCGTCTCGGATCGCTCGAGTCGGCCGGGGCTCCCAGTCCGCAGGCGCCGCGACGATCCACCAGTGGACGGCGGCCGAGGGGTGTCGGCGCTCCACGTGTTCGCGGAGGAGCGGACCCGTCGGCAGGGTCGTCCCGCAGAGCGCACACCGGTGGTGGTGGTGGGACGGGGATAGCAGTCGATCGCGACGTCCAGCCCGGTGGATTCGAGGGGGACACCGCCGAGAGGCGTCGGGGTCGACGGCGCCCCGGAGGCGGAACGCGAGCCGATCGAAGTGTACGAACTTCGGGTGGTCGACGACGATCTCCGAGAGGAGAGCGAAGGGGATCGCGATCAGAACCACGACGGCGACCACGCCGGGCGTCACGTCCGCGTCGGTCGCGAACAGGACCGCGAGGACGTCCTCCGTAACGCCGAAGACGATGCCAATGACGAAGAACTCGAGGACGCGCTTGAGTCGCTCCGCGTTCATACGCGTCCCACCTCGAGCGGACGGATGTAGCTTTCAGATCGCCCGAGCGCGTTTGTCCGTTCGCGTCGAAGGGAACCTATGGACGATTCGAACGGAAGCTGGGTCGCGCTGTTTTCCGGCGGCAAGGACTCCTCGTGGGCGCTCCACCGGGCGCTGGAGGCGGGGCTGGACGTGCGCCGACTCGTCCTCGTCCGACCGCCGGAGGAATCTCACGCGTATCACGCGCCCGCACCGTCGGTCGCTCGAGCGGCCGCCCGAAGCGTCGGCATCCCGATCGTCGAGGCCGGGCTCCCCGCGGCGGACGTCGAACCGCCCGACCTGGCGAACGCGGGAGCGGGGAGGGGGACCGACGGCGACGTCGAGCCGCTGGCGGACGTTCTCCGAGCGATCGACGACGAACTCGAGGACGGGCTGGCCGGGGTCGTCGTCGGAGCGATCGCGAGCGACCACCAGGTCGACCGCCTCCGCGCGCTGTGTGACCGCCTCGACTGCGAGCTCTTCGCGCCGCTGTGGCGGGCCGAGCCGCGCGAGCTCGCGACGGAGATGATCGACGGGGGCCTCGAGATCGCGATCGTCGAGGTGGCTGGACCCGGGTTCGACGAGCGCTGGCTGGGACGGCGGCTGGATCGGGAGGCGCTCGTCGAGCTGGAGGCGCTGTCCCGCGAGTTCGGGATCCACCTCCTGGGCGAGAACGGGGAGTTCGAGACGGTCGTGACCGACGGACCGCACATGTCCCGCCCCGTCGCCCTCGAGTACGAGCGGGAGTGGAACGGCGACTGGGGGCGTGTGCGGATCACCGACGTCCGACTCGAGTGATCGACGCGGGCTCAGGGATCGGTTCGGACCTCCTTGCGCCCCGTCATCGCCTCGGGCTCGAGGCGGAAGAACCGGAACGAGACGTCCCGCAGCGGGCGCTCGAAGATGTCGACGATCGGAATCTCGATGGCCCACATCCCGTGGAGATCCCCCGGCTCGAACGGGGAGTCCTCGATCTCCGCGAGCCGACCGTCGGCGACGACGCTTCGCCACCCCTCGTCGGTCTCTCGGTGGGCGACGAACGAGACCGAACGATCGACGAGATCCGCCTTCTCGCTTTCCTCGGTCATCGAGAGGCGGTAGTAGAACGCGGCCTCGTCGGGGTTGTACCCGTACGAGACGGGAATCGAGAACGGGGCCTCGTCGGCTCCCCGCCCGAACGAGAGGACGCCGATTCCGCCCCGACCGAGGAACTCGTTCATCTCGTCGGCGCTCAGCTGGACCCAGCGAAGTCCTTGCATGTCCGTACCTACGGCGAGCGGGCAGAAAGTACCTCGTTACGAGGGCGCTGACAGTCACCGCGAGCGAAACGGCGCGATCCGCAACACCCCGCCGCGAGCGACCGCTACTCCTCGCGGCCGAGGACGCGCTCGTACCGGTCCAGAACCGGTCGGTACCGCTCGCGGTGAGCGTCGGGAAGCTCGGCGACGACGCGGCTGCTCTCCGCCGGAACGACGACCGTCCGCGGGATCCCCCGCCAGTTCTCGCGGTGACCGAAGTACTCCCGTTCGACCCCGTACCGACCGCTCTCGTCGACGTATGCGACCCGCGTCACCGGAAGATCGAACCCCGTGTTCGGAACCGACGCTTCCTCGAGCGAGCGCGCGACCGCCGCGAACCGACACCCCGTGCGATCGGGGTCGCCGTCCTCGAGCCGGCGGATCGTCGACTCGTCGATCAGCGCGACGTCTCGGACGGCGGGACGGGGAGTCGCGTCTTTCGTGTTCGTGTGCATGGTCGATGATACCCCGGAGAACGCGAGGCTCGCCGCTGATACAGCGGGTCGAGGTCTCTCGGCGGACCTCGAACGTCTCCGTCGTATCCTAGGGATCCAGCATCTTAACCCTGTGCCGTTTCTTTCAGAATATAACTGATCGGAAAACCGCGGGACGAGCTCCGGGTCGATCGCCGGACCTCGGAGAGGGTGTCACCAATCTGATAAAATGGGGAGCGCGGATGCGGGTCCGCGTCGGGGGAGCGAACGCCGCCGCTTCTCGAGCCGCGTCGGTCGCGGCCGCGACGGTCGACGCTACCGGCGGTCGCTCCGGCCCGGAACCTCGAGGGCCGCGGTGAGCCGCTGGAACAGTCCCGACCGGTGGGCGCCGACGCTGTCGGTCGCCTCGTACTCCGGCACGAGCGATCCCTCGCCGCCGTCGTCGAACGCAAGCACCGTCAGCTCCGAACGCTCCGCGCGCGCCGCGACGTCGCTTTCGACGGTTCCCGAGGTCGTGACGACGACCGGGTGAGCGTCGACCGACGCCGCGAACGCGACGAACGCGTCGACGGTTTCGGCGTCCGGCATCTCGTGGATCGCGACGATCCGTCGCTCGCCCATCAACCGATCCTCCGCGAGGACGTGGACCGGTCGGGAGGCGCCGTCGACGGCGACGTCGACCTCGGTCTCGAAGCGCCGCTCCTCGAGCGCCGCCGCGGCCGTCCGCCGGGCCGCCTTCTGGCGCCCGAGCCACGCCTCGCCCTCGTCGGCGACGTCGTACCGGTACAGCACTCGTTCGATCGCCTCGAGTGGCGGTACCATCGACGAACACTCGCGACAGCGGAGCCGATCGTCGGGGACGTCGAACGATTCCGGACACCCGTGGCAGCTGTAGCGACGCTTCTTCTCGATGTCGACGGACTCGAGGTCCTGCTCGCAGTCCGGACAGCGGTAGCCGTCGTCGGCGTCGAACTCCGACTCGGGACCGACGTAGCCGCAGGCGTGTTCGATGACCTCCGTTTCGACGGCGTGGGGATCGCCGCAGGCCGGACAAACGGTGGTGTACTGCAGTCCCTCCGCGCCGCAGTCGGGACAGACGTACACCTTCGAGACGAACTCCTGATCCAGCACGTCGCGGCCGGCGAACCGCTCGAGCACGGCGGCCGGTTCGTCGTCGGGCTCGTCGAGCAGGTCCGCGACGCGCGAGTAACTCACCGAGCCGTCCTCGGCGATATCGGGTTCGACCGCGCCGTCCTCGAGCACCGCATCGATCAGTCGAAGCTCCCCTGGTGAAACCATACTCTCTCGAAACTGGGACTACAATCCACCTATATTTTCCCCTTGAGTGGCTACTAGTTCGAATGTGAGATAATTGAAGAGAGTAACGGTGGACGTTTGATCAGCGACGGACACGGAGAAATATATCGACGAACGGCATCGAGCGGGCCGACGACCGCGGGAGCGGTCGCGGCCGGATCTCAGTCCCGCCCGACGTATCGAGCGAGCGAGTGCGGGAGGTGGATTCCCCCGATTTCGATCGCGCCCACCCTGTGGGCGGCGAGG
Source organism: Natronococcus jeotgali DSM 18795 (assembly GCF_000337695.1). GTDB lineage: Archaea > Halobacteriota > Halobacteria > Halobacteriales > Natrialbaceae > Natronococcus > Natronococcus jeotgali. Next base: position 22,292 of record NZ_AOIA01000092.1, read on the forward strand.
TAGACGAGCAAGGCGCCGAAAAAGGTTGCCGGCGTCAGAACGAGATGCCAGAGGAGCGTCCCCTCGACGTCGTACCCGGCGAACTCCAGGGCCTCCGCCGTCCGCTCTAAGACGAACAGCACCGCCGGGTGCGCGACGTAGACGCCGACGGCGTAGGTCCCCCACGACGGAAGCGGGGTCGACCGCCCGAGGTTCGGCCTCGAGAGGAGGAAGACGAACAGCGAGATCGAGAACAGTGCGGTCCCGACCGTGTAGCTCGCCACGTAGACTTCCTCCGTGATCGACGCCCCGGTCGACGCGTACCCCAGCGCGTACCGCTCGGCGAGGTGGAGCGCGCCGAACAGGAGGGTCGCGCCGAGGTAGCGGCGACTTCGCTCCGCGGTCGGTTGCCACTCGCGCGAGGCGATGACGTAGCCGACGCTGGTGTAAAAAAAGCCGAAGAACAACGCGTCCCTGACCTCGAGCGGGACGTCGACGAACATCGTGTAACTCGCCCCCAGGAGGCCGACGACGTGCAACGCCAGCGAGACCGGAAGCAGGTACTCGGCGGCGTCCAGCCTGGCGAACGCGCAGACGAGCCCGAGCGAGAACAGCAGCGCCGGGAGGAACCACAGGATCACCGAGACGGAGTCACCGTAGTACAGCAGCTCGAGCGGCGACACAAACGTCGCTAATCGCTCGACGGCGACGCTCGCAACCGCTCCGCCCGTGGCGGCCTCGCGAACGACGGCGCCGGCGAGAAAGACAGGCGCCGCGAGCGCCAGCCCGAAGGCGTAGATCGAGCCGATACGGACGGCTCGGGTCTTGAAGTACGCGACGGGGTCGCCGTCGGCGGTCTTGTGAGCGAAGAAGTATCCCGCGGCGAGAAAGAAAAACGGCACCGCAAAGCGCGCCGTGGAATCGGTCACGAAGTTGATCGCCGTTCCGTACGCTCCGACCCCCCTGAATAGATCGGTGTGTATCGTGACGACGAACGCCATCGCGACCATCCGCATCGCGTCGATGCTGTGTATCCGTCCCGTCACTGCCCGAAGCGATTCCGCTATCGATTATGATCTTTTCGTTTCTCGGGACAAAACGTACGGACAATAATAGTATCTGGCGATAAGTCCACCTATCCTGTCAGACATTCTTAGGAGAATGTATTATAATAGTGAATTTCGTGTCGGTTTCCGAACCGTGGGGGGCCGCCTCGAGAGGACGCGGTGTCTCGGTCCGGAGCGGGTAGCTCGTCAGCGCGGTGCCGGACCGCACCGCGACGGCACGGGGGGGACTCAGCCAGGCTACCGATACGCCTCGAACTCCTGACCGAAGGCGGCGAAGTAGGCGACACCGAGCATCCCGACGATCGTCGCGATCGTAAAGGAGAGCTCCGGCGTGGCGAACTCCCAGAGGAATCCGCCGATCGCGCCGCTTGGGATCACGATCGCGCCGCGAATCAAGTAGTAGGTTCCGGTCACTCGGCCGCCGGCCCCGCGCTCGGCCGGACCGACCACGAGCGCCTTGTGGGCGGGCAGCCCCGCGAACCGCAGTCCCGAGAAGGCAAACAGCGCGACCAGGAGCCAGGTCTCGTTGCCGACGTACTGGGGGCCGAAAATCAACAACACCGGGAAGATCGCGTAGACGAAAAAGCCCAGGCCGACGACAGGCTTGAGTCCGACGCGCTCGGCGACCGCGGCCATCGGCGCCATCGTCACGAGTGCGACGACCATCTCGACGCCGAGCAACACGCCGAAGAAGGCCGCGGGCGAGAGGTCGATCGTGCCGACGACGGGCGTCGAGAGCGTCAGCCCGATCTCGAGCAGTTGGGTGATCACGAGGATGAAGAAGGCGTAGACCATTCCGTTGGCGAATCGGACGAACGCGTCGGCGACCAGCAGCGGTCGCAGCGGATCGGGGAGCGCCCGCAGGTCGTCGGCGATCTGACCGATTCCTTCGAACTCCTCGCCGACGGAGTCCGCCTTGGCCTCGTAGAGCAGGTGCTGGACGATCGTTCCGAGGACGGCGAAGACGATCGCGATCGCGAGGACCCACAGGAAGCCGGGCACGAGCTCGTCGGCGACCAGTGCCGCGACGATCAGCGGCGCGATCAGGAACGCGGTCCGCCGGAACGTCTCCGTGCTGGCGAACCCGCGAGCCAGCCGGCTCGGGTCGGTCGCCTGCTTGACGATCGCGTAGTGGCCCCCGATGCCGAAGGACTTCCAGCACTGGGCCAGCAGGAGCCCGACGAACACCCACGCCCACGGCTCGACGGTGACGACGCCGAGGTCGATCGCGGGTACGTAGGCCGACGCCAGCCAGATCGCGAAGCCGAACGTCGAGAGAAAGCCGAAGACCGTCAGGGCGTACCGCGAGCCGACGCGGTCGGAGACGATCCCGCCGTAGTAGGGGTAGACGGCGCCGATGACGTTGCCCAGCGTGGCGAACAGTCCGACGACGAACCCGCCCGCGCCGAGGTAGACGAGGTAGTCCGGCAGGAACCGACTGGTCATCTGGAAGCCGAGGCTGAACGCGAACATCGCCAGCGAGAGCACCAGCACGTCCCGCTCGAGCGAGAAGAACTGCCGAAACGGTCCGGGAGTATCGACGGATTCGCGCTCGGTTCTCATTTATCGGTCGCGTTGGAGGTGAATACTTATTACTGTACACCCAGTCCGCGGTCCGATCGGAGACCGCGGCGACCGCCAGCGAGGAGATCCGGGAGCGGTTCGCCGACCAGAGGGAGGACACGGTGGCACGGATCACCCGCATCGAGGAGCGCTTCGAGCTGGCCGAGCGTCCCCTCGAGGAGCGGGGCAACCCGCTCATAGGAGGTTGCTCGCGGAGAGCGACGAGTTCGTCAGCGAGGGCGCTCTCGCGTTCGACCGGGTGCGTCGGCGGATTCGGCTCACGATCGGCCGCGGGTGCCTGTTGCACTGGCAGGTGTCGGTTTTCAGTGCCTCGAGTCGGACACGCCAGTATGAGCGTCGTCGCCGAGTTCACGATCCCCGCTGACGGCTTCGCGCTGGAACACACCTTCGAGGCCGTCCCCGACGCAACGGTCGAGATCGAACGGCTCGCGACCCACAGCCGCGAGTGGGTGATGCCGTTCCTGTGGGTGACCAGCGACGACCTCGAGGCCGTCGAGCGCGCCCTCGAGGACGATCCCGACGTCGACGGAGTGCGAACGCTCAGCGTCGCCGACGGAATCGGCTACTTCAACGTTCACTGGAGCGAGCGGATCCAGGAGCTGATCGATCTGACCGTCGACCAGCGCGGGATCATGCAGGAGGCCGAAGCGAAAAACGGCCGCTGGTACCTCAAGCTGAAGTTCGTCGATCGGACCCTCCTCGAGGAGTTCCAGGCGTACTTCCGCGAGCGGGACTACACGTTCGAGCTGCAGCGCCTCCACCAGGGGGTCGAGCCCAAGGAGCGTCGGTACGACCTCACGCCGGGACAACACGAGGTTCTCACGACCGCCCGAGAGATGGGCTACTTCGAGGTCCCTCGCGAGACCCAGATCGAGGAGCTGGCCGCGGAGCTGGACGTCTCGACGAACTCGGTCTCCCAGCGGCTGCGCCGCGCGACGGACAACCTCGTCAGAAACAGCCTCACCGTCTCGCCGCCGAAGAGGATGTCCGAGTCGGCATCGGAGTAGCCGACCGCGGCCGTATATAAATGCCCTCGAGTTCAATGCAGAGTCGGTTTTGACGGTGGCTCTCATGATCGAACAAATGGAAGATCCATCCGCCGAGAAATCGGCGTTCGATTCGGCCGCCGAATCGGAGACGACCCGGAAGGTCGCGGCGATCTGTACCGCGTGTGGAAAAGCCTACGCCTCCGAACAGCAGCCGGACGGAACGGTGCGGCCGATCGGACAGCGAACGGGGTGTGAGTGCGGCGAAACGTCGTTCGAGGTCGTCGACTCCGAGGAGGCCGCGTTCGACGACTGACAGTCGATCGGCCCCGTCTACGACGGGACTGCTGAGTCGACAAGAGCGACTCAGGCGTCGCCCCAGTCGGGGCGCTCGCGCGGCGGCGCGAGGACCCCGATCCCGACCGCCGGCTCGGACGAGCGGTTCTCGGCGCCGTGGCACTCCCGGCTCGGAAACCGGTAGCAGTCTCCCGGATCGAGTCGTACCTCCTCGCCGTCGGCCCTCGCGATCAGTCGTCCCTCGAGCACGTACCCGATCTGTTCGTTCTCGTGTTCGTGTACTGGGAGTTCGGCCCCGGGATCGATGCGCCAGAGCTTCACGCTCGCTCGCTCGCCCGTCGCGAGGGTCGCGAGGTACACCCCGTCGCTGACCTCCTCGAGTCCCGCCTCGCTCGCGTTCGCCTTTTCCATGTTATCACACCACGTGACACGTATCCACGAACCTCCTTATAAAAGTTGACGAGAAACGTTTATTAGTGGGGTCGTGATGGGTGTGCCTGTATGCCAGAGAGTGACAGTCTCAATCTGTTCCACCTCCCGTTCTCGTTCGTGTTGCCACAGCGGGTGGCGGCCGAGCGGGGGTACTTCGAGGACGAGGGGCTGGACGTCGACCTGATCGAGCGCGACCGCGGGTCCGTCGAGATCAAGTACATTCCCGCCGAGGAGACGCTAACGGGTGACTACGAGGTCGACCTCTACCCCGTCTGCAAGTGGGAGAGCCTGAAGCGGACGTGGGGGATGGGCGACGGCGAGGTCGTCGCGAACGGCACCTTCGCCGACCAGCCGTACACCGTCTTCACGCGACCGGAGACGCCGATCGAGTCCCCGGCGGACCTGGCCGGCGTCGAGGTCGCCGTCAACCGCCGCACCGGGCAGGAGTACACCGCGATGCGGGCCCTCGAGGAGCACGTCGATCCCGACGAAGTACGGCTGGTCCACTACGGGATGCCGACCGATCGGCTGCGAGCGTTACGGGACGGCGAGGTCGACGCCGTCACGCTGCTGGATCCTCAGTCGGCGCTGGCCGAGCAGCTGGGGTTCGAACCCGTCCTCGAGTTCGAGAACCACATGGGGATCGTCGGCGGCGACGGCGTCGACGCCGAGTTGCTCGAGGCGTACGTCGCGGCCTACGCCCGCGCCGTCCGCGACATCAACGACGATCCCGAGTCGTTCCGCGAGGAGTACCTCGAGATGCTCGAGAAGGACGCCCGGGTCGCGCCCGACCTCTTCGAGGACGTCGACGTGGACGCCCTTCGGGAGCGGGTAACGGTCCCCCGTTACGAGGTGCCGGAACTGGCCGATCGGGAGGATCTCGGCACACAGCTCGAGTGGATGAAAGAACGTGAACTGATCGACGACGAGGCCGAACTCGACGCCATCGTCGCCTCGCTGGGGTGATCGGGATGGCCGAGACTACCGTCGACGTCGCGAGCCAGCAGGCCGAGCTCGACGCCCACCACGGCGAGCCGGGCAATCGACCCGTGTTGCGGGCCCGCTTCGAGCACAACGGAAGCCCGCGGTACATGCTGTACACGATCAAACGGCTCGGGCTCGACCGCGAGCACGGCTTTCACCTCGACGTACAGCTCGTCTCGGATTCCCTCGAGGGCGGCGTCGAGACCGTCGAGGCGAAACTGCAGGAGGGCGACGCCGACCTCATCGACATCGACTACATCTCGACGGCCCGCGAGCGCGCCGACGGGGCGCCGATCGTCGCGATCCACCCGTACGGACGGACCGTCGGCGGGCTCGTCACGCCCGAGGACTCCACGGTCGAGGATCTGACCGACCTCCGGGGCCGTCGGATCGGCGTCGTTCGCCGCCTCGACAAGAACTGGATCCTCGTGCGGGCCGCCTGTCGGAAGCGCCACGGGTTCGACCCCGACGAGGCGGCGACGCCCGTCGAGGCGGGCTCGAAGGTCGAGCTCACCCGCATGCTCCGGGACGGCGAGGTCGACGGCGTTCTCCAGTTCTGGCCGATCGTCCCCGAGATCACCGAGACGGGGCCGTACCGCGAGGTGCTCCCGATGTCCGAGCTCGTCCAGGACCTCTCGGAGACCGACCGAAAGCTGCCGATCTCGACGTTCCTGACCAGCGAGCAGTACCTCTCGGAGAACCCCGACGCGGTGCGGGGGTTCAAGCGCGCCTACCGGGACGCCGTCGACCGACTGACGAGCGACGACGAGCTCTGGGCGGACATCGGCGAGCGCCTGATGTACGAGGACGACCCCGAGATCGTTCGCGCCGTCCGGGACGGCTGGCGGGACATGGTCGTCGCCGACTGGGACGAGGAGACGATCGACGGGATGGATCGGCTGTTCGACCACCTGCTCGAGGTCGCGGGCGCCGACGCGCTCGGCGTCGATCACGTGCCCGACGACATGTTCCACCTGGGGGAGTGAGAATGGAGTCGCTCACCTTCCAGCTCAACTGGGAACCGAACGGGTTTCAGGCGCCGTACTTCCTCGCCCGCGAACGGGACTTTTACGAGGAGGAGGGCGTCGACGTCGCCTTCCTCGAGGGCCGCGGCTCGCCCTTTTCCGCCGAGCAGGCGGCCGAGGGCGAGGCGGATATCGCCCTCGCCGGCGCCAGCGCCGTCCTCTCGGTGCAGAGCCGGGGCCACGATCCCCTGGCCGTCGCGGCGGTGACCGCGAAGACGCCGGCGGCGATCTACACGCTCCGGGACGTCTTCGGCGAACCGCTCGAGGAGCCCGAACAGCTGGCGGGGCGCACCGTCGCTCCCTCCGCGACGAAGACCAGGATTCTGACCGCCCAGCTCCTCGAGGACGTCGGCATCCGCGAGGAGGTCGACCTGCTCGAGGTCGATCCCCACACCCACCACCGCGTCCAGCACCAGGTGCTCGACGACAGCGTCGACGCGGCCGTCGGCGTCGTCACCAACGGCCTCGAACTCGAGTACGAGCACGACCGGGTCGCCGACGAGCTCCCGATCGGGGATCACCTGCCCGTTTACGGGATGACGCTGGTCGCGAACCCCGCCTTCGCCGCCGCGGAATCCGAAACCGTGGGCGCCTTCCTCCGGGCGACCGCCCGCGGCTGGGCCGAGGCGACGGCCGATCCCGAGGCTGCGATTGACGCCCTGGTGGCACGGAACGCAACCCTCGAGCGACGCCGCCGGATCGAGCGCGAGAAGTTCGAGACGGCCGCCCGAGACCTCCAGTTCAGCAGCCACCTCGAGGACGCCGGCTGGGGGAACCACGACGGGGAGCGCTGGCAACGTCTCGGACGGGCGCTCGCCGAGACCGACCTCCTCGAAGGTGAGATCGATCCCGACGCCGCCTGGACCAACGACTACCTCGATCCGGAGGCACCGATCGTCAGGGAGTACGTCGAGCGGGTGAGGCGGTGACGATGCAGGCCGTCGATCACGTCAACGTCGACGTCGACGACCTCGAGGCGGCGTACCCGTTCTACCGCGACGTCCTCGGACTGTCGGTGCGGCGACCCCCGGAGGAGTTCCACGGCGAGCACGCCATGTTCGCCGTCGGCGACACCGTCCTGACCCTCGTCGAGACGGGACGGGCCGACGGCTGGGCGGCCGCGGACCTCGAGCATCCACTGGACAAGGCCCATCTCGCCTTCGAGACCGATCGGGCGAGCTACGACGAGTACGTCGCCGAGCTCGACGGCCAGTTCCCGAATCAGGGCCCCTACGACTGGGACGAGTTCGAGGGGTTCTACTTCCTGGATCCGGACGGGAACCTCCTCGAGGTGATCACCGACAAACCGCCGAACGGGGAGCGGGATCGACCGCTGCTCACCCACGACGACGTCGCCTGATGACGGGTGAACGGTCCGAACGCTACGGCGCCTACGTCGACGGCGAGTTCCGGGCCGAAGACGGGGATGGGAGCCGAGAGGACGGCCCGCTCCGGGTCACGGATCCGGCGACCGAGAAGACGATCGCGACCGTCGCCACGGCCGGCGACGCGGGCGTCGACGCCGCGCTCGAGGCGGCGCGACGCGCCCAGCCCGACTGGGCGGGGACGGATCCCGCCGAACGCAGACGGGTGCTGTACCGCTTCGCCGAGGCGATCGAGAATCGCGCCGACGAGCTCGCCGACCTCGTCACCCGGGAGAACGGCCGCCCGATCGGTCAGTCGCGCGCCCTCGTCGACGGCGCCGCGGACTACATAGCCTACTACGCGGGCGCGACGACCAAGATCGAGGGTGAGACGATCCCCGTTCCGGGCGACAGGCAGGCGTTCACGCGGCGGGAACCCCTCGGCGTCAGCGCACAGCTCGTCCCCTGGAACGCCCCCCTGGCCCTGTGCTGTCGCGGGATCGCGCCCGCGCTCGCCGCGGGAAATACCGTCGTCGTCAAGCCCGCTCCCGAGGCGCCGCTGGGGCTCTTGGGGCTCGCCGAGATCGCCACCGAGGCCGGCGTCCCGGACGGCGCGTTCAACGTGGTTCCCGGCGGGGAGGCGACCGGGGCCGCGCTCGTCGAGGACTCCCGCGTCGACGAGGTCACGTTCACGGGCTCGGTCTCGACGGGCCGGGCCGTCGGACGGACCGCCGCCGACAACCTCGTCCCGTCGACCCTCGAGCTCGGCGGGAACAGTCCCGCGCTCGTGTTCGCCGACGCCGATCTCGAGGACGCCGTCGGGGGTGCGCTCCAGGCGCTGACCCTCGTGAGCGGGCAGGCGTGTTTCGCGACGACGCGCGTGTTCGTCCACGAGGACCGTTACGCCGTGTTCCGCGAGGCGCTTCGCGAGGCCGTCGACGCGCTCACGATCGGCCCCGGTCTCGAGGATCCGGATCTCGGGCCGCTCGTCTCCGCCGACGCTCGCGAGCGGGTTCGGGAGTGCGTGGACGGGGCACTCGAGAACGGGGCGACCGCCCTCGTCGGAGGCGACGTCCTCGACCGCGAGGGGTACTTCTACGAGCCGACGGTGATCGAGGACGTCTCGGACGGCGCGCCGATCGTCAGGGAGGAGGTGTTCGGCCCGGTACTCACCCTCCACGAGTTCGCCGACGAGCGGGAGGCGATTCGGCGCGCCAACGACAGCGAGTACGGGCTGTACGCCACGGTCTGGACGAACGACCTCGGGCGCGGCCACCGGGTGGCGAACGCGCTCGAGGCGGGGAGCGTGATGGTCAACCAGTACGCCGGCTCCTACCCGCAGACGCCCTTCGGGGGCTACAAACGGAGCGGGCTCGGGCGCGAGAAGGGCATGCAGGCGCTCGAGCACTACACCCAGCTCAAGACCGTCAACGTCGACTACGGGAGCCCGAGGGACGGGTCCGACTCCGAGGAGTGAGTCGGTTCGGTCGGCTCTCGCCTCTTCCGCGCGGACGATCGGGAGCTCCAAGGTCTCGCGGTCGGACCTGTACGTATGACCGACGACCGCAGTCGATGGAACGAGAAGTACGACGATCCGGAGTTCGAGCTGCCCGACGACCCGATCCCAGAGCTCGAGCGCCGAATCGAGACCCTGCCGGACGGCCGCGCGCTCGACGTCGCAACCGGTACCGGGCGGAACGCGCTCTATCTCGCCGAGCGGGGGTACGACGTCGACGCGGTCGACGTCTCCGACGAAGCCCTCGAGAGAGCGCGTAAGCGGGCCACGGAGCGGAACGTCGACGTCGACTGGATCCGCGCGGACCTCGAGGAGTTCGAGCCCGAACCCGGGACCTACGACGTGATCACGGTGAGTTTCTTCGCCGCGCTCGAGCACCTCCCGGAGCTCAAGGAGGCGCTCGCGCCGGGCGGGGTTCTGGTCTACGAACACCACCTGCGTTCGGCCGACGACGTCGAGATCGGCCCCTCGAGCGATCGCTACCGGTACCGCTCGAACGACCTCCTCCGGGCGTGTCTCGATCTGACGATCCTTCACTACGAGGAACGCGTCCGGACCGTCACCGACGGATCCGCGGCGGTCGCGACGGTGGTCGCACGGAACTCGAGGGGCGGTGCACAGTCGTATCCCGACCCCGAACGGAACGAGTGATCGTCGCGACGATCCGCGGTTCGCTGTTCCGATCCCGACCGGAGAGCGATAGCGCCGTATATTAGATTCGTAGGACCCCTTCTTAGAAAAGTGTCTTAGAATAGAATCTTAGAGGCGAAGGTCGGCAGTGTGGCCTCTCTTCCGAACCGCGCTACAGGAATGTACCGTTTCTACGGAAACGAAGTACGTCTCGATTCCACAGAGAGGGGGGAACGACGTAGTAACTCGTCTTAGATGAGAATCTTAGATTAGAATACTAGGTAAGATATCGAGCTACGTAACGTACCTGTCAATCGTAGATTGATTGTCTGACGTACTTTCATAGCTATGCAGTGTCTCCGAGGGAGTATGCTGTCGTACACGGTTTACTCCGAGGCCGGGGGCGTCGGGAAGTCCTCGCTGGCGGCGAACCTCGCCGTCGCGCACGCTCGAGCCGGACTCGACGTGCTGGTCGTTCCACTCGACCCCCAGGACGGCGATCTCAGTCGGCTGCTCGGGGTCGACGAGGGACGCGCCGACCGGGACATCGACAACCTCGTTCGCCACCTCGTCCAGAGCGGAAAGGGGTCGTTCGGCGAGCTGATTCGGTCGGCCGAGGGCGTCGATATCGTCCCGGAGCACAACATGCTCTCGGATCTCTCGAGCCACCTCGCTCGCGAACAGCGGAAGGCCGAGAAGCTCGGCGACGCGTACAACGTCTACGCGCAGCTCCAGCGGGTACTTCGGGAGGGCGACGTCCCCGAAGAGTACGACGTGTTGATCTGTGACCCGCCCGCGACCGAGTCCGACCACCTCTACAACGCGATCTACGCGACCCGAAACCTCGTGCTTCCCGTCGAGCCGAGCGCGAAGGGACGGGCCTCGGTCGACGGCCTCGAGGAACTCGCGAGCAACTTCGCCGACCAGATGGGGATCGAGGTCGGCGTGCTGGCGGCCGTTCCCAACGGGTTCAAGCGGACGAACGACCAGGCGGAGCTGATCGAGGAGATCGAGTTCCCCACGCCCGAGGTCCTGCCCGACCGAACCTCGCTGATGGAAGGCTGCTGGAAACGGCAGTGCTCGGCGTTCGAGTTCGTCCGCGAGCACCGCGACCGTCGCCGCGAGTACGAACTCGAGACGCTCGTGCAGTTCGATCAGCTCGCCCGCTATCTGGAGTCCCAGGCCGGGATCGACGCGTCGAACCCGCCCGAGCCGGGCGCGCTCGAGGAGGTGCCGACGGCATGAGCGGGTTCAAAAGCGGCGCGAGCAGCGACGACCCGTTCGGTAGCGGTACTGAAACTGACGGGGAGGACGAAGAGGACGAGCCGAACGACTCCCGCGACGAACCGGCCGCGGAGTTCGACGCGGAACCGTCGACGTCGGTCCCGGAAACGGAGCCGGAGTCGCAATCGGCCACGGACCGCGAGTCGAGCAACGGCGACGGCGCGACCGCATCGGCGAGCGGCGGACTGCCCTGGATCTACAGTCGTGATAGCATCTCCGACGACCGTCCGAAAACGGTCCAGCTCCACCTCCAGGAGTCGACCCTCGATCACCAGCGCGAGACCCGTCGAAGTCTCGAGAGCGAACTCGGCGAGTCGGTCAAGAAGGCCGATCTTCGGGAGGCGGCACTCCTCGTCGGCATGACACGTACCGACGAGATCGCGGACCTCCTGCGCGAGTGGGGCTACGACTTCGGATAAAAGCGCCATCGATGCACCGCCGGATTCCGATTCGGAAGCAGCGCGAGCGAAAAGACGCGTTCGCGAGGATCCCGATCGGGACAGCCCGGTTCGAGTATATATCGTATGGTGCGATACGAACCTGTAGCCCGGCCGGAGAGGCGATACTCCCTCGAGTACTGGTTCGGGGCGAGGAAACTCACCCTACCCATCGGAAAGCTACTTTGGGAACGTCGTGGGGAGTTGGAGTGGAAGATGTCGCGAATATCATACGCGAGCAGACGGGGCCGGAGTAGCACGCGACGGGTTTTGAGGGGAACTGAGGGGACGGAGATCGCCGACCTCGCGAGCTGGCTGGGTGGCAGGCTGACGGTAACTGCCACCGCACCCGAGGGGACGATAGCAGCGACGAAGACGGCGAGGGTGGTAAAGCGTCGACGGGCGCGATCACGCTCGGCGGCTCGACGAGTCTCTCTGACGTCGGACGGCTGTGCGCGCACGAACGTCTGCCGACCCCCACTACCGAAACCGGCGGCGGGAAAGCGGGCGGCGGTACCGCTTCCGGCCTCGAGGTGGGCCTGCAAAACGACGGGAACGACTCCTCGAGGAGCGAAACCGTCTGCCGGGATCTCGTCGGTCGGGAGGAGATCGACTCGTTGGTAGAGCCGAGTGCCCCGAAACTGGTCACTCAGCAGTAGCGGTAGTTGCCGTGACCGAGAGGTGAGTGGTGGTGTCAACAGAACGTCTGAAAGAACGAACGAGCCGACGATTGTCGTCGATTCTCCCGGTACTGGAGTGGCTCCCGCAGTACGGCACGTCGTGGCTCCGCGCGGACGTCGTCGCGGGAATCACCGTCGCAGCGGCGGTCGTTCCCGAGGGGTTAGCGTACGCATCGCTTGCAAACTTGCCACCGGAGACCGGCCTGTACGCCGGGTTGATGGCCGCCATCGCGTACCTTTTTCTCGGCACCTCTCGGCAAGTCATGGTGGGACCGACCTCGGCGCTGGCGATTCTGCTCGCGAGCGGTGTCGGGGTAGTCGCCGGCGGGAACAGCGCCTCATACGCATCGCTTGTCACCGTGACGACGATCCTCGTTGGCGTCTTCGCAGTTCTCGCGTGGGTGTTTCGATTGGGGTTTCTCGTCAACTTTATTTCTGGTTCTGTTCTTACGGGATTTTCGGCCGGGGCGGCACTGTACATACTGTCGACCCAATTAAACAAGCTATTCGGCATCGAAGGGAGCGGGTCGGGTGCCTTCTTCGAGGAAACGTTCTTCGGGCGGATATGGTACACCGGAACCCATCTCGCTGAGGCGAACCCCGAAACAGTTGCCGTCGGCGTTGCTGGCATCGCGTTGCTCGTCCTCGGAGAACGGTATCTGCCGCACGCCCCGAATACACTGTTCGTCGTCGTTCTCTCCATCGTTCTCATGTCGGTCACGAATCTGCAGGCCGAGGGCGTCGAGATCGTGGGATCGATTCCGAGCGGTCTCCCCTCGCTGACGGTTCCGGCGGTTCCCAGCGTCGAGACGCTGGGATCTCTCATCCCCGTCGCCGCCGCGTTGTTCCTCCTGTCGTACGTCGAAGGCATCAGTGCAGTCGAGACGTTCGCCAGACGCCACGACTATCGGACCGATGCGAACCAGGAGCTGCTGGCTGACGGCGGCGCCAACCTCGCTGCCGGCTTCGGTGGCGGATTCGCCGTCGGTGGAAGCATGTCCCGATCGGCGCTCAACGACGCCGTCGGGGGCAAGACACAGCTCACGAACGCTATCGTTGCCCTTGTTCTCGTCGTCGTCTTGCTCTTCCTTACCGATGTGTTCACGAATCTCCCGGAGACAATTCTCGCAGCGATCGTTATCGTCGCCGTCACGGGCCTTATCGACGCGAGCGCTATCCGTCAGCTGTACCGAGTGAGCAAGAGCGAGTTTGCCATCGCGATGTCGGCCTTACTCGGAGTACTCACAGTCGGGATGCTGTGGGGCGTCTTCGTCGGCGTCGTCCTCTCGTTGCTGGTCGCAATCTCTCGAGTCAGTCGTCCGTCGACACACGAACTCGGTCGGCTCGACGGAACGGACCACTTCGTCGCTCTCGACTTGTATCCCGCGGCAACGACTATCGCGGACGTGTTCGTCTACCGCGTCGAAGCCGAGCTGTTCTACGCGAACGCGGATACGATCCGGACCGATCTCCTCGAACGACTCGAAAAACGCGACTCCGACGTCGAATTGGTCGTCTTCGACCTCACGTCGTCATCGACGGTCGATTTCGGGGCCGCACAGATGTTGGAGAAACTCGAAGGAAAACTCGAGTCGCGTGGAATCGACCTCCGTGTTGCGGGGGCGGAGTCCGAGGTTGTACAGATACTCGAAACGACGGGACTTGCGGCGAACGTCGGCGGCGTGAAACTCGAGGAACCGATCGACGACGTCATCAACCGCTGGAGAGCGGAGCCATCGTCCTCGTAGGCGGATCTGTATTCAGTTGGACTCGCTCGAACCTCGCTGAGCCGATCGGACGGATGACCGCGCTCATCCGAGGTGCCCGATCCGGCGTTTTCGGTTAGTCCTCCACGGCCGTTTCGGAAGTGTCACGTGTCGAACCCCGGGGCGATTCGGAGCGGTCAGTTTCGTCGTCGGCTTCCGGTATCTGCCGTGGTAAGAACGTCGATGCGATGAGCAGGAGCACTACGAGCAGTACGAGGAGGAGCAACGCCGCCCGCTGAGCGTCGAACATCGCAGCCTCGAAGATCCCCTCGAGCAACTGTCGTTGCGTCGGAGTGAGTCGGTTCAGGAACTGTTGTTGCGTGGCCTCGGTCGCCGTCTCTGTTGCATCTTCGAGAGCGATCACCAGATCGTTTCGTCGCTCCGTCGAAACGGTCACGTGTTCCGCTCGGAGCACTCTGTCGACGACGCCACCGTAGAAGTGACCGAGAAAGTACGAGCCGACGACTGCAGTGCCCATGGCGAATCCGATCGAACTGCTTACGTTCAGGACGCCGGATGCTTCGGCGGAGTTCGCAGTCGGGACGGCCGACATCGTCATATTGGAGATCTGTGCCAGTATGAGTCCGACACCAGTTCCGTACAGCGCCACCGGGATAACCATCCTGCCGATCGTTTGATCGGGTCCCGTCTGCTCGTACAACAGCGCCAGTCCGAGGCCGATACACACGATGCCGACCTGAATTAGCGTCCGTGGAGAGACGTACTTCCGCCAGTTGGTGGTAAACGCCGCAAAAAGGACCGACGTAAGAGAGTAGGGTAATAACCCGAGCCCGGTTTCGAAGGCGGTGTATCCGAGTACCGCCTGAAGGTAGACTGGAAAGATAAACAGGAAGCCAGCCGAGACGATCGAACGAATATTGTACGTAACGACACCGGCTACAAAAGGGCGGTTCGTCAGCACGTGCAGCGGAACGAGCGGTGATTTCCCGGCACGTTCCAGTCGGCGTTCGTACTGAACGAACGCGGCGAACGCGAGCAGTCCGATGCCGAGCAGCCAGATCGCTGGTGACGTCCCGACGGGATTGAACTGCACGTCGCCGACGAAAAACGGCCGCCGTTCGACTACCCACCCGTACTTCCCGCTCAGAAGGAATCCAGTGACGAACGACGTCGCGCCGACGATGGTCAGCGCTGTCCCACCCTTATCCAGCGAACTGCTCGTTTTTGACAGCGGATTCGGGCGCACGTATCGAACGAAGTAGAGAATAACCCCCACACCAACGATTTGGAGCGTAAATCCCCACCGCCAACTCGCGTACGTGGTGAGTGCGCCACCGATAATCGGTCCGAGCGTCGATCCGACCCCGCTCACGCCAGCGAGTAGTCCGAACGCCTTCGCCCGGTCATCGTCTTCGTAACTGACCGTCAATACGGTAAACGTCAGGGGAAATATCACAGCGGCCGCGGAACCCTGGACGAGTGACCAGCCGAGATAGAGGATCGTCGTGTTCCAGCTAATCGCTGCTACCAGCGTTCCGCCGGCGTAGACGGTCAGTGCGACTGCCATTACACGCCGAGGACTACGCCGAGACGGCAGCGTACCGGCTGGCAGAATCAGCGCAGCGATCACCAGCGAGTAGAGCGAAACCGCCCCCTGAATCACGGTGACAGAGGTATCGAACTCGTCTACCATCGTGGGGATCGCCACGTTCATCAGGGAGGCGTTGACGACCACGATGAACGTCGTCAGGCTCATGGCGATTGCTGGAGCCCAGTATCGTACTCTCCTCTGTAACTCCTCAGATAGAGAGGGATTTCCGTTTGTAGGGGACCCATCTGGGATCATAGCGTAGCCTCATGCTTTTGTCCGTCAAATAATCGGGACGTGGCCAGGCACTTCGACTCGCCGGAGACAGAAGTGTGCGCGCTTCTCGAGTACGATGTTCGGGGGACATCTCTACACAAAAGGCAAATCGAGTGCTTCTGGGGCTTGCCCCCGAGGCGGTTCACGGTGCCGTTACTGTCGTTCCAGGAAACCCGTTCTCTCGATTTCCTCGCTCGCGTGATCCAAACGCGAGCGAAACCGTCGCCTCGACAGCAGATCGAGCTGTCCGCGCGTACCGCCGGTTAGTGGTCTCGAGGTGCGCGCCGAAACTCCGTCACGAGAGAACTATTTCGACGGTCTCGGTCGGACACACCGCGTTTCCGGTGAAACGAGGCCCCTGAGCGCGTATCCGTCGATCCGTACAGAAGAGTGACTGACGAAGCAGTGTCCGATCGGTTTTCACCGGAATCCCGGTGTGAACGCTCGGGACGTGCCGAACCGATCGAGACACCGTCCTTCCGGTGGAATTCGAGGAGCGGAGTGAAAAATCAGGCCTGGAAAGGCTGTCCTTCGGGATTCCTCGGATCGACGTTCATCGGAGGTCCAATAGAATGGGTCAGCGTCGTGCGAGCGGGAAAGAGGCACCGAATTTCCGGTGAATAGTACACACCACGTTTCCGGTGAAGTCGAAGGGTTTCATCCCGTAAACGGCCGGTTCCATCGCGAACGGACGAACCGACAGTTCGAAACTCACTCGACGGTGTCCTCGAGGACGTTTTTGACCACTCCCGGATCCTCGAGGAGGGTGTGTTCGGTGTAGCTCCCCTCCGCGCTCCCACCGCTGTGGCGCGTCTGCTCGAGGATGTCGAGGAAGGCGTGTTCCTTGAGCAGGTCGCGGACGCGGCGAAGCGAGAGGGCGTCGGTACCCTCCTGCCGGCAGATCTGTTCGTAGACGTCGTAGATGCGGGTCGTTCTGAATCCGCTGTTCTCGATATCTCCGTCCTCGCGTTGCTGGTCGAGCGAGAGCACGGTCAACGCCTGGAGGACGTACCGCGAGTGGGGTGTCGAGCCCCGAATGAGCTCGCGGAATCGGTCGATCTCCGCGCGCTCGCGCGCCTGAACGATGAACTCCTCGCGGACCGTCTCCGTTCCGCGCGTCTGGGCGATCTCGCCGGCGTACCGGAGGATGTCGATCGCCTTGCGCGCGTCGCCGTGTTCGCGGGCCGCAAGCGCCGCGGCCCGCGGGATCACCGCGTCCTCGAGAACGCCCCTGCGGAACGCGTCGCTTCGGGCGGTCATGATCTTGTTGAGCTGACTCGCGTTGTACGGCGGAAAGACGAACTCGCGCTCACAGAGGCTCGATTTAACCCGTTCGTCCATTCGATCCTTGTACTTGATCTTGTTGCTGATACCCATGACGCCGATCTTGCAGTCGGTTACCTTTCCCGCCTCGCCGGCACGGGAAAGCTGCATCAGGATCGCGTCGTCCTCGAGTTTGTCGATCTCGTCGAGAATGATGAGCGCAACGTCGTACTCGTCGTTGAGCAGCCGCCAGAGCCGCTTATAGTAGGTCGCGGTGCTGATCCCCTTGTCCGGAATGTAGATATCCGTCGCGTCGGTGTTGACCGAGCTCGCGATCGTCTGGACGGCCTGCGTTTCGGTGGTATCTTGCGCGCAGTCGACGTACGCGAAGACGGCGTTGATGTCTTCTTCCTCGGCAGTCTCGACGAGCCGCCTGGAGATGTACTTCGCACAGAGGGACTTTCCGGTCCCAGTTTTCCCGTATATCAGAACGTTGCTCGGACTCTGTCCGAAGATCGCGGGGTTGACCGCGTTGGCGAGGTGGCTGATCTCCTCGTCCCGCCCGACGATCCGACCCTCGTCCGGAAGGTGGCTGATCTCGAGGAGTTCCTTGTTCGTAAAGATCGGATCCTCCCGAACGAACAGGTCGTCGGACTCCGGCATTGATTCAGACACCGTATTTCCGGTGAATCGACTTGAGGGTTTCGGCACCGGGAACTTCCCGGCCGCACACACACACCACGTTTCCGGTGAAATCGGCTCCGAAGGCGGGTGGGGTGGACTGGAAACGGGGGTCGAAACGAGTGCGAATCCGACTATTCGAACACAGAACGCGAGACGCGGAAGAATTTGATCTGGCGATTCGACGGAAAAGACGACGGGTTCGGCTCGAGAAGGCGGATCCAATAGTGATCAAGGTCACTTCCTTTAGAATGTGATCCAGTCAATGGGCTTTACTCACTGGTCCCTAATAAAACATATGATACTGTACCGAAATGTCTAGATGAAAACCTAAGATACTATCAACGATCGCCGGAGAAATCAGGCAACATTCTCCTGGACCTGCGCTGGAACCCCTCCTCCAGCGGACCGTTTCACCGGAAACGCGGTGTGTGTGTGCGACTCCAAACTCGCCACCTCACCGGACCGATTTCCACCTGCCTTCGGCGTATCGCTTTTCCATCTCCATCGTATCTCTCCATCGAGTTCAGAGTTCTCTCCGCTGTTAGGCCGGGACCGACGAATCCGAAGTAACGAACACGACCGAAGGACGAACTACCGGAATCCCGGACTGCCGTGGCTTCCGCTGCCGTAACGTCCTTGTAATCTCGACCTTTTCGTAATCCCGCCTTCCTCGTATCCCGACCTGTCTCGGTTTCGCACTCGTATCCGACGAGTTCGGTTACGGGTTCGCCTCGACGAGTTCCGCCTCGCCGTACGTTTCGTCGACGGCGGTTACTCGGACCGTCGCCTCGATCGCAGCGATGTCGGCCTCGAGAAAGAGCACGAACCCGCTCTCGGTCTTGCATACGAGCGTCCCGTCGGCCTTCTCGTCGACGATATCGACGGTCACCTCGTCGCCCGTCTCGGGCTTTCCGCCGAGCGGTTCTCCGCACCGCCAACACTCGGCGTCGTACTCGGGAGATCCTTCGGGAGCATTGCTCGCCCCGCACCGAGGCGCCTCGCACTTGATGAACGAATCGTGTCGTCCCGGCTGATATCGTCCCACACGGCCACCGTCGCCATCGTCTCTTAAAAGCATACCGCTAAGTCGACTCCGATTCCTGGTCGATTCCAGGAGCCGTGATCGCTTGCGAGCCGACTCCAGGCGGACGGGGATCGAGTCGCGAGAACGGGATCGACTTCGGATCGCTCGCCCGCGTCGTTCGAGCCACTGCTTTCCTCGAGCGTGCGCCGAACCTTCGTCCGCTGTTTCCAGATCGGGGCTGCTGGCGCGCTCGTGCTCGTCGCCCGATCCGAGCGATCGGTTACGCGGACCGTGGTTCGACGAGGAGGGCGTACTCGCCGCGGACTTGGCCCTCGTCGTGATACGCGACGGGTTCTTCGATCGCGACGATCCGCTCGTCGTCGACGGCCGCGGCCGTCACGATCCCCTCGAGGGGCCGCTCGCCGCTCTCGCCGGTTTCGAGGTCGAACCAACGGAGCGCGTGTGTCTCTGGATTCCGGACGCGGAAGTTTTGAGCGCACGGCGCGACGACCGCGCCGTCCCGCGTCGCGAGCTCGCGGACGAACCCCCGAACGGGCGCGTCCCACAGGGGGTTGCCATCGATTCCGACGGCGACGATGCGGTGCTCGTTCGGGTGGCGGGACGCCGTCTCCCTGCGCCCGACGGCGTACGTGCTCCCGGTGACGAACGCCACGCGTCCGTCGGTCGCGCAGGCGTGATTCGGGTACGCGTACAGCGTCTCGCCGTCGACGTCGGTCTCGACTGCGAGATCGACGCCCCACCGCTCGGTTCCGTCCGCCTCGAGGACGTAGCCGCGCTTGTCGCCGTGGCTCGCGACGGCCAGGCGACCGCCGGTAAACGAAACGTCGCCGACGCGACGGTCGCCGTCGGTTCCGGTGTCCCACGTCCAGTCGGGCTCGCCCGTCCTCGAGTCGAGGACGACGACGCCGCGGTCGTGCGCTCCTGAACACCGGTTGTAGCCGACGGCCAGCCGGCCTCGCTCGTCGTCGAGCGAGAGCGCGGTCGGCGAGGCGTCGGTCTCGTACCGCCACCGGACCGTCCCGTCGTGATCGAGGCCGTAGACGGCGCCGTGCCAGCGACGGTCCTCGCCGTCGCGCTCGTAGCGTCGGGCGGCCGCGTACACCCTTCCGGCGTCGTCGGTCGCGAGCGAGAGGACGTACGGGAGAGCGAAGAGCCGGTCCGTCGCGGGCGCGCCGACGTCCGCGGCGGTGTCCAGGGACCACCGTCG
This sequence comes from Natronococcus jeotgali DSM 18795, assembly GCF_000337695.1. GTDB lineage: Archaea > Halobacteriota > Halobacteria > Halobacteriales > Natrialbaceae > Natronococcus > Natronococcus jeotgali. Next base: position 42,347 of record NZ_AOIA01000092.1, read on the forward strand.
TGTCCCGGACTCGAGGGAGTAGGCCGCGACGGTTCCGTTCTCGCCGCGTTCCCCGACGACGAGCGCGCCGTCGGCGACCGCCAGCGAAACGGCCCGTTCCGGTTCGTCGACCTCCCACCGCGGGGCGAGCGATTCGCGGTCGAACGCGGTGACCGTCCCGTTCCACCGTCCGGCGACGACGAGGTCGTCGGTCAGCTCGACGCTCGAGCGCGTCCACAGCTGCCGGCTTCCCGCGGGATCGATCTCGCCGAGCGGGCGTTCGAACCGATCCGTGCGTTCGGCCATCTTACTCCTCGGTAGGGAAGGTCTCGTGGAGCAGATCGTGGGCCTCGCCGAGGCCGTCGACGACGCTGTCCCCCTGGGCTCGCAGCCGATGGACGGCGCGTTCGGCGTCGCGAACGGCTAACAACCGACCCCGAGTGTAGTCGTACTCCGGGTCGTCGGCGTCCATCGACGCGACGGTCTCCTCGAGGTCGACGAGCGCGGCGTCGAGGTGGCGTTCGATCTCCGCGAGGCTCTCCGCGTCGGCGAGCCCCTCGATGGGGCCCTCGAGGTGGCCTTCGAGTTCCGTCTCCGCGTGGTCGCGGGCGTGTTCGTCCTCGACGCCGAGGACGGTCATCAGTCCGAGTCGAAGCGCTTCGATTTCGTAACAGCTCATGTGGAATCTGGTGTGTGTACTGTGTCGGTGTCGTTCGTTACGAGCGGGCTGTGCGTCGGGTCGTTCTACAGGGTCTGATCGATGAGATCGCTAACGAGCCGATCCCGCTCGAGATGGGTGGAGACGATCCGTTCGGCGTCCGCGGCCGCGACGTCACCGTACCAGGCTCCGTCGGGATAAACCGCAACCATCGGCCCGTCGCCGCAGCGGCCGAGACAGGACGACCGCGTGATGCGGGCGTCGCAGTGCTCCGAGTCGCGGGCTTCCTGCCGGAGTCGCTCGAGGACGGCGGGCGACCCCGCGTCGGCGCAGGTCCGGTTCGTACAGACCGCGACGTGCTTTTCCGGCGCGTCGTGGCTGTGGGGCTCGTCGTCGACGTCGTCCCGATCGGCGTGAGCCTCCCGGTGGGCCAGCGCACGAAGCATGGCTCGCGCGCCGCCGACGTCCTCCTCGTAGCCCTCGAGATCGACCTTGTACTTGCAGGTGTCACAGGACATGGCGACGCTGTCGGTGCGGGCCTCCTGCCAGCGGTCGGCGAGAACGTCGAGCAGCCGCGAGTCGGTGCCCAGCGGATCGCCCGCCAGCGCGTCGACGTACGGGTACTCGTCGTCGAACTCGCTCGTCCGATCCCGCACTCGCTGGGTGAGAACGCCGTCCCCAAGCATGTACGGCAGGACGACGACCCCGTCGGGACGGTGCTTCGAGAGCCCGTGGAGGGTGTCCTCGAGCGTGGGTTCGGTGACGCCGACGAAGGTCGCTTCGCTCCGGTCGAACGCCCGCCCCTCGTACAGCAGCCGGGCGAGCTTGTGGACGTCGCCGTTCGCATCGGGGTCGCTCGAGCCACGCCCGCAGAGGACGACGGCAACGTCCTCGCACGTGCGGTCGACGCCCAGTTCGTCCTCGACCGCGCGGGCCCGGTCGTCGAGCAGGTCGAGTATCGCCGGGTGGATCCCAAGGTGGGCCCCGGTGTCGATCTCGAGGTCGTGTGCCGCCCGCGCTCGCTCGATCGCCAGCGGGACGTCGTTTTTGACGTGGCTCGCCGCGAACAGCGAGCAGTGGACGACCGTCACCCGCGACGTAAGCGTCGCGAGCTCCGCGAACGCCTCGTCGATCGACGGCTCTGCGAGCTCGAGGAACGCGGCGTCGACCGGGATTCCCAGTCTGGACTCCAAGCCGGCGGCCAGCTCTCGCACCTGCTGGTTTGACTTCTCCCGGCGGGAGCCGTGACCGACCAGCAGAACTGCTTCGTCGTCGAACGCCGCCGCGGGCGCGGTGTCGTCTGGCGTGCTCATCTCGGTCTCGTGGGTGGTCGTTCGCTGGTGAGGGTCATGATCTGATGTCGATCGTCGGTTACAGCTCGTCGTACGCCTCGGCCTGCTCGAGGCTCCGCTCGAGTTTGCGACGACGGCTGGGCGCGTACAGTCCGGTCTCCTCGCAGCCGTCGTAGAGCCACGTTCCGAACGCGGGCGCGTCGTCGTCGTCGATCCCGAACCAGTACCCGCCCGAGGACGTCTCCGAGAGGTCGTCGACGGACGCCTCGACCGGACACGCCGCGATCAGCTCCCGGATCAGCTCGAGCAGGTCGCGGTCGTCGTGGACGAACGAGATCCCGACGGTGCCGCTCGAGGACTTGAAACAGATCGTGCCACAGCCCTCGAACAGCCCGCGAAGGAGCTCGCGGTCGTGGCTCGAGAAAGCGCCGAACCGGTAGTTGCCGCGCCCGTCGACGGGAAGTCCGAGCGCGCCGTTGCGCCCGAGCAGGTCGGTGCCGCCCTCGTCGGTCTCGACTCCGTCGTCGCCGATCGAGAGCGTGTACTCGTCTTCCGTCCGAGTGATCGAGGTGTCGTGGGCGTAGTCGCGACTCGTCGTCTCGTGCTCGAGGTCGCCGCCCGCGACGGTCGCGAGCACCTGCGCCGAGGCCTCGTCGTTGGTGACGACCTCGATACGCGCACGGCTTCGCCGTGCGCCATCCGCGGTTCTCACTTCGTTCCGAACCGCGCCATCCGAGACGTCGCCGCTCCCGGCGACGTGCCCCCAGAAGTACGCGCTCGCGGGGTGACCCGCCAGCGGATCCGCAGGCAGTTCGATCTCGAGGGCGTCGCCGTCCTCGCGCGCGCGAATCTCGCTCATTCGCCGACCTCCTCGACGACGATGGCGTCGGTCGGACAGGCCGCGGCGGCCTGTCGGGCCTCGTCGATGCGGTCGTCGTCGAACGTCGCGACGACCTGCCGTTCGGTATCCGCAACCTCGCCCTCGCAGTCGTAGACCGGATCCGCGCCCGGATCGATCGTAGCCAGGTCGTCCTCGCCCTCGACAAAGCGGGGATCGCGCGTCAGGCAGGCGAAGATGCCGTCGCAGGCGTCCTTCTCGATGGTGATCTCGTAGCGCGGCATGGTCAGTACTCGTACTTCGTCTCGTAGCCCCGCGGCGTCACCATCCGGTCGTCCCAGACGTAGGTGTCCTCGGTGCCGACGAGGATCGTCGTCGTCATATCGACGATCTCGCTTTCGCCGAGCTCCTCGAGCTCGCCGAGTTCGGTGATCACGACCTCCTCGTCCTCGCGGCCGGCGCCGTGGACGATCCCGACGGGCGTGTCGGGGTCGCGGTGGGCGAGCAGGATCTCGCAGCACTTCTCGAAGTTCTCGCGGCGCTTGCGGCTCCAGGGGTTGTAGATCGTGATCGTGAAGTTCTCGCTCGCAACGGAGTGCAGGCGCGACTCGATCTCGGGCATCGGCACGAGGTGGTCCGACAGCGAGACCGAGACGGTGTCGTTGACCAGCGGGGCGCCCAGCCGTGCTGCACAGGACTGAGCCGCCGGAACGCCGGGAACGACGTCGAACTCGACCATCGACGCCGTCGCGCCCTTGGACTCGAGGATCTCCAGGGCCAGCCCCGCGAGCGCGTAGACGTTCGGATCGCCGCTGCCGACGATCGCCACGTCGTTGCCCGCCAGCGTGCGGTCGATCGACTCCTCCGTGCGGGACACTTCGCCGCACATCGGCGTGTCATAGATCTCGTCGGCCGCCTCGGTGATCTCGTCCGGAATGAGCTCGATGTAGGTCGTGTAGCCGACGATGTGGTCGGCCTCGAGCAGCGCCGTCTTCGCGCGTTCGGTCATCCCCTCGGCGTGGCCGGGGCCGAGCCCGACCGCCGTCAGCTGGCCGGGCTCGGCGTCGAAGTCGGCGAGGGTGGCGCCGACCTCCTGCTCGTGGGAGGCGCTCTCGTCGTCGGAGCTCGAGGCGCCGCAGTTCGAACTCGAGGACGAGGCGGAACTCGACGCGCCACACTTCGAGCCGCTCGAGTCGTCCGTACTGCTCGAGGCGCCGCACTTGCTGCTCGAGGCGGTCCCCGCGTCGGTGGCGGTCTCGCTCGTATCGCTCGAGGAGGCGCCGCAGTTGGAAGTCGATTCGTCGTCGGTATTAGTATCCATGCTCATAGCTGTGATCAGAAGTCCTCGACGTCGCGCCCGCCGCGGGGCGTGACGAGGTACGTTCGGTCGTCGTTGCTCCAGGTCTCGGTCTCGTGGGTGCCGACGATCAGCGAGGTGCCCATCCCCGAGACCTTGTCGTCGTGGTCGGCGGCCTCGCCCAGCGTCGTGATGAACTCGCTCTCGCCGTTGCGGCCGGCGTCGGCCCGGCCCGCGTCGTTGACGATCGCGACCCGGGCGTCGTCGGTCCGTTCCTCGCGGACGATCTCGACCGCCCGCTCGTAGTTGCGCCAGCAGTTGTACAGCACGATCACGAAATCCGAGATCGCCGCCGCGCGCAGCTTTTCCTCGATCTCGTCCCAGCCGCGCCACTTGTCCGACAGCGAGACGGTACAGAAGTCGTTACACAGCGGCGCGCCGACGTTGGCCGAGCCGCCGAGGGCGGCCGTCATTCCAGGGACGATCTCGATCGGAACGTCGGTCGCATCCTCCTCGTCGGCCATCTTGAAGATGAGGTCCGACTTGCCGTACACCGAGGGGTCGCCCCCCGAGACGTGGGCGACGTCTTTCCCCTCGCGGACGTAGTCGAACGCCGCGCGGGCGAGTTCGATCTGCCGTCCCATCGTCGAGCGGACGATCTCCTGTTCAAAGCCGTCGTCTCGAGTCGCGATACCGTCCTCGTCCGTTCGCTCCTCCGAGGGGATCGTCCCGTCGGCTCGCAGGAACTCCTGGTAGAGACTCGAGGCGATGACGACGTCGGCGGTCTCGATCACTCGCTTCGCCTTCACCGTCATGTGGTCCGGGAGCCCGGGGCCGATGCCGACCACGGAAAGCGTCCCGTGGTCCTCGGGGGTTCCGGCGGTCTCTGCAGCCGCCGAATCGCTCTCCGAACTCATCGGCCGATCGCCACCGTGACCTCGTTCTCGTAGCCGATCTTCTCGAGCACCAGCTCCCGCTCGGCGCCGCCCGCGATGGCGCTGGCCTCCGAGACGCCGGGCCAGCCGATCAGCTCCTTGGACTTCGAAGGGGTCGGGCCCTCGTGGGCCAGCAGCGTCTCCTTGTCGAAGACGACGACGCCCAGATCGAGCTCCCGGGCCGCCTCGAGCAGCCCCTCCTCCTCTTCCTTCCGGGTCGCGGTGGCGACGAACTCGACGTCCGCGAGGTCGTAGTCGGTCCGCTCGAGGGCCACCTCCCAGGCGGTGAGGAACGCCTCCTTGTCGGCTCCGGAGACGCTCCCCGTTCCGAGGACGACGCCCTCGTCCGCGTTGCGCTTGAGGACGGTGACGTCGTCGCCGACCAGCACTGCTCGGGGACCCTCGAGTCGCTCGACGGGGCCGAGTTCGTCGTCGAGCACGGCGAGGTTCGTCTTGACCGTCGAGTCGCCGTTGACGACGTGGGCGTCCATCGCCTTGGCCTTCGACTCGACGCCCTGCTTGCCCGCCGCCTCGCTGGCGGTGGTCATCGCCGGAACGGCGCCCATCGTCGCCAGGTCCTGGGCGACCTGGTTCGCGCCGTGGTGGCCGCCCGTGATCGGGATCGCCCACGTTAGCTCCTCGTCGACGACGCAGATCGCGGGATCGTCCCACTTGTCGTCGAGCAGGTGGGCCGTCTTCCGCATCGCGATGCCGGAGGCCATCAACCCGACGAAGCAGTCGTACTCGCCCCAGTGGTCGGCGAAGACGTCGCCGTGGTACTCGAGGATCTCGATCGACTCGTAGCGATCCTCGAGTTCGTCCCTGATCTCCTCGGCGGTCTCCAGCTTGCGCTCGAAGGAGACGATCGCGATCTCCTCGGCGACCTCGCCGTCCGAATCGGGCGTCGAACAGTGGCCGCCGGAACCTGTACTCGAGTCGTCCGTTCCGTCCGCGTTTTCAGTTCCTGAACTCATTGTCGAACCTCTCGCATAACAAATCCGTCCGTTCCACGCCGAATCGACCCGTCCAGTCCACCGTCGGGCTGGCCCCTTTCACCGCGTTCGCGGTGACCGCACTGCGGTTCAGTCATCGCTCGCCTCCGGCTCGCTCGTGTTTTCGGCCGAACTTCCCGACGATCCCCGATTCGCCCAGTCGCCGTACAGGTACGAGCGCTCGTAGCCTGCACCCGTCACGGCGTCGCCGATGACGACCAGGGCCGAGGCCCGATACCCCGCATCCTCCACTTTATCGGCGATGTCGCCGATCGAGCCGACGATCACGTCTTCGTCCGGCCAGGAGGCGTGGTAGATCACGCCGACGGGCGTCTCGGGGTCGTGACCGTCCTCGAGCAGCCGATCCATCGTCTCCCGGACCGCGTGGGTGCCCAGGTAGATACAGGTCGTCACGTCGCCCATTCCCACAAAGTCGGAGATGTGGTCCTCCTCGGCGCTCAGGGTCTTGCCCTGCGGCCGGGTGAACGCGACGTGGTTCGCGACCTCGTTGAGCGTCAGCTGCGTCCGCAGGGTCGCGCTCGCGGCGAACGCCGAGGTGACACCCGGCACGAAGTAGGTGGGAACCCCCTCGTGCTCTAAGGCGTCCATCTGCTCCAAGGCGGCGCCGTAGATCGCGGGGTCGCCGCTGTGCAGGCGGACCACGCTCCGGCCCTCCTCGTGGGCGTCCCGCATCAGCGGGATCAGTTCCTCGAGGTCCTTGCCCACCGAGTTGACCAGTTCGGCGTGGCCGCAGTACGCCTCGAGCAGCTCGCTGTTGACCAGCGACCCCGCGTGAACGACGAGGTCGCTCTCCTCGAGCAGCTCGCGCCCGGCGACCGTCAGCAGCCGCGGATCGCCGGGACCGGCCCCGACGAAGGGAATCCCCGCCTGTTTGTCGCCCGCGCTGTGGTCGAAGATCCGATCGTCCAGTTCCTCCCGACGGCGCTCGCCCTGCGCGTCGATCGCGCTCTGGGGATCGCCGTCCGCGGCGTCGTCCGTCTCGGTCGTCTCACCCATCAGTACCAGTGCTCGCTACAGTCGCCGTGTTCGCAGCCCTCGGCGCGCTCGAGGTCGGCGAGCGCGCCGTCCGCGTCCGAATCCTCCGGCAGGGACCGAAACTCGACGCTTCGTTCGCGGTCGGACGACGTCTCGCCCGCCGACGATCGCCCCGCGACGGTCGGCTCGCCGCCGTCCGCGATCGACTCGCCGCTCGACGTCGCGTCGTCGGGCTCGGCATCGCCGTCGCTCGAGGGATCGCCCGTTCTGCCGTGCGCCGAAAACGCCGCCGTCGCCCGCTCGATCTCGAGGTCGGCCTTCTCGGCGTAGGCCAGCGTGTAGTAGTCCCGTTCGTCGATCTCGGCGGGGTCGTCGGTCACGAGAGTCTCGCCTTGCTCCATGAACAGCCGACGGCCGTAGGTCACCTCGTAGCCCGCCTCGAGGAGGCCTGCGTGGGTCGCCGGCGCGTCGGTAACCTTGAACAGGATCATCCGATCGGGTCCCGTGGGACTCGCACCGTTCGCGGCCTCCCGGAGCGAGAGCCCCGCGCCGGCCTCGATCTCGACGCCCAGCGCGGTCGCGAAGGCCGTCACCGCGCTGACGCCGGGGACGATCTCGAGGTCGACGTCGGGGTGAAAGGCCTCGATCGTCCGCCGGAGGTGGCCGAACGTCGAGTAGACGTTGGGGTCGCCCAGCGTGACGAACGCGACGTCGCCCTCGCGGGCATTGGGTGCGATCTCCGCCGCGGCCTCCTTCCAGGCCGCCCGAAGCGTCTCCTCGTCCCTCGTCATCGGAAACTCGAGGTCGCCGATCCGCTCCTCGGAGACGTGCTCGAGCGCGACCGACCTGGACAGGCGACCCGGCGAGTAGACGACGTCCGCGCCCTCGAGAACCCGCTTTCCCCGGACCGTCACGAGGTCGGCTTCGCCGGGGCCGAGCCCGACGCCATAGAGGGTCATTCGCCGGACCCTCCGTCGTCCCGAGCGCTGCCCCCGTCCGCGACCACGGTTTCGCCACCGTCTCCGCCCTCCGCTGCCGTCGCGCTGCCGACCAGCGTGTACACCGGGTTCTCCGAGTCGAAACTCGTCGCGCCGGCGAGTTCGTAGCCGTGACTCACCTGGAACTGGACGACCTCCTCGAGGAGATCCCGCTCGCGGAACGCCTCGGTCGCCCGGCCGGCGACCTCGAGCCGCGAGACGTTCATGACGACGCGATCGACGCCGGTCTCGGCGACGCGGTCGAGGACGGCCTCGAAGTTACGGCTCCCGCCGAGAAAGAGCGCGTCGGCGTCCGCGGGCAACCCCTCGGGGGCCTCGGCGTTGCGCAGCTCGACCTCGGCCCGCACCGAGTCGGCGTTCGCCGCGAGGTTCTTTTCGGTCGTCTCGAGCCGTTCGGCCTTCCGCTCGAGGGCGGTTACGCGCCCCGCTCGCCGCGCGGCGGCGATCGTGACGGCGCCCGTACAGGAGCCGACCTCGACGAAGTGGTCGTCCGCCCCGAGCGCGAGCTTCGAGAGGGTAACGGCCCGGACCTCCGGCTTCGTCGGTCCAGCCTTCGCGTCGTGTGGCAGCGCAATCGGTGCCATTACCCGTGGATGACTGGTGCCTCCACTAAAACAATTGTGGTTGGTTTAGATCAACTACTATTGGGCATTCTGAGTTTCGGTAGCGAAAGTTTCGTTGTGTAGTCGAGTTGGCTGAGGGGGACGCGAGGATGATCGTCGGAATCCGGAAGCGGAACGCGCGACCGCTACACGGGTTGTCGCACCGCGAGCACCACCAGATCCGAGAACGGGGTGTCCTCCCGTCCGCTACCGCCCGCGTGTTCGGACAGTTCGGCCAGCGTGAACCCGTGGATCCGCTCGTCCTCGTGGGTCAGCTTCTCGCAGACCAGCGCCTCGAGGTCGGGCTCGGCGTCGCGCTCGAGCAACAGCTCGGCGAGGTCGCCGGGCATCCGATCGTACGGTCGCGGGAGCGCGAGCAGGTGGCGGTCGCCCTCGACGACGGCTCTCGCGAGTCGGTCGACGTCGGCCTCGAGGTCGCCGCTCTTGTGCAGCGTGACGAACGCGGCGTCCTCCATCGGCGTTCGAGCCCGACTCGCGGCTACCTGCAGCGAGGAGATGCCGGGGACGACCCGAACTGGAGTCGCAGGCGCCTCACGCTCCACCGTATCTTGCACTTTCCCGACGAACTGGTACCCCGAGTGGTTCGGATCGCCCATCGCGACCGCCGTACCGCGCTCGCCGGCGGCGACGCGCTCGCCGAATTCCTCGAGCGCGGCTGCCTCGTCTTTGTACCCGCAGGTCAGCAGGTCCGCGTCGGTCAGCTCCTCGACGAACTCGACGACCGTAGTGAAGCCGACGACGACGTCGGCCTCCCGGATCGCGCGTTCGCCGCGTGGCGTGAGGAACTCCCGATTCCCGGGACCGACGCCGACGACGTAGACGGGATCGTCGACCGCCTCGTCGACGTCGGGCTCCGCGCTCCCGGCCGCGAACGTCGCCGGATCGGGCCCCGCCTCGAGGTCGTACTCGTCGCTCATCGGTCCCCGTCGTCGGTGCTGTCGCTTTCCCGGGCGGCTCGCGTCTCGGCCGCGAGATCCAGCTCGAGCCCGTCCGTTCGAACGTCGCTCGCGACGTGGATCAGCTCGTTCGTCAGCGCGGCCGCCAGGCCGCTCCCGCCGCGGCGGCCGACGTTGGTGATCGCCGGCACGCCGTACTCCTCGCTGACGTCGCGAACGCGCTGGCGACTCTCCTCGGCCTTGACGAAGCCGACGGGCGTCGCGACGATCGTCGCTGGACGGGTGCCGTCCTCGATGCAGTCCGCGAGCGCGAACGCCGCCGTCGGCGCGTTGCCGACTACGGCGACCGCACCGTCGTAGACGCCCCGCCTGTCGAGCTCGAGCACCGAGGCGGCGGTCCGGGTCATTCCCGTTTCCGCCGCGAGTTCGGCCCCGTTGCCGATCGCCTTGCGGGTCTCGCAGTCGTGGCCCCGACCCGTGACTCCGGCTTTCGCCATCGTGATGTCCGTGACGATCGTCGCCTCCTCGAGGACGGCTCGAGCGCCCGCCCGAACGGGGGCATCCTCGTCGTCGCCCACCGCGTCGCCGCCGGTGAACTCGAGGAGGTGCTGGAACTCGATGTCGCCCATCGAGTGGACCGACTTCTGGCGGACCCGATCGGCGAGCGTCTCGTCGGGAACAAATTCCCGGACGATGTCCATGCTCGTCTCGGCGATCTCCATGGCGTTCTCCGTCGTCGCCCCGAGGTCGGCGTACGCCTCGTCGTACTCGCCCTCAGTCATCGTCGGACACCTCCGCGCCGACGACCTCGTTGGTCGTCCGCGCCTCGAGGTCGCCCTCGACGGTGAGGTTCAGATCGCGCAGGCGGTCGACGGTCTCGTCGTCGGCGTCCCAGAGGTCGCGATCGATCGCCTCGAGCAGCGTGTCGGTGATCGACTCGAGGGCCCACGGATTGACGTCGCGCATCCATTCTTGACGAGCGTCGTCGAAGGCGAACTTCTCGGCGACCTCGTTCCAGAGGGTGTCGCTGACAACCCCCGCGGTGGCGTCCCAGCCCAGCGTCACGTCGACGGTCGTCGAGAGGTCACCAGCGCCCTTGTAGCCGTGCTCCTCCATCGACTCGAGCCAGTCGGGGTTCAGGACCCGCGAGCGCATCGCCTTGCGGACCTTCTCCTCGTTGGTGTAGACGTCGACGTTGTCCGGGTCCGAGGAGTCTCCGACGTAGGAGGCCGGCTCCTCGCCAGCGATCTCGCTCACCGCCGAGATGAACCCACCGTGGAAGGCGTACCAGTCCGAGGAGTCGAACTCGTCTTGCTCCATCGTGTCCTCGAGCTTCACCGTGGCGTCGACGCTCGAGAGGCGACGTTCGAAGGCGTCGTGGGCGTCGGAGACGCGTCCTCGCGACCCCATGGCGTAGCCGCCCCACTGGACGTACACCTCGGCGAGGTCGGCTCGGTCGTCCCAGTTGCCCTCGTCGACGGCCTTGTTCGTCCCGGCGCCGTAGCCACCCGGTTTCGTCGTGAACACGCGGTGTTTGGCGGCCTTCCGGGCGTCTTCCTCGCCTAACCCGTCCTGGGCCTCGAGCTCTGCGGCCTCCTCCTCGACGTGCTTTTTGACGTAGTTCAACTCCGGCGGTTCCTCGAGGTCGACGACCGCATCCACGGCGTCGTGAATGACGCCCGCTGCGGCGGGGAACGCGTCGCGAAAGAGCCCTGAAACGCGCGTCGTCACGTCGATCCGTGGCCTGTCGAGCTCCTCGAGGGGAATCGGCTCGACGTCGTCGATTCGGCCGGCGTCGGTCCACTGCGGCTCGACGCCCATCATCGCGAGCACCTGGGCGATCGTCTCGCCGCGAGTGCGGACGGTAGGGGTGCCCCAGGCGACGACGCCGATCTCCTCGGGGTACTCGCCGCTCTCGGACCGGTGGCGCTCGAGCACACCCTCCGCCACCTCGCGGCCGACCTGCCAGGCCGGTTTGGCGGGCACCTTCCGGGGATCCAGCGTGTAGAAGTTCCGCGCCGTCGGCAGCAGATCGACGCCGCCGCGAGTGGGCGCGCCGGAACCGCCCGGTGGGACGTACTCCCCCGAGAGGGCGTCGGCGGTCCGGGGGACCTCGTCCTCGGACGCCTGCACGCGGGGCTGGGCCTCCTCGCAGATGTAGGAAAGCACCTCGCGGAGGTCGTCGTGAGCCCTCGAGGTCGCGCGGGCGTCGCCGATCGTCTCGAGGTCGACGACGAGCAGGTTCATGTTCACTTCATCTTCCGGACCCGCATCTCGCTCCGATTCCGGGACGTCGAACCCGTGTTCGGCCAGCGTCTCGACCAGCTCGAGGCTCGTCGCCCGCACCTCGTCGGCGGCCTCGGCGTAGGTCATGCCCAGCTCGTCGTCGTACTCGCCGGGCGCGTTCAACATTTTCTCGTAGTCCACGCCGAGGACGCCCGCGACGCTCTCCCGGAGGCTCGGCGCGCCGGGGTTCTCGAGGCGGGTGAGCGCGACGAGGTACTCGACGAGCCGTTCGTCCGCGGGCGGCTCGGACATCGTGTGCAGCCCGAGCCGGATCTGGGTCGATTTGACGTCGGTGAGGTACTCGTGAATTCGTTCGACGAGTTCGTCGATCTCGACCGCATCGCCGTCCACGTCGCCCTCTGCGAGCGTCGACCCGGCTTCGTCGGGACCGCGAACGTCCGCTTTCTCGTCGATCGTCCCCGATATCCCGAGCTCGACGGCGAGGTCGAGTTCCTCGACTGTCTCCCGCATGAGGTCCTCGAGGTGCTCGCCGCTGTCGGCGCGGGCGTCTTCCATCCCCGCCTCGCGGTACTGGTTGGCCAGCTCCTCGAGCTCCGCGAGTTCATCGTACGTTCCGGCGGCCCGCATGACGGGCGTGAGGTAGTCGACGATCGCCGCGTACGAACGGCGCTTGGCCTGCGTTCCCTCGCCGGGGTTGTTGACGATGTAGGGGTAGACGTTCGGCAGGTCGTCGATCAGCTGGTCGGGTGCGCTGGCACCGTTCAGCCCGACGGTCTTGCCGGGGAGCCACTCGAGGCTGCCGTGGGTGCCCAGATGGACCACCCCGTCGGCCTCGAACGCGTTGCGCAGCCAGCCGTAGAACGCGTAGTAGTCGTGGGGCGGCTGCAGGTCGGAGTCGTGGTAGACCTTCGAGGGATCCATCCCGAACCCGCGCGGGGGCTGGACCGTAACGAGGACGTTGCCGAACTCGACGCCGGGAATCGCGAACGGACGATTTGGGACCTCGCCCCACTCCCCGATCACGTTCTCCCGGAACCGTTCGTCGGCGTCGGTGAACCAGTCGGCGTAGGCGTCTGGGGAGACCACGTCGACCGAGAGGTCGCGGACGTCCTCGGGGGCGACCCAGCGGTCCTCGAGGGTCAGCTGCGAGGTGAGTTTCTCGACCAACGTCTGTCCGTCCTCGGGCAGCTCGGTGCCTAAATCGTAGCCTCTGGCGTCGAGCTCCTCGAGCAGGTTCACCGTCGACTCCGGCGAGTCCAGCCCGAACGCGGTGCCGATCCCGTCGTCGCTCGGGGGGTAGTTGTGCAGGACGACGGCGACCCGTTTTTTCTCGTTGGGCGTGTGCCGGAGTTCGGCCCAGTTGACCGCCAGCCGCGTGGCGTGGTCGATCCGGTCCTCGATCGGGAAGTGGTGTTTCGGCGCCGACCCGATCCCGGCCTCGTCGTCGGTGCGTTCCTTCCCCGAGATGGGATGCGTGATGACGTTGCCGTCGAACTCCGGCAGCGCGACCGAGAGCGCGAGCTCGAAGCCCATCACGCCCGTGTCGCTGGATTCGTAACGCGACCGGGACCGCATCGTCGTAATCGTCTGGAGCACCGGAACGCCGAGTCGGTCGAGAAAGACGTCCTCCGCGCTCGAGCCCTCGTCGCTCGCACTGCGACCGCGCTCGTCCATCGACAGCGAGAACATAAAGGAGGAGAGGACGGCGTCGACGACCGGTTCGCCACCGTCACTGATGAGCCATTCGTCCGTCACCCACTCGGCGTCCTCCTGTTCCTCCGTATCCGTGGCGGGGTTACAGAAGATCGGCAGCGCGTTCGCTCCTTGCTCCTCGAGCGCCCGAACCTGGGCGTCGACGTAGCGGGTGTTCTCGTGGGTCCAGTGGGACTCGTAGAACCAGATCGCGACGGTCGGCTTCCCCGGGTCGTGAGTCTCGAGCAGTTCCTCGTAGCCGATCCCCGGATGGTCGGGGTGGTAGACCCCCTCCGTGGGGAGTTCGGTCGGCTCCTCGTACGCGCCATCCCGGTCGCCGTACTCGCTCACGAGGAACCGACAGCAGTGCTCGACGTTGATCGTGCCGCCCCGCTCGAGGTACTCACAGACCCGCTCGCGGTGGGCCGTGGTGACCGTCGTGTCCTCGAGAGCGAAGGCGTCGCCGGTCGCCGTGACGACCAGCGGGACGCTCGCGTCCTCGAGCGCGCTCGTCGCGTAGTCGTAGCCGGGCATGCTGTCCTCGGCGCCGTGCAGCCAGAAGATCGCCGCGTCGGCGTCGCGCAGTTCCTCGACGAACGCCTCGATCGCGGCCTCGTCGTTCAGGTCGCTCTCCGAGCGAACGACCAGTTCGACGTCCTCGAGGCGCCCGGCCGCGCGTCCGATCGATCCGAGTTCGTTCTCCGTCGCAGTGTAGATCCCGATGCGTGTCATCGAATTTTTAAACCTCTATTGTATTAACGCAACTATGGTTGCAAACTCCGGGGGCAAAAAACTGTCGTCGACCCCGTTTCCGGCGATCGTCGGCCAGCCGGAGCTCAAGCGCGTGCTACTGGCGGTCGCCGCCAACGGCGCGCTCGACGGGGCGTTGATCGTCGGCGAGAAGGGCACGGCGAAGTCGACCGCCGTCCGGGGACTCGCCGATCTCCTCCCCGAACAGCGCGCCGTCGCGGACTGCCGGTACGGCTGCGCGCCCGACGAGCCGACGCTGCAGTGTGCGGACTGCCGGGAGCGCGATCCCGACGAACTCCCCGTCGAGACGCGGCCCGTGCCGCTGGTCACGCTCCCGCTCGGAGCGACCCGCGACCGGATCGTCGGAACGCTCTCGGTCGAGGACGCGCTGGCCGGCGAGGCCGAGTTCGATCCCGGGCTGTTGGCCCGCGCGCACCGGGGGATCCTCTACGTCGACGAGGTCAACCTGCTCGACGATCACCTCGTCGACGTCGTTCTCGACGCGGCGGCCAGCGGCGTCAACACCGTCGAGCGCGACGGCGTCAGCGTCTCCCATCCCGCGTCGTTCACGCTGATCGGGACGATGAACCCCGAGGAGGGCGAGCTTCGACCGCAGCTTCGGGATCGATTTGCCCTCCGGGCGACCGTCGAGGGCTGCCAGGAGATTACGGACCGCGTCGAGATCATCGACCGGGCGATCGACCGCGGCACCGACCTGGATCCCACCGAAACGTACGCCGACGCGGTCGACCGACTCGGCGAGACGATAGCCAGAGCGCGCGACCGTCTGTCCCGCGTTGAACTTCCCGCCGAGTTCAAAGCCGAGATCGCCGAACTCTGCCTCGAGGCCGGCGTCGACGGCCACCGCGGCGACATCGCGATGGCCAGGACCGCGATGACCCTGGCCGCCCTCGAGAACCGAACGACCGTCATCGAGTCGGACGTTCGCGAGGCGGCGACGTACACGCTGCCACACCGCCTCCGGAGCACGCCGTTCGAGGACGAGCCGGAGCTCGACGATCTGCTCAAGGATCGGTTCGGCGAGGAGCCGTCGGACGGGACGGAACCGGACGACGAGGGCGACGACAGTGCGGACGACCGCGAGAGCAACGGGGAGGCAGACGACGAGGGCGATCGAGAACCGAACCGCTCGGGCGCCGGCGACCGCGGGGACGACGCCGACGGCGGTCGCGACCGCGACGAGCCCGGCGAGAGCGCCGGCGGCGCGGACCGTCCGGGCGCCGAGTCCGAACCCGGGAACGCCGAGCGCGAACGGGAACCGGGCCGCGACGGGAACTCGACTCCGACCGGGGCGGAGCGTGCGGACGCCGGCGACAACGGCGAACCTGGCGGAGGAAACGAGGACGGCCCGAAACCGGACGAGTCCTCGGGATCGAACGAGAGCGGTGACGACGCCGCCCGACCGCTCGTTCCGGGCCAGCGTCGGGCCGAGATCGGCGACGCGGGCGCACCGACGCTCGAGCCACCGGAGGCTGACGCCGACGATCCGGCGCGGACGGGCGGAGCCCGCGCGAGCGCCGCGCCGGACGCCGACAATCGGGGCGCCCGCGTCAGAACGGAACCCGCGTCGGGCGACGATTCCGTCGATGCGGCGGCGTCGGTCCGGGCCGCCGCGGCGCGCGGCGCCTCGAACGTCGAGGCGGAGGACCTCCGGCGGTCCGTGCGAGTCGGCGACGCGACGACGACGATCGTCTTCGCCGTCGACGCGAGCGCCTCGATGCGGCCCGCGATGCGGACCGCGAAGGGCGTCGTCCTCGAACTGCTGCGCGACGGCTACCGGGAACGCGACGAGGTCGCGTTCGTGGCGTTCGCGGGCGAGGACGCCGACGTGTTGCTCCCGCCGACCGACAGCGTCTCCCTCGCCGCGCGCCACCTCAAGGAGCTTCCCTCCGGGGACCGAACGCCGCTTCCCGCGGGTCTCGAGACCGCCCGACGGGTCGTCGAGCGCTCGGACACCGAGACGACGGTCGTCGTCCTCGTCACCGACGGACGGGCGAACGCGGCAGGGAGAAGCCCGACGGACGCGACGCGGGACGCGGCCCGTCGGCTCGCTCGCACCGGGGCGGAACTCCTCGTCGTCGACGCCGACGCCGGCTCTCGAGCCGGACTCTCGACTCTGGTTGCCGACGAAGCCGACGGCGAACGCGTCCCGCTGTCGTCGCTCTCGGCGGAGCTGGTACGCTCGAGCGCCGATCCGGAGTCCGTCGAGTGATACGTGACTCGGGACCGATAGATTTTACAACTACACTTTCGTTAGTGAAGATGAAGTTGTATGACTACGTCCAACGAAACCGTCCGCGATCGAATCGACCGTGCTAGGCTCGAGCTGTCTCCCCCGCAGATCCTCGCGGTAGTCGCGCTGACGGCGGCGCTCGGGTTCGCGCTGCTGTTCCTGCAGGAACCGCTCGCACACGACTCGATGCACAACTTCCGGCACGCGGCCGGCATCACCTGCCACTGAGACGATGATCGCACGCTATCTCGAGCGCGGCGTCGCCGCCGGCACGATCGCCGGCCTCGCCTACGGCGCGTTCATGGGGCTGGTGGGCAACCCGCTGGTCGCGTACATGGAAGCTGCGGCGCATCACGATCACGGCCACGAGCACGCTTCCGCCGTCGCCGAAACGACGACGACGATCGTGAGCATCGGTAGCGGGGTCCTCTGGGGTATCCTCCTCGGCGGACTCTTCGGACTCGCGTACTACTTCCTCGAGCCGTCGCTTCCCGGGGCGGGGACGGCCAGAGCGTACGTCCTCGCTGGGGCGGGATTCCTCTCCGTGTCGGTCGCGCCGTGGCTCCTGTTACCGCCGGCTACCCCGGGTGCCCAACAGGCGCTCGACACCGGCACTCGACTCCTCGTCTACGCGGCGCTGATGGCCGTCGGCGCGCTCGTCAGCGCCGCAGCGGTCCTCGCGTACCGGAGCGTCGCGGCTCGCGGCCGACTCGTCGCCGCGGTTGCGGCCGTCGCGCCGATCGTGATCCTCGGCGTCGCGGCGTCGCTCGCAGCGCCGACGGCGACCGCCAACGACGCGCTCGCCCGCGAACTGGTCGCCGCGTTCCGCGGTGTGGTGGTGCTGAGTCAGGCCGCACTGTGGCTTCTCGTCGCCGGCTGCTTCGGCTGGCTCCACCGACGCGGCGGGAGCGACTCGACGACCGCGCGCGATAGGACGTCCGCCTCGAACGCATGAAACGGCGGACGAGCGAACAGCGGACGCGCCTCGAGGCCCACGTGTTCGTCTGCACCAACGCTCGCGACTCCGACTACGCCTGTTGTGCCGACGCGGGCGGAGCGGCAGTCGCCGACGCGGTTCGGGACTGGCTTCGGGAGCGAAACGCGTTCTGGTCGCCGGTTGGCGTCAGCACGACGACGTGTCTCGGCCTGTGCAGCGAGGACGGGTCCGCGCTGACGATCCAGCCCCGAAACGAGTGGTTCTCGGACGTCCGGCCCGACGACGTCCCCGAACTGCTCGCGAACGAGTTCGGACCCGACGCCGAGCGGCTGTGACTCGAGCGCCCGACCGTTCCGCAGTCCTGCGGGAGCGTCGCGTTCGGAGCGGACGGAAGCGGGCGATCCCTCGAACCGACACTCCCAGCGTTTAACCTTCTCGGGCGACTCTTTCAACTCGACCGATGAAACGCCCGACCCGCCAGAAACAGCGCGACGAGCAGACGACGAACAACGAGGCTGCACAGGAGGGCGTTCGGGCGTGTCCCGAGTGCGAGTCGACGGCGCTCGTTCGAAGTTCGGACGGCAGCGAGGTCAGCTGCGAGGACTGCGGACTCGTCCTCGAGGAGGAGGGAATCGATCGCGGACCGGAGTGGCGGGCGTTCAACCAGTCGGAGCGGGACAGCAAGTCCCGCGTCGGGGCGCCGACGACCCAGACGATGCACGACAAGGGGCTGACGACGACGATCGACTGGAAGAACAAGGACGCCTACGGGCGCTCGCTGTCCTCCGAGAAGCGAACGCAGATGAGCCGGCTCCGGAAGTGGCAGGAGCGTATCCGCACCAAAGACGCCGGCGAGCGCAACCTGCAGTTCGCCCTCTCGGAGACCGACCGCATGGCCTCGGCGCTGGGCGTCCCCCGTTCGGTGCGCGAGGTTGCCAGCGTGCTCTACCGGCGCGCGCTCGACGAGGACCTCATCCGCGGTCGGTCGATCGAGGGCGTCGCCACGAGCACGCTGTACGCGGCCTGTCGTATGGAGGGCATTCCCCGCTCGCTCGACGAGGTCGCGGCGGTCTCGCGGGTCGATCGGATGGAGATCGGCCGCACGTACCGCTACATCTCCCAGGAGCTCGGCCTCGAGATGGAGCCCGTCGATCCCAAGAAGTACGTCCCGCGGTTCTGCTCCGAGCTCGACCTCCCGGAGGAGGTTCAGCTGAAGGCAAACGAGATCATCACCACCACCGCCGAGCAGGGGATGCTCTCGGGGAAGTCCCCGACCGGGTACGCCGCGGCCGCGATCTACGCGAGCGCGCTGCTGTGTAACGAGAAGAAGACCCAGCGAGAGGTCGCCGACGTCGCGCAGGTGACCGAGGTCACGATCCGGAACCGGTACCAGGAACAGATCAGCGCGATGGGAATTCACGACTGAGCCGGGTCGATCCGCGTCGCTCTTTTTCGCCCCGCGCGAGCGGAACGCGTCCGACGAGAAACTTCGCCCCCGCCGACGCGGTTGCGCCGCCTGCCGGTCTCGAACCCGACCGCGACGGACGCCACTCGCCGATAACTGGCCGAGCGTCGCTGGAGCTCCTCCGAGCGCGGGAGCTCGTCGACCCGTCGGGGCGGCGGGAACCGACCGAGACCCGGCGCCTCGAGCGGGGGGCAACGTCGAGGCCTCCCCGCCGCGGACGGAACACACCGCGAGGACCTCGCCTTCGAGCCTAACGAGTGGACGGGACGCCGGTCGTCGAACGTTCGCCGGCGACGGTCGGTTCGAGAACGCCACCGACACTCTCCGAATGTCCCGATGCACCCGGTCGTCGCGCTTCTCGCCTCGGAATCTCGCGAAAGGATAGTATTTTATGACTGTAATAGTATTATTACTTTACCAACCATAGATCAACCATGTCGGAGAAACCCAACACCCGGCGGCGGTTCCTCGCACTGTCCGGATCGGCGACGCTGGCGGGACTGGCGGGCTGTACCGATCGGTTCGGATCGGAAACGTCGAACGACAACGGATCCGACCCGTCGGACGATACGCCGTCCGGGAACGGCGACTCGGACGAGACGAACGGCTACGACTCGCCGCCGCTGACGGTCGAAACGGAGTACGACAGCCGCGAGGAGTTCGGCCAGCCGGGCGACTCGTTCGACGACTTCGAGGACCTCGACGTCTGGGAGACGATCCGGGGAACCGCGGAGCCGGACGACGACACCGCGTTCGACGGGTCCCAGAGCCTCAAACTCACCGCCGAGGACGGCGAGAACGTCATGGTCGAACGGTCGATCGAGACGACGGATCTGACCGACCACGACTTTTCGCTGGCCGTGCGCACGTCGACGCCGGGTAACGTGGCGATCGACATCCGGCTCGTCGACCTCTACGGCGGGTACGCACACCACCAGCTCCGGAGCGTCACCTACCGTACGCCGGATATCGGCTGGTTCCGAACGAACCCGGGCGTCTTCGAGGAGAGCACGACGCCGCTCGAGCGCGACGCCGTCGACAAGATTCAGCTTATCGTCTACAACACCGACGACGCGGAGGTGTGGGTCGACGATCTGCGCCGCCACGAGAAACCGGAGAAGGGGTACGTCGTCCTCAGCTGGGACGACGGGTCGGAGGAGTTCTACGACACCGTGAGTCCGCTGCACGACGAGTACGGCGTCAACGCGGTCCAGGCCGCCGTCAGGCAGTGGACGCGCGGCCAACGCGAGGGGACCATGAACGTCCAGCAGCTCCGGGAGCGCCAGGAGGCCGGCGACCAGATCGTCACACACGGCACCCACACCCGGCTCGCGCAGGCGGACGAGAAGTCGCTCAGGGAGCGCCTTCGACGGGACAAAAACTGGGCCGTCCAGAACGAACTCGAGGGCGGCCACTACATCGTCTACCCGCACAACAGCTTCGATCGGACGTCCCTGGACGTCGTCTCGGACTACTACTACGCGGGCGGGTTCAACCAGTCGGGTAACGTCAACCCCACCGGCGTCCACGGGTTCGACCCCCTCGTTCTGCCGCGCACGATCGGTCACGACCTCGACATCTCGATGCGGTGTGTCGATCTCGCCGCCGAACACCGTCAGTGTTCGATCCTGAACTTCCACGGCTTCGACCAGGACAACACGCTCGACCGGAAGGAGTACGAACGCCTGCTCGAGCACATCGAGAGCAAGGGCGACGACCTCGAGGTGATCGACTTCGACGACCTCTGGACGATGCGTCGCAACGGTCACTGACGCCGGACTGTCCGGACCCGTTCTACTAGTGGCATGCCTTAACACGCCACGGAACGTACTTGCGATCGGAATGAGCCCCAACCGAAATTCCCTCGACAAGAGCGAACTCAGAAACAAAGACGAGACGGAGGTTCCGATCGGCGAACCGCGGGAGGCGGACAACCGCGGCCACAACATGTGGCGGTGCATAGACTGTGGCGAGATGGGGCGGTTCGTCGACAGCCTCCCGGACGCCTGTCCAGCCTGCGAGAGTCCGAAGGAGGAACTGTACTACTGGGAGGAGGACTAGCGCGAGAAGACCCTGCGGCCCCCGCGGCTCCCCCTTCGTCCACGGACCGTCCGAACCGCTCCGCGAACTGAACCCGAGCGCAGCGAGGCGCCGACTTCCGGGACGAGTTCCCGACGACCCCCTCGAGACGGCAGATCGCGTCGCGTTCGACGCGCTGTCGGCCGCCGAACGAACACGAACACTGAGGGTGATGCGGCCCCAACGACGCAGCGTGGAACCGACGATGTTCACCGCAACTCGAGACTCCCGACTCGAGGACGATCCGTTCAGGAGCGTTCGCTCCGGAGCCGAGGGCGTTCCGGCGGTACCCGAACTCGGATCCGCCGCGGGACGCGGCGGACGCGCCGAGGGGGGACGCCGATGACGAACGCGCGGTCGTCGTACGACGAACTCGCGAGCGCCGACTGGCTCCACCTCACAGAGGGCGAGCGGGTCCGCTGGGCGGGTCGGCCGTCCTGGCTCACCATCGCGGTCTCGGTCGCGGCAGGCGTCGGCATCGCGCTCGTCGGGATCGTGCTTACCGTCTGGCTCTCCGGCACGAACGTTCCGTCCTGGCTCGTGTACCTTCCGCTCGCGTTAGTTCTGGTCGGTGCGGGACGGGTCTGCTTGACGTATCTCAACTGGATTCGACTCCTGTACGTCATCACCGACGAGGAGATCTACGTCAAGCGCGGCCTGGTCTCCCGCGACGTCACGCAGATTCGTCTCGACAGGATCCAGAACACCGCGTACAATCAGTCCGTCCTCCAGCGGCTGTTCTCGTACGGCGACGTCATGATCTACACCGCCGGCACGTCGACCGAGGACGTCACGTTTCACGGCGTCCCGGATCCGGAGCGCGTCAAGCAAACGCTCACCCGTCTGCTGAGCGAGAGCCGAGCGCCGCGATCCGGCGGCCTCTGAGGACGACGCCGACTCGGGCTTCGCTCGAGCGAGGACCCGTCGTGGCTAGCCGTCGGGCCGAAAGAGGGCGCAGTTCGGACACCAGACGGAGTCGTCGGTCCGTGCGATCCGTCGTCCGCCACAGTCTGTGCATCGATCGCCGGCGTAACGAACCATGTAGTACGAACGACAGTACCACCACATATGCTTTCCGTCGGATTCCCCCGCGCGACTCTTCGTCGGTGATCCGCGCCGAAACGGTTCTGCGGGTCGGCCCCCGAGAACGGCGACTGCTGGTGCGGAGACCAGTTCACGTCGGCTTTTCGGCGGGACGCTCGTCGTCGACCTCCCCGGTGGGATACCCCGCGGTCTCCTCGGCGTCCCCCCTCGCCGTCAGCTCCCGGAACTTCCGCGAGCGCCGCTCGAGGAACGCGACCGTGTCGCCGTCCGGCGTCAGTTCGCGCGATTCGATCAGGAACGTCGTGATCACGACGGTCTCGACCCAGGGTCTGAGCACGCCGAGGTAGACGGTCAGGCCGACCCCGGCGACGGCGACCCAGCCGAGGATCTCGAACGTCGGCGAGAGGCTCCCGAAGACGGCGGCCAGCGGCGTCAGCGCCAGCAACAGTCCGAACGCGACCGCGTACATCCCGAGAACGATCGCCAGCGTCGAGCCGAGGATCGACTTCCAGGTCTTCGCGTAGAGGACGACGCCGTCGCGGGCGGCCCGCCAGTTGTTCTCCTCCTCGGCGATGAAGACGTACGCGATGATCGCCTCGTCGATGTACGACGCCGCGAGCCCGATCGCCCTCCGGAGGACGGTGAGGACGTTCTCTAGCGTCGGGACGACGCTCACGAGGTTCGACGGCGAGACGGCCCGGTTGTTGAACTGCCGGATCGCCGCCTTCACCAGCTGATCGACGACGAACAGGGCGTTGGCCTCCGTGAAGTGCGATCGCACCTGTCCGGTACCGAACGAGAGCTGGTTTCGCGGCGTCTCGCCCGTGTCGACGATCCGTGCGATGACGGCGATGTGGCCCGCGGCGACCATGTAGAGGACGTATCGGCGGGCGAACCGCATCGCGGCCAGGAACAGCAGGGTCGCGACGAGCAACCCGATCCCGCCGATCGGTCCGGAGACGGTCCCCGCGTCGAGCAGCGTCAGCACCAGCCAGCCGACGATCCCGAAGTAGACGACCGTGACGAGGCCGAACAGGATCCCGACGGCCATCCGTAGCGCGACGAACGGAAGCGTCCTGAGGAAGACGGTCGTCGCCTTCAGGAAGTGCAGTGCCAACGCTACCCCCTCCGACGGTTCGGCGGTGACGACGAGGCCGCCCTCGCCGAGGTCGTCGTTCGGTTCCGCGCCGTCGGTGTATCTCGCGTTAGCATGCTATCTCCCAGGTTACCTCCCCGCCGTCGGGGTCGTGTGCCACGTCGTCGTTCATGTGATGTGAGGGCTCGAGGTGGAGGCTGCCCGACGTCCCGCGTCCCAGTTCGAACTCGACCTCGTCGACGGTCGTCCGGGCGGTGTAGGCCTCGATCTCGCCGATCGTTTCGTCCGCGCCGCCCTCCGGGAAACCGAGGTAACCCTCGACGACGTCGGACGCCGCCGGGTCGTCCCGCTCGACCCAGAACTCGAGCCCGTTGTCCACGTCGCGGTGGCGAATCATCTCGTTTTCCGGCGGAAAGGTGGTGCTCCCCTCACACGAAGCGTCGTCGTAGGTGTACGTCTCGCCGAGGAACGCGATTTCGGCGGTTCCGACGCTCTCCTCGCTCCCGCCGTCGGTGCTCGCGTCGCTCGATCTCCCCGTTTCGTCGTCGTCTGCCGACTCGTCGCTCGCCCCCTCGGCCCCGTCACCGTTGCCATCGGCATCGTCCTCGTCCCCGCTGAGGCAGCCGCTCACGACGGAACCGCTCGTGACGCCCAGTACTCGGAGAACCGTTCGTCGGTCGACGCTCCCTCCACCGCTCCGCCCTGCCGTCGTCATCGTCTCCGCGAGTGGGTTCGTCGTCATTCGTCTCTCAGCTCCCGCCACTCGCCGATTCGTACTCGAGCAGTTCCATCTCGAGCAGTTGCTCGCCGCTCTCGTCGTAGTATGCGACGAACGCCGGAAACGCCAGGTCGGGCGAGAGACAGCTCTCGTGGACGACCGCGCCGTCGACTTCGGTGACGGCCACGTAGCAGTCGGTTCCGACGTAGGAGTCGGTGTCCTCGACGGCGTACCGGAAGCTTCCCTCGTCGGTCGCGACCCGCCACTCGTAGCCGACGTAGACGCCCTCGTTGGCGGTGACGTACGGCGAGTGCAGCCCCGAGCCGATGAAGATCGCCGCCGGCGTCGCCAGCAGCTCCGAGAACACCTCGTCCTGGGTTCCGGTTACGGTTCGAGCGAACTCGTCCCCGCTCTCGAACGTCAGCCCCGTGTCGACGACGAGCCGATCCTCGCCCGCGTCCTCGACGGTCCAGCTGAAGGTTCCGGGTCCGTCCGCCTCGGTGTCGATGCGGTACTCGTAGCGCTCGCCGGGCTCGAACTCGTACAGCCGCCACTCCTCGTCGGTTTCGGGCGGCTCCTCGGGGGTCTCGACGTCGATCCCCGTTCGATCCCGGAGCTCGTCGCCCGCCCGGTCGCCGGCCTCGCCTCTCGCCCGGCTCGTGATGTCGTCGACGCTGAGACAGCCGCTCAGTGCCGTGAGCCCGGCGACCGCCACGAACGAACGCCGGCGTACTCCCATCAGACGTACCTCTCTGCGACCTCCCCGGCGACGGGGAGGGCGTATCGCTCGCCCGTGAACGCCTTGTACGTCAGCAGCGCCCAGAGGATGAACCCGAGCGGGGCGAGCACCAGGAACGTCAGCATCGAGATCGCCAGCGAGAGCATCCAGCCGACGAACGGCAGGAACTCGAGGACGAACCCCATCACGAACACGCCCATCGAGAGGGCGAAGAAGCCGCCGAAGACGACGATGCTCTGTGCGGCGTGGAACCGGACGAACTCGTTTCGGTCCTCGAGGAGGTAAAACAGCACCGCGATAAACGGTGCGAAGAGGTAGGCGAGCGCCCCTGCGACGTTCTCGCTGAGTCCGCCGACGACGTCCGCTTCGGCGGTCGAACCCTCCGCGTCCGGATCGGCGACCGCCGGATCCGGACTGGCAGACTCCCTCTCCCCCGGGATCGGGTCCGGGCCGCTGGTCGATAGCTGTTCGTCGATGTCGGTGTTGTCTGTTGCCATTGGTTTCTCCTCCGTATCGCCGTTCGGGGCCGTCCGCTCTCGAGGAGGGGACGTGCCGTCGAATCGAAGCGTGTCGGATCGCGTCCCCGGCAGCGGGGCCGCCGCGATCGAGTCTCCCACCCCCGTCGCGTTTCGCGGGTACCGACCCGCGTCCGCCGACAGATCTGCGGGGAAGACGTTCACGCTGTATTACAACAGTTGTCACCCGAACGGCAGAAGCGTTACCGCGACATATGTCGCGTCGACGGTCGGTCCCCGCGGGTCGGAGTCGGTGTCGACCTCCCGGGAACCGACACATGAAGGTACCGTCTTTTTATATGTGTGTCGAGCGTGACCGTCACGCCCACCAGCACTGCCCGCTCCCTCGAGGGGAGTCGGGTGTCGAAGCCGTCGATCGCGGACGTCGGCCTCAGTCGCCGTAGAACGCGGCGAACACCTTCTGCTGGGCCGCGCGCAGGTGTTGCAGGTACGTCGAGTGGGAGATACCCAGCACGTTCGCGATGTCGGTCGCGGACGAGCGACGCGGCTGCTCGAAGTAGCCGTGGCGGTAGGCCGCCTCGAGGGCGACCGCCTGTTTTTCGGTCAGCGCGCTCGTATCGACCGTCAGCGCCCCGTCGCGGTCCGCCCACTCGCGCTCGACGAGGGACAGCACCGACACGCGACCGTACCGGTCCTCGAGGCCCTCGACCAGCGCGTCGAGGTTCTCCCTCGAGGGGAGTTCGATCCGAAGCACCGCGCGGTCGGCGGTGACCTGCGTCGATCGAACGCGCGCGTTGAACGGAGCCAGGGTCGACTCCGGGGTCTCTCCGTCGACCGTCAGCTGAAACGAGTCGGCTTCGGCCCGCCGGACCGGGACGACCTCCCGGACGGCCGGGTGAGCCGCGGCGGCGTCGCGAAACTCCTCGGTGGAGCCGCCGCGGAGGGTGGCGTACTGGACGAGTTCGCCGTCGCCGTTCGAGTAGGTGCTGTGGACGACCAGTTCCGGCTCGGACGTCTCGACGGCGGCGACGACCTCGCTCAGGTAGTGCGAGCCGTCCCGGAGTTCGATTCGAGCCTCGACGCCGTGGTCCGCGGTGAGCGCCTTCCGGGCGTTCGTGTGGTGGATCGCGTAGCCCACGGTCGCCGCGAGGTCCCGGAGGAAGTCGCGCTCGGCGTCGTCGATCGAGTCGGGTTCGGTCCGGTAGGCCGCGAGGACGCCGTAGACGACGTCCTCGTAGCCGACCGGAAGCGCGATCGCGGCCCGGAATCCGCGCTCGAGCGCGAGGTTCCGCCAGTCCGTCGGAAACAGCGCCTCGAGGTCGGCGATCACCTGCGCCGTTCCGGTTCGGGTCGCCCAGACGCTGGGCTCGCACTCGTGTGCGGTCCGCTCGAGCGAGAGTTCGACCTCGTCGACGTACCGCCGGTCTCCGGCGACGGCCCGCGGCTGGAGCCTCCCGTCGACGGCCGCGCCGAACCAGACGAGGTCGTACCCCTGCTCGGCGAGTTCGGTGACGACGGCGTCCTCGAGTTCCTCCCGACTTCGCGACGCCACGAGCGCCCGCTGGAGGTGTCTGTTGAGGTTTCGCTCCCGGCGGTGGCGCACCTCCTTCAGTCGCTTCGCCGTGACGTCCCTGATCGAGAGCATCGTCGCCGGGACGCCGTCGTACACGAGTTCGCGCCCGGTGTACTCGCAGTGGGCGACCGTTCCGTCGCCGGTTAGCAGCCGAAAGCGGTGGACGCCGTCCGTGAGGATCANAGAGATGTGTATAAGAGACAGGCGAACCGGGTGTCGACGAGGTCGTCCACGCTCGAGTCGGTGAACTCGCCGAAGCGTTCGTTACAGAACAGGATCCGTCCCTCCCGAAGGATCACGATCGCGTCGCGGCTCTGCTCGATGACGGTCCGGTAGCGCCGTTCGCTGTCCTCGATCGCCCGCCGCAGCGCGCGGCGCTCGACGGCGTTTCGGATCTTGCCGGCCAGAACGGGCGTCTGGTCGATCGTGGGGTCCTTCGGAAGGTAGTCGGTCACGCCGGCGTCGATGGCCCGCGCCGCCACCGCCTCGGCGTCCTCGCCCGCCACGAGGACGATCGGGAGCTCCGGACGCTCGTCGCGGATCCGTTCTACCAGCTCGATCCCGTCCGTCTCCGGCAGCCGGTAGTCGACGACGAGACAGTCGATCGACGCCTCGTGAACGACGGCGAGGGCCTCGTTCGCGCCGAGTGCCGACTCGACGCGGAGATCCGGTTCGCGCCGCTCTAGCTCCTCGGCTACACCCGTCGCCCAGCCATCGTCGCCGTCGACGAGCAACACGTCGATCGCCTCGAGCGTCGCCGTCGCCCGTTCGCCGCCCGCCGCGCGTTCGGTCATCCGACCCCCCGCTTCGACCCCTCGCGGCACGGAACTCGGGCGAGCGCGGACGCCCCCGAAACGGCGGCTGACGCCGTCGCGAACCGGACCGAGCGGGAGCGTACAGCCCGTTGCCACGCCATACCCCGTTCTCGAGCGTCGGTGATATAACAGTACCGGTGACTTTCCCCTCGAGCGCTCTCACTCGCCGGTGGGAAACGCGATCGCCGCCCGGACCGTCCGCGGATCGACGCGGTAGATCGCGTGTATCGTCGCCCCGTCCCATTCGTTCTAGACTTTTACACTATCCCGATACTATTCTATTACTGCCACTTTCTGCGACCGGATACGGGGCTCGCCAACGGGACACGACGACCGCCGGTCGCGGGGACGTATTCTGTCCCGCTCGTTCTCCGATTCCGACGACGGTACCGAGGCCACTCGAGCACGATCCGTCCGTAGCGGGACTCAGTTCGGATCGTCCCGACCGTCGAGAGCCGATCCGGTTCGACAGAGAACAATACGAAACCGTACAATAACATATCGCTGATGTATTTCGCCAGTTTCGGCCCTCGAGTCCTCCCGGAACCGACGGCTGGAGGGACGGTGTATCGCTCCGTTCGGGAACCGAAGACGGTAGCAAAACCGTCGGTGTCAGTAGACGTCGAACACCGACGGGAGCACGTCGGGCATGACGTAGACGAACAGCAGCGCCCAGACCCCGACGACGAGGGCGTAGTAGAACAGGGGGATCAGGTTCAACCGCATCACCCGTCCCTCCTGACCGACGAGGCCGACGGTCGCCAGCGCCGCGACGATGTTGTGGATCGCGACGAGATTACCGATCGCGCCGCCGACGGCCTGCGTTCCGACGACGATCTGGCTGGGCAGGCCGAGCTCGTGTGCGGCCGTGAACTGGAAGCCGCCGAACGTGATGTTCGACACCGTGTTCGAGCCGACCATCGCGGCCGCGAGCGCGCCGATCAGCGCCGCCAGCGCCGGGTACAGCGGTCCCGTCACGTCCGCGGTCGCGATGGCGAGGATCTCGATCATGCTGCCCGCCTCGGGGGCGCCGGGCGCGCCGCCGGACTGGATCATCACTTGCACCATCGCGATCACGAAGACCAGCGCGATAAACGGCGAGACGAGTTTCTGTATCGCCTCGCTCCAGGCCGCCTTGACCTGCTGGCCGGACATTCCGAAGATGCCGATCGCGATGATCGCGCTGAGCAACAGCCAGAAGCCCGGGGCGTTCATCCACCCGATCGCCGCGGAGAGATCGTACCCGAACATCTCGGACCACTCGATCACCACGCCGATCGTGAACTCGCCGACGCCGGCGATAGCGAACTCGGTACCGAGGTCAGCGTCGTTTATCACCGCCGAGATCGGGTCGACGACGCGGGTGACGACCAGCAGGACGATGAGCACGATGTAGGGGGACCACGCCTTCAGCAGCGACATCTGCTCGCCGCCGTTCGGGACGGCCCCGTCCGCGCCGTCGTCGCCGGGTTCGATCGCGCCGACCCAGTGGTCGGCCCACTCCTCGCGTGGCGGGAAGTCCCACTCGTCGTCCGGAAGAAGGTAGCCCTGTCGGAGCACCGACACGGTGATCGCGCCGCCGACCATCGCGCCGATCAGCGCGGGAAACTCCGCGGTGAGAAACCACGCGGAGATCCAGTACGGGATCGCGAAGGCGATCCCCGCGAACAGACAGAGCGGCCAGACGCTGAGCGCCGGCTTGATCGTGCGCTCGTCCGACGGGCCGAAGAAGTAGACGACCATGGCGACGGCGAACAGCGGCATCACGAAGCCGGTCAGGGCGTGGTAGGTCGCGGCCCACGCGGCGACCTCGTAGGAGTACTGGACGACGCTCATCCCGCCCTCGTTGACGATCTGGTCCTCGTAGATCATCAGCGGCTCCTGGATCCCGACGATGATCGGCGTCCCGACCGCGCCGTAGGTGACGGCCATGACGTGACCGATCAGCGCCGCGATGACGGCCGCCAGCGCCGGGAATCCGAGCGCGAGCATCAGCGGCGCGACGACCGCCGCCGGCGTCCCGAACCCTGCGGCGCCCTCGATGAACGTCGCGAGGAAGAACGCGATTAGCACGATCTGTACCCGCCGATCGTCCGAGACGGCGGTAAAGCCCCGATTGATCCGGTCGAACGCCCCGGCCTGCATCAGCGTGTACAGTAACACCAGCGCGCCGAAGACGATCCACAGGATCTCGAGGGCGGTCATCACCCCGACAAACGACGATCCCACCAGGTAGTCCGGTGGGTTGTTCCACCACACGTAGCCGACGGCGAGCGCGGCGATCCACGCGATCGGCATCGCCCGCGTCGCCGGCCACAGAAATCCGATGAGCAACACCGCGACGACCGCGAGCGGTAGCGCCGCGACGGCGACGTCCATCACCATCCGTCCCGATCACCTCGACTGAATCGGTCTTCGATCGCCGTACGTCCGTTCCCCTGTTCCGATTCGCACCGTCTCGCACCGTCCTTTCTCATCATGAACGTCCCGTGATCACGTCTCTCATAAGGTATAATAAATGGTTCTATTTATAATCTGATGGATACCTGTTACCTAGAGAACATCTCGATCGATATGGCGCTCGCGTCCGGGAGGGAGGACCGTCTCCGATCTCGAACGGCTCCAAAAATATCAGATGTGTTACTCTATCGTGCGGGCAACAGTTCGTTCACCTTCTCGATCGGGTGCGGCGGCTTTTCGCCGGGGCCGTCGCGATCGCCGATCTGGCTCCGACAGGAGGCGCCGGGGGCGACCGGGTCGCCGTCGCTCTCGTCGATCTTCTCGAAGAGGCGTTCGCCGATCGACTTCGAGAGGTCGTAGTGTTCGGCCTCGTAACCGAAGGAGCCGGCCATGCCACAGCAGGTGCTGTCGAGCGGATCGACGGCGTACCCCGCACGTCTGAGCACGCCGACGGCGTGGTGGTCCTTTCCGGTCGCCTTCTGGTGGCAGTGACCGTGGTAGGCGAGCGTCTCGTCGGTCTCCTCGAGCGGAAGCTCCTCGACGAGACGGTACGTGTCCATGTACTCGGTGATGCCATACGAGTGGCCGGCGACCTTCTCGGCGGTCGCGGAGGGGGCCAGATCGAGGTACTCGTCCTGGAACATCACGGCGTCGGAGGGCTCGAGCGAGACGATCTCGTACCCCCGATCGACGTACTCGGCGAACTTCTCGATGTTCGCCACCGCGCGCTCCTCGGCGTCGTCGAGCATGCCGACCGAAAACGCCGCGCGACCGCTCGGCCCGACGTCGTCGGGGACGGTGACGTGGACGCCCGCCGACTCGAGGACGCGCACGGCGGCCTTGCCGGGTCGGGGGTAGCTGTAGTTCGTGTACGTATCGGGGAACAGCACGACCTTTCGGTCGGCCGCGTCGGGATCGACCCGCGGACCGCGCTTCGCGAACCAGTCCTGGAAGGACTCCTGCCGAAAGCTGGGGAGTTCCCGGTCGGCGGCGATGCCCGCGACCTTCTCCATCGCGAGCCGGCTGCCGGGGAGCTTCGGCCCGAGGTTCGAGACGGGCGCGAGCGCGCTCCCGATCTTCGAGAGGGTGTCGATGTTCCCGAACAGCCGCTCGCGCAGACCCGTCCCCTCCCGCTCGTGGTACTGGTGTTTCGTCTCGGCTTTGAGCTTCGCCAGGTCGACTCCGGTCGGACAGTCGCTCTTGCAGCCCTTACAGCCGACACAGAGATCCAGCACCTCCTCCTGAAAGCGCTCGGAGTACATCTCCTCCTCGGGGAGGTCGCCCGAGATCGCCGACCGGAGCATGTTCGCCCGACCGCGGGTGGTCGCGATCTCGTCTTTCATCCCCCGGTAGGTCGGACACATCACGTCGTCGGTCTGTCGGCAGGTGCCACAGCCGTTACACAGCTCCACGAGGTGGGAGAAGCCGCCCTCCTCGGAGAAGTCGAGTTTCGTCTGGGGCTCGATCGAGGCGTAGGCGTGTCCGTACCGGAGGTTCTCGCGCATGTCCGTCGGGTTCTCGTCGGTGTAGACGACCTTCCCCGGGTTCATCCGCCAGTCGGGGTCGAACGCCGACTTGATCTCCTTGAACGCCTCCCAGAGGTCCTCGCCGTACATCTTCGGGTTGAACGCGGTGCGGGCGAGTCCGTCGCCGTGCTCACCGGAGAACGACCCCTCGTGTTCGAGGACGAGATCGGTGACGGCGTCGGTGATCGACTGCATCGTCTGGATGCCGCCGTCGTCCTTCAAATTGAGGATCGGTCGGATGTGGAGGGTCCCGCTGCCCGCGTGAGCGAAGTAGGCGGCGGAGGTGTCGTGGTCCTCGAGGACGTCCATGAACTTCTCGACGTACTCGGCGAGTTCCTCGGGGGGGACCGTCGCGTCCTCGATGAAGGGGTACGGCTTCGGGTCGCCCTCGAGACCCATCAGCAACGGAATCGCGGCCTTCCGGAGCTTCCAGAGGTCGGCCTGGTCCGCCTCGCTGTAGGCCTCGAGGGCGTCGAAGGCGTCGCCGTTCTCGACGAAGTGCTCGTTGGTGCGGCCGACGGCCTCCTCGAAGTCGTCGTGGAGCTCCGAGTCGTACTCGAGCATCAGTGCCGCCTCGGTGTCGTCGGGGATCGGTTCCTCGTACTGCGCGAACTGCTCGGATTCCCGGGCGAGCCGGAACATCTCCTCGTCCATCAGCTCGACGGCGCTGGGATCGAACTCCAGCGCCTCGGGGACGGCCTCGAGGGCCTCGATGAGGTCGTCGAAGCAGTACAACACGAGCGCGGTCTCCTCGGGGAGGGTGACGAGGCTGATCTCGGCCTCGACGACCACGCCAAGCGTCGACTCGGCGCCGACGAACAGCTTCGAGAGGTTGACGACCTCCTCGCCGTCCTCGTTCTCGTAGACGACCTTGTTGAGGTTGTACCCGGAGACGTTGCGCTTGAGGTTCGGGTACTTCTCCTCGATTTCCTCTCGGTTCTCCTCGACGAGGCCGCGGACGGTCTCGTAGATCTCGGCCTCGCGGTCGTTCTTCGAGACGATCTCCTCCCATTCGGGGGAGTCGACGACGACCTCGCGGGTGTGGATCAGCGAGCCGTCCGCGAGGACGACGTCTAACTCCTCGGTGTAGGCGTCGGTGATCCCGTAGCGGACGGAGTGTGCGCCCGTCGAGTTGTTCCCGATTCCGCCCCCGATCGTCGCGCGGTTCGACGAGGCGGGATCGGGCGCGAACTTGAGCCCGTACTCCTCGGCGGCGTCGTCGAAGTGATCCTGGACGACGCCGGGCTGGACCCGCGCCCGCCGGCGATCGGGGTCGATCTCGAGGATATCGTCCATGTAGGTCGTCATATCGAGCACGACACAGCCCGGACCGACGGCCTGCCCGCCCAGCGACGAGCCGGCGCCGCGGGCCATAATCGGCACGTCGTGCTCGGCGGCGACGCGCACGGCGTTTTGCACGTCGTCGGCGTTGCGGGGGAGCACGACGCCGGCCGGTTTGGCCTTGTAGATACTGCCGTCGGTCGCGTACAGGACCTGCGCGTACTCGTCGAAGCGCACTTCCCCCGTTACGACCGACCGAAGATCCGCAGCGAGATCGACGTACTCCTCGACGTCGTCGTACTCG
The DNA here is from genome assembly GCF_000337695.1 of Natronococcus jeotgali DSM 18795. GTDB lineage: Archaea > Halobacteriota > Halobacteria > Halobacteriales > Natrialbaceae > Natronococcus > Natronococcus jeotgali. The sequence goes on from NZ_AOIA01000092.1 coordinate 75,307, forward strand.
TGATCGAGTTCGTCACGAAACTCCTCGTAGTTAGCTAAGCCACCGTGTGGCTTTTCAACAGCCATCAGTCGACTCTGAGGGATCGATTATGATAAATCCTGTGCCTCCCGGACCCACACGTCTCCGAAAAGGACCGCTTTCGGCGCCGTTATTCGGCAGTTATTGCCAGCCCGCCCGAACGCGGCCGTCCGTTCTCCGCCGGGGTCAGTCCTCGACGACGAGGATCCGGAGGTCGTTGACGTTCGTCCCCGTCGGTCCGGTTCGAACGATCGTCTCGGCCGACTCCAGGATCGGCAGGGCGTCGTTGGTCGCGAGCGCGCGCCGTCCCTCCGTCCGCGATACGTCGGCCGCGGTCGCGATCGCGCCGGCGGCGTCGGTCGCGCCGTCGATCCCGTCGGTGTCGACGCTGGCTACCACGACCGCGTCGCTCTCGAGTTCGACGGCGCCGCTCAGGACGAACTCCTGGTTCGGGCCGCCGCTGCCGTGATCCCCGGCGAGGGTCACCGTCGTCTCCCCGCCCGACAGCACCGCCGCGGGCGGGGAGATCGGATCGCCCGTCTCGGCGCACTCCTCGGCGATCGCGGCGTGGGTGATCGCCGACTCGCTGGCCTCGCCCCGAACCCGCGAGGACAGCACGAGCGGCTCGTAGCCGCGGTCGGCTGCGACCTCACGGGCCGCCTCGAGGGCGGTCCGTCCGCTCCCGAGGACGTGCACGCGGACGGATTCCAGCAGGGGATCCCCGGGGGCGACCGTCTCGGGGTGCTCGCCGCGGTCGCCGGCCTCGAGGTACGCGGAGACGGTCTCGGGAACCGAGAGTTCGTAGCGCTCGAGGACCTCGAGCGCGTCCGCGTACGCGGTCGGATCGGGCGCGGTCGGCCCGCTCGCGATCACGTCGAGGCGGTCGCCGACGACGTCGCTGATCGCGAGCGTCGCGACCGTCGCCGGCGCCGCCCGCCGGGCGAGCTGGCCGCCCTTGATCGACGAGCAGTGCTTGCGGACGGCGTTGATCTCGTCGATCGACGCGCCACACTCGAGCAGCGACTCGGTGACCGACTGGAGGTCGGCGAGCGAGATCGACCCGGCCGGAGCCGGCAGGAGGGCGCTTCCGCCCCCGGTGATGCAGGCGACCACGAGGTCGTCCTCGCCCGCCCGGTCGGCGACCTCGAGGACTCGTCGGGCGCCCGCGACGCCGTCCTCGCTCGGGATGGGGTGGTCACCGAGGTGTTCCTCGACGACCGACGTCCCGGCGGGATCGTCAGTGACGACGACCCCGCCCGCGAGCGCGTCGCCGAGCGCGTCCTCGATCGCCCGCGCGAGGTGGCCCGCGGCGTTGCCGCCGCCGACAACGTAGACGTCCTCGTACCGATCCAGCTCGTACTCGGTGACGTCGCCCTCGGCGCCCGCGACGGCGAGGACACCTTCGCGCGTCGAGATCGACTCCGCGACGATCCGCTCGGGGTGGGCGGCCTCGATCCCGGCGACGATACACTCGAGCGCGACCGCATGTGCGTCCGTTCGCTCGAGCGCGTCGCGGTTCTCGATCGTAACCATACGGATCACTAGCGAAAGTCCCTTATGTAGGTTTTTGTGCCTGGTTGGCCCAGTCACGGATCAGACGTCGAGCCCGCCCGCGACGATCGACGCGTCCGCGGGATCGTCGACCGCCGTCCTCGCGCCGTCGTCGACGTACCGCGGACGGAGCGGTGAGGACGCCCTCGTCGCCGTCTCAGGCGACGCGGTTTTTCAGGTCCTCGCCCGACCGGTAGCGCTCGACGTTCTCCGCGACGAGCTCCGCGATGTCGAGGTGGTACCGGTTCGTCGCCGACCCCTTGTGGGGGAAGACGATCACGTCGTCGAAGCCCCACAGCGGCGACTCCTCGGGGAGCGGTTCGGTCTCGAAGACGTCGAGGCCGGCACCGGCGATCGCGTCGGCCTCGAGAGCTTCGACGAGCGCGTCCTCGTCGACGACGGGACCCCGAGCGACGTTGATCACGTAGGCGTCCTCGCGCATCGCTGCGAACTCCGCGTCGCTCAGCATGTCGTCGGTGGCCGGCGTGTGGGGCACGGTGAGGACGACGAACCTGGCGTCCTCGATCGCGTCGTGGAGCCGATCGGGTGAGAAGATCTCGGAGACGCCGGGTACCGGCTCGTCCGAACGGCGAACGCCGACGACCTCCATGCCGAGGGCGTCACACCGGGTCGCGGTCGCCTCGCCGATCGTGCCGAGCCCGACGACGCAGACGCGCTCGTTCTCGAGCGTGAACGGTCGTTCGTACGGCGGTTCCCACCACTCCCGTTCCTTCTGGTGGTCGCGGTAGCGGTGTCCAAGGCGGGCCAGCGAGAGCATGCAGTTGAGCGCGACCTCGCTGACCGTCGAGCCGTGGATCCCCGAACTGTTCGTGAGCGGAACCCCCTCTCGCTCGTAGGCGTCGGTATCGAACTCGTCGTAGCCGGCGCGGATGCAGTGGACCCAGCCCGCGTCCAGATACTCCGGTCGCGGGACGTAGGTCGCCACCGCGTCCGTCGAGTCGTACTCGCGGCCATCGCCGACGAGTTCGGCTGGAATCGGGAGGTCGTCGAACGCCTCGACGAACGCCGCCGGCGGGATCACGTTTTCGACCGACTCGTGGACGTACAGCTGCTCGAGCTCGTGGCGCTCGGTCATACGCTACTCCTCCCGTGGAGGGGAATTGAATGTTGCGTATTATTCAGAATCCGGAGAGAGTGAATACAGTCGACACGGGCCTCGGATCGCGGCGGTCGCGTCGCCACCACCGCAATCTTTTTTGAGACGCGTTGTGCGTATTGCGGTATGGAGTACCAGGAAGTGGAGTCGACGCGGGAGTTCCTCGCGCGACTCGAGACCGGACAGGACTGGCGCGACGAGATCGAGAGCCTCGCCCGGGAGGAGGAGGTCGAGGCGGGCTGGTTCAACGCGATGGGCGCGGTGCAGGACGCCGAGATCTGGTTCTACGACCAGGACGACCAGGAGTACCGGTCGATCACCTTCGAGGAACCGCTCGAGGTCGCCGCCTGCGTCGGGAACGTTGCGAAACTCGACGGCGACGTGTTCGCCCACACCCACGCCGTCCTCTCCAGGGAAGACGGCGAACCCCTCGCGGGCCACCTCGAGGGCGGGACCGTCTTCGCCGGCGAGGTCCACCTCCGGGCGTTCGAGGAGCCTCTCGTCCGGAACTTCGACGAGACGACGGGCCTGGACCTCTGGCTCAACGAATAGCGTCGAAAATCGATTATTTTCGCAATGATCGTGGCGGTGTCGAGGGGTCCGCTAGAGGCGACTCCGGAGATCCTCGACCACGTCCTCGGTTCCGCTCGAGCCGCCCAGGTCGGGCGTTCGCGGGGCGTCCGCGTCGGCGAGCTGGTCGGTGGCGGCGTTCCACAGCGCCTCGCCGGCGTCCTCCTCGCCGAGGTGATCGACCATCATCGCTCCGGACAACACCGTGGCGAGCGGGTTCGCGACCCCGTCGCCGACGATGTCGGGGGCGCTGCCGTGGACGGGTTCGAACATCGAGGGGGAGGTTCGGGTCGGATCGATGTTGGCCGACGGCGCCAGCCCCATACTCCCGGTGATGATCGCGCCGATGTCGGTCAGGATGTCGCCGAAGAGGTTCGAGGCGACGACGACGTCGAACTCCTCGGGACGGCGGATAAAGTCCATGCTCGCCGCGTCGACGAGCAGACGCTCGACGGTGACCTCGGGGTACTCCTCGCTGACCTCCTCGACGATCTGGTCCCAGAACACCATGCTGTGGGCCTGGGCGTTGGACTTCGTGATGCTCGTCAGGTGGCCCTCGCGCTCGGTCGCCGCGTCGAACGCGGCCCGAACGATGCGCTCGGTTCCGGTCCGGGTGAAGACCGCACTCTGAATCGCGACCTCGTGGTCGTGGCCGGGGTGTTCCTGGCCGCCCATGTCGGCGTACTCGCCCTCCGTGTTCTCCCGGTAGACGACGAAGTCGATGTCGCCGCCGTCGTACCCCTCGAGCGGGCTCTCGACGCCGTCGAGGAGGACGGCGGGTCGCTTACAGATCGACTGGTCGAACCCCTTGCGGATCGGAAGCAGGAGGTTGTTCAGCGTGACGTGGTCCGGGACGTCGGGGTGACCGACCGCCCCCAGCAGGATCGCGTCGTACCCCTCGAGTTCCTCGAGGCCGTCGTCGGGCATCATCGAACCGTGCTCGAGGTGGCGCTCGGTGCCCCAGTCGTACCGCGTGAAGGAGAGCTCGAACCCGTGTCGCTCCGCTACGTCTTCGAACACGGGTCGGGCCGCGTCGACGACCTCCGGACCGATACCGTCGCCCGGAATACTCGCTATCTCGTAGGCCATGGTGAGCCATACCGCTCGACCATCAAAAAGACTCGGAAAGGGTCAACGACCGCATTTCCCGTCAGCGTTCGCCACTGGCGGGTCTCGGCACCGATCGTCGTATCCATTGCATTTAATAGGGTGGTTATCCGGGAGAACGGTATGGAGCTCATCCATATCAACGTCAACGTCGCCGACGCCGACGAGACCATCGAGTTCTACGAACAGTTCGGCTTCGAGGAGAGCTGGGAGTTCGAGACGCCGGACGGCGAGACCCACAACCGGTACATCGCCGACGAGAACGGGATCGAACTGCAGCTGTCGGACACCGACGGCGAGGAGAGCTTCGAGGACGGAACGTCCTGGGACCACCTCGCGATCGGCGTCGACGACGTCGACGCGACCTTCGAGGAGATCGACCACTACGGCGTCGAGAAGGAACCGGGCGATCAGCCCGAAGCCGGCGCCCGGACGGCGTTCATCTACGACCCCGACGGCCGGAAGGTCGAACTCGTCGAGTCGCTGGACTGAGAGAATCGGAAGCCGTCGTTCGGTTTTCGGAACCCGAAACGGTAGTTCCCGTTTCCAGAACCCGGCGCTGCCGGTTTCGACTGTTCTCCATTTCAGAACTGGCGATAGTCGCGAAGCGGACCGAATGGAATTACGAAAATACAGATGTAAAAATATACCTTCGAATTCGGGGACAGCGTACGCGAGTACGGCGTATCGTTCCCTATTTCAGAACACCCGAACGGCGGTCGAGGGGCCGGTGATTCCGGTTCGAGAGGCGGGCTGCCGTCGCTCCGCAAACCCGACGTTCGTCGCCACCGACTTCCTCGCAACCTCGCGTTCGCCGCCCCGTTCGTCGATTTGCAGGAATAATCGTTTCCTATGTGAGAACGGTCGAACCCCGCTTCGTGTCCGTTCGGCTATCGCGCACACGAAACGTGCGGATCAGGGTGCCGTCACCTCGCGGTCGGTCGCCTGTCCCCGATTACGAGGGCGCCGATCGCAGAACGTTACCACATCATTTTAATATTAGAACGCAATAGATCCAGACGGACTCATGAGCACGCATACCGACCGTCTACACGAACGAGCGTTCGTACGGACGTTCTTTACTACCCCGACTGCTGTCGAAGGAGAGGACGACTCCGCCAAGATGCTGCAAAGCGCCGCCCAACTCAGCGGCATGGAGGCGCCGGACGTCTGGGTGCCGGACAACGAGGACGCGACGGCGCCCTCGATGCGCGACGAGGGCGTCGAGAACATGATCGACGTGATCTCGGAGAACGGGGCCGACTTCCCCGGCGAGATCCACCCCCGCGTCGTCTGGCACCGCGAGAGCCCCACCACCCGCTACCAGGGGTTCCAGCAGATCCTGAAGCTGGCTGACCCCGAGAACGGCGCCGTCGACCACCTCGACGGCTTCGTGATCCCCGAGGTCGGCGACATCGACGACTGGAAGAAGGCCGACGAGTTCCTCACGATCGTCGAAAACGAGCACGACCTCGAGGAGGGGAGTCTGGCCATGTCGGTCATCGTCGAGAGCGGCGAGGCCGAGCTGGCGCTGGGCGACCTCCGCGAGGAGATGGGCAAGCCCTCGAACAACCTCGAGCGCCTGTTCATGCTGGTCGACGGCGAGGTCGACTACACGAAGAGCATGCGCGCGATCACGCCCACCGGCGAGCTCCCGCCGTGGCCGGAGCTGCGACACAACACCTCCCGCGGCGCGAGCGCGGCCGGCCTGATCGCGGTCGACGGTCCCTACGACGACATCCGCGACGTCGAGGGCTACCACGAGCGCATGACCGACAACCAGGCGAAGGGGATGCTCGGCATCTGGTCGCTGACCCCCGGCCAGGTCGTCGAGGCCAACAAGTCGCCGCTCCCGCCGAAAAACGGCAGCTGGCAGCTCGAGGTCAACGACCGCACGATCGAGCTCGAGGAGGAGGACGGGCGTCACGTCTACGGCGGCGACGAGGTCGAGCTCGAGGAGACGGGCGACGACCAGTACACGCTCCGCGTCGGCGGCGACGAGCTCGAACTCGACGGCGAGGAACTCTCCCAGGAGCTGCTCGACATGACTTCCTACATCCCGAGCCTGGACGACATCGTCGACTCGATGGAGGAGTTCGAGGCGGCCAAGGAGGCCGGCAAGGGCGCCATCGCGATGGAACGGTCGGGGACGCTCGTCATCGACGGCGTCGAGGTCGAGGTCAGCAACGACCGCATGTGGGACGAGGCGACCTACCAGGCGGCTCAGACGCCGATCACGCTGTTCCAGGACGTCTACGAGAACCGTCCGGACCAACACGAGGACCTCGAGGAGCTGTACGGTGAGGACCTCGTCGAGCGCGCGATGGTCGTCGGCTGATCGTCCCCGCCGAATCGATTCTTTTGGTCGCTTGCTCGTGCGTAGTTCCGCCGCGATACTGATCGCCGTAACTCGGCCCCGGCCTCCCACCCGTCGGCTGGTTGGGCCGGGAACTCGGGACAGCGTTCCGTCCGAGTCGGCGTTCGCCGCCGAGGGAGTGCGTCGCTGATCTGACCGCTTCCCGCAAACCGCGCGCCCGCGGAGGACGATTAGGTCGGTGCTCGGATCGTCGCCTCGAGCCGAGTCGAACGCTCGGTGCGCTCTCCGGCTTTCCGACGGCGGCGCGATCCGACGCCGATCGCGTCCGTTTCCGGGCCGCGCTGCCGCGGATGTCCCGCTCCGATCGACGGTCCGGACCGCCGATCGGGTCTTCCTTCCGTCGCCTGGGAACACGACGTTCGGGTGTGGGCTCGAGGACGGTGCGCGGTCGCTCGGTTCGGAACTCGTCGACGGGTAACCGTTCTCCATCACAGAATTCCTGTTACGATGCGGGCCTCTCGAGCGGCCGAGGTCCGAACTTCCGCTAGCTCGACTGTACAGCCCGAAACCCCCGCTTTCGTTACGCGTGCCGATCTCGGAGATCGGCCAAACGCTGCAAATTACGCTCGAGAGTACCCGAACCGCGGCGAAACGGCGTTCTCTATGAGAGACCAACCTTTATTGGGCTCCGATAACACCCTCCGCGTATGGAAAACAGAGCCAAACACCCGGTCCGCACGACCGAGAAGTCGCTGACGCTGATCGAGGAACTGAACCGGCGCGGGGGCGCGCGGATCACGACGCTGGCCGACGAGCTGAGCATGGGTAAGAGCGCGATCCACAACCATCTCAGCACGCTCGAGGAGCAGGGGTTCGTCGTCAAGAACGGGAACACCTACGAGCTGAGCCTGCGCTTTCTCGATATCGGCGGCCAGCTCCGCAGCGAGATGGACGTCTACAGGGTCGCCGAGCCGCAGGTCGAGGCCCTGGCCGAGGAGTCCGGCGAGCTGGTTCACTTCGTCGTCGAGGAGAACGGGGAGGGCGTCTACCTCTGTCGGTCGAAAGGCGAACGAGCCGTCGACCTCGACACCTACGTCGGCTGTCGTCACCCCATGCACAGCTCGGCGTTCGGCAAGGCGATCCTCTCGCACCTGCCCGCCGAGCGCGTCGACGAGATCGTCGACCGCCACGGGTTACCCGCGGTGACGCCGAAGACGATCACGTCGCGCGCGGAGCTCGAGGAGGAACTCGAGCGCACCCGCGAGCGCGGGTTCGCCGTCGACGACGAGGAACGCCTCGAGGGACTGCGCTGTATCGCCGCGCCGATCCGGTTCGAGTCCGAGGTCATCGGCGCGATCAGCATCTCGGCGCCGACGGCTCGCATCGACGACGACTGGGAGGAAAACGCGTTCGTCGAGCAGCTCCGTCGCACCGCAAACGTCATCGAGCTGAACAAGTACAAGGTGTAGTCGCCTACGCGAGCGACGCCTCGAGTTTCGCGATCGGGTGCGGCGGCTTCCCGTCGTACTCGTCGCCGATCTGCGTTCTGCAGGACGCCCCCGTCGCGACGACGCCGTCGCCGTCGCTGTCGTCGATCTGACCGAACAGCTGCGAGCCGATCGCCCGGCTCATCGAGTAGTGTTCGGCCTCGTAGCCGAACGAGCCGGCCATCCCGCAACAGCTGCTGTCGAGCGGATCGACGGCGTACCCCGCCCGCCGGAGGACGCCCACGGCGTGGTGGTCCTTCTTCGTCGCCTTCTGGTGGCAGTGGCCGTGGTAGGTCAGGCGTTCGTCGACGGGCCCGAACTCGAGGCGGTCGTCGAGGCGGTGGACGTCGAGGTACTCGCAGACGCCGTAGGCGCTTTCGGCGACGTCGCTTACGTCGTGGCCGGTGACCAGATCCGGGTAGTCGGACTGGAGCATGACCGCGTCGCTCGGCTCGCAGACGACGACGTCCCACCCGTTCCGAACGTTCGGGATCAGGGCGTTGACGTTCTGCTCGGCCCGTTCGCGGGCCGTCTCGAGAAACCCTTTCGAGTAGGCCGGACGGCCGCTGCTGGTGGTGCCCGAGGGGAGGTCGACGAAGACGCCCGCGGCCTCGAGGAGCCGAACCGCGGCCTTGCCGATCTCTGGATCGTTGTACTCCGTGGTGACGTCCGGGAACAACAGGACCTTGTGGTCGGCCGTCTCCGGATCCACCGGCGACTCCCGGCTCTCGAACCAGTCGGTGAACGTCTCCCGGTGGAACGTCGGCAGGGATCGCTCCCGGGCGATCCCGACGGTTTTCTCCATCACCGTCCGGGCGCCCGGCAGCTTCGTCATGTAGTTCGACAGCGGCGCGGTGGCGCTGCCGAGCTTCGAGAGGGTGCCGATGTTGGCGAACATGCGTTCCCGCAGCGAGGCGCCGTTACGCTGGTGGTACTCGTGTTCGACCTCGACTTTGAGCTTGGCCATGTCGACCTCGCTCGGACAGTCCTTCGCACAGCCCTTGCAGCCGACACAGAGGTCCATCACCTCGGTGACGAATTCGTCGGAGAAGGCCTCGTCGGGCTCGAGCTCGCCGGTCATCGCCTGGCGGAGCATGTTCGCCCGGCCGCGGGTGCTCGTGATCTCCTCGTCGGCAGCCCGATAGGTCGGACACATCACGCCGCCGGTCCCCTCCTGGCTGGTCCGACAGCCGCCGCAGCCGTGACAGAGTTCGACCATCCCCTGGAACCCCTTCTCGTTCTCCCAGTCGAGCACGGGATCGAAACCGGCGTCGAACCGGTCGTCGGAGTCGAACCGGAGGTTCTCGGTCATGTCGTGGTCGCCACAGACCGAGCCGGGATTGAGCAGCCAGTCGGGATCGAAGGCGGTCTTCAGCTCGCGAAACACGTTCCAAACGTGATCGCCGTACAGCTTGCGGTTCCACTGGGTCCGGGCGCGACCGTCGCCGTGTTCTCCCGAGACGCTGCCGCCGTACTTCACCGCGAGGTCGGTCGCGTCGTCGGCGATCGCTTCCATCGTCTCGATCCCCGCCGCGGTTTTCGTGTTGATCAGCGGGCGGATGTGGATACAGCCCGGGCCGGCATGGGCGTAGAAGCTACCGAACGTATCGTGGTCTTCCATGACCGCCTGGAAGTCCGCGATGTACTCCGTGAGGTTTTCCGGCGGGACGGCGATGTCCTCGATGAAGGCGATGTGTTTTTCGTTGCCGGTTCTGGAGAGCAGGATCGGCGTCGAGGCCTTTCGCATCTTCCACAGCCGGGACTGTTGGCTCTCGTCGTACGCCGTCAGCGCGTCGAAGGCGACGTCGCCCTCGCGGTCGTCGATCAAGTCCGCGACCAGCTCGCGGCTCCGCTCGTCGTCGTCGGCGTAGAACTCGACCAGCAGGAACGAGGCCGTTTCGTCGGGGAGGATGTCGACGACGTCGGTGAACTCCTCGGTGTTTCGGGCCAGATCGAGCAGGACGTCATCCATCACCTCGACCGCCGCCGGATCGTGCTCGAGGATCGCGCCGACGTCGTCCATCGCGTCGAGCAGACTTCGGTAACAGAGCACCGCGACCGACGTCGTGTTCGGAATCGTCTCGAGGGAGACCGCCGCTTCCGTGACGATCCCCAGCGTCCCCTCGCTGCCGACCAGCAACTTCGCGAGGTTGACCGTCCCCGTCTCGGCTTCCTCGACCAGCACGTCGAGGTTGTACCCCGAGACGTTTCGCTTCAGCGTCGGGTAGGCGCCCTCGACCGCGTCGCTCTCCTCGTCGACGATTCTGACGACCTCCGCGTAGATCCGCTCGAGGAGCTCCCCGTTGGGGTCGCCCCGATCGCGCAGTTCCCCGAGGTCGATCTCGCCGAACCGCTCGACGGAGCCGTCGGCGAGCACGACCTCCACCTCCTCGACGTAGGCGTCGGTCTTGCCGTACTTCAGGGAGTGTGCGCCCGTCGTGTTGTTCCCGATCGCACCGCCGAGGGCGCTGCGGTCGGCGGTCGACGGATCGGGCGCGAACTTGAGTCCGTGGGGTTCGAGGGTCCTGTTGAGTTCGCCGATCGTGATCCCCGCCTGGGCCCGGGCTCGCCGGGCGTCGGGATCGATGTCCGTCACCGCGTTCATATAGCGGGTGAAATCGAGGACGACGGCCTCGTTGACCGTCTGGCCGGCGAGGCTCGTTCCGCCGCCGCGGGGTAACACCGGGATCTCGCGGTCGGCGCAGTAACTCATCACCGCCGCGACGTCGGCGGTGTCGGTCGGATAGACGACGCCGATCGGTAGCATCTCGTAGGCGCTGGCGTCGGTCGCGTACAGCTCGCGGGTGTACTCGTCGAAGCGGACGTCGCCGTCGACCCGTCGCTCGAGGTCGTCGACGAGATCCGGGCGTTCCGTCGCGTCGTTTCGGTAGTCGTACTTCGCGCGTCGATCCGTCGCCGGATCTCCGTCGGTCGGTCTGTCGTGTGTAGCCATTATACTCGGTGTCCGTTCTGGATCGGTCCAGTCGCAAGCGAAACGCTTCCGATCAGGAGGCGTTCGGGGCCGTTCGTTCGCCTCCGTCGGTAGCTGTCGGTCGGTGGGAGGCGGTTGCGGTCGGGGAGGACCGCCGGTTCGCCCACCGACGACGGGTGCGGCGTCGGGCGGTCGCCGGCTCTTTGCTAATCGCTTGCATATCTTGTGCGTGATACTGTTAACCGAGCGGCCCCACATAACTGTTGTGCCCTCCGCCGCCGTTGGCCCGGTGGCGACTCTCAGTCAACGTAGCCGCCGTTCGTCCGGTAGACGACGACGAGATACGCTGCAACGAACAGGAATACCGTCGCGTAAAGCAGCGATCGGGCGTAGAGGCCGTAGACGAACGCCACCGCGTTGAGCAAGATCCCGCCCAGTACGAGTCCTCGTTGCAGCCGTGGCATGGATCGGGATACGGTAATCCATCCCTTAAGCGCGGTGATCGAACTCGGTCTCGAGCTGTCGTTCGAACGGTACCCCTCTCACTCGTCCGGGACGTTCTCGACCGCGTCGTCGGTCGTCTCGAGCTGGTGAACCGGGTACCGGCCGTCCTGCGGCCAGCCGAGGGCGACGAGCTTGCACGGCTCCTCGAAGGGGTTGTAGAGCACGTGCGCGCCCACTTCTCCCTCGTCGAACGCGATGAGGTCGTCCGCCTCGAGTGTCACGGTTTCGTCGACCGTTCTCGCGCGGCAGGAGCCCGAAACGACGTAGAACAGCTCCTTCTGGTTCTCGTGGTAGTGAAAGTGGTTCTGCGAGAGGCGCTCGCCCGACTCGAGAACGGCCACGTTGACGTTGAACGCGTCGATACCGAGCGCCGGCGAGGCCTCCCAGCGGTTTCCGGGCTTGTCGGGATTCGTCTCGAGTTCCTCGAGTGTGACGTGTTGCCAGCCGTCTTCCATAGGCGAAGGGTTGTACGTCGGGACTTAGCCGTTTCGGTTCCGACGGTTATCCGGGGTCTCGAGGGTGATCAGCTGCTGCTGACCATTCGTTCGGCTCGCCCCTTCACGAACGGACCCAGCAGGATCGCCAGGATCGCCAGCGACAGGAGAAACGACAGCGGCTGGTCGATCGGATTGACGAAGATGGTGTACTCGCCTCCCGATATCTGGAGCGACCGGAAGAAGTTCTCCTCGGCAATCGGTCCGAGCACGATTCCGAGCACGAACGCGATAATCGAGTAGTTGTTCCGGACCATGTAAAATCCCAGAATCCCGAGCGCGATGACGGCGCCGACGTCCCACCAGTTCTGGTTGAGAGTGTACGCTCCGGCGAACGAGAGGACGACGACCATCGGGATGATCACGTTCGTATCGAGTTCGGTGATCCGGCTCGCGAAGGGGATCAGCGTCAGCCCGACGGCGAGGATGAGGACGTTGCCGAGGAACAGCGAGATGAACAGCGCATAGGTGATATTGAGCTGGTCGCCGAAGAGAACGGGGCCGGGCTGGAGTCCGTGCATGAGGATCCCGCCGAGTAAAACGGCGGTGGAGCCGCTTCCCGGGATTCCGAACGACAGCGTCGGAACGAGCGAGCCGCTGACGGTCGGATTGTTCGCCGCCTCCGGTGCGATGACCCCGCGAGGATCGCCCTCGCCGAACTTCCCGTCCTTGGTCGAGGAACGAGCCTCCTCCGCGTAGGCGACGAACGTCGAGGTCGTCGCCCCCGAACCGGGGATCATTCCGATCCCCATGCCGATCAGTCCGGATTTGATCGTCGTGACCGGATACTTGAAGATCGTCATGATGCCCTTGCGGACGCTGCCCGCGAGTTCGACGTCGTCATCGGAGATCTGATCGCGCGCGGCGAGTTTCATCATCTCGGCGAACGCGAACATTCCGATCAACGCCGCCACGAAGTCGATCCCCTCGTAGAGGCCGAACTGACCGAACGTGAACCGCGGGCGCGGACTGAGGATTGCGGTTCCGATCGTCGAGATCATGAAACCCAGCGCCCCGGCGACCAGGCCCTTCACGATCGATCCCTGAGTGACGATCGTGATCAGCGAGATGCCGAGGATCGCCAGCAGGAAGTACTCCGGTGAACCGAACGCGAGGACGACTTCGATCAACACCGGCGAGAGGACGACCAGCAGGATCGCCGCGAGAAATCCGTTCAGCGCCGAGGCCGTCGTCGCGATCGCCAGCGCGTTTTTCGCGAGCCCGTTTTTCGACATCGGGTAGCCGTCCAGCGTCGTCGCCGCTGCCGATTCGGTCCCCGGCGCGTTGATCAGTATCGCCGAGATCGAGCCGCCGAACATCGCGCCGCTGTATATCGCGACCAGCAGGATGATCGCCGCCGTCGCCTCCAGCGGAAGCGTCAACGGGAGCACGATCGCCATTCCGACCGGTGAACCGATACCCGGAAGGGCGCCGAGGATGATGCCGAGAAGCAGGCCGACGGTCAGCCAGAGGAGCATTTCCGGGCTCGTCGCGACCACGAGCCCCTCGAGAAAGGCGTCGACTGCCATCTACGCACCACCTCGAAGCAGTAGCGACGTGCTATCGATAAGCGTCGGAACGAGCGGACTGAAATCGAAGATCTGGCCCTCGTCGAACGGCATCACGAGGTACGTTATGAACAGGTAGATGACGATCGTTCCCGCTGCGGCCAGTCCCAGACCGACGACCGGATTCACCCGGAACCAGAGGGTGTATCCGAGGATGTACAGGGGAGTGACGAAGAGGAAACCGGCCGCCCACCCCGCGACGAAGTACAGGACCGCCGTCGAGACCATAAACACGGTCTCGTTCACCTCGTACCCGTACTTCGAGCCGAGCGTGTCCTTCCCGTTCTTCTGGTCCCGTTCGTCCAGCAAATCCTCCTCGTCGCCAGCCTGTTCGACGACCTCCGACTCGTCGGAACTGGTGATGCTGACGCTCTCGGCGACGAACGTGTAGAGGGGGCCTGGAAGGTAATTCTGTAGCAACAGCAACAGCGAGCCGATAAAGACAGCCGACGCGGTTAGCTGGGGAAACACACGAGCGTCGTCCGGATAGTCCGCGATCACCGGCTCGATAATGAACACCGCGCTTAGGACGAGAAACGTAACGAGCATTATCCGTTCCGGCGTTACGTTCCTCTCGGTTGACTCTGTGTTACTCATAATATTACTGGGCGGAGGGGGGTTACGAGTGTTCTTCGATCAGCTCGATGATCCCGAGTTCCTCGATCTCCGCGAACGCGTCTTCGATCGCCGCGTTCGCCTCGTCGGGCCCCTCGTAGAAGATCGGGTTTCCGGTCTCTTCGGACCACTCCTGGTAGCGCTCGTCCTCGGTCGCCTCCTCGACGCGTCCGGTCAGTTCCTCGATGACGCCGTCGGGCGTATCCGGCGGCGCGTACAGCCCGCGAGTGACACCGGAGATGAAGTCCATGTCCGGGTACCCCTCGTCGGTGACGGATGGGATGTCGGGGTACACTTCCGTTCCCTCGCTCCAGAACGTACAGATCGGGTAGACGCCTCCGGAGGAGACGTTCGGCTCCGTCCCCGCGTCGGTTCCGATCCCGCAGGGTACCTCGCCGGAAGTAACCGCTTCGGTGATCGGACCGGTTCCCGTATACTGAACCCGCTCCTCCCACTGCCAGTCGTATTCCTCGGCGTACCCCTCGCCGTGTTTCGCCAGCAGGGTCATGATGTCCTGGGGGCTGCCCGGCTCCTGAATCCCGATCGTTTCCCACTCGCCGGAGTTGTGCATCTCGCGGACGTCGTCGAACGTCTCGACCTCACCCTCGTACTCCTCGTTGACGATGAGACACCACGTCGAGCGGCCGATGTTCGCGATTCCCTCGAGGTCGCGCTGATCGAACCCGGGGTCCTCGAGCATCTGCGGCGGCACCTCGAGCGGGGTCGCGCTCCCCGAGATCGTGTGTCCGTCCGGATCCGAGCCGTACAGTTCCCCGAACCCGTTTAGGCCGCCGCCGCCGGGGACGTTGTCCACCTGGATGTCCTGTCCCATCGCGTCGGTGAGCGATTCGACGATACCGCGGGCGTAGACGTCGGTGCCGCCTCCTTCGTCGTACGGCACGATGTATCGGATCGATTCGGAGGGTTCCCAATCCTCACCGTTCCCCGATCCCGGGCTGTCGTCCTGCAGACAGCCGGCCATCGACGCGGCAGCACCCGCACCGGCGATTCCGAGGAACCGTCGCCTGGTCGTTGCCTCCACCGTCACACTTCGTTGCGTTGTTTCTTCGGACATACGTATTAGCCACAGACCCTGGGATGTGTTGCTTGACTCCGTGAGTCAGGGTTACACTACCATGATCAAACAGTACAGATATAAAGCTTTCTCTTATACCGGAATATTTCGACAGTATAGACGAAATCAATAACGAGGTACGACGTGAACTAGTAGTTCCGTTCCGATCGCTCTCGACGGGTGATCCGTTGCGGACGGAGCCGGCGTGCGGGTAACTGATTTACGGGTGGAGATCCTTCTCGAAGCTATGACCGTCGTTGCAGCGATCGATCGTTCCGACAGGGCAGCCGCCGTCGTTACCCAGGCACACCGTCTCGGACGCGCGTTCGACGAACCGGTCGAGGTCGTCCACGTGCTCACCCGAGACGAGTTCGTCTCCCTCGAGCGGACGAACGTCAGCGAGACCGGGGAGACGGTACCGGTGGCGGACGTCGTCGAGATCGCGGAGGAGATCGCCGCGGAGGCGATCGAAGACGCGAGCGTCGAGGCGACTCCAGTTGGACTCCTCGGCGACCCGGCGGACGAGATCGTCGACTACGCCGAGGAGGCGGACGCGAGCTATCTGGTGGTCGCTGGACGCAACCGATCGCCGGTCGGGAAGGCGCTATTTGGGAGCGTCACCCAGTCCGTCCTCCTGAACGCGTCCACCCCGGTCGTCTCGCTCCGGGGCGAGTAAGCGTCGGCGCCGTAATACAAAATTTTTTGCAAGAGACTCACTAACGGCGGTACATGGTCAGCTACAGTGCCTACGAGAGCATCACCGTCGACGTCGACGACGGGATCGCGACGATCGAGTTCCACCGACCCGAGGTCTACAACGCGCTCAACAACGAGGTCATGCTCGATCTCAAGCGCGCGTTCGACGAGATACAGCTGAACCGCGATATCGAGGCCGTGGTGATCACCGGCGAGGGTGAGGACGCCTTCTCCGCAGGCGCCGACATCTCCCAGTACGCCGGGACGGCCGAGGAGCACGATCCCCTCCAGAAGGACCGCCAGGAGCTGTTCTACGAGATGTACCAGAAACCGTACGACTGTCACGCGCCGGTGATCGCGAAGATCAACGGCTACTGCGTCGGCGGGGGCCTGATCTTCGCGATGTACTGCGATCTCCGGATCGCCGTCGATGACGCGAAGTTCGGCGTCCCGACCGCGAACATCGGCCAGATTCCGACTGGCGGCTCGACCTGGCGGGCAGTCGAGCTGGTCGGCGAGGCCAAGGCCAAGGAGCTCGTCTACACCGCGGGGATGATCGATGCCGACGAGGCCGAGCGTATCGGGCTGGTCAACCACGCCGTCCCGCGCGAGGAGTTAGACGAGACCGTCGACGGGATCGTCGACGGGATCCAGAAGACCGGACGCACGGCGGTGAAAAACTCCAAACGCGCGCTCAACGGCGCAGTACGCGCCGGCAGTCTCGAGGCGGCGCGGGAACAGGAGGCCGAGATCTGGTGGGAGCAGTTCGCCACCGACGAGCGCCGCGAGCTGGTCGACGAGTTCAACGAGGAACGATGAGCGGGGGACCCCTTTCGGGCGTCTCGGTCGTCGAGATGACCGGTCACCGCGCGGGTCCCTTCTGCGGCGCGTTGCTCGCCGACATGGGTGCCGACGTCGTGAAGATCGAACGCCCGGGCGTCGGCGATCCGGCCCGATCCCAGGGGATCGGTCCCGACGGCAAGTCCGGCTACTTCATGGCGAACAACCGCAACAAGCGGTCGGTCACCCTCGATCTCAAGACCGACGCCGGAACGGAGGCGGCCCGGGACCTGATCGCCAGCGCCGACGTGTTCGTCGAGAACTTCGGCTACGGCGTCACCGACAAGCTCGGCATCGGCTACGACGAGATCAGCGAGCGCAACTCCGAAATCGTCTACGCCAGCATCAAGGGGTACGGCGAAACCGGCCCCAAACGGGAGCAGCCGGGACTCGATCTTATCCTGCAGGCCGAGGGCGGGATCATGAGCGTCACCGGGCCCGAGGGCGGCGAGCCCGTCAAGGTCGGCCAGGCGATCGGCGATCTCACGACGGGGATGTTCGCCGCGATGGGCGTCCTCGCGCGATTGTACGAGCGCGACCGCCTCGAGGACCCGGACGCGTTCGTCGGGAAGTTCGACGTCGGCCTGTTCGACTCGATCGTCACCCTGCTCAACGAGTACCTCACGGAGTACTCGATGGACGGCTCCGTTCCCCGACCCCAGGGCGTGACCCACCAGACGCTCGTTCCCTACCAGCGCTTCGAAACCGCCGACGGCGCGCTCGTCACCGGCGTCCCGAGCGACGAGCGTTGGGGCGACTTCGTCGATCTGGTCGGCGCCGAGGAGCTCCGGGAGTATCCGACCAACGACGACCGTCAGGCAAACGCCGAGCGGGTCACCGAACTGATCCAGACGGCCCTCGAGGAAGAGCCGACTGAACACTGGCTCGAGCAGCTGACGGCGGCGAACTTCCCCTGCGGTCCGATCAACGACGTGGCCGACGTCGTCGCGGACGAACAGACGAGCGCCCGGAACCTCGTCGTCGACCACGAGGACCCCGACTGGGGCGAGTGCCTGCTGCCGGGCCACCCGATCAACTACCCCGAGTACGACGCCGTCGTGCGCTCGCCCGCGCCGCGGCTGGGCGAACACACCGAGGAGGTGTTCGACGAACTCGCGGACGATCAGACGACCCTCGAGCGGTGGAGCGAGGACGGCGCGTTCGGCGACTGACGCGCTTGCACGTCTTTCGGCGGGAGCGAGGG
>NZ_AOIA01000093.1 GCF_000337695.1 Natronococcus jeotgali DSM 18795
CCTCGACGCGCTCGCCGTAACCGCCCAGCGCCTCGCCGACGTCGGCGAAGTCCCCGGAGAAGGGGGTATCGTAGGAGGCCATCTCGTAGTTGTTCAGGTGGATCGTCAGGATCGGGATCTCCTCGCGGGCGGCCGTCTCGAAGTCCAGCCCGGTCATTCCGATCGCGCCGTCGCCCATGAGGTTGATGCAGTGCTTGTCGGGGTGAAGCAGCTTCGCACCCATCGCGAGCCCGAGCCCGTACCCCAGCTGGGTCGTCTTCCCCCAGCCGATGTACGACAGGGGCTCGGTCGACTCCCAGAACGGCGCCAGGAAGTCCCGCGGGTTGCCGGCGTCGTGGGTGATGATCGTATCTTCGGCCTCGAGGACGTTCGTGAGTTCGTGGATCACGCGGTAGGGGTTGATCGGCGTCTCCCCCGATGTGAGCTTCGGCCGCCACTCCTCGAGCCACCCCTCGCGTGCGTCCTCGATCTCGCCGACGACGTCGTCGAACCGACCGCGGGAGTCGTCGACCTGCGCGTCGATCGAACCGACCAGCGCGTCGAGGGTCAGCTTGGCGTCGCCGACCAGCGAGTAGTCGGACTCGACGTCCTTGTCGATGTCCGTCGAGTCGAGCGTCGAGTGAACGATCGTCGGTCCGTCGGGAACGGTGAGCCCGTAGGCGGTCTCGGTGAAGCTACAGCCGACGCCGAAGAGCACGTCGGTCTCGCGCATGAAGTGGGCGAGTTGGCCCGGTTCGCTCTTGCTGGCGGCGCCCAGCGACAGCGGGTGGTCCTCCGGGAACGCGCTCTTGCCGTTGAGGCTGGTCGCGACGGGTGCCTCGAGCGTCTCGGCAAGCTCTCGCAGCTCGTCCCACGCCTCGGCGTAGTGGACGCCCTGCCCGGCGAAGATGACGGGGTTCTCGGCCTCGAGCAGGACGTCCGCGACCTCCTCGACGCCGTTCGGATCCGGGCCAGTTCGGTTCGACGACGTCGGGTGATACTCGAACTCCTCGGAGAGATCCGTGTAGAAGACGTCCTTGGGCACTTCGACGACGGCCGGACGAGGGCGACCGTTTCGGGCCGCGCTGAACGCGCGACGCATCGTCTCGCCGACGGCGTCGGGTTTCGTCAGCTGTTCGCAGGACTTGCTCACGTGCTGGTAGTTGACCAGCGAGTTGAACTTGGGGTCGACGTCGGTCTTGGCCTCGTCGTAGCCGGCCGGAATCGCGACGATCGGCGCGGACTCGCCGTAGGCCTGCGCGACGCCGCCGAACGAGTTCTCCGTTCCGGGTCCGTGCTGGCACGCGAACGCGCCGACGCGGTCGCCCGAACTCAGCCGTCCCACGGCGTCGGCCATGTGGACGGCGGTCCGTTCCTGTCTGGTGATGATGGTTCGAATCCCTTCCTCCTCGGCCGCACCGGTGTCGAAAAGCGGGTTGCTCGGGAATCCGAACAGGTACTCTACTCCTTCCTCTTTCAGGGTGCGCGCGATCGCTTGATTGACGTCCATAGTGGTTGCTCCGGCGAAGGCTACCTACTCCTACTTCCGACCACTATCATAAACCCTTCGACGCCTACAGCCGTTTTCGGCCGTATGCGGGGCTATCGCCGCGGTCCTTCGGGCTTCCGCTCTCGACGTAGCGGGGTCAGGCGCCCCGGTTCGGTTCGACGGTGTGACCGCTCCCGAGAGGCGGTCGCTCCCCCCTCGCTCGGTCTATCCGGATAGCACGCCCTTCTCGCGGAGTTCCTCGATCTCCTGCTCCGAGTACCCGAGCGCCTCGACGACCGCCTCGGTGTCCTCGCCCAGCATGGGCGGCGCCTCGTCAAACCCGCTCTCGGATTCCGAGAAGTTCAGCGGGTGCTCGAGGATCGGGATCTCACCGGCAGCGGGGTGGGTGAGGGTGTCGACTGCGCCCCGCGCCTCGACCTGTTCGTTGTCCAGCGCCTCGCCGACGCCGTAGACGGGCCCCACGGGAAGGTCCGCATCCTCGGCGAGGCGTTCGACCCACTCGTCGGTGGTGCGTTCGGCGAACGTTTCGGCGAGTTCATCCTCGAGGGCGTCCATGTTCTCGACCCGATCGGCGTTGGATTCGAACCGGGGATCGGTGGCGAGTTCCTCGCGGCCGATCTCCGCACAGAGCTGTTCCCACAGTTTCTGGTTCCCGCAGGCGACGTTCAGGTAGCCGTCGGCGGTCGGGTAGCTCTGGTAGGGTGCGAGGACGGGATCCTTCGTTCCCATCCGACCCGGCTCTTCGCCGACGAACGCCTTCGCGGCCTGTTTGGTCAGCCAGGGCAGCGCCGCGTCGAGCATTCCGAGTTCGACGCGCTCGCCCTCGCCGGTTCGTTCGCGCCGGTAGAGCGCGTTGACGATCCCGAACGCGGACCACATCGCGGTGATCAGGTCCGTCTGCGGGAGCCCGACCTTGACGGGCTCGCCGTCCTCGGGGCCGGTGACGCTCATCATGCCGCTCATCCCCTGGATCAGCAGGTCGTAGCCGGGACGGGTGCTCCAGGGACCGGAGTCACCGAACGCGGAGATCGAACAGTAGACGAGCCCGGGGTGGTCCTCGGCCAGCTCCTCGTACCCGAGTCCGAGCCGTTCGGCCGTGCCCGGTCTGAAGTTCTCGACGACGACGTCGGCCTCGTCGATCAGCTCCCGACAGATCTCGTACCCCTCCTCGGACTTGAGGTCGAGTTCGACGCTTTGCTTGTCGTAGTTGACCGTCCAGAAGTACGGCGATTCGCCGTGTTCGGACGCCGCCCGTCCTTCCTCCTCGTAGTCGGTGACGTCGACGAACGGCGGTCCGGAGTGACGACTGTCGTCGCCGACGGTCGGTCGCTCTATCTTGATCACCTCTGCGCCCTGGTTCGCAAGCATCAACGTCGCGAACCCGCCCGTCACGAACGTCGTCAGATCGACGACGGTAATACCGTCGAGAATTCCACCGACAGCTCTAGCTACCATACAGCAAGCATGCGAGATTACGGTATTAAATCTTGTTGTTAGTTACTCATTCTCACTGTGCAGTACAAGTAACGCCGCGACGATCCCGGCGCCGACCAGCGCGAGTGCGCCCAGCGTGGCTAGCAGGACGGTCTCGCTCGAGTAGGTGAGCAACGAACCGGCGAGCGCGGCCCCCGCCGCGCCGAAGCCGAACATCCCGAGGTAGGCGTAGCCGTAGGAGAGGCCGTGGACGTCGGCGGCCGCGTACTCCGCGATCACCACCTGATAGATCGGCGCGGTCGCGTAGAGGAAAAAGCCGATGGCGGCACAGACCAGCAGGAACGGCGCGAGTCCCCAGTCAACCGAGGGAATAAAGGTGAACGCGAGGATCCCGAGGACGGTCAGCGACGAGAGGAACGCGTACTCCGTCCGGACGTGATCCGTGATCCGTCCGCCGGCGTACTGGCCGAGGATCCCGACCATCAGTATCCCCGTGTAGACGTACTGGGCCGGCTCGGCCTCCCGTCCGAAGATCTCGTAGGTCTCGAACCGGGGGAGACCGCCGATCATGTCGGGCAGGAAGGTGAGGAGTCCCCGGTAGTAGACTCCGTAGATCATGACCGCGGCGAACGTAAGCAGAAACCCCGCGGTGAGAAGGAGCCGCGAGTCGTCGACGATCGACTCGAGTTCCATCGACGACCGCTCGTCGTTCGAGCCGTCCCCGCCGTCGGCGGCGGCCGCGACGCCTTCGTCGAACTCGATCAGCGATCCGAACGCGACGACGGCGACGGCCGGAATCGTAAGGACGACGACGACCAGCCGCCAGTCGAGAACGAGCAGCAACGACGCGGTCAGCAGCGGACCGAACGCGGTTCCGATGTTGCCGCCGACGCCGTGGTAGGCAAACACCGTCCCGCGGTTTTTCGCGCCGCGGCTGATCAGCGACAGCCCGGCGGGGTGGTAGACGCTCGCGGCGATGCCCCAGGCAACGATCGCCGCCATCAACACGTAGACGTTCGGCGCGAGCGCGAGCAGGAAGAACCCCCCGCCCATGCCGACGATCGACGCGACGATCAGTCGACGCGAGCCGTACGTATCCGAGAGCAGACCGCTCGGAATCGCACCGACGCCGATGAGTCCGTAGCCGACGCTGACGACGAGTCCGAGGACGAACGCCGACACCTCGAACGCGTCGAGCCAGATGACGATGAAGATCGGGATGCTCAGCTCGTAAGTGTGAAAGATCCCGTGTGCGAGCATCGTAAACCCCGTAATCGATCGATCGTTCTCATCCACGGCTGCCCACCACTATCGTTCGGCGCACGGAGATTCCTGGCATGTTACAACGAACCGTTCCGATATCACTTAACCGGTTCCCTACCGGAGCAGCCGTCGACGTCGCTTCGCTCCCGAATATTCGGATAGTCTCGAGACCTCCTCTCGACCACGAGCTATGGATTTCACGGGCCGACGCGGAAGGAGTAGCTCCTCGGATAGACCCGAATATTCGGGATCGCAATGTAGATCAGTTGAAGGAGGTGATTTCGGTGCCCCGATTTGAGAACACGTGACGGTATCCACGTCGACACGATCGGTTTACAAAAGTACTTTTGTAATAAAAGGGCTGTAGGATGATAGCGTGAACCAATGATGTACTGAATTATGGAGGATCGGCCGGATACGCTGTGCGTTTCGCGTGCAACCCGTCCCGGATCCTCGGATCGGGGGCTGGAGCACCGACGCCGACCGTCCCTGGAGAGAACACCATCATTTATGATCTCTCGATACACAGCACCTCTCATGGCAAACAAACCCAAAACGGGGGCGCGAACGACCGAAACGTCGTTGGCGATCGTCGACGCGATTCGCGAACTACGCGGGGGAACGATCGACGAGATTTCCGAGCATCTGGGACTGTCGCCGAGCACCGTTCATCGACACCTCGTTACCCTCCGCGAGCACAACTACGTCGTTCAGTCGGACGGAACCTATCGAATCGGACTCCAGTTTCTCACCGTCGGCGGGCACGCACAGCGGACGATGACTGCGTACCCGATGATCAAAGAGAAGGTCGACGTGCTGGCGGCCGAGACCGGGGAGCGCGCGCAGTTTATCGTCGAGGAGGCCGGCGAACGGGTCTACCTCTATACCGAGGTCGGACAGAGCGCGGTGCAGACGGGTGCGCACATCGGCCGGCGGGGTCCGCTCCACACGAGCGCCGCCGGCAAATCGATCCTCGCGAACACGTCTCCCGAACGGGTCGACGAGATCGTCGCCACCCACGGCCTCCACGGCGTGAGCGAGAACACGATCACGACGCGTGCCGAACTCGAGGAGGAGTGCGAACGGATCCGCGAGCGCGGGTACGCCTTCAATCGGCAGGAGACGACCGAGGGAGTTCACGCGGTCGGCGCGGCGGTGACGAACTCGGCCGGCGAGGTGATCGGCGCGCTGAGCGTCTCCGGGCCCGCACACCGCGTCAAGGGCGAGCAGCTTACGGAGGAACTGCCGGAGCGGGTGCTCAGCGCCGTCAACGAACTCGAACTCTACATCGAACACTCGATCTGAGGCGAATTGCCCGCCGCGCTCTTACCATCGCTCCGAGTCAGCCCCCACGAGCCCCGACGACTCGATACCGTCGCGAGCGTCGAGGGCCACTCGATCGCCCGCCTCGAGTTCCCTCTCGAGCCGCACGATGATGCTCGTAACCCCGTCGAACGAGACGAGGCCGAGTCGGTCCGGGGCCGTCACCGTTGGAGGGAGGGGAACGCCTGTCGGTTCTACGACGACCCCGTACTGAAACGTTTTCGTCCACTCTGAAAACGGGATATATACGAAACTCATCATTATTCTACCAGAGTAGAATTGTGTATTGTACGAAATACTAGTGCTTGGATAGCGACGGTCGATACTGAAACGCGTCCCCTGAAACGGCCGATCGAGCGGTCCGTCACTACGTCCAAGAATCGGTTACTGGGCCCGATAGTCGGAATCCTCGAAAACCGTTTCCGACGAATCCTGTGTAAGATGGAGCATCCAATCGTCCTCGATGGCGACGCTCATCTCCTACGATAGTGGTCGAGAACGGAATACTCACAAGTCAAATACGGACAGGTATCGAACTACGATCATTTCTAAACGAGGGGTTAGCGTTCCGCGGATTCGCCGCTCGATCCTCTCGGCTCGCTCTCGCAGCCGTCGACGGTCGCGGTAGCGCGTAGGCTGTGTCGTGGATCCGCCGCCGGGTCGAAGTCGCTTCGGATAACGGTACGAGCCGAGGGCGGTCCGATCGACCACGCCACGGCTGCGGCCGACGACGCCGGATTGTTCGGTCGGGGCGAGACGCGAGCGCTCGACGACCGTCGGAATTCCGTTACCTGCGCCGTCGACCGTCTCGCCGCCGGAACTACGGTCGTCGTTCTCCGCGAGTGGGACGCCGAGGTCGTCGACCAGTTAGACGCCGACCTCGAGACGCTCCCGGAGAGTACCGACGGGAGTGCGCTGTTCGACGCGACGGTCATACGGCGGCACATCGTCGAACTCGAGCGCCGACCGACCGTGAACGAGAGCGCCGGGAGCGTCCACAGGACCGGTTCGATCGGCTCTCGAAGCGACTCCGCGAGGAGTAGCGAACGGACTCGTTCGGACGGGAACGACGCGTCCTCAGCCGTCGGTACGCAGCGAATCGAGGACGAACTCGTCGATGGCTCGGCGAGTCTCCTCGGGGGCGTCCTCGTGCCCGAGCGCGATCCGACGGCCGCGCGCGGCGTGGATCAGGTCCGTGATGAGCTGGCCCATTCGCTCGGCGTCGACCTCGCGGAAGGTGCCGCGCTCGATTCCCGCCTCGATCACCTCGACGATGCTTCCTCGAATGCGGGCGTAGTGCTCGTTGAACACCTCCCGGTGGCGGTCGTCGTTTTGCGCATACGCGTACAGCTCGTGGTAGACTCGCATCCGATCCCAGTGGGTAAACTCCTCGAACTCCGGGCCGAACAGGCACTGATCGATCCGCGCGTCGAGTTCCGTCCGGGGATCCGCGTCGGCCGCCACTTCGACGCTGCCCTCGTACTGCTCGATGACGTACTCCAGAAACGACGACAGCAGGTCGTACTTGCCGTCGTAGTGGTAGTGGATCACCTGTCGGGTCAACTCCATCTCTTCGCCGATGTGGCGCATCCTGAGGTCTTTGTACCCGTGCTCGCTCAGCGCACGGAACGTCGCCTCCATGATCACCTCCTGGGTGTCCTTGTCGGAGGCGCTCCCGTCGGACTCGCTCATACGTTCTCTCCGTTCGAACGATATATAGTTCGATTGCTCCGGCGATCGGGAGTTTACCGGACGGTAAACTTTTGTCCCCGCGGTCAGTCTGTCAGGCCGCGCATGACACAGACACACATCCAGGGCGGTACCGTCGTCTCGCTCGACCCCGAAATCGGCGAGCTGGACGAAGCCGACGTGCTGATCGAGGACGGCGAGATCGTCGAGATCGGGCGCGGGCTGAGCGCGTCGAACGCCGAGGAGATCGACGCGAGCGACCACATCGTCCTGCCGGGGTTCGTCGACTCGCACATTCACCTCGCACAGACCCAGGTACGTGGTATCGCCGGGAACTGGTCGCTCATGGGAGAGTACTTCGATCACATGCTCGGCAACATCACCGGACTCTACCGACCCGAGGACATGTACCTCGGCGGCCTCTTCGGCGCACTGGAGAAGCTCTACACGGGGACGACCACGGCCCTGGACTGGTCGTACCCCAACTCGCTCGAGCACGCCGAACGGGCCGTCGACGCGCTCCAGGACGCCGGACTGCGCGCGGTGTACACATACGGGCCGCCGGGTGACGACGCGGCGACGTGGTGGTTCGACAGCGACGTCGGCCTCCCCGAGGGGCAGATCCGCGAGTTCTACGGCGAGCGGATCAGCGACGACGACCTGCTCAGCCTCGGGCTCGGACTCCGGGGGCCGGACTTCTGTACCGACGAGACCGCCCGTGGCGATCTGGAACTGGCCCGCGAACTCGACGCCGTCGCCACGCTCCACATGGGCGCCGCGTGTTGGCCCTCGTCGGTCTACGGCGACGACTACCAGGGGTTCGGTGCGATCGAGGATATGCTCGGTCCGGACGTCAACGTCGCCCACGGGAACCACTTCTCTCAGGAAGACGTCGACCACGCCGTCGAGCAGGGGGTCTCGTTCTCGGCGACGCCCGAAGTCGAGATGCAGATGGGCCACGGCATCCCCGTCACCGGAAAGGTCCTCGAGGCCGGCGGCCGACCGGCGTGGGGCGTCGACGTCTGCTCGGACATCAGCGGCGACATGGCGACGCAGATGCGAATCGGCCTGCAGGTCCAGCGAATGTTCGAGAACCAGGCGATCCTCGAGGGCGATTCGGCGGTCACCGAGGTACAGACCACCGCGCGGGACACCCTCGAGATGGCCACCATCGAAGGGGCGCGGGCGCTGGGCATGGAGGACGAGATCGGCTCGCTCACGCCCGGCAAGCGCGCGGACATCGTCATGATCCGTACGGACGACTTCATGACTGCCCCGTGTCACGACCCGATCCAGACCGTCGTCTTCCAGTCGGATCCGTCCCACATCGACACCGTGCTCGTCGACGGCGAACCGGTCAAGCGCGACGGCGAGCTGCGCAACCCCCTCGTCGAGGAAGAGTTCGACCGCTTCGTCGCCTCCGGCGAACGGCTGCTCGACGAGGCCGGGCTCGACCTCGAGTAACTATCCTCCACGAATCCACTCACGATGCGACTCGGACAATACGCGACGACGGACGGAGAACAGCCCTGGTGTGGTGCCAGAACCGACGACGAAACGGTCGTCAACCTCGCCGAGGCGGGCGCCGCCGCCGGCGTCGACCTGCCTCGCTCGAGCACCGAGCTGCTGGCCGGCTGGGGGTGGCGACGGAAGGCCGAACTGGCCGTCGAGCACGCCGAGGAGACGGGAACCGGAGTCTACGACCTCGACGACGTCGATCGGCTCGCACCGGTACACGATCCGCAGAAGGTGGTCTGTGTCGGGCTCAACTACCGGGACCACGCCGAGGAGGGTGACAACCCGATTCCCGACGAACCCGTCCTCTTCTCGAAGTTCCCGACGACCGTGACCGGACCCGGGAACACGATCAGCTGGGATCCCGAACTCACCGAGAAGGTCGACTACGAGGCCGAACTCGTCGTCGTCATCGGCGAGGAAGCGCGCCGCGTCGACGAGGGGGAGGCCCTCGAGCACGTCGCGGGCTATCTCGTCGGCAACGACGTCTCGGCGCGGGACCTCCAGCACGGCGACGGCCAGTGGGTTCGCGGCAAGAGCCTCGACGGCTTCGCCCCGATCGGACCGGAGCTCGTCACCGCGGACGAGGTCGACGACCCCCACGACCTCGAGATTTGGGCCGAGGTCAACGGTGATCGACTGCAGGAGTCGACGACCGCGAACCTCGTCTTCGGCGTCGACGAACTGGTGTCGTTCTGCAGCCGGGCGTTCACGCTGCAACCGGGCGATCTCATCTTCACGGGCACGCCGCCGGGCGTCGGCGTCTACCGAGAGCCGCCCGTGCTGCTCGAGGACGGCGACGAGGTGACGATCGGCGTTGAAGGGCTCGGTGAACTCACCAATAGCTGCGCGTTCGATACCTAACCCAGAACCCACGCGCGCTCGGGTGGGCTTTTCGGTTCCCTGCCGATACGCTTTCCATTCCGGCTGGACTAGCGAACGCATGGCCGTAAGAGAAAGCCTCCTGAGTGGTTTCGTCGCGTGTGTAGTCGCGACCGCCGTCGCCAGTGTGGTCGGCGGAACGAAACTCGGGATGCGAATCGGCCTTCTGACCGGGGCGGCAGTGGCCTTGAGCACTTGGGTGTCCAGTTACCTGAGTGCGGTGGGACGTGCAGGCGAGGCGGCCGCCTCGTGATCGGACAAGCGCGTGAAGCGGAGGCGTGACCGACATCTCGTCCGTCACCGCTAAAAAGCCTACAACTACTGCCCGATATCGAACACCTCGCGCGGATTCTCGAGCACCACCCGCCGAATCGCCTCCTCGTCGATCCCGTAGCGATAGAGCTCGAGGATGGCCCGCTTCAACGCGAAGGGATCGGTCCGGAGCACGTTCGCACAGTCGGTGTCGACCATGATCCGCTCGGGGCCGAACTCGTCGATCGCGTCCGCAACGTCTGCCGCGTCGACGCCGATCAGCCACGAGTGTCCGATGGTGTAGCTCAGGTAGCAGTCGGTCTCCTCCATGAGATACGCTGTATTGTTCCCGTCCGCGTGGGAGGCGACGACCTGCTCCTCGTCGAGGCCCGCGTCCCGAGCCGCCTCGACGTCGATCTTCACCGCCTCGAGCGCCGGGTTCTCGGCGTCGATCACCGGCTCCTGGCCCAGGCCGGGGTTCTTCTCGTAGCCCGGCGTTCCGATTCCCTCTCGGTACGACCGATCCGAGTCGCTCGAGGTGTTCGGCGTGTGGAGGAGCACCGGCAGCTCGTGGTCGGCCGCGAGCTCCATCTGGGCCTGGACGATCGCGCGCTGCTCGTCGAGGTCCCAGCTACTGACGTGCTGGGTGGGGGTGACGCCAGTTTCGCCGATCGCGACGACCTCCTCGAGCGCGCAGTAGTCGGCCATCGCCTCGAGGGCCTTGTCGGGATCCTCGATGCGAACGCCCGTGTGGATCCCCAGCCCGAGGTTGGCCTCGAAGAAGTGGTTTCGCTCGATCGCTGCGCGGCGGTTGAGCGCGTCGTCCCACAGGTACCGGACGTCCTCGGCTCTGACGGGCTTGTAGGGCGTCCAGTGGTACCCCGAGGCGACCATCACCATCGCCTCACACCCCGAGAGGGCGTACCGCTCGCGATCCGTCCACGAGAGGGTGTGCGCGTGGTTGTGGACGTCGATCCAGGGGAGGTTCAGGAGGTCCGTTGGTACGTCGGGGGAGCGTTCGTCGAGGTGCGCTGCATCGGTCGGTCGTTTCGTCGGGTGTGTCGGTGACATGTGCATCTCCTTCGTCGCGGGCGAGCCTGGCGTGATCGTGACGAGTTCGCTATCGTCGGCGAATACACGTAGTGTTTTACAGAGTGGTAAAACTTTATTATGTGACAAAGTAACATAACCCATATGGTGCTGCTGATCGGGACGGACGACGGCCTGTACCGGGTCGGCGGGATTCCGTTCGAACGGGACGAGGCGGAACGGGTCCTCGACTGCGGGGTGGTAACGGCGGTCCGTTCGTGGGACCACGCCGACGGCGCGTTCGTCGCGTCGTCGACCGGGGCGTACCGCTCGAGAGACGGCGGCCGAACCTGGGAGGACCTCGAGGTCCCCCTCGGCGACCGCTTCTGGCACGCCGGCCGGAGCGAGGTGTGGTCGATCCTCGCGACTGCCGACGGGGCGCTGTACGCCGGCACGAACGACCCGTACATTTACCGCTCGATCGACGACGGCGAGACGTGGTCGGAGCTGAAGGGCTTCCGAGAACTCCCCTCGCGCGGCCACTGGGAGTCGCCGATCGATCCCCACTACGCACGACTGCGCGCCCTCGAGGCCGTCCCCGGTCGACCGGAGCGACTCGTCGCGGGCGTCGAAGCAGGGGGGATCCATCTGAGCACGGACGGCGGCCAGACCTGGCTCGATCGCCGGGATACGATCGTCGACGACGTCCACCAGATTCTGCCGATCTCGGCGGACGTCTGGCTCGCGACGACGGGGTATCTCGATCACGACCTCGAGAACCTCGGGCTCGGCCACGCGGTCGGCGTCGGCGGCCTCTACCGGACGACCGACGCCGGGGACTCCTGGACCCGACTCGACACCGGGAACGATTTCTCCTACATCAGGCGGGTGTTCGTCCACGACGGACGGGTGTTCTTCTGTGGCGGCGAGGAGGCGCCGCCGGCGTGGGTCGACGACGAACACGAGGCGGCGCTGTTCGAATCGACGAACTTCGGACGGGACTTCGAACGCGTTTCCTACCCCGGCGAACCCCACGAGATCGTCGAGACGTGGGCCGTGTACGACGGCGACGTGATCTGTGGCTCCGGGCTCTTCGACGTCCCCGACCAACGCGACGACGTCGAGGGCAGGCTCATGCGGCGAAACGAGGACGGGACGTACTCCACCGTCGGCCGGATCGACGCGAACGTCAGCCGAATCGAGGTCGTCTGAGAGCGCATGACCGACACATCTACCCCGCCGTCCAGACCGGGTCGCCTGCTGTACGGTGCGACACTCGTGTACATGGCCGTCGACGGCTTTCGAAACAACGAGAAACGCGTCGAGATATCCCGCGAGAAGGGGGTTCCCGCACCGGAACTGCTCGTCCCGTTCGTCACCGGACTGTTGTTCGTCGCCAACCTGGGGATCGTTTTCTGGAAGTTCCCGCGCGCGTCGGCTGGTGCCGTGATCGTCTTCTTCCTCGGAACGACGCCGCAGATCCACGACTTCTGGACGATGGAAGGCGAGGAGCGGCAGGCGAACAAGATCCACTTCTGCAAGAACGTCGCCCTGCTCGGCGGCGCGCTCGTTCTTCTCGACGAGGCTGCACAGCAAACGGACTGACCGGTCGTCGATCAGTCGTCGACGTCGGTCTCGAGTTCGAACTGCTCGTTCTCGGCGACGGCGTTGAGCGCGATGCTGGTGTTGGACTGGTTGATGGCCGGATCGGTGATCAGCGACTTGATCTGATCGTTCATGTCGTCGGTGTCCTCGAACTTGCCGATCGCGATCACGTCGTAGTCGCCCGTCACCTCGTAGACAGAGACCATCTGGGGGTGCTCGCGCAAGGTCTCCGTGATCTCGGCGAGCGCATCCCCCTCGACTTTGAGCTGCATTACCGCGGTGACGTCGTAGCCGACGGCGCCGTAGTCGACGATCGGTGTGTACCCCTGGATGACGCCCTCCTCCTCGAGGTCCGAGAGGCGGTTCGAGACGGTCGTGACGGAGACGTCGAGATCCTCGGCGAGGCTCCGGAGGCTCGCGCGGCCGTCCCCGAGCAACGCGTTCACCAGTTCTTCGTTCAGGTATTCGTAGGTCATTACGTGACGTCACTCAGACTCCGTACTAGAATCTTACGAATGTCTTATTGTAACGGGAATATCCGATCCGAAATTGGACGAATACGGATACACCTCGACCGCCGTACTCCGACAGTCCCGGGAACGAAATCGGTGATTTCGTCGCGTCACCGCTCGATCGAACGGACCGACGAACTCGTACGGGCTCGCTGGCGATCCTGGGTATGAAACGTTCCTATCTAACCCATCTAAGATACAGATGTAAGACTGATAGCTTTGAGCCTCATCTAAGAAATTCCCCCGCGGACGCCCCGCCTTTTCGAGCGAAGATCCGGATCCGACGAGGGACGTACGTTTCTCTCCGCGGGACCGTCACCCGCGCCAGACGACCGTGACGACCTCCTCGTCGGTTTCGACCGTCTCGTAGGCGTACCCTCTGTCCTCGAGTTTCGGGTACAGAAACTGGGGCGCGCGGTCGTTCCGCTGGACGAGGACGGTCTCGTCGGGGAGTTCGGCCAACCGTTCGAGCGTCCGCCGGAGCGGATCGGGCGGTCCCAGCGAGCGAACGTCGAGCACCGTTCGACGGCGGTCGGTCGGGGCGTCGGTTCGAGCGACGACCGATCGGTGGCTCGTCATGTCCGATCGTTGGAGCTCGTCGGGCCTCTATTCCGCCCCGAACGAGTTCGGGCCCCTCGCGGGGCGTGCTCAGCTCCGGTCGCGATCGGGTTCGGGCGCGTCGGCTCCTTCCGCGACCGTCGGTTCCGTGGGGTCGAGGCGAGGACGGAGAACGTACCCCAGTCCGTTCGGATCGTGCCGGTGAACCGTCAACAGCATGTTCGACACGAACAGACAGAACCCGACGCCGAGCGCCGTGGCCGACGCGGCGACGACCGGCGTCGCCAATCCGAGGAACTCGCCGACGACCAGCCCCGCGGCGCCGAGACCCGTCGCCGCGAGGTCGGCGCGCTCGAGCCGGCGGCTGTAGAGGTCGTCGATCATCGGCACCGGCTCGAGTCCGACGCGGTCGCTGTAGCGTTCGATCCAGATAATAAAGGGAACCACGTGGTAGAGGGTCCCGACGACGACGAATCCGAAGACCCCGAACACGAGAAGGGCGGTCGCGTCAGGGTAGCCCAACACCCGCCCCGGTCCGATCGGATCGAGCAACCACGCGGGCGCCGCGAGCCCGATCCAGGCGAACAGCGCGGCGGCGACGATCCAGTAGCGGTCGGTCATCGGGCTGGCGTCGGTCGACGAGGCGGCCAGCCGACGGACAAGCACGAGCGCGACCGCGAGGAGCCCGACGAGGACGCCGACGGCGCCGACGGTCGCGACCGTCGTCGACCCGGCGCCGCGTCCGAGCGCCAACAGGATCAGCCCGACCGGAAACGTCGCCTGCTCGAGGCCCTCGAGGCCGCGGTAGAGCGGGTCGGTCCCGGTCTGTGTGAACATCGTCCCGAGCTGTGCGATCGCGCCGACGACGGTCGCGGTCACCGCGCCGAATACCGCCAGGGTGACGTGGGCTCCGCGCACGTCGCCGCGATCGAGCGCAACCGGCTCGAGGACGGGGAGCGCGAAATCAAGCGCGAGGACGAATCCGAGCGCCGCGAGCGCCGCGAACGACGCGAGCGCCACGGCGAAGTGTCGCTCGGTGAAATCGAACGGGCGCGCCCGCAGCAGCGTTCGCCCGACGTTGTAGACGAACAGCCAGATCCCCGCGAGCATGAGCGCGGCGAAGACGGGCAGCAACTCCAGCGCGAGGGCCAGCAGCGAGGCGACGAGTCCGACGAGCCCGACCGCAACGAGCCACAGCTGCACCGTCGCGAGCCGTCGCGAGTGGATCTCGACGCCCGACCAGACGGGGACGAACTGGGTCATCGCGCCCATGATGGTCAGGCAGATCCAGCCCACGAGCAGGAGGTGGGCGTACGCCGGCGACCCCAGCCCCGGCAGCGCCGCGAGACTCGACAGGACGCCGCCGACGGCGCCCGCGACCAGAAACCCCAGCGCGACGACGAAGTACTGGAACGGGATCGCCATCGGCGGTCCGCGATCCGTTCGAACGCCATCGGGTACGTTCATACTCGAACCGAGGATCGCCACGACCCTCGAGTTGGCTCCGAACACGTTCGCCCGTTGGCCGTCGCCGGCGAGCTCGAGACCGTCGATCGGAACGCGGTCGCGCCGACGAGCACCGAACCCGGATCAGTCCGCGCGCTTCGGGAACGTCGCGACGAACTTCTCGTCGGCGACGCGCTCGACGCTGTAGCCGTCGGGATCGAACGCCTCGACCTCGGCCTGGAACTCGTAAAAGAGGGGCTTCGGCTCGTGGTCGTTGACGATCGTCAGCTCCTCGCCGGGTTCCAGCTCCGCGAAGGCGTCGTGGATGGTCGGATGCCTGTTCACGGGCGGGATCTCGCGGACGTCGAGTCGTGTCATGCGACTCGAGGTAGTTGTCGCGTCGGTATGCAGATTGGGACGAACACGTTCGCCGTCAGTGGCGACAGTGCGGCCGTCGATCCCGGGGAACGTCCTCGTCGGAGCGGTCGGCTACTCGAGGGAGTCGGCGATCAGCACCTCGAAGAGTCCGTCGCCCGTTCGTTCGGGATCGTACTCGAACCCCCGCTCCTCGAGGACCTCGTAGAGCGGGCGCGGCTCGAACGGCGCGATCAGCCGGAGCCGTTCGCCGTCCTCGAGGTCGGTCAGCGCGGTCGAGATCTCGTCGAACGGCGGGCCGTCGACCTCGCGGACGTCGAGGACCCGTTCGCCGTCGGTTCGGGACATGACCGACCGTTCGGCCTGGCCCCGGTTGGACGTTCGGCCGAACCGGTTCGGTCGGCGACGCGTCGTCCCCGTCGAGGGCCTCGATCTCCGGCCGGAGTTTTCGGAACGACTCGTCGTCGGCGCGGTACTGCCCGAGACGCGGGCGCCGACCCGCTGGATCGATTCGGTACCGCTGGCCGAGAGCTACTGCGGGTGCTCGGGCTCGAACTCGACGGTCCTGGTCTCGCGGAACCGCCGTTCGGCCGCCTCGAGCGCGTCGTTGATCGATCCCGTCTGGTTGTGGGACGGGCGGACGCGAACGCGAATCAGATCGTACTCGCGGTCGCCGTCGCGATCGTTCCACGCCCGGAACGCGCCCTTCAGGAGCGCGTCGGCCTGCGGACAGAACTCGGTCGTGGGCGTGAACTCGGCCCGCAGGACGCCGTCGTCCTCGAGCGCGTACCGAAACCCGGCGTCGGGATGGCGCCGATCGAGGTTCAGCTTCGCGAGGTTGTACCCGAAGGTGGCGTCGTAGACGCCCCGCTCCTCGAACAGTTCCCGCGCGCACTCGTGGACGGCGACGTGGTCCTCGTCCTCGAGCACGCGATAGTCCTCGAGGAACGGCCCCGGCTCGGGAACGTTCGCCGGAACGAACTCGTCCCATCCGTCGTACTGGTCCTCGTTCGCGCCGCCGGAGCGGAAACCTGAGAGGGGATTCATCTCGGTTTCCGGTACGGTCGCCTCGTCCGTCTACGTCCCGTCGAACATGTTCCCGCGTCGGCTTGCGGACGGCCGTCCCGGGATCGACTTCGCTCCGCAGGGAGACGTCGGGTCGGGCCGTCGATCTCAGAGCGGGTCGTCCGTGACGACGTCCCGGCTGCGGTCCTCGACGCTGCCCAGCGAGTCGGGTGTGATGTCGAACTCGAAGGCCTCGTTCGGGAGCGACAGCGTCGCGCAGACGTTCGGCACGTCGACGATGCCGCTGATCCGTCCCTCGACGGGGACGGTGCTCAACAGCATGTAGGCCTGCTCGCGGCTGTAGCCGAAGTTCGCGAGGTAGTCGATGGCTTCGAGGGCGGCCCGGCGGTAGGCGACGTGGGCGTCCATGTACCGCTGTTCGCCGTCCTCGGTGACCGAGTACCCCTCGAAGGTGACCCAGTCGGAGAAGTCGGGTCCGCGGTGGCCCGGCTGAAAGATCGGGTGGTCGACGCTGTGTTTCTCCATTCCGTCCTTGACGACGTCGACCCGGAGGTCGGCGTAGCCGGCCATCTCGATCCCGCCGCAAAAGGAGATCTCGCCGTCGCCCTGCGAGGCGTGCATGTCGCCCATCGAGAGCTTCGCGCCCTCGACGTAGACCGGGAAGTAGATCGTCGTCCCCAGCGAGAGGTCCTTGATGTCGCAGTTGCCGCCGTTCTCCCGTCCGGGAACGGTCCGAGCGCCCTCCGCCGCGGCCTCCTCGGCCTCGTCGGGGTCCATCTCGCCCATCAGCGCGGCCTCCTCGGTGGGCGGGTTTGCCACCGGCGGCTCCGACTCCCCCGTGGGGTGGTTCCGGATCGACTCCGGATCGTCCATGTGCCTGTCGATCAGCTCTCCCTCGCGGCTGTTCCATTCCTCGAGCAGTTCGCGGGAGGGCGCGGTACCGATCAGTCCCGGGTGGATCTTCCCCTCGTACCTGACGTCGGGGACGTGCCGGGAGGAGACGACGGTTCCCTCGACGTCCCAGACCGTCTTCGCGGCGTCCGGGAAGTGATCGGTCAGGAACCCGCCGCCGTTTTGCTGGGAGAAGATTCCGTTGAACCCCCACTCCATGTCCCGAAGCGGGCCGAGGTCCAGCAGGTCGACCCTGAGGAGGTCCCCCGGTTCGGCGCCCTCGACCTCGACCGGGCCGCTGAGGTAGTGCACCTGCTCGAGTTCGACGTCCCGGACGTCGTTGGGATCGTCGTCGTTGCCGATCTGCCCGCCTGTCCAGTCGAGCATCTCGAGCCGGAAGGTTTCGCCCGGTTCCACCGAAACCGTCGCCGGGATGTCCGGGTGCCACCGGTTGTGGGGCGTCGGGCCCGGCTGGTCGTCCGGATCGCTGCTCGTGTCGACTTCGAATCGTGTTTCTGGCATCGTCGTCCACCCGTTGGTCAGTGCCAACGACCACCACGACCACGGTGCGCGCTATAAAGCTGTCTGCGCCCGTCGGAGCGAGTCCCGCCTACCGCAACCTCGAGCTCGGCGAGTCGCCCGGGTCTCGAGTGGGCGACGACTCGCTGTCCTCGCCGGCGCTCGAGTGCGCTCGAAAACGACGGCTGCTGCGAGAACGTCACCCGGGAAGTTCGGCGTTCATCGGCTCGGGGAGGGTCACGATCGTGTGTCCCGTCTCGGTGAAGTGCTCGAGGGTCTCGCGGGCCCGTTCGTCGCTCCGGCTGGATTCCGGTCCGCGAATCGTCCAGTCGCAGTTCAGACAGCGCTTTTGCATCGTTCGCGGAAAACGGGGCTATCGACGTTACTCCTCGGGTTCCCTTTGCAAGCTCGACGACCGTCCTCGAACCGACGCGGCCGTCAGTCCGAGAGCGTCGGGGAGCGAGCCGAATCGGCCTCCTCGGTCGTCACGTCGAGTTCCGCGGTGACCAGCGATCGGTACGCGCGACGCAGGCGCTCGGAGAGCGCCTGGTGGGAGATATCGAGTTCCTCGGCGAGTTCCTGCATCGACACCCGTCGCGGAATCTCGAAGTAGCCGTGATCGATCGCGGCGACCAGCGTCTCGTACTGGTTCTCCGTGAGCCCCGTTTGCGATCGAGCGCCCCCGGTCGTATCGAACAGGCGGATGATGGTCGGCTCGAGCTCGCGGTCCTCGAACCGATCGTAGATCGAGCTCGCGTCGCTGCGGTCCTCGACGCGGATGTCGAGCACCCAGGACCCGTTCGGTGCGGACGCCTCGAGGATCGTCCCGCCCTCCTCGAGGACCAGTTCGAAGACGTCGATCGTCTCCGGAGCGAACTCGACGTTGTACAGCCACTTCCCCTCGGCTCCATCGATCAGGGCGTAGTCGTCGATCGCCGAGGCGGCGGCGATCCCGGCTTCGATCTCCGCCTTCGGGGCGCCCGAGAGCCAGAGATCGCGCCCGCTCGAGGCGATGGTCGCCTCCGCTTCGCACGTCAGCGACGGAACCGCGTCGACCAGTTCGGCGAGTCCGGTTCCCTCGCCCGAAATCTCGAGGTTGACGATCGAGGTCATGAGTTCGCTTCTACCGACACGCCACATCGGTATAGATTCGGCCCCAAAACCTTCTGGCTCTCAAATCTTGAATTTTCGAATTTCGTACGTGTTATCGCCGCAACCGCGACGCGACCTCGTCCCCCGTGGCGGAGCGGGAAACACCGTCGAAGCTCCCGCCGGCAGGATCAAGTTCGCCCTCGAGGAACCGTCCGGGACGACACGATGACCGAAGACACCGACGGTGCAGTCGACGGGCGGGAGGAACCGGAGCGACGCGTGGTCGCCGGCTGGCACGGCCGCTACTACGAGGACTTCCGGGTCAGCGACGTCTACAAACACCCGTTCGGCCGAACCGTCACCGAAACCGACAACGTCTGGTTCACGAACGTGACGATGAACCTCAACCCGATGCACTTCAACGAGGCCTACGCCGCCGAGACCGAGTTCGACGAGCGCCTCGTCGACGGCACGTTCGTCATCGCCCTCGCGGTCGGGATGAGCGTGATCGACGTCTCGGTGAACGCGACCGCCAACCTCGGCTACGATCGGGTTCGCCACCACGCCCCCGTCTACCACGGCGACACGATCTACGCGGAGAGCGAGGTCCTCGAGAAACGCGAGAGCGACTCCCGTGACCACGTCGGGATCGTCACGACCGAGCTCCGGGCGTACAATCAGGACGGAACGAAGGTGCTCTCGCTCGAGCGGACGCCGATGGTGTTGAAACGCGAACACGCCGACCCCTCGCCCGAGCAGCCGCCCGGCTGGCCGGCGGGCGTCGGCACCCCGTCCGAGGGATCTGAGCGACGGTGACGACGTGGTAGGGAGTCTGAGAGTCGTTTCGATACTGTTATTCCGCCGTTGAATAGATACTCGCGTATGCGACGACGGACGATACTCGGGAGCGCCGGGACGACGCTCTCGATCGCGCTGGCCGGCTGCGGCGATTCGGGGTCCGACGACGAGGGGGAGTCCGAAACGAACGGCAGCGACGGTGCCGCGGGCGGCGGCCGGTCGGAGGACGCGAACGAATCGGACGACGAACAGCTGCGAGAAGACGAGTCCGTCGACGGCGAGGTGGACGTCTCCGCCGCCGCGGGCGAGTTCCTCTCGGCCGAGCGCCACACCTTCACCCGGGCCGACGACTCCCCGGACGACCGCTGTCAGGTCCACGTCGAACTCGAGAACGCCGGCGACTCGGAACGCGCCCTCGACGCCGCCGCGCGGATCTACGACGAGGGCGGCACCGAGCTCTCGAGTACGCGCTACGCCGACGAGCCCGGACCGGAGCCGGGAGAGACCGCCGTCTACTCCTTCGCGCTTACGAACTGCGCGGACACCGCCGCCTACGAGATCGAGGTCGACGAGAGCGGCGGGCTCGGGGGCTCGGACGCGCTGCTGATCGACGACTTCGAGGGGTACGACGGCGGCGACCTCTACCGGTCGTGGACGCTCGACGGAACCGGCGACGCCGCCGTCGTCTCGGAGGCGGCCCTGCACCCGGACTCGAGCCGGGGGCTTCGACAGGAGGGCGACTCGAACGTGCGGTCGTTCCCGGGGCAGGGGCTTTCGAACTACCCCGAGGACGGAAGCGAGGTATCGGTCCTCGTGCGGCCGAACTCGAACACCTTCCAGCCCTGGATCCTCTTCGGGATGGAGGAGGACGTCTGGTCGACGGAGACGCCCGGCTGGCGGCTCATCATCGATCCCAACGGGGGGATACGGATCGCCCGCGAGACGGGCGACGGGGCCGAGATCCTCGCGAAGGACTCGACGCTGCCGAGCCTCGTCGGCGAGACCGTCGACTGTCGGTTCGTCGCCGACAGCGACGCGGGAGTCGAGTTCTGGATCCAGGATCTCGAGGGCGCGACGCTGGGCGGGGTGACCACGAGCGAGACGGCCGGCATCGACGGCGAGATGAGCATCGGCTTCCGCTCGGCGCAGGGCGTCGACTGGGACTGGCCGCGGCTCGTCGGCGACGACAGCTGAACCCGTCGGGGGAACGCCCCGCGGACGGGGTGACACGCGTCGGCGCCGCCCGGCGGAGACGGTCGAAACGGAGCAACCGATCGCGCCGTCTCCAGCGATCGCCGTCCGGAGCGCTGCGGCGCGATCGAACCGCCTCCGGAAGACGGGTCAAACGCGCCGTCTCCGAACCGCGATCGCCGCGAGCGCGATCGGGACGACGATCCAGGCGATCAACGCCCCGATCAGGATCGGGCTCGAGACGCCGGTTTCGGCGAGGACGGCGGCGAAGCCGGCGTCGCCGGCGGCGCCAAGCGAGCCGAGAACGAGCGCTCGGAAGATCCCGGTCGGGTTCGCCATCAACAGGACCGAGACGGCGGTCTCGGAGAGATCGAACGCGGCGATCACGCCGAGTCCGAGCAGGTCGTGAACGAGGACGA
This sequence comes from Natronococcus jeotgali DSM 18795, assembly GCF_000337695.1. GTDB lineage: Archaea > Halobacteriota > Halobacteria > Halobacteriales > Natrialbaceae > Natronococcus > Natronococcus jeotgali. Next base: position 21,309 of record NZ_AOIA01000093.1, read on the forward strand.
ACCACGCCCAGGCGAGCAGCGCCGTTCCGAGAGCGTGCGTCTTCTCGCTGGCGACGGTCGAGACGAGGACGCCGATCGCCAGAAACGCGAGGGCCAGTCCGACCGCGGCCAGCAGGAAGGCGACGTAGGTGCCAAATCCCGCGAATCCGAACTCCCACAGCAGGAAGCCGCCGGCGATCCCGAACCCGATAACCGCCGCACTCGCGAGCACGACCGCCCGGCCGACCGCGGCGCCGACGACGATCCACGAGCGGTCGATCGGGAGCGAAAACAGCGTCTGGAGCCAGCCGCTTTCCTCCCGGCCGACGATAACGTCGTAACCGAACGCCAGCGCGAGCAGCGGGACGAGATACACCGCGAGGGCGGCCAGACTCGCGACGGTCCGCTCGAACCCCTCGGGGCCGACGCTCGCCCCGCTGAACGTCGTCAGCCCGAGCGCGAACGCGGCGAAGATCGCGGCGAGCGCGACGGCCCACCGGCCTCGAACCGCGAGTCGGTACTCGGTTTCGGCGACGACGAACAGCTGTCGGTACCAGCTCCCCGAGCGCCCGCCGTCGACGGCGGTCGGGCGTCGCGTCGACGACTCTCGAGCGTTCGCGGCCGTTTCGTACCCGCCGTCCGACCGCAGCGCCGGCTCCGTTCGCGCGGCCGGAGCCGCGGCTTCCGGTTCGGACCCGTCGGACATCACGCGTCCACCTCCGTTTCGGCCGCGGGTTCGTCTCCAGCGGCCGTCTCCGTCGCGAGGGCCTTCCGGAACGCCGCCTCGAGCCCGGGTTCGCGGACCTCGAAGCGATCGATCGTCTCGGAGTCGATCGCCGAGAGGAGATCGAACGCGGCGTCGCGCTCGCAGGTCACCTCGATCGCGTTCGTCGTCTCGACGACCTCGCCCCACCCCTGAACGGCGTCGAGGAGTCGGGCGGGGTCGTCGGCCGACTGCAGGACGACGGTGACGGTCTCGCCCGCCGCTCGCAGTTCGTCGACGTCGCCGACGGTCCGGAGCTCGCCGTCTTCGAGGACGGCGACGGTGTCACAGAGCCGCTCGACCTCGCTCAGGACGTGCGAGGAGAGGACGACGGTCGCGTCGGTCTCGCGGTCGATCCGCTCGACGATCTCGTGGAACGTGGCGACGCCGCGGGGATCGAGCCCCGCGGTCGGCTCGTCGAGGACGAGCACGGGCGGCTCGGCCAGCAGCGCCGACGCGAGCCCGAGGCGCCGTTCCATCCCGTTGGAGTACCCCTCCACGGCCCGGTCGGCCGCGTCGGCCAGCCCGACCGTCTCGAGGGCGTCGTCGATGCGGGCCTCGCGGTCTGCGAGCCCGCGGATGCGGGCGTGGACCGACAGGACCTCGCGACCGGTCATCGACGACGGAAAGCCGGCGTGTTCGGGCAGGAAAGCGACGCGCTCGCGGACGCGGTGGCCCGCCCGCTCGACGTCGAGCCCGCCGACCTCGATTCGCCCCGCGTCGGGCTCGTGGTGCCCGACCAGCAGCTCGAAGAGGGTCGTCTTTCCCGCGCCGTTCGTCCCGAGGACGCCGAACGTCGACCCGGACGGGATCTCGAAGGATGGCCCGTCCAGGGCGACGACGTCGCCGTAGCGTTTGCGTACGTCAGTGATCGTGATCTTCATAGTATGTCCTCCATTCGTCGTGCGGCGGTTCGGCGAGCGGGCGGTGGTCGACGATCCCGGGGGATTCGACGACCGGGAACGAGCTCTCGGCCATCCGAACCGCGTCGAAGGCCGGGCTCTCGGCGAAGACGGCCGCTCCCGGCCGCTCGTGGACCAGTCGCTCGACCGTCCCCGCGGGCTGGTGGCGGATCTCGCCGACGCCGTCGTCGTCGAGATCGGTCGTCCGCGCGTCGGCCCAGTAGTTCCCCCGGTCGGTTCCGTTCCAGTGGGCCTGGGAGGTCGTCTCGGCGAACGCGGCCTCGCCGTTCGCGACGAAGCTGTTGCCCGCCACGACGGCGTTGGTGCTGCCGGCGGTCACGTGGACGCCGACGTCGTTCTCGAGCACGAGGTTGTCGACGAGGCGGTTGTCCTGCGCGTTGTAGACGTACAGACCGTTCTCGTTGCCGACGACCTCGTTGCCGACGATCTCGCTGTCCTCGACGTCCTTCAGCAGGATCCCGTGGCCGCTCGTGCCGTCGTTGTTCACCGCGACGTTGTCCTCGAGGGTCAGCCCGGTCGAGACCATCAACGCGAAGCCGACGTCGTTGTCGAAGGCCGTGTTGTTCTCGAGGCGGTTGTCGTCCGAGTACATGTAGTGGACGCCGTAGCGCATCTCCCACATCGCGTTCCCCTCGGCGTGGACGCCCTCGGCCCACTGGTAGTAGATGCCGTCGCGGACGGTCGTGATCGCGTTGTCTCGGAGCTCGGCGTCGCTCGCTTCCCAGAGGCTGTCTCTTATACACATCTCTGATGGCGCGAG
>NZ_AOIA01000094.1 GCF_000337695.1 Natronococcus jeotgali DSM 18795
GATGTGTATAAGAGACAGGACCAGCACGCCGCTGTCGTCGTCGTTCTTCTCGAGTCCGGAGTTGCGGATCCAGACCCCCTCGAGGGTCGTCCCGTCGGCGGTGATCTCGACGACGGTGTCCTCGCCGCCGCCGTCGATCACCGCGGCGTCGCGCTCGACGGCTTCGATCGTGAGGTTCGGCGTGTCGACGGTGACCCGCTCGTCGAACCGCCCCTCGAGCAGTATCGTATCGCCGGGTTCGGCGGCGTCGACGGCCGCTTGCAGGGACGCGAACTCGCGGTCCTCGCCGTCGCTCTCGAGCGTCGCCGTGCCGTCGCCGTTGGGTTCCTCGACGTCGTGCACGTCGGGGACGTCCGCCCGCCAGTCGTCGACGGTCTCCGAACCGCTCGAGCCGTCCGTCGCCCCGACGGCCGCACCCGCCAGCGACGTGACGAGCACGACCGCGGCGAGGACGGCGAAGTACCGCTCGGTCACGGCCGCCCACCTCTCGTCGGCGGGTCGCGCCCGTCGGAGCAGCGCGCGTCCGAGGCGCGGAGATCGGAACCGCCGTCGGTCTCGAGATCGAGACCCGGACGCTCGTCCGGCTCGGACGGCCGATCGTCCCTCGAGCGATCGTCCTCGCCGCCCCGTCGCCGGACGCGGTCCCGAAGTCGGCTCCAGCCGTTTCGGGCCAGCGCGGGGACGTCGGCGATCGTCGCCGGCGAGTCCCGCAGGGAGACCGCGACCGCCAGCGCGACGACCGCGGCGACGAGCATGTAGCCGCCGGGGCCGACCCAGGCGGTGCCGTCGATGTTCGCGACCTGGTAGTTACCCAGCAGCGGCGGCGTGAAGCCGTCGACGCCGTTGAGCGGGGCGTCCGGATCGAGCGTGTGGCCGGCCTGGTAGAGGCGGTACTGGATGATGGCGGCCATCGATCCGAGCACCGCGACCGCCCCGGTGAACAGGGCGATCAGCCCGCGCTCGATTCTCCCGCCCGGCAGGATCGCGACGACGGCGGCCGTCGCGGCCAGCCCGACGAACGCCACCGGGCCGAGTACCCACTCCGGGACGTCCACGGCCCGCTCGTGGACGGCGTAGTTGGGATCGGCGTACACCGGGTCCGGGTAGTAGAACCCGACGTACTTGTTGAGCATCGCGACCTCTTCGAAGTCCCCGCCGATTCGCGGGTGGGCGTACAGTTCGACGACCAGCGTCTCCACGTACTGGGGCGCGTCGAACGTGATCCGCCACACCGGAACCGTCAGCGCGAGCAGGAACAGCCCCGCCGCTGAAAGCGGCAGGAGGCGTCGCAGTTCGGCTAGTCGTGTGAGACGGGTCATGGTGGATCACTCCGCGGGTTCGACGAGCAGTCGCGAGCGCATCTCGAGGTGCAGTGCGCTACAGAAGAACGCACAGTACATCCAGTAGACGCCGGGCTCGTCGGCAGTGAACGTTACCTCGCGAGTCTCCTGGGGTGCGAGCTTGATGTTGACGTCGTGTTCGGGGATCGCCAGCGAGTGCAGCAGGTCCGGCGTGGTCTCGATGTTCGTGACGGTGAAGGTCACCTCGTCACCCTCCTGGACGGTGACGTCCTGGAAGCCGAACTTGTTGCGCTGGGAGTACATCTTCACGTGGACGCGCCCGTCCTCGCGGACGATGTCGGAGTCGCCGTGATCGACGAACTCCTCGTCGTAGTCCTCGGGATCGTAGATGTCCGCGGGCTGGATCTTGTCGGCGCTGACGATCGAGGCGTCGTGGGGCTCGGCGTAGGCCGGCGTGTCCTTTACCAGTTCCATCCCCGCGTCGTCGTCGCCGATGTAGATCAGCTGATCGTTCTCCGGTTTCATCGGTCCGACGTTGAGGAACCGATCCTTCGAGAGCTTGTTCAGCGCGACCAGCCAGTCGCCCTGCGGGTCGGCCGTGTAGGACTCGGCGGCGATCAGGTGGCCGGGGTTGTAGTGGACGTCGATCTTCTCGACGACGGGATCCTCGGACTCCGCCTCGGCCTCGACGGCGGCCTCGATGTCCCACTTGACGACCTGCGAGTCGATGAACAGCGTCGTGTAGGCGTGGCCGCGCCCGTCGTAGGCGGTGTGAAGCGGCCCCATCCCGAGGCTGGGTCGCCCGACGATCGCCTCGTTGGGATCGTCGGTCTCGGCGAGCGCCTCGATGTCGATCACCGCACAGGTCGGGTCGAGTTTGCCGCTGGCGATCGCGTACTGTCCGTCGGGCGTGACGCTGACCCCGTGGGGGCTCTTGGCGACGTCGATGTAGCGCACGATCGGTCGATCGCCGCCGTTGAGCGAACTGTCGCGGGTGCCGTCGACGAGCGGGACGCCGCCGACCTCCTCGTACTCGCCGGCCTCGACGGCCTCCTCGATGGCGGGAACGTCGAAGGCTTTGACCCAGTCGGTCTCGGAGGACGACATCTCGCTTTCGGTGACGCCGTTCTCGCTGTTGTAGCCCGTCGCGAAGAACCAGCGGCCCTCCTTGCCGCCGTCGCCGTTGTCCATGTTGCCGTCGACCAGCACCTCCCACTCGACGTCCATCGTCTCGGGGTCGATCGCGGCGATGGTCGAGGTGTAGCTGTCGGGGTCGTCGAGGTCGCGCCCGTCGTTGGGCATCGGGACGCGGAACTCGCCGACGCCGAAGACGTACTTCGTGTCGGGGAGCATACAGCAGGCCCCGTGAGTCCCCTGCTGGTTGGGGACGTCGACGATGGCGTCGGTCTCGAAGTACTTCAGGTCGATCCGGGCCATCCGGCCGTTGGCCTTGTCGTTGACGAACGCCCAGCGGCCGTCGTAGTCGTTGTCGGTCTGGCTCACGCGGGGGTGGTGGGCGTCGCCCCACGAGTAGCCGCCCGCGTCCTCGAGCATCTGGCTGGATCGGTCGTCGTAGCCGTAGCCGCGGGCGCTTTCGCGGCCGAACACCGGGATGCGGATCAACTGCCGCATCGAGGGGATACCGTAGACCCGGATCTCGCCGGAGTGACCCCCCGAGAGGAACGCGTAGTAGTCGTCGTGTTCGCCGGGCGGGACGCTCGCGTCGGCGTCCGCCGCCGAAACCTGCCCGTCGTCGCTGAGCAGTCCCGTACAGCCCGCGAGCGATCCCACCGCGCCGACCGCGGCGCCCGCCTTCATGAAGTCCCGTCGCGGGATCCGCGCGAAGAGGGGGTCGCGATCGTCGACGTCAGTCGCGTGGTCTTCTATGGTCGTCATGGGTTATACTCGTCTAGAGAACCGAGAGCGTCGTACCGTCTGTCCCGTTGTATAATGGGCGATTTTTCAGGGGGGAGATAGTGCGCAGTATCGGATACTCCGTCGAAGCGTCGGGAACTCCTCGTCCGCCCGCCCGCGAGTCGAAAACGGCGAGGCGTCGACCGAGACCGGTTCCGTCAACCGTTTGTACGACGAGGCCGAATACGTCGGTACCAGTGGCTCTCCTCGAGAATCTCGTGTTGGTGTTCGTCGCCGGGCTCGTCACCGCGCTGGCGACGGGGCTCGGCGCGGTGCCGTTTCTCTTCCTCGAGGAGATCAGCGACCGTCGAAACGTCGTTCTCTGGGGATTCTCCTCGGGCGTGATGGTCGCGGCGTCGGTGTTCGGCCTCGTCGACGAGGGGCTCGCCGAGGGAACGCCGTTCCAGATCGCGGTCGGGATGGCGGCGGGGGTCGTCCTCGTCGTCGTCGCCAAGGACGTGATCGTCGACGCCGACGTCGACCCCCGCGAGTACGAGGAGGCCGACTTCAAGAAGCTCGTGCTCATCCTCGGCGTGTTGACCGTCCACAGCTTTCCCGAGGGGGTCGCCGTCGGCGTCTCCTTCGCCGACCTCGGCCTCGAGGGCGGCATCCCGGTGCTCGGCGTTACCGTTCCGGTGCTGGCGGTGTTTATGACGCTCGCCATCTCGATCCACAACGTTCCGGAGGGGACCGCCATCTCGATCCCCTTGCGGTCGATGGGCGTCTCCGAGGGAAAGATGGTCTGGTGGGCGGTGTTCTCGAGTCTCCCGCAGCCGATCGGCGCCGTGATCGCGTTCTACTTCGTTCGAGTCGCCAGGGAGTTTCTCCCCTTCGGATTCGGGTTCGCCGCCGGGGCGATGATCTACCTCGTGCTCTCGGAGTTCGTTCCCGAGGCGCTCGAGCTCGGCGAGCCGTTACCGAACGGCGGGAAGCCGGAGCTGGCCGGCGGGATCGCGATCGGGATCGCACTGATGATTCCGCTCGCGTTCGTCTGATCGGCGTCGAACGGAACGGCGGCCGCGGGGCGACGTTTCGCACGTCTCACTTCGATTCCCCGTCCGCGTCGCGGGCGACCTCGAACGGCCCCTCGTCGGCCCCCTTCTGGGGGAGCATCGGGCCGATCGAGGCGGTTCGTCGCGCGATCGTCCCCGCGCGGAGAACGTACGCCGACAGCAGCGCCACCGGCGAGGAGGCGATCGCGATCAGTCCGCTGACGACGACCGGAGCGTCGGCGTGACCGATCGTCGGCCCGCCCATGCCGCCGTACAACAGTCCCAGGAGAAACGCCGCCAGCACCGCCGGGAGCCCGAACAGGATCGTCAGCTGGGAGAGGCGGGTCAGCTCCCGTTGCAGGTACGTCGTCTTGAGGTGCTCGCGACCGGTCTCGAGCAGTTCGAGCGACTCGACTAGCTCCGCGAGCGCCTCGCGGGTAGCGCCGGAGAGTTCGTCCCCGTGGTCGTTGCGCAGGTGTCTCGCGGCGTAGATCTGCCAGGCGTCGTCGTACTCCATCGTCGCGGCGAGGGCGCTGAACGTCCCGAATCGGGCCCGATCCAGGGTCTCCCGAGTTCGGTCGGTGCTCTCCCGGACGCTCCGGACGAACGCCTCGAGCCGCGTTCGGGTCGACCCCTCGAGGTCGTCGGCGAGGCTCTCCTCGACCCGGTCCGCCCGGCGACCGATCTCTCGGACGAGTAGTTCGAGCATATTCGCCGGCGCGGCCGGCGTCGTGGCGGCGCCGGTCGCGTCCTCGATATCGCGGCGAAAGTCCACGACGCCGCCTACCCTGTCCCGGAACTCGTCGGCCGCGCGGAACTCCCGCGAGAGGATCAACTGGTTGACGGTGACGACGAGGGTGACGAGCGAGAACGTCCCCGCGATCAACCCCTGGCTGATCCGCGTCATCGTGGCGTCGTTGACACTCGAGACGAGGCCGAGGGTGTGGACGCCCACCAGGAGCAGAAACGCGCCCGCGGTGAGCGCGACGGCGACGACGATCCGATTCCATCGAAGGAGTAGCCGATCCAGGATCGAGTGAACGGGGTGATCCCGCTCGGTGACGTCCGTCCCGTACGACTCCCACGTTTCGTCGGTATCGTCGCCCCCCATGTCCGGGAGTTCGGCGCGAAGGAGGAAAACGGGTCGCGTTGCACGGTCACGGCGGACGCCCCGCGGGGAATCCCGACGCGGCCCTCGCGTACTCACTCGGACCGGTTCACCCGAACGTCGCCGGTGCCGGTGATGACGACGTCGTATCCCGCGTACTCGAACGCGATCGACTCGAGTCCCGCGCTCCGCTCGGGGTCGACCAGGTCGTTCAACGCCTCGGGATCGATAGCGTTACCGAGCGGCGGCAGCTCGAGCGGATCGGTTCCGGCCGCGTCCGCAACCGCCGCAACGACGGCGACGACGGGCGTCGTCTCGCGGCTCGGCCGGCGTGTCTGCGTTCGGAGCGCACTCGTCCGTTGAGCGAGGTCGTTCGACATAGCACGGACTGCCACAGAGCCATATAAATCGCTTCCCAAACGGTCTACGAGTTTCCAGCTATCGTTCATCCAGGTCCCGGTCGAGAGCTCCGTGCCGGACCAGCGTATCGTCGGCGAGATACTTCTCGACCGCGTGCGCGTCTTCCTCGAGCGTCTTGAGGTGTTCGCGCAGGAGTTCGCCGGTAGCTTCGTCACCCAGCCCGTCCGCCAATTCGATGTGCTCGCGCATCCGAACCGCGAGCGCCGCGTACCCGTCGAGATCGCGCTCCAGCGACGACCGGACGTCGTAGTGGTGTGGATCCTCGATGTGTATCGGAGCGTGCTGGCGAATGCCCATCGGGCCACAGACCGGTACGCCACCGAGTGCGTGGACGCGATTCGCCAGAGCGTCGGTCGCCTCGGCGATCCGATCGGCGGCGTCCTCGAGGAACCCGCCGACGTCGTTCGATTCGGCTCCTTCGACGAGCCAGTAGTGCTTTCGCACCTGATTGAAGAGGATATAGAGCCCCGAGAGCTCCGCGTTCAGTGCTTCCACGAGCCGTTCCGCGGTCTCACGCTCGAGACGGAGTTCGTTCTCCTCGACCGTGTCCCACTCCTGGCGGCGGTGGTCCGCGTCGGGTTTGCGTAGGTGCGGTGTACTCGCCATGGTTAGTTGAGCGCGTCTCGCCGAACGAGCGCGTCGTCTTCGAGGAGCCGTTCAACCTCGTGGGCGTCGTCTTCGAGCGCTTTCAGGTGATCTCGCAGGAGCTGTACCGTTCCCGCGTCGCCTCGGTTTTCGGCGATCTCGACGTGCTCGCGCATACTTGCCACCAGCGTCGCGTATCCCTCGAGATCCCCCTCCAGCGAGGTTCGCAGGTCGTAGAGGTCTTCCGCCTCGAGGTGAACTTCGGCGCGGGCCTGAATCGTCGGCGGCGTGTTCGGCGGGATACCGCCCAGTTCGACGATGCGAACGGCGAGGGCGTCGTTGATGGTACGTACCCGCTTGTACGCGTTCTCGAGGAAGTCCGCGGCCTCGCGAGACTCGGCTCCCTCGGCCGTCCAGTAGTGCTTTCGCAGCAGATAGAAGAGGTTGAACGACCCTGCGTGGTCGACGCTGAGCGCGTCGACGATCGCTTCGGCGCTCTCGCGGTCGATGCGGAGTTCGTTCTCGCTGACGGTGCCCCACTCCTGACGGCGTTCGCCGGCGTCGGGTCGGCGAACCAGACCGATCTGTTTCTCTGCCATTCTCGTTTTCCTCAGCGGATCGTTGCCTCGAGGGCGAGGTCGTCGTTTTCGAGATCGCCCTCGAGGTGGCGTCGGTCCTCCTCGAGCGTGTTCGGGTACCGTCGCGCGATCGGTTCGTGTCCCATGGCACCTAATTGCACACGAATCTATTAAACGTTAGCCAACGCGCGGAAGTCACGGCGTCGCTTGATCCGGCGATCCGAGTACTCCGTCCGGTGCCCGAGCGCCGCTTCCCGACCGAAGCCAGCGGTGCGAACGCGTTACTCGGCGCCTGCGGCTCGAGAACGGGCCAGTAATCGTTTTGGCCGCGACGGTCCTACTCGAACCATGTCGGTGTCCGCTCGACGGCCACGCGTCCTCGCCGTCCTGCTCGGGTCGTGGTTGCTCGCACTCGCCGGCTTCGGCATCGTCGTCGGTGCTCGCGTCATCGAAGCGTTTCTCTCCGGAACCGATCTCCTGGCCGTGACGCTTCTCGCGATCGGAATCGCGCTCCTGTTCGGCTACCTGAACTACCGGATCGGTACCAGGCGGCTCCTCTCGCGACTCGAGACGATCCCGCTCTCGGCGGTCCGCGCACCGAGTCTCCAGGCGAGCGTTGATCGATTGACTCGACGGATGAACGTCGATCGGCCCGACGTGTACGTCGCCCGACTCGGTCAACCCAACGCGTTCGCGCTCGGTCGTCGGACGCTCGTCGTCGACCGCTCGCTCGTCCGACTGCTGACCGCCGCGGAGCTCGAGGGGGTGCTCGCTCACGAATTCGCCCACCTCGAGCGCTCCGACGGGTTGATCCGAACGCTGGCCCTGAGCGTTCTCCAGACGGTGACGACGCTCGTGCTCGCGTCGCTGCTCCCGCTCGTGGCCGTCGTCACGATCGGTTGCTGGGGACTGTCGCTGATGGTGGGTCGTCCGGTGCGCGGTCCCGACAGCGTCGGAAGCGGGTTGCGGCGCGGGCTGGTGCGGATCGCACTGGGGCTGTCCGTCGCGCCGATCCTGGCGCTCCAGGCCGACTCCCGCCGTCGAGAGTACGCAGCCGACCGGCGAGCGGTGGCGGTTCTCGACGACCCCTTCGCGTTCGCTCGGGCGCTCGAGAAGATCCAGCGCGCCAACGAGTCACACCGGGGAGTCTTCCGGTGGATCTTCCCCAGTCGAGAGCGCCGACGGAACCGAACGCCGCTCGAGCGGGCGCTCGACAGCCACCCGCCGACCGACGAGCGCGTGGCTCGCGTTCGCGAGGCCGCAACGACGGACGAGCGCGGCGGCCGACGCCGCGTCTAACGTTCTCTCAGGACCGAAGCGTCGGTGTGAATGTCGACCTGTCGCCCGTTCAGTCGTCGGAACTCTCCTGCGGGTATCGCTCGATCGCCGGCTGCGTCGGCGCGGACGGCTCCTGCACGTCGGCGTCGTCGGTGTCGTCCTCGCCAAGGACGGGGTATTCCCGTTCGAACTCGAGGAGCATCCCGACCATGGTGAGCCCGCAGAGGACGGCGGTCGGCAGGCCGACCAGAATCGTGAACGACTGGAGCACGGACATGCCGCCGGCGAGGTTGAGCGAGATCGTCAGCAACACCATCATCAACCCCCAGACGACGCGGTTGAGTACGGACGGCGACTCGCTCCCTCCGTCGACGATCATGGCGATACTGAGGGTGGAGGAGTCAAGCGTCGTGATGAGGAAGCTAACGACGAGGACCAACAGGACGGCCGAGAACACGCCGGGGTACGGGAGAAGGTTCTCGAACAGCGCGAAGCCGACGGCCTCCAGCCCCGAACTCGAGTAGACCTCGAGCAGGTCGGCGGCGCCCGAGGTCTGGAGGAGAAGCGCGGAGCCGCCGGTGGCGACGTACCAGGGGACGGTGAGACCGAACGAGCCGACCAATCCCGCGAAGACGAGCTGGCGGAGCGTCCGTCCGCGGGAGATACGCGCCATAAAGATGCCGACCATCGGCGCGAACGTGAGCCACCACGGCCAGAAAAACAGCGTCCAGGAGCTGAGCCAGTTCGTGGACTCGCTTCCGGGCTCGTAGAAGAGACTCATGCCGATGAAGTCGGTCGCGTACCCGGTAAGGGCGTGGGAACCGAGATTGACCAGCGACGGCAGCTGCGAGAACGCGAACGTGATGGCCATCAGTCCGAGCAACAACACGATATTGAGGTCGGCGAACCGACGGATTCCGCCTTGGATGCCGACAATAACGGACAGCAGGAACAGGACGCCGACCAGGAGGATGAGTCCGATGCGGCCGGTGTCGCCGAGCTGAACGCCCCACTTGAATCCGAGACCGGAGATGAACTGGCTAATGCCGAGGCCGAACGAGACGGTGATGCCGCTGACGGTGATGACGACGACCATCGCGTCGACCAGCTTGGCGAGCCAGCCGTCGACGTTGTCCGTCCCGACGAACGGCGCGAGGATGACGGCGGGTCGGAACGGCGCGTCCTTCCGATAGACGAAGTACGAGATGGCGACCGCGAACACGAGGTAGGTAGCCCACGCGGACACGCCGTAGTGAAAGATGGCGTACTGGAGCGCGTCGGCCATCTGCGCCCACGTGCCCGTGTCGGAGCTGAAAAACGGCGGTCGGGTGTCGTAGTGGACGAGCGGCTCGACCGGCCCCCAGAACTCGAGCCCCCCTGACGAGAGGCCGGCGGTAAACGTCATCACGAGGTACTGCCAGAACGAAAACTCGGGCTCGTCGTCGGGATCGCCGAGTTTAATACGTCCCCACGGGCCGAGTAGGACGTACAGCACGAAGACGAACGAGAGAAACACGATCCACAGGTAGAGCCACCCCAGATTGGTGACGATGGCTTCGTTCGCGAGCGCCAGTTTCGATGCGGCGGCGTCGGGCCACGCGACGATGCCGACGATGATCCCGAGCAGGGGCCCCAGCGCGAGCGCGAACACGTACGGGTCGGATTCGCGTCTGAACGCCTCGATCGCACTCATGGGTCGTCGGGAACGCGGCTGTGTACGGGCGACTGTAGTTTTACACCGCTCTCGTGCGCTCTCGCGCCGCGTTCGCGTTGGCTCACACCGGCTGCGTGCATGTACACCACGTCCGGCGGTAATCGAATAAGTATCTGTTGAATTGAGTTTATATGCCATATTGTTGATTGTAGAGTGCCGCCCGAATTCCGCCGGGCGCGTTTCTCAGAGCCGCCTCGGCGCCTCCGCAGCGAGCGCGGAGAAGCAGCCCTCTCGCTCGCGAACTGCGCGGAACCGGCTCTCGCGTCGTGACCGTGGCACCGAACTTCTCGGACGTCGGTTCCTGAACAGGCGAGTCGACCTTCCCGCCGCGATCCACCCGCGGTCTCCGGTGGAGCGCTCGGTAGCGGGCTAACGGAGTGGCCAGGCTCCCCTTACAGGCGGTCCCCCGAGGCGATCCGGTTCGACGGGACGGGAAACCGAATCGCGGCTCTCGGCGCTCGGAACTACTCTTCCTCGACCGTCGTCGTCAACACTGGCACCGGTGCGGTTCGGATGACCCGTTCGGTGAAACTCCCGAGCAAGAGGCGGTCGAATCCCGACCAGCCGTGCGTTCCCATCACGATCAGGTCCGCATCGTTCGCCTCCGCGTGGGAGCAGATCACGTGCGGGACGGAACCGGATTCGACCACGGGGACCACGTCGTCGTGATCCAGTTCCGACGCGACGTCGGCGAGTAACTCGAGCGCGGTTTCTTCGACTTCGGCGGGGAGTTCGGCCGAGCGCGGATCGATCGTTTCCGGGAACTCGTCGGCGACGTACAACAGGTGAAGCGTCGCATCGTTTCGCGCCGCGATCGTCGCTGCCAGTTCGGCCGCGGCTCGCGCGTAATCGCTGTCGTCGGTCGGGACCACGATCCGCTCGTAGGGGTACGAACGCTTCCCGTTATCCGCCCGAACCGTCAGCACCGGGACCTCGCTCGAGGCGACCACGGCTTCCGTGGTGGTCCCGAACAGGTACTCCCCGATCCCGTGACGGCCGTGGGCGCCCATGATCACGGTTCCGATGTCGTTGTCGGCGACGTACTCGAGGATCACCGGCTTCGGGTTCCCCCGTCGAACGTGATCGGCGACGGTTACTCCGCGTTCCGCCGCCATCGCGCGAGCGCGCTCGAGGAGTTCCGCTCCCGGGCCACCCGCCGCGCCGTCGGACCGCTCGTCGCGACGAGCCGAATCCGAGTCGTCCGCGTCCGCGACGTGGAGTACGTGAACGGTCGAATCGGTCCCCGCCGCGACGTCCAGCGCATGGTCCAGCGCCGCCGTCGCAGGCTCGCTTCCGTCCGTCGGTACGAGGATGGGCTGATTCATACGACGCGTACGATCCGATACGGTATACATCTGGGGCCCGCTGGCCGATCCCGTCGAAAGGGTACCCGACTCGAGTTTCCGGTCCCGTTCCCGTTTGCGACTCCGTCCGGACGGCGCGCGGACCGAGTCGCTCTCGAAAGCGTAAAATCGATCGCCGTAGAGGGATCAGTAGTGACCGACTCTGGCCCCCTACTCGTCGAGACGCGGATGCTCCTCGGTTCGACGTGGGATTCGCTGACCGCAGCCGACAGACCGTACACCGCACCGGACGAGGTGTTCGTCATCGTGCTCGTCGGTTTGCTGGTACTGGCTTTGCTCCCCGTCGCGGTAGCGCTCGATATCTTTCGTTACCTCCGAACGCGCGCCGCGAGTTACGCCGAGTAAGTTACCCACGGCTTAGCCGCCTTCTGCCTCGTATTCTGTCGGCGCCGTCTCGGCGGGCTCTCGAGCGGGTGACGCGCCGCGAGGCGGCTCCCGAGTGTCGAGTCAATCGGCAAACGATACCAGCTCCTCGTTGAGCCGTTCGGTCTCGTCGGCCACGAGCCCGTGACCGCTGTTCTCGAAGCGGATCAGCTCGGCGGTTTCGATACCGTCCGCGAGCACCTCTCCGGTGATTTCGATCGGCGTGACCTCGTCGTGGCTGCCGTGGTACACCTTCGTCGGGACGGTGATGTCGTCCATGTCGGACCGAAGGTCCGCGTCACGCCAGGTTCTGGCGGAGGCGACCGTCGCCTGCCCCGAGGCTTCCATCCCGAGGCTCCAGATCCAGTCCATCATCTCGTCGCTCTGATCGGTGTGAAACAACGTCTCGCCGAAGTCGGCGTTCATCTTCGCCCGATCGGTTCGGGCGCCCTCGATGAGCGGGTTCACCGCCGCCTCGTCGAGGCCCTCGGGGAAGTCGGGCTTTTCGGTGATAACCGGACTCGCGGCGGCCAGCAACGCGAGCCCGTCGACGCGGGCTTCGTCGTGGCGGCTCATGTAGCGAGTCGCGATACCCCCGCCCATCGAGAACCCCGCCAGCGTTACCCCCTCGAGGTCCAGGTCGTCGAGAACCGCACGGACGTCGTCGGCGAACCGATCGTAGCCGTAGTCGCCGTACGGTTTGTCGGACTTTCCGTAGCCGCGAAGGTCGATACCGACACAGCGAAACCCCTCGTCGAGGAGCCGGTGGTACTGGTACTCGAACATCCGGTGGTTGAGCGGCCAGCCGTGCAGGAAGACGATGGGGTCACCCGCACCCAGATCGCGCACGAACACCTCGGTGTCGTCTTCGACGGTAACGTGAGGCATGCCTCGAGTAGCACATCTCCGACTAGCATCAAGGTGGTCCCTTCGTAAGCAACCGGTACCGGAACCACCGGTTCGCCTCGGTCGGAATCCCGGACTTCGCTCCGGTCGACGACGGGAAACGCCGTCTGTCGGTCGTTCCGAGGGGAACCGACGGACGACGCGAACGAGTCTCGTCGCCGTCGACGCTCTTTGGAGCGCGCTGTCGGTCGTTGCGCGGCCGCGGGGCTTGCGGTACTGTTCAGATAAGGCTGAAGGAGTGAGGCGTGGCGTTTTCAAAGTGATTCATGCCCGAAAACGCACGCCTCAGTCCTAGTATCGGCCAGTTCGACTTGGATTTTGTGGAGAGAGAAGCAACACCACGGCTGTTGATGAAGCTCAGTATTCAGCTCCATCTTGCTGGACTATCTCTTTCGAATACTGTCGGAATTCTCGAGATATTCGGTGTTGAACGAGCTCGATCAACGGTTCATAACTGGGTTCACAAGGCAGATCTACAGCCCGATTCCTGTCGAAGCCCGGATCACGTTGCAGTTGACGAGACGGTGATCCGGCTCGACGACGAACAGTATTGGCTGTACGCCGCTGTCGATCCAGAGTCAAACGAATTACTCCATACACAGCTTGAACCGACTAGAGACAAGGTCATCGCCAGTACGTTCTTCGCGGAATTACGCGAGAAACACGACGTCGATGACGCCGTGTTTCTCGTCGATGGCGATAAATCGCTAAACTACGCCTGTCAACGACATGGCCTCGATTTCAGATACGAACGACATGGAAATCGGAACAGTGTCGAACGTGTCTTTCGAGAGGTAAAGCGTCGAACCTCTTCCTTCTCAAACTGCTTTAGTAACGCTCATGCAGAAACTGCTGATCAGTGGCTCAGGTCATTCGCCTTCGCGTGGAATCAGCTTATCTGAACACGATGGGGCTTGCAGGCCGAACCACTATTCCGGTTCTCGAAGAACGGCCGATCGTAGACTGCCCGCTTTTCGGGTATTTCAATTCCGGTCGACGTTCGGGCTCGAGACTATGCAAGAGCTTAATATCGTACTCGCCACGATCGGCGGCCTGACGCTGGTGTTGAGCCTCGTCGCAGGATTGATACACAGTCGTGTGTACTTCATCTCAGAGCCGATGCTAGCGGTACTTCTGGGGATCGGTATCGGGCCTCTCGGGCTTGGGCTGGTCCGGTTGTCGAGCTGGGGGGATCCGTTCGTGATCATGGAGCAAGGTGCCCGGCTGACGGTCGGGCTGGCCGTAGTGGGGGCTGCGCTTCGGCTTCCCCGGGGCTACTTCCGAAAACACGCGCGCTCGATGGCGGCGATCCTCGTTCCCGGAATGGTCGGTATGTGGCTCGTCAGCGGCGGACTCGTTTATCTCCTCTTGGGGGTTCCCCTCTGGGCCGCGTTGCTTATCGGCGCGATCGTCACGCCGACAGACCCCGTCCTCGCCGGAACGATCGTAACCGGCAATACCGCGGCGGAGTACATTCCGGAACCGATCCGGAACCTCCTTACCGCCGAGTCGGGGGCGAACGACGGACTGGCGTATCCGGTCGTCTTCTTGCCGATTCTGGTTCTCCAGCATCCGCCCCAGCGGGCGATCTCCGACTGGCTGCTCTCGACGCTCCTCTGGGAGGTCGGGGCGGCCATAGTCATCGGTGCCGCAATCGGTGCGGCCGCCGGTTGGATCGAGCGCGAGTCCCGACGACACGAGTTCCTCGAGGAGACGTCCCTGCTGAGCGTGACCGTCGCTCTCACGTTCGCCGTGCTGGGTGCCGTCAAGTTGCTGGGCAGCGACGGAATTCTCGCGGCGTTCGCAGCCGGGCTGTTGTTCAACCAGTTCGCGGACGCCACGGACGAGGCGGACGAGCAGAAGGTCCAGGAGACGATGCTTCGACTGTTCACGTTTCCGATCTTCGTGCTCTTCGGTACCGCGTTGCCGGTCGAGCAGTGGGCGTCGCTCGGGGTAGCCGGCGTGATCCTCGCCGCGAGCGTTCTCCTTCTTCGAAGACTGCCGATGGTACTGGTCTTCCGACGGGCAGTTTCCGAAACGGACGGCGATCGCGACCCGCTGTTCGCTGGCTGGTTCGGCCCGATCGGGATCGCGGCACTGTTCTACGCGACGGTCGCCCACCGGATACTGGGCAGCGAACTCGTCTGGGGAGCCGTCAGTTTGGTCGTCGCAACTTCGGTCCTGGTTCACGGAGTCACGTCCAGTCCGTTCACGAAGTTGTACGGACGCGCGAGCGACCGCATTCGACCACCGGCGAACGGGACCGATCAGTCGTCGATATTCTCGAGAGGTTGACACCCTCCCACGTCTCAGGTCATGGGATTCCCGATGGAGTGCGTTGCGGTGCGTATAGCCCTGCCAAAGGGGCCTTCCGTCCGACGTGCGGTCGGCGCGACGAATACCGCTCATCGCTCCACGGCGGGGAGCCCGTATTCGCGTAGCCGGTCGAATTCATCAGCGGATCGATCTGAAACGCGGCGTACCGCACCGTTCGCTCGGGGTACCCGCCAATCTGGCCAGTACGTGGCGTCTCGAGCGTAGCGGTACCGAGCACGGCCGTACAGCCGACGGTACGAATCCAGACGATACCGAGATACGCTCGGAACTCGTTGTCCCGTAGCAGCGTCAGCGGACCGCCCGTAGACCCACGTGAACGAAACGCAGGTGCGAGAGTGATGGACAGGCCCTTTATCCCTCACTACACTACCGAGTATCGATGCCAATCGAAACCGGCGACTCGGTCACGATCGAATACACGGCTCGGTTCGCCGACGGCCTCGTGTTCGATACGACACGCAAAGACATTGCCGAGGAGACGGGGCTGGCCGAGCGGCTGCCCGACCGCGAGTACGAACCGCTCACCGTCGAGGTTGGCGACGACGAACTCATCGAAGGGGTCAACGACGCGCTCATCGGGATGGAAGCGGGCGACGAGAAGACGATCACGGTTCCACCGGAGAACGCATACGGTGAGCGATCCGACGACTCGGTCGTCGAATACCCGACCGTCGAATTCGAGCAGATACTCGAGTCGGAAGACCGATCCCTCGAGACAGGGATCCAGATCGGATCCGAGGACGGAACCGTCGGCGAAGTCACGCATATCGATCCGGAGATCACTCGGATCGACTTCAATCACCAGCTGGCGGGCGAAACGCTTGAGTTCGACCTCGAGGTCCTCGAGGCCGACTGAGTCCTGACCGGGTTAAGGGGGTCCGAAACCGATCCGAGTGCCAGACCGATGAACTCTGTAGTAGCACTTTCAATAATGACCTCTGACCGATCGCTGGCAGTAGCGATGAATCGTCGCGATTGGTCCGTAGCCGTCGAGTACGCCGCGTCCTTCGATAATCAGTGATCGTACTCGAGGACGTTTCGTACATCCGTACAAACTTGGTTCAGTCTCGAGGACCGTGAGTACGGATCGGTTAACCGATTTAGCCGTACCGATCAGAAATCTAACTCGGTCAGATCACGTCCAATCGCTATTGATTATCCGAACTACCTGCCGTCCTTATTACCTCATTCCATCGTACCTGCACTGCGCCATGATAGACCGAACGCTCACACGTCGCCGGATCATCTCGATTGTAAGCACGGGTGCAGTAGTGGGATTGGCGGGCTGTGGAGTCCTCCAGGAGGAGAGCCCCGAAGAGACTAACGACGGTGAGACAGCTAATGAGGATAGTGAGATGGACGAAGACGATGGGATGAACGGGAATGATACGCCTGACGGAGAGGGGGACGACGACGTCGCTGATAACGAAGCGAACGAGAACGAGCCTGGTGCCGAAGACGATGACGTCGAAATTCAAGAGGTCGAGGGATACGGTCGTGGCGCTGACGAGGAGAGCAGTGAAGAGAATGCGTAGTCCGATTCGGCGAGCGAAGTGTTGATCGGCATCGGTTACTCCGTTATCGAGGCACAACCCGAAGGGGTAGATAAGTATCTGCCATTGATATCCCCCCACGCCTAAAGTCGTCCCGAGAACACTCCACTTCGCGTTCTGGTGTGCAAACGAGACGCAACGCGTCTCGTTACCGCGGGAATCCGCGAAGCGGCGTTCACGGTTGCGGGTTTCCTCAGGAGCGAAGTACGTTTTCGCGTCCTCCCTTCGACGGTCCCCGACCAATTATCACCGAGGGCGTGGGTTACAGCGCGTGCAGCCCTGTCGATGGAGCCTACTCACCCTGACGCGCCGGGCGCTTCAACACGCAACTCCGCGTTCTGTTCCACGGTAGGGTGTTCAGCCTGCTGGGTATCGACACGAGCGTCTGCTTGGAGGAAAGAGATGAAGTCCGTTTCACGCTCTTTGAGTTCGCAGAATCGGTCATAATCGAGGCATCCAGGGTCAAAGATGTGGATTGGTGAGTCGCGGTCTGCAACGACCTCGACATCGCTCTAGAGATGCTTGAACTGCGTCGGTTCACGCATTGCTCCCGGCGTGATCGTGACGCCAAGCGGATGCTCAGCGTCGCTATCTACACGCGCGGAAAGATTGAGATGAGGCCCTTTCTCATCGTGATCAATCATATGTAAAATATCGGTGTCATGACGTTCGCTTAGGACTGCAACTGATCTATAGTGACCGTTAGAATTTTCTGCCCATAGATTGCTGCTGTTTGTAATGGATCATCTCGACGAAATCTCCGTCGAAGAACTTCACGATGCACTCGACAACGTCGAGGGAAAGAAGCCGACACAACGGCTGTTAGCGGCAATTGCGTACAAGAACGGCGTCACGCAGACCGAACTTGCCGAGTGGCACAACACCGGCCGACGAACAATCTACAGTTGGCTCAAGCGACTCGACACTGACGAATCGCTTGAACAGGCCGTTACTGATGCTCACCGATCTGGGAGAAAGCGAAAACTCTCAGAAAAAGACCAACAAGAGTTCGAAGAAACAGTCCACGGATCTCCCGAAGAAGTTGGGGTAGACGCGCCGGCGTAGACGCCGGCGCTCGTCCAACAGTATGTCGACGAGACCTACGATGTCGAGTACTCAATCCCGAGCTGCCGGCGGTTGCTCAAAGAGGCGGGATTGAGCTATCAAAAACCACGTCCTACAGCCGCCGAATCGGATGCTGAGGAGCAAGAAACGTTCCGTAAGGAGCTCAAAAAAGCGGCGGAAGATGGACGCCACAGTAGTCTGTATCGATCGAACCAAGCAACCCGTGCAAGTCGAGCCGCGTGCCGCGTGGCTTCCGCGCGGCACGCGGCCATCTATCGAATTATCTGGCCAACGCGACTGGATCTGTCTGTTGGGCGGGATCACCGAGAACGGGGATCGCTTTTTCTCTCGATTCGAAGAGTACGTACTGCCGAACACGCAAAATATTCCATTCTCGAGATATACCAATAGATCGAAAATAATCTGATCATCGTGCTGGATGGTGCACCGTATTTTCAGGCGTCGGCCGTACGGACCTAACGGCCCGTGATGACCTCGCCTTCGTGATATTGCCAGCATATTCACTGGGCTAAACCCAGCCAAATAGGTCAATGTTGTAGCTATTCACGAAGTTTCACGCCTGTCACAGCCTGAGGAGACCGTAATCTATTGGTTACAGATACACTCGTAACTAACTGACGAGAATCGGAGGACGTGTTCGTGGATAGAGGTTGCGAGCTCGAGCATCGCATCAGCTTGTTCCGCGGTTGCAGCAGCCTCCCGATAGTACACTGCGGCACGATTTGTTTTCCAGAGCTCGAGTAGCCGGTCGCCAAACGACTTACTGAAGAGGTTGATCTCCACAGCTCGCTCATAGACTGCGGCATGATCATGGCGAAGGTCTGCACCGCCTGCAGCATTGCGGTGGATGAGGTAGAACTGAATGCTCCGTTCGATGGCGACAAACGAAGTCTCGATTACGACGGTGTGGTGACCGTTTCGTTCACGGAGCGTTGTCGCAGCCTCGAGGAGTCGACAGGCTTTCCGGATTGGACGAGCGCCTCGTCAGTTACGTCGAGTCCTGTCTCGAGTGACTGGCCACGAGTATCCTCGAGCGCTCTTTCAGCCGCTTCGAGCGTAGCGTCGACTCGCTATCGTCCATTGGTCAGCATCTCTGTTTTGAGGTCGCTTAACGATCCTGTATCGTATAGCGTCAGTCCGTCCGCGAATATATCTTGGAGACGGTCTGCTTGGCGTTCGACCGACTTAGTGGATTCAACCAGTATTTCGAAGGCGTATCGGTCACCATCGAATCGTTGACTGCCCAGCTCTTGGGCAAGTTCGTGAGCTCGCTTCTGATTGGTTGCCCGGTTCGTACCAACTAAGACGAAAGAGTCGATGTCACTCTGTCGGTCTGCATTCCCTCGAGCGACGCTTCCAAAGAGCAGGATTCCCGTTACGTCCTCGAGTACTTCGAGAATTTTCTCTTGGAGGCTGCGGACGGGGTCTCGAAACTCTTCTTGTGGGACTCGAAGGATTGGGTCATCGGGCCTAGTGAGTCGATTGCGATTGATCTGAACGAGTTTCTTTCCACCTTCGGTTGTGGTAGTTATCAGTCCAACAGACTCGAGGTCCTCAACGGCGAGTGAAATGCTTCGGTGTGGACGGTCAATTGCACGTCCGAGATCGCGAATTCCAAACGATGAATGCGGGGTATCCGTCAAGAGGGAGAGAATTGGACCACAGGCACTGTATCTGAAAATGTCCTCGTTTGGAACTGGGACTGGGAGGGAGACAGAATTGTGGCTACTATTGTTATCCATAGATAGCGAGAGTATCCATAGAGCAAAGTAGATTGTGGTGGGTGTTGCTGCTCTGTTCGATGGTCACTAAATTCGGACTCGAACTCATAAGAGCGCGTCAGGACCGCGACCAACCGACGTAGCCAGTGGCGTTCTGCGGCGATATACAGTTAACCGCCGTCGCGGTCTAATCAATTATCTGATCAATTCACGTTTGGAGGGGATCCGGGACGTGTTGTCCAAACTTCCCATCTCGTATTTTGAGTGGGGGCCGTCTCAAATACTAGTAATCAAATCGGTTTAAGAGCGATATGATTAACAGGACGGAGTTCGTGGTATAGTCAAATGCAGACTCGAGACCTTCCGGAAGAGGCACCCGGGCACTATCGCGAGTCTCATCCACACCCATATTACATTCCGGACAAACTCCCCCTCTCGACACGGATTGATGTCGACGACGAACTCACGGAGCTTATCGCCGATGCCTCCTTTCAGCTCGGCCGAATCGACGGTATCAGTCCAACCGTCGATTTCTCACCGGTTCTCTACACGTCCCTCGTCCGACTCGAAGCAGTCGAGACCGCCGAAATAGAAGGGGCCGACGTTGACGTGGACGAAGTATACGCTCATCACACGCGGACCAGTGGAGATGAGAACGTCGATGTGAGTCGGGACTTGCAGGAGGTCCTGAATGCCGAACGCGCCCTTCAAAAAGGATTTAACGCGATCAAACAGGGAGAGCCGATAACGCTCGAACTCCTTCAGTCGCTCCACGAGTTGCTCCTCGAAAACGTTCGAAACGAAGGTGAGGTTGTCGGAGAATGGCGGACAACTGATGTCCACCTTCCTTCTCCGTACGCCAGTCAACCTCCGTTCGTTCCCCCGCCGAACCAATCGGTTTCCGAGCTTATGGACTCTCTGGAGGCGTATATCCAGATGGGCGGCCAGTATCACCTGCTCGTTGATCTCGCGATTACGCATTATCAGTTCGAGACGGTTCATCCCTGTGAGGACGGGAATGGCCGGCTTGGCCGCATTCTCATCGTATTACAGCTCTGCGCTGAAGGATATCTGAGCGAGCCGTATCTCTATCCGAGTGCCTACTTCAATCGTAACAAGCAGGAATACGTCGAGAAGATGCGCGCTGTGAGCGAAACCGGGAACTGGCGCGACTGGATCACATTTTTCATCGAAGGAATCGAGGTACAGGCGCGAGACTCGTACGAGCGAACACAGAAGCTGATGGAACTTCGGCGTGGCTACGAACAGCGGTATCCCCAGCAGAAAACGAGTCATCGCCTTGCGCGGGGTGTCTTTAATATGCCATACTTCACTGCCAACGATGTCCAGGACGAGTTCGATGTCAGTCGACAAACCGCGTATAATGCTATCAAGGAGTTAGTTTCCGACGGTGTTCTCGTTGAGACGACTGGCAACCAGCGGAATCAAGAGTACAAAGCGATCGATATTTTTGACATTCTCGAGAGAAGTCCGGATCACTAGCTCGGATATCGTGGTTCAAAACTGCACACGATCCCTTCGCTTGGAGCAATTATCTCGAATTGAGGCGCTAAAACCCCGTCCTTTAGGGCGGGGATACAGCGACGCACGTTTCTCAAACGCCTGAATCGGAAGGCTTAGGTGCCCCACAGGCGTATATCTGCCCGTCGACGCGACGGACTCCTGTCGCGTCTCGGCACCCCACAAACTGGCAGTTGACTCGGTGTTTGCCTCATCAAACAAGTAAGCCCGTGGGATGAAGACCGACAGTAACCAACCAGATAACTCCGAGTCACAAGCGTGAGAGGAGTAACGGATGCGTGGCACCTCCACCGGTTCGTCGGGCCGGAAANGTCACAAGCGTGAGAGGAGTAACGGATGCGTGGCACCTCCACCGGTTCGTCGGGCCGGAAACCAGAAATCTCCCAACGAACCGCCCGTTAGTGGGCGTGGGAAGCCCCGCCGTTTACGGCGGGGAGGATGTCACCCACTCACAATTTTCGCTTGAGGACCTGTGCTAGCTGGTTCTCGAGTTCGGCTACAGAATTTTGATCTCGCTCTCGGCTTGCTCCTCGAGTAACGCTGTCTCGCGTTGCAGGTCGTAGACGACGAGCAGCCAGAAGATCAGAAGAGTTCGTCGAGAGGCCGGTCTGCACCGGCTTCGGTCTCGACGTCTTCATCCGACTCAATAGGGGGAGCATCGAAGAGCCGGTCGCCACCGCGTTCTCGGGCAGCGAGCGTGTCCTCGATAATGGCCTCAGTTTCGTCGTCTATCTCGGGGATTTTGAGGGCTTCACTAACGTCTTCTGGTAGTTCTGGTCGCGGCGCATTCTGATGCCGTTCAATTTTCTCGGTCAGATAGAGATTTTCCTGTAGGGCACGCAGAACCGGGACGTACCGGAGGTAGCTGTACTCATCTAAGAGGGTGATCCCGTAACTGGTGAACCCCCAGAACTCCCGTGGCTCGTTGCGCTCGGTCTCATCTCCACGATATTTGTACTTCGCCATCACCTGCTTATCTGCAAGCCGGTCAAGATGTTCCCGGATAGTAGAGCGATTCTTGGGCACGAGGTATTCGAGCTCGTCGAGTGTCGCCAGGTACGTTGGATGCCCAAGCACGGCTTGGATGATGTGGTAGCGGGTTTCCTGCGTGAGGAATTGGTGTGCCCGTCGCTGTTTCTCGATCGGCATGACGTTATCACCGCCAAATGGGTCCGTCTCGTCGCCGACCGAATTTCCTGAACCCCCCGCACTATTACTCATACGTGTCTATTCCGTCTCCATTCACGTAACTGTTCGGGACAGGCAAGTTGGGAAAGCAGCTGCTTTCCCAACTTGAACATGAACGATTAAGACGAACACTTCTGTAGACAGTAGTATGAGTGGCCCCCGCGTTCCACGCAATTCATACGCCATCTACCGGGCTGTCAACCGTATTTTCGAAGGAATTAGCGCCCCACCACAGGGGGACTACCACGAAGTCGTCCGCTACATGAACGAAGAACTCCCCCGGTTCGAGCAAGCAAATAGTAGCTACCTGGTTCTTGGAAGCTACCGCGGCGCGTACGGACGACGCCTTCGAGAGTTCACTAACTGCCTCAACATGCCAACGAACGCCGAATCGATCGTTCTCGGGGATACGATCAACTTGGATACGACGGTTGTCCCCGAATTCGGCATCAAGATCAACCTCCTCGGTGAGGCAGCAGATTACATCGCTGGTGTCTATGAGAAGGAAAGCGGTGGTGAGAGCCCGGAACTCGGGGTTGTCAGAGCACTCTTTGTGAATAAGACCTTCGTGTTCCCGCGCGACTATACCGGCCTCACCCGCGATAGTCTGAAGACACGAGAAGACGTCATCCAAGCTGCTCTCGCGGTGTACTACGCCGACTTCAATCATATTGATAGTGAGCAGAGAGTTGCCGAGAAGAAGAAAGAGGAAATCGCATCACTGCTGACAGTCGCGCAAGAGGAAGGCATCGACATCAGCGAGCGAGAACTCACCGACCTCATCAAAGAGCGTCAAAGCGACATTGATGAGCCGCCCGCCGAATATAGCTGGGTCCATCTGAGCTTCTTCAAACGGTTTGAAGCGATGACCCAGTGCCACCCTTGGGCGACGATGACCGAACTGCGAGATCATGCTGATGAGATGCCGGGGTCAGAACGTCCGCGATGGGAAACTGAATTTGATGTAGGGATGTTCTGCGACGAGTAGCCGCATTCACGGATTACGTGCCTTTCTGATCGTAGGAGCGAATGATCAGTCTTCGTCGACCGCTGTCGAGGACGCGACGTCGTCGGTCACGTACTAGTCTCTCTCGCGCCGCTCGATAATCGTTTCTGATACGCTGCTCAAGTTTGTGGTCTGTTCTTTCTAAACAATAGATCAGAGTTTCCGTTTGAGGACCTGTGCTAGCTGGTTCTCAAGTTCGGCGGCCTGCAGAATCTTGATCTCGCTTTCGGTCTGTTCCTCGAGTGACGCAGTCTCTCGTTTGAGATCCTGAACCACGAGCAGTCCGTTCCAGCCGGACCCGAAGTACTCCTTGTCGTCGCGCCCAAAGACGTACACCTCGTTGAGACGCAAGAGGCGAGATACTCGAGTGTCTCCTTGATCCCGCGTCGGATTGTATCCTCGTTGGTCTTCTTGACTTCGACAGTTATGTACTCGTGATTGCGGTCGAACAGCTACTGGCGAAGCCACAACAGTCCGGCCCTCCTTAGCTGGCGCCTGCAGCGTCACTGCTCGCCCGTTCTTCCACAATTTTCCTACGTATCACACTCTGTTTCTTCTATTGCGATTCGATTGACTGTGACATCGTCGAATGCTTTGTCTGAGGAAATGATCGGATCCTCATCTGCATAGGCGACGTGATATGCATCAAACGCAGTGAGTCCATTTTGTTCCATGTAGTCTGCGGCTTGGAACAGAATATCTTCGTCTTCAGCAATAGATGCAATTTCGAGTGCGTAGGTGAGTGCCTCCATTCGATCAAATTCGAATCGATCAGAGATCATAAGAAGTTCAAGGAGCGTCGCCCGCGAAGTATAGATCTCTCCTTCGTTTTCGACCGCAATTGTCGCTGCACGCTCTTGGAGCCAATCGTCGTCTTTCACGAGCGCGATAAAGAAGTCTGTGTCAGCGTAGATCATTCGGCTGCTACTCACTCACTTCGTTGATGGCGTTTTCTTGAGCCGACTCGCGCGACTCTCGTTTGATTTCTTCGATCGATTTCTCATCGAAGGCATCACCGACAGCATCGCGAAGCCCTTCGATAGGATCTTCTTTGAGTGGGATAAGCTCAATCCGATCTTTGAGTTCGACGACTCGATATCGATCACCGTGTTTCTCCCTGATTTCGTGAGGAATAACGATTCGCCCTCGGTCGTCAGCCTCTGCCGTTTTGCTCATCGTATCCTCTACTACCGCGGGAACAGCCAAAAATATTCCCACTGTTATTGCTAGATTCCCCTGATTTGCCCTCGAAGATGTTTATAGCATCCTCAGCCAAGGATTCCCGTAGTATACTCCTCCTGGCGGTGTCACAGGCAGTTTGAGGCGAATATCTTGAACCATGAAGACGAGAGGACATTCGTTATTCCCGAGGC
The DNA here is from genome assembly GCF_000337695.1 of Natronococcus jeotgali DSM 18795. Lineage (GTDB taxonomy): Archaea > Halobacteriota > Halobacteria > Halobacteriales > Natrialbaceae > Natronococcus > Natronococcus jeotgali. The sequence goes on from NZ_AOIA01000094.1 coordinate 24,330, forward strand.
AGCCATCGAATCACAATTTTCGTTTGAGGACCTGTGCTAGCTGGTCCTCGAGTTCGGCGGCCTGTAGTATCTCGATCTCGCTCTCGGCCTGTTCCTCAAGCGACGCCGTCTCTCTTTTGAGATCTTGAACCACGAGCAGTCCGTTCCACCCAGTGCCGAAGTACTCCTCAGTATCGCGTCCAAAGACGTACTCCTCGTTGAGACGCAAAAAGGCGAGATACTCGAGTGTCTCCTTGATCCCGCGCCGAATCGTGTCCTCGTTGGTGCTATTCTTCACCTCGACGATCAAGTACTCCTGATCGCCGTCCTCGGAGATAATCTCGAGGACGATTACGTCCGGTCGTCCAGTTTGGTGCTGGTACTCTTTATCGAAGTAGTTGCCAGCGACCTCCTTGGCGACACGCTGTACCNCGAGGACGATTACGTCCGGTCGTCCAGTTTGGTGCTGGTACTCTTTATCGAAGTAGTTGCCAGCGACCTCCTTGGCGACACGCTGTACCTTCTTGGTTCGGGATTGGCTGTCCGCATCTTCGTCGGGAACCGCAGTAAACGACAGACTCTGATCCCGCCCGGAGTTGTCGTGGTAGAGGACGATCTCTTGGTCTCCTTCGAATCGGGCCACTTCCTGGCGTTTAGAGGCTATTGTCCGGAACTGGGGTGTGCTCTCGCGGAGTTCTTCGATCGTCGCGATGAACCGAAAGAGCACAAACAGTTCGAACAGTGAATCCGTATCGTCCGGCGCGATTGCAGTCTGTTCGAGTAACTGGCGGATCGAATTGGCGTCGCCATCGAACAATCGCTGGCGCGTTCGAAGCAGAGAGGCTGCCGTACGATACACCTCCTGGCGAGAGTTCGCGGCCGTCGTGAGCATCCGTTCGGTCGGCTCGTAGGTATCAGGCTCGCGGATCCGGCGAACGTGGACGTTGCGTTCGACGATGCGCTGGAGTTCGTCGATCAGGTCGTCGCTGCCTTTCCAGGTCTGGGCGACCCAGTCGTAGTCTCCACGAAGGTACTCCTCTGCCTCTCGAATCGTCCGGTGGATGATTGAGATGACGGGTTCTCCAGACGCACTGCCTTTGGATAGTGATCGAACCTGTACACTAGCCTGATCAGCTATAGTAGTCGTTAGAAATAGTTGCTCGCTTTTGGAATAGGGGGTTGATCAAGAGTGGTATCGATCGCTGTTGTCAGTTCAGCAAGCGAATCAAAGAATCGGTTGCTCAGTGCTGATTGTAGCTGTCTCCAGCATTCTTCGACTGAATTGAGTTCCGGCGTTGGTAACGTGTCGGCAGTTCGATCTGCGTGACGCCGCTTTTGTACACAGTTGCGACTAACAGCCGTTGTATTGGCTTCTTTCCCTCGATGCTGTTGAGTGTCTCGTGAAGTTCTTCGACGGAGATCTCGTCGAGATCCTCCATTACAAGAATTGACAGTCTATGGGCGGAAAATTCTAACGGTTACTACAGTTCATAGTTCTCTTATCGTGTGGTTTTCACTAGAAATGTTTTTCCCATGAGAACCTCCGTAGATCGGTGCTGATCACTATCTCTGGGTCAATGACTGTAAAGGCATGGCTTGTCAATGTCATCAATGAACATCTCTAGTTCCTCAACTAGGTAGCCAAGCAAGTCCTCGTAGACAGTATTTCGTTGTTACAACTGGATGTTTTTACTACCGTACTCTTGTAAATCAGCTAGCGCTCCATAAACGCATATGACTTCAACCAGTCGTGCACTATACTAATACGGGATGAAGTAATCTCTTGAGTGGGTTTTGTCGATTCAAGAGAGCACTACCTATGAATTGCGGGTACACGCTTCTAATAGATTCATCAGAAAAAAGGGTACTTCATCGCCTGAAATGGTTATAGCCCAAATCTGAACGGTCTTTCCGGTATAACTCAGGATATTCGTTAGAAGCGAATATCTATTCTACAGATGCGAATTGAGTTATGCAGCCACTCTTCTCTATACTTCTGCGGTTAAACGACGATGCTGTCTCCTTGCCTAACCAAGATGAGTCATGAGTGCTGTTTTCTACAAGATTCGCAGGTTGAAGATTGACATCCGGCGGTTTCTTAGTCACCTAGAGCCGCGTTCATAACTCGTTCCGACGGGCTCTCTTGGCCACAAGAAGTAAACACCTGGTGTGTCGCGCCTGCCTACGTTAAGGGATTGATTCGGCCAAGTAGTTACAAAACGCTCCATGGTATCAGGAAACGACTCGACATCAACGAACACAAAATTCGCAGATTCATCGGTGAGAGTCCTTGGAAACACAAAGCTGTCCAAGATCACCTCAACGAACATATGGCAGAGACGATCGCATCGCCTTTAGTGCTTAGGGAAAGTTATGAAGGTAGACTCTTCACTGAGCGTATGTCTGGAGGTCGCTACAAAGAGATCGTCCGTCACCTCAGTGAGGACGATCTCGATCGACTCCTGTCGGAGTCGACCGACGAGAAACTCACTGAGCGGCTCATTTTCCTCAAACGAATCTACAAGGGAGCGACATTGGAGGACGCTGCCAACGACATCGGCAGGCCCTCCGCCACAGGAACGCGCTGGGCTCGCCGATGAAACAAGGGCGGTCTCGGACTCCTCATCCGAACTTCGGGGGCGGCAGACCCCGGAAGCTCGACGAGGAGCAACGAGAATACCTCCGTGAACTGCTTCGTGACGGCCAGCCGTGGAAGAAACAGGAGATACAGCACCTCATCAACGAGGAACTCGACGTCACATTTCATCCCGTCTACCTCACGATCTTCCTTGATGACTTCGGTCTTTCATACGCAATACCCCGGATAAAACGCCCATCACGCCCGGAAAACGCCGAAGAGATTCTCGACGAACGCGTCCTTGATGCGTTCGACGAGGACTCGAGCAACGATCTTCACAACAAACAAGTCGAAGATGACGAAAAAGGATGGGTCGTTAATCCGGAAATTTGTACCGTCCTTGGATTTCTCGATACGTCTCATCCGCAACCATGGAATAACTCGTAGCGGCTGTACACTGTAGATGGTTCACACATCACCCGACCGCTGGTGAAGTTAGATGAACCAGCGGTCGGGTTCTACGCTCTCTCTGGTGAGAGCATTCTCCAGTTTCTGGCAAATCAAGAGAAGGAACAGATCTGTGCGTGTCTCGAAGGGGTCCGCAAGCAGAATCCGCTGGCCCGGATTCTGCTCGTCTTGGATAACTTTTCCTCGCACGTATGCAAGTACACGCGTAAGCGAGCCCATCAACTCGGCATCGACTTCGTGTTTCTCTCGGTTGGCTCACCGGACCTCAATCCGATCGAGCAGGTCTGGAAGAGCCTCAAATGGGAAGCATCGCCGTTGATTATGGAGAGCGCGGTATTCTGCCGCGCTCTCCTCACCAAGCGCTTTGAGCAACTGATGACACGGCTAAGTTTCGCGGCCTCTTTGATCGACGATCATCACAGCGGACACCTTCAGAAGTTACGCTAAGCACTATATTGGGCGATGCGATCGTTGAGGATATTGATGTCCTTAAAGACGGCCACAATAGCGTCAGCGTCAAACCACAGTATGCTGGCTCGCTTGGCAAAGCCACTTCCTGCCAAGTTGGCCTCGATTGCGTCCTCGCCGTCCCAGGTGATCACTACAACGCCGATTAACTCACCTGGCCGCTTGGTTGTGAAATCTATCTCCCACAAAACTAGACGACAAATGATAAGTTTGAGGAGCGCCGCCGTGACTGTGGCGTTCCTCAAGGCCCCCCATTCCGGACAAAACCACAGATCGCCCTTGAATTACTCCTACGTGCATGAGGAACGACAGAGGAGATCACGAGTATGTCTGGTTGAGTTCAATGATGTTCGCTACGTGACGGAGCTGTGGCAGGATATTCTTCTGAATTTGCTCTTCGTCCATTCGACTGATCGGTCCAGATACGCTGATTGCACTGGAGATTCGATCATTCTGGAAGATCGGTACTGCAACGCAGTGTAATCCTTTGATACGCTCTTCCCGATCATATGCTACTTCGTTTTGTCGAATCTCTTCAAGTTCGTCAAGCAATGTTTCTCGGTCGGTGATTGTCTGATCCGTTTTCGGTGGCAGACCATGTCGATTGATGATTTTATTTCGCCATTCCGGTGAGAGGTGGGCGAGGATAGTCTTGCCGAGCGCCGTCGTATGTAAGTGAATGCACTGGCCACTGTAGGAATCGATATTGACTGCGTCTGGACCGCGCTCTCGAACGAGAAACGTTCCAAGGCCATTCTCTTCTACAAGAAGATTGACCAGTTCCCCCGTTTCTTCAGCAACGGTCCTCAGTTCTGGTTTCGCTACGCGGTATAGGCCCTTTTTCTGCCGAGCATACGCGCCCAGATCGAGGAATCGCAGGCCGAGTTCGTATTTCTGGCCATCGCTAACGATATATCCCTCATGCTCGAGGGTTTTGAGATAGTTGTACGTGCTACTCTTAGGGAGATCAAGATGATTGGCGATTGTCGTCACCGTTGCGCCGTCGAGTGTCTTCAGCGCCTCGATAATTCTAAATGTAGTTTGAGCCGTTTTCACGAGTGTTTCCGGATTAGTGTTGTCGTCTCCCATCGTATATGATGAACTATTCGCCATGCACTAATAGTTATTCGCCTTTGATAGCCATCTCACCCAACTGGCCGGTTTGAATGGTAAACACTGCTGTCTCTTGCTCTCAATATCTACAAATCGTAAAAGCTGAGGCTAGTGAGCATGCGAAAATAGGTGTGGGACATAGTACAAACAGATCGTCCACATTCTAGTATTACTAAAGGTATTGATGAGGATAAACTCGTTACTTGCTTCGTGCTGGAGGTCTAACAGTGATTTACGAATACGGTGATTATCGGTGTGTTCAGAGTGCGCAGTACCCTGACACATGGGATACCGTCCTAATCAAGTTCCAAGGGCGTTGTGACACCATAACACGCCGCCCGGAACATGGTTAATAATAGAAGGTTCGTGAGCAGGGAATGCCTCGTTGGCAGAGAAAAACAGAAAGGCAATCATTGCTGTATCAATCAGAATCTGTAGTGCCACTCGGGAAGCAGTTACTCGTCAAGGCGGACATCGAGAACGGCGTTGGTGCCGTTATCGACAGCGTCGACAGCCTCGTTAAGAGCCTCTGAGACGACCCCGATATCATCTATAGCACGCGTATACCCGTCGCTCATCGTCGCAATGCGTGAGAAATCGACGCTACGGCCGTAGGACCCTTCCGGGACACCGTCCATGGCGGACGCGCCGTTGCCGTGTTGGCTGCGTGTTGCCTCGCGGACTGCCTCCCAACTCTCGTTATTGTAGATAACGGTGAGCGTCGGTGCGATTGCGTTCTCTGCGGTGATAATGCTCGATGCGGGATTACTAAAGAGGTATCCGCCGTCCCCAATAAGGGAAATGACACGGCTCTCAGGGGAAGCGAGCTTTGCACCGATGCCAGCAGGAACAGCCCAGCCGAGACCAGCACCGCCGCGCCAGAAATACGACCCTGGCTCAGAGAGTGGAATTTGGTGGAGCGTCGCTTGCCGATTTGTGACAACGCCCTCCATTACGATAGTGTCTTCATCCACATACTTGCTGATCTCGTTTGAGAGGACGGTTGGCGTCAGCCGGTCGTCAGCGCGGTCGGAATTAACACGGTCAGAAGCTGTCTCAATGCGCTCGCGGTGCATCTCGCGCCAGACCGTATTGTCAGCACCCTCATCAATCTGGCCGGTGACGGCTTGAATCGTCTCACTAGGATCGGCCATTACGGTATGATCGACTGTAAACGGCCAATGCGGATATGCGGCCTTGGTTGGGTCCGTATCGATCTGAACGACATTGAGATCTGACGGAACATCCGTTTCTGAGGGGACCCATGGGACGTCGGTTTCGAGGAGGAGAAGGAGATCAGCGTGTGCGAGCGCTTCCGTTGCATCAAAGCCGACGTGCAAGTCGTGGTCGCGTGGGAAGCAGAGTGCAGATGGTATGTGTTCAACGACACCCGCGCCTGCTGTCTCTGCGAACGATACGAGAGTATCAACGCTGTCCGTGCCAAGAGAGTTGCTGGTGATAACGAGCGGACGGTCAGCCTCTTCAATTTGGTCCGTGAGGTCTGCGACTGTCTCTCGATCCGCACCTGTGGGGCGTGTCTGTCGGACAGTTCCTATCTCCTGCGTTGGTTTAGGCACAGGCGACTCAAAGGCCTCGCGGCCGAACGAGAGGTAGGTCGGACCGGGCGGCGTTGAGGCCGCACGTTCAAGCCCGCGGCGGACGACTTCTCGGGGGTCAGCGGGCGGTTGGTATTCGTTCGTCCATCGACAATATTCCGAGACGATACTCGTTTGGTCGAATACATCTTGGAAGTAGTGAATGGGATGGTCGCGGCCGCCGAGGCCGGCAGCATCGGAAACCGGTGAAAGGCCTGCCATCACAAATATCGGGACGTTCGCACGATGAGCGTTGTGCATCGCTGCACCGAGATTCTGAGTTCCGACATCCACGTGGACAAGGACGGCCTGTGGATCTCCGGTTACTGCTGCGTAGCCATGCGCAGCTGAGAGTGCAACGTACTCGTGAGGACAAGGGATGAACTCAGGGAACGAATCCTCTTCTCTGTCGTCCCGGAGGCGTGCAGCTGCTTCGATGAGCGGTGTATGGTCGGTCCCGAAGTTTGCAAAGATGTAGTCTACGCCGTTGTCACGAAGGGTGCAGAGTACAGACTCAGCTACTGTGCTATCGCTACCGTCGCTGAGGTCGGCTGTGTGCGTCATGTTGATCAGTCAGGTTCAGGGGGCTGATGCTCGCTCTCGCGAGGTATCTCCACATTTGGAAAGGGACTATATAACCATTAGGGACAAGGAGTCATGATTAGAGCATTACATTGTCGGGGGCTGAAAAGACAATAAGCCTGGAACAGGTGGTGGTTCCTCAACTCTTCTCAATCATTGATCAAATTACCACCTCACCCCTGCTCGGCTGCTTCCTTCACGCTAATGTTGACATCCTTTCCGAACTAGAGATGGATTTATATACTATAGTACGAAATCGATTCATATGGTTGATGGACAATCATGGGGGTCGTCGGACCACCAACAGGACTCGAACCTAGAGAATCCAACGACAATCCAAGATATCGAATTAACTGGATTCGAACTGCTTCCTGCACTCCGATTCCTATTTGCGTTCGGTCTCGGCATGTTCTTCTTCCTTGTTCCAGTCACATGGAACGGACAAATCACAGTCCCGTTCGATGTCGTAGCTAGCGCAATTTCCACAAGATTCCCCACCTTAGTCGGAGCTGTAGGTATTGCAATTCTCGCACTCGGTGCCGGCATGTCGATAGTAGCTGAATTCTACCGGCGTGGCAAGCTCTCAATGACCGATGAGACGGCAGCTCGGATTAACCTCCAATACTGGGAAACCTCACCACTGTTCTTTGCACTCCGCGTTTCAGGATTATTTGTCGGTAGTATCCTGTTCCTCAATCTCGGCCCAAGTGTCATTCACAAACCAAACGTTGGGGGTCTTGTTTGGAACACAATCCTCCTAAGTATCGTAGTTATCATCCCACTCGGTGCCGTCTTTGTGAATCTCCTCGTCGAACTCGGAGGCCTCGAATTCATCGGCACGCTTGCACGTCCATTTATGCGTCCACTTTTCAACTTGCCTGGTCGGGCAGCCCTTGACTCATTGGCCTCATGGATCGGTGCATTCACCGTCGGCTACTATGTCACGTACAATGTTTTCCACCGCGGCGGATATCACAAACGAGACGTCTTTATCATCGCCACTTGTTTCGCCCCAGTTAGTATCGGGTTCGTTGGCGTCGTTGTATCAACGCTTGAGTTGCTAGATATATTCCCGCTTATCCTCCTCTCATGGATAATCGCGACAGTCGTAACAGGCTCTATTCTGGTCCGAATTCCGCCATTGAATAGCGTTCCAGCGGAGTATATTGCCGAACCCGATCCAGAAACCGTATTTACTGGGTCTCCTCTTGAATACGTCCACTTCGCCTTTAGCCAGGCGATGGACGAGGCTGAGGATGGGAAGGTAATCACGACTGCAATTCAAGGCCTCATTGACGGGTTTAAAGTAATTGCAGTTATCCTCGGGACGGTCGTTACCATCAGTACAGGAACTCTGCTTCTTATCGATCAAACTAATATATTCCAACTTATATCAACACCAATCGCACCAGTGCTCTCCGTTCTTGGAGTTCCAAATGCGTCGTTGGCTGCATCTGCAATCCTCATTAGCGGCGTTGAACAGATCTCGGCTGCCGCGGTTGTCGCTAATTCGGACACACTTACTCGGTTTTTTGTTGCAGTAGTGTCCATTTCGCAAATCATTTTCTTCGCTGCGTCAGCACCGATGATGGTCGACATGTTCAAACAAATCCCCATCCGATTCCGTGATCTCGTTGTCATCTTCTGCCTACGGACAGCCGTGCTGATTCCGATTGCTGCAGCCCTCATGCATGGCTTCAATATGCTTGGACTTCTCTCCTGATACCGGCTCTTTCTTCCAGGGATAGTAATCCATGATTGTACAATGGCTCCACTCAGGAAGGTTAACGGGGATCAGCCTTTCGTCTGGGAAGGATACATAGATGAGATAGCTATAGTAATCATTAGAACTTTCCGCCCATAGATTGTTGCTGTTTGTAATGGAGCATCTCGACGAGATCTCTGTCGCAGAACTTTACGACGCACTCGACAACATCAAGGGAAAGAAGCCAATACAACGGCTGTTAGCGGCAATTGCGTACAAAAGCGGCGTCACGCAGATCGAACTGCCGAGTGGCACAACACCGGTCGACGAACAATCTACAGTTGGCTCAAGCGACTCGACACTGACGAGTCGCTTGAGCAGGCCGTTACTGATGCTCATCGTTCTGGGAAAAAGAGAAAGTTCTCAGAAAAAGAGTAACAAGGATTCGAAGAGGCTGTCCACGAATCTCCCGAAGAAATTGGGGTAGACGCGCTGGCGTGGACGCCGGCGCTCGTCCAGCAGTATCTCGACGAGACCTCTGATGTCGAGTACTCACTCCCGAGCTGCGGGCGTTACTCAAAGAAGCCGGATTGAGCTATCAAAAACCACATCGTACAGCCGCCGAATCTGATGCTGAGGAGGAAGAAACGTTCCGTGACGAACTCAAAAAAAGCGGCGGGATATGGACGCCACAGTCGTCTGTATCGATCAAATCAAGAAATCTGTGCAAGTTGAGCCGCGTGCTGCGTGGTTTCCGCGCGGCACGCGGCCGCCTGTCGAATTGTCTGGACAACGCGACTGGACATGTCTCTTGGGCGCGATCACCGAGAACGGTGATCGCTTTTTCTCTCGATTCGAAGAGTACGTGACTGCCGAACACACAAAACATCTCATTCTTGCAGTATGCCAAGAGTTCAAAGATGATCTGCTCGTTGTACTAGATGAAGCACCGTATTTTCAGGCGTCGGCCGTCACGGACTAGCGGTCCGTGACGACTTCGCCTTCGTGATATTGCCAGCGTATTCACCTGAGCTAAACCCGGTCGAAGAGTGCTGGAAACAACTCCAATCAGCACTGAGCAACCGGTTCTTTGACTCACTTCCTGAACTGACAACAGCGATCGATACCGCTCTCGATGAGCTGTCGCTTCCAGAGGTGAGCAACTATTTCTAGCGACTACTATAGTGATTTAACACAGCCCAATAAAGAGATCAGAAGATCTTCCCAGGATTAAGTGTTTCGTTCGGGTCGAACGCCGTCTTGATGCGTTTCATGAGTTCAACGGTCTCGTCATTATACTCTGACGGGAGGTACTGCTGTTTCCCGAGGCCGACACCATGTTCGCCTGTCGAGGTCCCCCCCAATTCGATCGCTCGGTGAACGATCTGCTCGTCGACGCGTTTGCCGAGTGCGTGATGCTCAGCGTCGCCTTCCCTGACCATGACGGTATAGTGAATGTTTCCGTCACCGGCATGACCGAAACACGGAATCTCGAGGTTGTACTCCGTTTCGCACGTCGATATATAGTCAATCAGGTTGCTGTACTTGCTGATTGGAACCGTAACGTCGCCTGAAGTGAGCATTGTTAGCTCTGGGTCGTAGTGTTTTAGCGCGGTAGCCATCTCTTCACGAATCTCCCAAAGCCCCTCCAGTTCGGGCCCAGATTGTTCAAAAGTAACATCCCTAACGTCATAATCTTCGATAATAGCCCGACAGAAATCGATTTCAGTCTTGATATTGTGGTTTCGGTGAATTTCGATGAACGCCATTGACGCGTTCGGTAAGTCTGCGTCAAGATACCTATTCACCATCGTCGCGCTCAGTTCATCGATCAGTTCAATCTTCGCGATGTCGACCCCGGATTGAACAATATCGGCGATCACCGCCGATGCCTGCATTCGATTTTCGAAGATGACGCGTCCGCCCCAGATTTGTTCTGGTAGGCCGGCAAGCTCGAGTGTCGCCTCGGTAACGACCGCGAGTGTTCCCTCGCTTCCGACGAGCAAATCAAGCAGGTTATACCCACTCGAGGTTTTCGCCGCTCGGGTCCCTGTCTCGATAACAGTACCGTCGGGAAGGACCGCCTCTAGTCGGAGAACCCAGTCATGAATCTCACCGTACTTGACTGTCTGCATACCGCTGGCATCGTTCGCGATCATGCCACCGATCGTCGATATTTTGCCGGACGAAGGAAGCGGCGGGAAGAAGAGCCCGTCGGGTCTCGCGACCTCATTGATCCTCGATCCCAACAATCCCGGCTGGACATCGATCTGGAAATCCTCTGGACGAATCTCAAGGACTGCATCCATTCGGGTCATGTTCATGCTAATTCCGCCCTCGACGGGGACAGCGTGACCCTCAAGGCTCGTCCCAGCCGCATACGGTGTTACAGGAACGCCCCGTTGATCCGCCGCTTCAAGAACGGTCGAAACGTCTTCCGTTGACTCCGGCCAGACGACGACATCAGGCATCGACGCCTCTGTGTCAGGGGTACCCCAGTCCGTGCTGTGTTCTTCACGTTGCCTTGGCGTAGTCGATATCTGCTCATCCGCCAGCGACGTCTCTGACAGAAACTCCATGGTGGATGGTAAATCGAACCACGGACACTTATACACTATGGATACGTCGAAATGGTGATGGGTGGCCGTTGATAGTCACGATGCGATGGAAAGGGAACAGAGATTACGCCATCGGGAAGATCGTTGCGATTACGAGCGTGAAGGTTAGTCCAACCACTGACATCACAAATCCAACAAACGAAAACGTCCGTAACGTCTCGTGGTGCTCTAGGCCGCCTACTTCATTGATGATCCAGAACGGGCTGCTGTTGTGCCATGCGAAGAACATCGATCCAGTCCCGATCGTCAACAGAAGGTAGACCGGATGGACGCTAAGCTGGTTGGCGAATGGCGCCATGATCGTTGCGCTCGTAATCATCGCGACCGTCAGCGAACCGGTCGAAACGATCAGGACGGCGGCAATAAGCCATGCAGTAATCAGCGGTCCGACACCGATCCCTTCCATAATGTCGACAAAGAATTCACCAACCCCGGCAGTCCCGAGCATTCCACCGAAGGCTCCACCAGCGGCTGTGATCGCAATAATGTTCCCGCCATCTTTCACCGCTTGCGTGAGGTCGTCACTGAAGTCTGATTCTGTACCACCTTGATGCCGGTAAAATGTCCAGATTGCTGTGATCGCGGCGAAGCTCAGCGCAATGTTCACATCACCAACGAATTCCGTGAGGGCGACTAATTCTCCTTGATCGGAGAAGAACGTGGTTGTAACTGTATTCGCGGTGATTAGTACAATAGCGAGGAGAATTGGAAGCATCGACTCGACGATGCCAGGGAGCTCGTTGAGCGGTTTCCGAGTCGTCTCTTGAAGGTCTTCGGCAGTGGTTCCCAGTGCCTCGCGGAGCGGCACGTCCATTCGGTCGTCGATCCAGCGGCCATATACGATGCCGCCGACGATCGACGACGGCAGTCCGACCAGTAGCCCCATCCCGATCACAGTGCCGATATCGACAGACAGTTCGTCGGCGACCGCGAGCGGACCGGGGGTCGGGGGCACGAGCGCATGTGCGGCGAACGCGCCGCTAATAATTGCTGTTGTATAGAGGGCCATTTTCTTGCCAGTTCTCGCCCGCATCGACCGGGCGATCGGCGCAAGCAGGTAGAAGACCGTATCAAAGAAAACAGGAATTGAAAGCAGATAACTGCTCCCGAGCAACGTTACGTCTTCCCGCCCTTCCCCAACGGTCGAGTGGAAGCCGCGGACGATCCGATCAGCGGCACCGCTCTCGATCAGGCATTTTCCGATCAGCGCGGCCATCAGGATCGGAATTCCTACACCAGCCATAATGTCGCCGAACGTCCCGGCGACCTCGGAACCAACGGTAGACAGTTCAACAGCTGGCGAAGCGATTCCAACGCCGAAGGCTGCGAGGATTAGTGCGACGAACGCCGGTAGCTCGAACCGCATCATCAGTAGGACGATCAGCAGGATTCCAACTATCAGTATTACTAATGGATTCAACACTGTTCCCACAAGCAGCGGCGTTAGTACCCCTAATGTGGCTGGCAATAGCATGCAATCCACATGAGAGACAACATCACCTTAACTATATTGGATTGTTATACTAATTAGATACAAAATTTATCTCTTATCGTCTCAAATAGAGGCTTGAGACGCTGACAGCACGCAGTAATAGGCTTTATCATCCATCCTGTCTTCGAACTATTCGACTGCAGCAGATTCATGGTCAATCACCTCTCGTTCACTTGCGTTCATTTTTTGAGGAACGGCTTTTTCTAATTGGCAAAGACTTATGCTCCTCATCGCAACACATTCGTACGGACAATGGTTAACAGACAACGGTCTACCCCTGCGGAGTCGACGGACGTAACCGTCGACCGGCTCTCGCAGGCTGAACTGGACGTCGACACATATCGAGTTGTCCAGCCGGATGGATCACACGATCCCGAGGCGACGCCCGACCTCAACGACGAATCATTCCGTGATCTCTATCGCTGGATGGTGTTACAGCGCGTCTTCGACGAGCGTGCCACGAAGCTCCAGCGTCGCGGTCGTCTTGGTACCTACCCGTCTGGCCGTGGACAGGAAGCCAGCATCATTGGTGCCGGGTACGCGCTTGCAGATCAAGATTGGATCTTCCCGTACGGCCGCGAGACGGGTGCGCTGCTCATGCACGGCCTCTCGATGCGCGACCTCTTACTGTACTGGCGAGGCGTTGAGGACGCCTCTCGCATGGAGGGTGCGAATATTTTCGGCCTCGCAATCTCGATCGGATCGCACATCCCAGTGGTCACTGGCAAGGCTTGGGGAATGAAACTCGCGGGAGAGGACAGCGTCGCCTTTGCGAACCTCGGTGACGGCGCGACCTCCACCGGGGCATTCCACGAGGGGACCAACTTCGCGGGCGTCCTTGGTGCGCCGGCAGTTTTCTTCTGCCAGAACAATCAGTACGCGATCACGCTCCCCTTTGACGGACAAACAAACGCGAATACCATCGCTCAGAAGGCGCTGGCCTACGGCATTGATGGTATCCGCGTCGACGGTAACGACGTCCTCGCCGTCTACAACGCGATCACGGAGGCTCGACAACGCGCCCTCGAGGGTAATCCAGTGTTGGTCGAGGCAGTTACCTACCGCCGCGGCGCCCACACGACGAGCGACGATCCCACCCGCTACCGAACTGAGGAGGAAGTTGAGGAATGGAAAGAACGCGATCCACTTGACCGATACCAGACGTTCCTCGAGGAGACGGGCCGCTGGGCCGAGATCGATGAGGAGGCGATTCGTAAGGAGATTGAAGATGAGTTCTCCGCGGCGGTCGATGCCGCAGACGAATTCGCAGAGCGCGGCGTTGAAGAGATGTTCGCGTACCTCTACGAGGAGATGCCACCAGAACTCGAGCGCCAGCAGGCCGCATTTGAAGAGTTATTAGAGAAGCGACCGGAGATGTACGAGTATATCGAGCAGCGACCAAAGGGGTAAAACATGAACGCAACAATCATTCAGGCGGTTAACGACGCGCTACATGAGGAGATGGACAACGATGACCAAACTATCGTCTTCGGACAGGACGTTGCCGAATCCGGCGGCGTCTTCCGTGCCACAGAGGATCTCAAGGAGACGTTTGGTACCGAGCGCGTCCTTGACACACCATTGTCAGAGATCGCGATTGTCGGTAGCGCGATCGGACTTGCCACCCACGGCTTCCGACCGATCGCCGAGATCCAGTTCTCAGGATTCCTCCCACCGGCATTCGACCAGCTAGTCACGAACGCCAGCCGTATCCGCTGGCGCACCCACGGCGAGCTCACAGTACCGATGGTCGTCCGCACGCCCTACGGTGCCGGCGTCCGTGCCCTTGAGCACCATTCCGAGAGCCTCGAAGCAGCCTACGGCCACGTTCCTGGACTGAAGGTCGTCATCCCATCGACCCCCCACGATGCGAAGGGAATGTTGATCAGCGCCATCCGTGACCCGGATCCGGTGTTGTTCATGGAACCCAAACACGTCTATCGTTCGCTTCGCGAAGAGATTCCCGAGAAGGCCTACACTGAACCACTGGGCGAGGCTGCAGTCCGTCAGGAGGGCGATGACCTGACCGTGATTTCCTGGGGTGCGATGATGCACAACACGCTCGAGGCCGTTGAGAATCTCAGTATTAACGCTGACGTTATCGATCTTAGAACGATCTCACCGTTGGACCGCGAGACGATTCTCGACTCGGTGAAGAAAACTGGCCGGTGCGTAATCGTCCACGAGGCCGCCAAGACGGGTGGCTTCGGCGCCGAACTGATGGCAACGATCAATGACGACGCGCTCATGTACCTCGAGGCGCCGATCAGCCGCGTGACCGGGTTCGATGTTCCTGTCCCATTGCTCTCGATGGAGGATTACTACATCCCTCACCCACCGCGCATCGAGAAAGCGATCGAAGAAACGCTCGCGTACTGAGCAGTCCGATTTTTTGTTTCTAGAACGTAGTGGTGTTCCGTTGTCACTATCCTGTGGCTCATACACATTTAATTTCATGAGTTGGATAGTAACAGAAAACTACACTGCCAGAGTAGTCTGTTGTGTGCCTTCGCGACCGGCTATCGGTCAGTACTTCGAGTCGAATTGCCGTTTGGTCACGGATTGATTCGACTAGTATACTGAATTATTCAGCGATTCAGCGTGTGGATCGCCTGGTCTTGGGCGTGTTCTGCGGCTTCCATGATCGCCTCTGACAGTGTCGGGTGGGTGTGTACCGTCATCGTCAAGTCCTCGAGTTTCGCACCCATCTCAATCGCTAGAGCCACTTCACCAATCAGTTCGGATGCCTCAGGGGCGACGATTTGGCCGCCGAGGACAAACTTGGTGTCAGTGTCGGCGACCACTCTCACGAACCCCTTCTGCTCGGCCATCGTCTGGGCGCGTCCACTAGCCCGTAGTGGCATCGTTCCGACGACGGGGTCGAATCCCTTGTGTTCTGCTTCCTGCTCGGTAAGACCGACAGTCGCGACTTCGGGATCCGTGAATACCGCCGCTGGAATCACCTGCTGGTCAAGTGCTACCGGCCTGCCCGCCGCGACACCGGCGGCGACTATCCCTTCGGCACTAGCTTTGTGCGCAAGCATAGGCTCGCCGGCGACATCGCCAACGGCCATAATGTGCTCGAGATCGGTTCGCGTGTAGTCGTCGGTCTCGAGGAAGCCGCGATCATCAGTCTCAAGTCCGATTTCCTCAAGCTCGAGGGCATCGGAGACCGGTTCACGACCGACGGCGACGAGGACGTAGTCCGTCTCGTAGACGGTCTCTTCACCGCCCTCAGACTCGGTGATGACGGCAACGCCGTTACCCTCTTCCTTCCACGAAGAAACTCGCTCGTTGAAGGCAAATTCGATTCCAAGGTCCTCAGCACGTTCGCGGATGACCCGTGAAACGTCGTCTTGATATGCCGGAAGGGCGTCCTCGAGCATCTCGATGACTGTCACATCTGAACCAGCCTTTGCAAACGTGGTCGAGAGTTCCATACCGATGTAGCCGGCACCGACGACTAGCAATTTCTCTGGAATGCTATCCGCTGCTAGCGCATCCTGTGAAGACCAGATTTGATCATCATCGAACTCGAAGCCGGGAACCTCGATGGGTCGGCTGCCAGTGGCGACAATTGCATGTTCGAACTGGATCGACTCTGATCCCTGGCCCTCGCCGGCGTGGGCAACGCGGACGGCGTCGTCATCGATAAACGTTGCCATACCTTCGATGAGGTTTACACCATTAGCTTTGCAGAGTTGTTCGACACCGCCTGTCAGTTGGTCGACGACTTCATCTTTCCACTCCACAAGTGAGGTCATATTCACTGAAGCGTCGGCTTCGACACCCATTCGCTCGCCGTGATTGGCCTCGTGAGCCAGGTCAGTCGCAGTAATGAACGCCTTTGAGGGAATACAGCCGTAGTTCAGGCAGGTTCCCCCGACGGCATCGCGCTCGACAAGTATCGTATCGAGTCCATGCTGTGCGGCGCGGATAGCGGCCACGTAGCCGCCAGGACCTCCGCCGATCACCAGTACGTCTGTCGCAGTTCGCACATCTCCCATAACCATTATTCCAGTAGCAGCAGTTCCGGATTGTTCAGGTATCGCGTGACCTCGTTCGTAAACTGGGCAGCGTCGGAACCGTCGACGATGCGGTGGTCAACCGACATCGAAATCGGCATCGTCGGCCGGACGGCAAGTTCACCGTCGTCGACCCACGGACGCTCCTCAAGCGAGCCGAGCGCGAGGATGCCTGCCTCTGGATAGTTGATGATCGGCGAGGCGTATTCGCCGCCGATCGCCCCGACATTCGTGATTGTGAACGTTCCACCCTGCATTTCCTCAAGTTGAATGGTCCGGTCGCGAGCCCGTGCGGCCTTGTCGTTGATCTCTTGAGCTAACTCGAGCAGGCCCTTCTGATCAACGTCGTCGATCACCGGTACCATGAGACCGGCGTCGCTGGCAACGGCGATACCGATGTTGTACTCGTCTTTAAGGTGGATCTCCTCGGCATCCTCGTCGAGTTCAGCGTTGATCTGCGGAATGGCTTTGAGCGCGGCGACGACTGCCTTGACCACGAACGGCATGTAGGTCAGTTTGACGCCCCGCTCTTCGGCAGTCTGTTTCATCCGGCTGCGGGCGTCGACGAGATCCGACACCTCGACTTCGTCGTGGTGACTGACATGCGGGGCTGTGAACTTCGAGGTAGCCATCTGTTCACCGATTGAACGACGCACGCCACGGTAAGGGATTACTTCACCGGACTGTGGATCGTTCTGGGCGGCGGCTACTGGCTCCGATCTCTGTACTGGGCTCATATCGGGATCCGTAGATGTAGCGGAACTCGTGGGGGTAGTCTCGCCTGCCACGAACGCGTGGACATCCTCGGGCGTCACGAACGACTCACCGTCGCGTTCCTCGCTGGCCTGGACGTCATCGATGTTCACGTCTTCCTCGCGAGCGAGTCGCCGAGTTGCCGGCATCGCGAGCGTCCGACTCCGGTTGGCGGCATTCATACTCGAGGCGACCGACTTGGCGGCACCAGTGTCTGGACTGGTCGTGGCGGACTGAGACAGGTCGGAAATCGTTCTCTCGGCGGCTGAAGATTCGGAATCTGGCGAACCACCTCCAGGATTATCAGTGGACTCGAGTTCACCAGCAGCTTCAAGCACAGTCCGCTCGTCGATTCGTGTATCGGGCCTCGATGATTGGAGGGGCGCGAGATCGATGCCGTGCTCGCGTGCGAGTCGGCGGACACTCGGAGAGGCGAAGACGCGTCCTTCAGGTATCTCTGGTTGTGATGGTGGTTTAGATTCCACAGTCCCATCGGTCACATCGTCAGACTCGGGGTGTGTCTCTTCTGTGTCGATCGAGGCATTTGCGTTCTCTCCGTCGATCTCGAAGACAACAATAATCTCATCGACTGGAACAATTTCTCCCTCTTCGGCGCGTAATTCGACTACCGCCCCGGTGTACGGTGACGGAATCTCAACGAGCGCCTTGTCCGTCTCGACTTCTGCGATCGGTTGGTCTTCTTCAACCTGGTCGCCAGGTTTGACAAACCAGGTTACGAGCTCTCCTTCAGCAACGCCTTCACCGACGTCTGGGAGCTCAAACTCCTTTTTAGCCATGCATCAACACCACTCATCCACAGAACTATGATTTCTTCGGTGACCAACCAGCAAATCATATATGATTAAATTCCGATGTTTCTGTATCGGTTCTTACATCTAATCCAATAGGTAGCAAATGATCCATCCGGACCTCGTTAAATATCACCCCCCGTATTAATGGGCTCAACGGGTTGTTATATACGTTAATTGAGCTGTATTGATGAGTCAAACAGGCGTTCGACAGAAGCAGAATAATCTGAGGTGTAGTATTCATCATAGATTTGTAACAGATGAGTCAATAACGTCATGACGCTTTGATTTGCGGTACTGTCCAATGCCATTTGTGGCCTATGTTTACATCAGTACTGTTGTAATATATGGCCACCTAGTGCTACTTTGTTACCATACTAAAGGGTAGGTGGGGTGGAACAGTTGTTCTATCTGGCCAAATGTCTGTTACGCTATATCGATTATCCGATCAACATAGGCTAACACAAGATTCTAAATCAAATTTATAAATAGGAACACAAGTAACGCTATGAAAAGACAATACGTAGTTCAATTACATTAGCCATCTCCGAGATATCTTGTATAAGTTCTTCCTGACGTTCCTCCTGTGTAAACCGATTCACAGGTCCAGAAACACTCAATGCGCCGATAGGTTCTTCATCGATAAGAATTGGTGCTGCAATACAGTATAGTCCATTTATGGTCTCCTCTTTATCGAATGACAGCCCTCGTTCGCGAATATCCTCGAGTTCGGTGAAGAGTTCGTCCTCGTCGGTGATCGTATTTTCGGTCATTTTTGGGAGGCCGTGCTGGTCGATGATCGACTTGATGTCTTCGCGTGAGCGGTGTGCGAGGATTGCCTTCCCCGTTCCGGTCGCGTGCATATAGTGGGTCTCACCGCTCGACATAAACACGTCGGCGGAGTTTCGTGGATTCGTTGCGTAGAGACACGTTCCAAGGCCATTCTCTTCAATGACTAGGTTGGTTGGCTCGCCGGTCTCGCCCGCGAGTTCGTCAATGTGTTGTTTGGCCTGTTTATAAATACCGAACCTTTCCTGAACCGACGAACCCAATCGAAGTACTTTGCAACTGAGTTCGTATTTTCCGTCGGCTTTAGTCACGTAGCCTGCGTCCGTAAGTGTACTGAGGTGCGCGTAAACGGTGCTCTTCGAGATCGGCATCTCGTGAGCGATCTCCGAGACGCCCGCCGGTTCGAGGTCGCTGATGAGTTCGATGATCTCGAGGGAGCGTTTGACCGAGTCAATAGTGTTCTTGCTGTCTGTCATAGCAACTAATCTATTTACAACCTCTTACGCCTTTTCGTTCTTGTCAAACGGAGCTATTCTATTGCCGACCGACTGTCTCATGGGGCCGAACAATGGCTCCCAAGAATGCATTCCTCTAAGCATACCGATTTAGAGGGGGCTTCGCAACGAGGAACTCATAATGAAGTCACTGGGAGAAAGCTTTAATCGACCCCGCTGAAAATGAACTCTTATGATGCCCGCTGCAGTCGAGACATTCGAACGCTCTCTCGAGAACTTACCTGTAACATTCGAGCGGGTGAAGTCTGGAGCGTTCCAGTCGGCGGTGGAGTCGTGTATTGATCCCCCTGCTGTCGGCGTTCCGCTTCCGTTTGATGAAGTCTCCCTTGAGGAGTCCCCGGTCACGCTGGACCCAACGTCAGAAGACATACTCGAGGCCCGAACTGGTGTTACGCCCGGTGGTCCGTCGATCGCCGAGTACGGAACTATCGTCGTTACTTCCGCGTTCGACGGTTCGGGCTACACGAGCCTCTTTCCGAAGACTCACGTGGTCGTCGTCGCGGCGAGCGAGATCGTTGAGACAATCGACGATGCCCTTAAGATACTAGTCGAGGAAATCGACGATGGCCTGACCAGCGCATATCTGACTACGGGCCCGAGCGCGACTGCGGACATGGGCGCGCCGGTATACGGTGCACACGGACCGGAATCGCTCCACGTCATCATCCTCGGTGATTGCTAATATGTCTACAGAAGGGTCTGGCGACAGAGATAACGACAAGGCCGCCCGCATCCGACGACTTCTCGAGACTACCGGGTCGACCGTCGGCGAGACAGTCCGCCCGTTCAACGAGGGCCGGTACCGTCGATACGAAGAGATGCAGGAGACCGAAGCCTACCGCACGGCGGCCCGCGAGATCAAAGCCGACGCGATTGAGCGACTTCCTGAGTTACTCGAACAGGTTGAGGAGGTCGTCACAGAAAACGGCGGGACAGTCTACGTCGCTGACGACGCAGCGGACGCACGGCACTACATCAGGGGGGTCCTCGAGGAGGAAAACGCCGAGTCGGTCGTTAAAGGCAAGTCGATGACAACCGAAGAGATAAAACTCAACGACGACCTCAAGTCGACAGGTGTCGACGTCTGGGAAACCGACCTCGCCGAATTTGTCCTCCAGATTGCCGAGGACGAACCGAGTCACATTGCCTCTCCAGCGGTTCACAAATCCCGTGAGGAGATCGCCTCACTCTTCAACAACCACTTCGATCTCGAAGATCCCCTGCATACAGCCGAGGAACTCACCGCGTTCGCGCGCGAACAGCTCACCGACCACATCCTCGGAGCTGATGTCGGGATCACCGGCGCGAACTTTGTGACAGCCGATACGGGCACGCTCGCGCTGGTTACTAACGAGGGGAACGCCCGGAAATCCCTGACCGTTCCAGACACCCATATTGCGGTCGCTGGCGTCGAGAAGATCGTACCGTCGATCACAGACCTGTCGCCGTTTTTCAATCTCATTGGCCCTGCCGGCGCGGGCCAGGACATCACGGCTTACCTCTCGCTGTTGACGCCGCCGCTTGACGAACCAGTGGTCCACTTCGACCGACCCAACGAGGAAGCGTTCGACGGCTCGAGCGACAAACGATCGTTTCATCTCGTACTAGTCGACAACGGTCGGTTCGAGATGCGTAACGATGAGGAACTCCGCGAGACGCTATACTGCATCCGCTGTGGGGCCTGCGCCAACTCGTGTGCGAACTTCCAGCAGGTCGGCGGGCACGCATTCGGCGGCGAGACCTACTCCGGCGGCATCGCAACTGGCTGGGAGGCCGGCGTTCACGGCGCCGACAGCGTCGCCGAGTTCAACGACCTCTGTACCGGCTGTTCACGCTGTGTCGAGGCCTGTCCGGTCAACATCGACATTCCATGGATCAACACTGTCGTCCGGGACCGGCTGAACCACGGTGCGGACCCGAGCGCGTTCGACCACCTCGTCTCCGGGCTAATGCCGGACGACGAATCGACCGGCCTCGACCGGAGCAAGCGACTGTTCGGGAACTTCGAGACGCTTGCCACCCTGGGAAGCCTAACTGCGCCGCTGTCGAACCATGTCGTGAACTTCGACCCGGCGCGAACGGTCTTAGAGCGGGTCGCCGGTATCGACAGCCGACGCGACCTCCCACGGTTCCGCCGTGAGACGCTCGTTGACTGGTTCGATGCTCGAGAGCCTGCTCGGATCGAGGACCCGATTCGAGAGGCTATCCTCTACCCAGACATCTATACGAATTACGTACATGTCGAGCGCGGGAAGGCAGCGGTGCGGGTGCTCGAAGCCCTCCGCGTCAGGGTTCGTGTCCCCGAAGTCTCCTCGAGCGGCCGGGCCCCACTTTCCCAAGGAATGATCGAGACCACGAGGGAGCATGCCGAATCTGTCTCTACGGAACTTGAGGGCCACCTTGAAGCAAGTCGCGACGTAGTCGTCATCGAACCGAGCGACCTCGCGATGTTCCGTGGCGAGTACGAGCGGTTCCTCAGCGCTGACGCGTTCGAACAGCTCTCGGAGCACAGCTACGAACTCTTCGAGTACATCTTCGGCCTCCTCGAAAGTGATACCGGGACCGGCATCGAGACACTCGCCGGACCAAGCGAGGAGTGCGCTATGGGGGCTCCAGCGAGTCCTGATCTAGCGTACCACAGCCATTGTCAGCAGCGAACACTCGACCTCGAGGCCTATACAATCGCCGTCCTCGAGCGCTTGGGATACGACGTGATAACCTCGGATGTCGAGTGCTGTGGGATGGCCGGCAGTTTCGGGTACAAGTCCGAATTCTACGAACTCAGTATGGCCGTCGGCGAAAACCTCAAGGAACAGTTCATAGCTGATGAGACCACAGACCGGACCGTCGTCGCTAGCGGCACGTCCTGTCTCGAGCAACTCGACTCGCTGCTCGAACGCTCGAGTACGCACCCGATTCAGGTAATCGACCCCGGCTCCTGACGGGTGTCAGAAGCGGCTTCTAATCGGCCGGTTCTCGAGCCACCTAAATCAAGGCGCTATGCCCCTTCCTCAGGAGCGCCGAAGGCGCGAACAGGGGGATCCAGCGTTCCCAGAAATCAAAGATTTCAGGTGAGCGAATGGGACGCGCAGCGTCTCATCAACGCGCTTGAGTCACAACTGTCCTTAAGGACGTAATCAGAGAGCGAGCCGACGACCCCAAGGAGGCTGTCTTATTCAGTAAACCATTATAGAACGGGATGCTCTGGTTTGTGAGTGATAGCATATTATTGATATTATTTTATGAATTTTAGTAATTATATTGGATTAATATAGGTGGCAGTGAATTGTCTCTCTCTTTTCATCTTTCGAAGGGTTTAAGTCAGTATTGTGTGTGGTTATAGAACATGCCTCGTAGGAGAGCAGTCATTCAGAGTACGGGAGCAGGAATTGGATCGCTGTTACTGGCAGGATGTCTTGGAGGCGGGAACGGAAATGATGATTTTCCCTCCCAACAATTCCATGCGATCATTCCATGGGGACAGGGGGGAGGCACAGATATTTTCACCAGAGAGATATGGCAAGAGATAGCAGACCAAGGTGATGTATCTGTCGGATTTGAAAATATCACAGGTGCAGCCGGTGTAAGAGGAATATCAGAACTGTATAGCACCGACCCAGATGGCTACACAATTTCTCCGATGAACTCGCCCTCAGTTGTCCCACTTCTCACACAGGATCCAGGATTCACTATAGATGAATTTAGACATGTTGGTGCATATACACAGACTGTCTGGGTATTAGTCACAGATCCCAATCTGGACCTAAACGATTTTGAAGAGGTTGCTAGTGCATATGACGCTGGAGATATTGAGGCAATTGCCGGCCAATCACCAGGTGAGCCAAATCACGTTCTGGCAGAGTCTCTCAGATCGGAACTAGGCATTCCATGGGAAAGTTACGTTGCGTATGATGGGAGCGGACCCATCATTCAAGCCGTTGCCGCCGGCGAAGTACCAGCAGGTATCGTGACCGAAACAGCTGCAGCAGATGCAGAGGACCAGATCAATGTGTTAACGGCATTATCAAGCGAGGGAAGTCCAGTATTCCCAGATTTGCCAGTCTATACCGACTATGGGTATGATGCAGAAATCGATTTCATGGGACAGTTCCTTCGATCATTCATGGCACCACCAGATACACCGGATGAGCGAATTGAGATCTTAAACAAGAGCCTTCAAGAGGCACTTGAAAGTGACACCCTTCAATCATGGGCAGATGACACAGGTAATCACCTTGAATACCTTGGCGGCGAGGATGAAGTTCTGAAAGTATTAGAAGAGAATCAAGAGCGTATTCCGGAGATTATTGATCTTAACGATATTGAGTAACTCAAAATAATAGTATGATCAATCCAATTTATAATTCAATGAAAAACTATGTCACCTCAGAAGTATTAATGCTTTTAGGAATGTTGAGTGTCTCGAGTTATATGCTCGTCGAATCTTTTTCTTTCTCCTCTGAGTCCGGTATTTTTCCTCAGTTTGCCGCAGCTGTAACTGTTTTTGGATGCACCGTACTGCTCCTTCGAGGATTCCTTCCGAAACCACTACAACAGGCCATTGTCGAGTCAGACGGGATTTTTAATCAATATAGTGGTGGTTCGCAAGAAAAATTCAACAAAACTAATGTAGATTACGACAAAAATCATAAGCCAGAGACTCACAATGAGAATGTGATTGAAAACGACGATGCTGATGTGGATTCAACGAAGCAACTGCTTCTCGTTGGTCTTCTCACTGGCTATGGACTAATCGGTTACTTGATTGGACTTGTCTGGGCTACCCCTATCTTTATTGGTGTATTTGCAAAAATATTCAACTTCTCATGGTTCGATGCACTGATGGTTGTTTCTATTGGAATTGTCGCAGCACTCGCGTTCAATTCGATACTCCCAGTAAACATGACTAACGGAGTGGTATTTTAACCAATGACTCAAGATTCACTTTTTAGTGCAATCGAGATACTTATTACGGGACAGACTATTGGATGGTTGCTAATAGGACTTCTAGTAGGAATAATCATTGGGACAATCCCCGGTCTCGGACCAAATCTCGGGCTAGCGGTCGCCCTTCCGCTAACGATGCGTCTTAACGGGCCGGATGCGATTATCCTCCTTATCAGTATCTACAGCGGAGCAATGTATGGAGGAAGTATCGCAGCTATCTTAATTAATACTCCAGGAACAGCAGCAGCTGCGGCTACGACGCTGGACGGTTATCCGATGGCACGGCAAGGGCGTGCGATGGAGGCACTCTCAATTTCCGCGACAGCGTCGGCAGTCGGTGGTGCATTTTCAATTATAACACTTATTCTATTGACACCTTTTTTGACTGAGATCGTGCTCATGTTCGGGTCTCCAGAATACTTTCTTATAGCACTTTTTGGAATCGCACTGATAACTGTCGTTGTCCAGGAATCAATGGTGAAAGGTCTGACAGCAGGAGCATTTGGGCTGCTTCTCTCGACAATTGGTCTTCCAGTGGCTGCAGGCCAGCCAAGATATACGTTCGACATGTTCATCTTGTACGATGGGTTAGATTTCGTCGCAGTACTAATTGGTATATTCGCTATTGGTGAAATGATAAAGCTAATTGGAGAAAAAGGTAGTATTTCGAATGAGAATATAAGTTTGAGCGGAAGTTCTCTTTCTGGCATTCGAAAGGTTATCTCTGCACCGATAACTACCATCAAATCGGGGTACATCGGTATGTTCATCGGTGCGATTCCTGGCTCAGGAGCATCAATTTCGAACTTTATTTCCTATGCAGAAGCAGTCCGAAGTGGAGGTGGTGACAAAGAATACGGTTCCGGAAACCATCGTGGTGTTATCGCATCTGAAGCAGCGAACAATGGAACTGTCGCTGGCTCGCTCATTCCGACATTCTCGTTTGGCATTCCCGGTAGCGGGGCGACCGCTATCCTTCTCGGTGGTCTGATGATGCATGGACTGCGTCCAGGACCAGAACTGTTTGCAGATAACGTAAACATCACATATAGTATCTTTTTTGCTCTTCTAGTTGGTAATATTGTTATATTATTACTTGGCCTATTCATTATTACTCGAATGGTATATATAACAACTATTGACACAAACTATATTATTCCAATAGTTATAGTTGTTGCATCACTCGGAGCGTTCGGTCTAAGTGGGAACTGGCTAGATGTATATACTGTAATTTTCTTTGGGATATTTGGGTTCTTCATGATGAAACACAATTATTCAATCATTGCGTTTGTTCTTGGTATTGTTCTCGGACCGATTGCAGAGGAGAATCTCGTACGGTCATTACAACTATCAGATGGCTCTTTTTGGATATTTCTCAATGAACCGATTCCACTTGTCCTCACATTGTTAATTGCCGCAGTAGTAGTATCCCCTATTTTATCAGTAGTCCGTTCGTTCTTCAATGGGACTGGTAGTTAATAACAGTAATTACTTATATATAGATCCCTTGGATACAATTGAGTTGATTATTAAATGAAAATCACAGACATTCAAGCTACGACCCACATCGTGCCGGCTGATGTTCCAGGAATGGATGAACCAGACGAAATGACTATAGCATTTATTACTATTAAAACTGACCAAGGAATTACTGGATATGGTGAAACTGGGTATCTTCACCCCCAGGCTACTGAGTCATTCGTCAACGATCATATCGCTCCAATATTAATAGGCAAAAATCCACTAAATAATGAGCGGATCTGGGATCTGCTCTATACGAAACTCAACCCTCGAGCCCAAACCGGCGTCTGGAGCACTGCGGTAAGCGCAGTCGATATCGCGTTGTGGGATATCAAGGGAAAACAGTACGGTGAACCTGTATGGCGACTTCTGGGTGGTGCTAATGATTCAGTTCCTGTATATTACACAATTGGACAGGCTATCCGTGACAAAGACCGACTTGCCGACATTGCGACACAGCTTGTATCAGAAGGCGCCGAACGGATCAAAATTGTTGTCGGAAAAGGAGAATGGTCATCCCCAACCGTCGACGCTGAACGAGTAACTGCAGTTCGGGAGGCAATCGGTGACGATATCGGATTAGCGATCGATGCAAACTACTTGTATTCACTTAACGATGCACTTCAGTTATGCAACCATCTCGAATCATCATCGATCAGCTGGTTCGAGGAACCAGTCTACGGAAACGATGCGTTGTTGTTAGCAGACCTCCGTACACGGACCCGTATTCCGATAGCTGCAGGCCAGAATGAAGGGCATCGATTCCGTCATCGAGAGCTAATCAAAGGGAGTGCAATCGATATCAGTCTTCCAAACGTCTGTTTCACTGGTGGATACACAGAAGCTGTGAAGGTCGCGGGAATGGCAGATGCGTTCAACATTGATATCTATCATGGCGGGGGATGGCCATTCCAGAATATGCACCTCCAAGCTGGGCTGGCTAACGGACAGATGGTTGAATTTCATGATATCGTCTGGGAGATAGGAAAAAAGATTTATGACTCTCCACCTGAGCCGACAGGCAAATCCATTACCTTACCCGACGAACCTGGACTCGGTCTTGATCCGGATTTCAGCGTTCTGAATAGATATGAAAATAATTAATTTATATCCGCTGGGCAATTAGAAATGATTTACCTTGATTATGACCGGTTCTGTGACCTCAAAGAGCGTGAAACGGACTTCATCTGTCTCCTCCAAGCAGATGCTCGTGTCGACGTCTNCTTGATTATGACCGGTTCTGTGACCTCAAAGAGCGTGAAACGGACTTCATCTGTCTCCTCCAAGCAGATGCTCGTGTCGACGTCTTGGAGCACATCCAGGACGTCGGGATTACCGACGAGCAGGGGACACGGGTTTTCCGTGATGAATTGATTGAGCTTGCGAGACTGGCAAGCAATTCCGCTGCATTGTCTTCGAAGATGTCGATGGCGAGGAACTCGCGTACCTGACGACGTTGTCGTCAGCGTACGCACCTGTTGAAGTGATGAGCATCTACACGCTTCGCACGATGATCGAGATCCTCTTCCGAGAACTCAAGCAATACACGAATATCGAGAGCTTTCACTCCCAGTCGTTGAATGGCGTTCTCTTCGAGATTTTCTGTACGCTGATCGGGTACGTATTGGTTGAGTGGTTCCGGCAGCGCCACCCGCTACGGGTGGCGTGCCGGAAGCAATCCGAACGATCCGCACCCAGTGGAACACATCACTGCGAACCTACGGCTGAATCCGTCTCACGACGACTGGAGCGCTCACCGTCGAGTACCCAGTTGAAGAACCGGCGACTGACGGTGACGCCACGCACATCGGCTTAGACATCGGAGAAACCGCCCTGATAACGGGCTGTGCCCTCAAGGATGGTTCTCCGACTGAACCGTTCGTGTGTAGCGGAAGTAGAGCGAAGCATCTCCGCAAAGAGATGCATACGACCCTGAAACGACTTCAAAAGCGCGACACATCCGAGTGGCGCATCGAAGACCGATTCAGCCACTACCAGAACGCGCTCACTGACATCGTGGAGAAGGCGTCTCGGCAGGCCGTCGAGTACGCCCGACAGTTTGAGAATCCGGTATTGGTGATGGAGGATTTGACGTACATCCGTGAGCGTCTCGACTATGGGAAGTACATGAACCGTCGCCTTCACTCATGGGCGTTCGCCCGACTCCAAGGGCGCATCGAGGACAAAGCGACGGAAGCGGGCATCCCGGTTGAGTACGTGAACTCGGCGTACACTTCTCAGATGTGCCACTCGTGTCACCGTATCGGTCGGCGGGACTCCCAAGCCGAGTTCCGGTGTCCGAACGACGACTGCCATGTTTCGACGTTTCAGGCCGACATCAATGCTTCCGCGAACATTGCACGACGGATTGACCCGTGGGGAGAGAGCGTCCCGCTTGACAAGGCGGAACGCAATGACTCGTCTCGGGATGGGCGCGGTTGTGACACCGCCACGACTCACCGTGAGAAGAGCGTACCAGCGCAGATGACGCTCACGGCGTTTCGAGAGTCGGAACCCTCTGCCAGCGACGACTAACTGGTATTCCCCATGCGTGGGAAGCCTCGCCGTTTGCGGCGAGGAGGATGTCACCTTATGTGTGCTGGTGAGAAAATATGCACTTCAACGGATAATCCCCATCAGGAGGGGTTCTCAGTGCAAGTGCTATGGATCGGCGCCCGGTAACGTTTCTTCTGTAAGGAAGGTTTCCAGTACGTTCTCCGTGATCTGCGAAATGTTGTTATCGTAGTCGTTTGTTGCGAGGCTGCCGCACCACGCGATAGATCCAGTTGAGAACACACCACCTTCGTTGGGTGTTTTGAAATAGACCATATCACCACGTACCTGCGGATCTTCTGTACCGCTAAGAGCGGGTGTTGTTGCAAGTATTTCTTCGACTACGTGGAGATAGTTATCGCTGTGATCCTCGGAGGAAGCGAGCAAATATGTATTGTCCGGCGTTCCGAGACTTTGATCGTATCGATCTACCTCAAGACCGGCCGCACCACCGCCAATTAGACCAAAATCACCGATTACATCGCTATCAACGTTTTCAAAAATGAAGTCCATCTCTGATTCGTTACTGTCGGCTTGGCGTCGGTAGTAGGAGCAGTCATCGAAGCCCTGTGCCGAAAACCCTATGCCAACAAGCTTCTGCGGCGCCTTATCGCGCTGCCGCCACATTCCACCTTTCTCACCAGTAAAGCTGAGATTCAGCTCTCCGTTCGGGATATCGTAAGTACGGATACCGGTATCGCCTTTCCTGATTTCGATAACATTCGGTTCCTCCGGATGGAACGCTGTCTGCCAGTAGAATCCATTTGCACCCATGTACATAAGTCGCCCCCCACGGTCTTGATAAGTCGAGATAGTTTCCCACATCTCTAGCGAGTAGTACTCTGGATGGGTGCCTGTGAGAACGACATCGTAAGACTCGAGCAGATCAATCCCGTCGAAGTGGAGATCTTCGTCGGTGACTACGTCGTAGTTGTACTCCTTTGTTTCGAGCCAGTCAATCAAATGAAGATCGGCATTGAATTGCCAGACGGATCCAGGTGGCGCAGCAAGCCAATGTTTGTATGTTGGGGAGAGATTGAGGATTGGTCGCAATCGACTCGAGTAAAAGACGCCATGGCCGTCAGCGTGAGTATCGTAACACGAGAGTCCGTATTCACGGTGTTCACTGAGAAAAATGTCTTCGGGTTGGAGTGACGGTGTGCGCCCGATCAGAAGTTCGGTTGCTGCCCCGTCAGTGACCATGTGATCGTTGGCGTAGGCAAGGTAGCTGTTTGTTGGGGCGAGAAACAGTATATCAGCAGTGGCCGCTCCCGTAGGTGGCCGGACAAAAAACGGGATATAGCTCTCATCACCATCTGTACGCAACCGAGCAGCGTAGACACCACTTTCTTGGCCCTCTGGAACGGTCCATTCAAAATCGACGTCCCAGTTGGCATCACCGAGGTCGTCTGCGTGGAAGTGGATCGCGGCATACTCATCTGGTGCTTCTGTAAACTCGTGATAGGCACCTGTCCAGCTGTGACCAGTGACCGCACGCGTAGGGACGTTCACGAGGGTCCCGTGATTGTTTCTGGTTGTGGTATCGGTAACCGTGTCGAAGGAGCTGATTCCGTTTGCACTGATTTCTGACGCGAAGTCCCAAGCGCCCAATAGTGTTGAATCGCTAGATTTCTGTTGGGTAGTGCGCTCTTTCATCTCGGAGACTGATACGGCAGTTTCGCCGATAGCCGGTGCTTCGAGCTTTCCAGTATAACACTTGGTCCCAACCGAATCTCCGTCTGACTTCACCGCTGATGCACCAATCATACACGGAACACCAGGTGTGCCGATACGCTCGAGATCCGATGATATATCAAATGATGCGTCCTGTGATTTAGAACTGTATAGAGTCCGGTCTTTCGTCGTCTCCAACGGGTGCTGGTGAAGGTTAACTGTGCCCTCCGTGAGATCAGCACTGGCAGCAAGGAAGTACCAATGGTTCGCTTCTACTGGTTCCTCAGTTCGATACTCGTGTGCGGTTTCTCCGTTACCAAGTACCAGCTCGAGATGACTATCTTCGTCGAGGAAGAGCCCATATCCCGATTTATTGTCCTCGTCCCACTTCGTTACGAGCGCTTGTCGTCCAGCTGTTGGAAGTGTTGGATATGCGAGTGTTTGAAGTGATAACGATTGATCGACAGCTAGTGACCCCTCGTCGTCTACACGCACATACGACCCGGCATGAATTGCTTGTTCACGTCCATCGTAGTTTCCATCGATATCTGTGTCAACGGGATCTACCGACAAGTCAGGTCCTTCTGGCACCGTTTCACCAGACTTGATTTGGACAATGTCTGCGTCATACGTTGACGACCCATAACAACTCACCATAAAGGGAATCTGCTCACCTGGTTCGACACTCCACCTGGACGTATACCCAGTAATGTGTTTCATGATTACTCCTCCGTGTAGGTAGCCTGAAGTTCCTCAATTCGACGCAGGAATACGGCGTGTTCAGCCTCCTCGAGCGAGTCGAAGGTATCTTCTTCGAGGAGTTCTGGTGAGTTCCCGCGTTCTCCTGAAAGCAGCCCTATATTCCATTCTTCGTTCCGCTCCGTTTCGACGATTACATACTTCTCGTCGAGTGGTTGACGCCTGAAATAGTGAAGAACCCGCTGTAGGTCATCACTATGTTGTCCGACTGGGTTCTCTTTGTGCTCCTGAATTAGGTCATCGTCTATCCGCGGCAGGATCTGTTCACGGGCGATGCGTTCATCGAGCTGTTCAACGACTTCGACAGTCGGGTCTCCTCCAGGACCACCACCATGAATCGCTTGTCGTCCGATCTCCTCGTATATATCTTCGTATGCCGACTCAACGACGCTTCTTCCAATCTTTTCGAATACCTCGCTTGACATTACCTGACATACTCCCATACCTGTCTATATAGAAATTATCAAAATAATCAGGTAGATATCAGATAGATATTAGAGATAAACTGGAGTCGGTAAGGTGAGAAATGGGTCGCGAGTGGTTCAAGCCGTATTGGCTGGGGGTCGACTCGAGCCAGCATTGCCTAAGTGAATCTGGGAGCCAGGGACGTCAGTACTCACGTATATCGGTGAAACATTATGATTTGGGAGTTGGCCCCGAAAATACGAGGAGACGTTTTAATGATAAGGCACTTTTTTCCAACGCCGTATGGCGATTCAACACAGCCGTGCAGTCAGCGTGTCCGGGGAGCGCCGCTTGGTGTTACCACTGCTCTTGTGCGCGGTCCGGCCGCTCTCGCTGGTAGATGTCGTCTCGAACCTCTTGGAACGTATTGATGAGTTCGGCGACAGCGTGAGTGATCGTCNGTCGCTTCGCTCGGATCACCCCAGGTCCCAGTTTCGCTGACCCGATAGTACGCACCTTTGCCGATCAGGAGGTGGTCCAATAGCGCCCCAGGGTTTTCGATGTCTTCCGGCAGGTTGGGGTCGTCGAACGATGTGCTCTCGAGATCAACGAGATCGTCGTCGATGGCCATCACTGCGGCCGTCTCGCCGATGTTTGCGTGCCACCCCGCGTCGAAGGAGAGGTAGTCCTCCATGTCCTCGCCGCTCAGTGCATCCCAGTAGGGGAACGCGTACACATAGTTCTCTTCGGGCAAGTCGTGTGAGGCCTGGTTGGCACCAACTTTCGCCGCCCAGTCGTTCGTGAGGTGACCCGAGATGAACACGATATCGGTAAACCCACTCTCGGCGAGCGAATACGCGATATCTCGCACTACCGTCGCCAGCGTTCGATAGTTGAGATAGGTGATGCCATCGTACCCGGCGTGCATATCCGACGCGCCGTAGTTTACCGGNACCGTCGCCAGCGTTCGATAGTTGAGATAGGTGATGCCATCGTACCCGGCGTGCATATCCGACGCGCCGTAGTTTACCGGCGGGCCGACAAGCGCATCAACGTCCTCGGCGATCCGCTCACAGATCTCGGTTGGGATGAACGCGTCGGTTCCCATCGCGAGATGTTCGCCGTGCTGTTCCGTCGTTCCAACCGGAATCAACGCCGTTGGCGTCTCTACACTATCGAGGTACGCTTCGACTTCGGGATGTCGCAGTTCGTCGAGTCTGATATACTGTGACATGACTGTGTATGCCACACCGTGTCATATAAAACCCTCCTGGAAAGCAGCTTCGAATAGCCGAGACGGGAGAATCGCGCTTCAGAGAGCAGGCACCGTTACAGATAGTGCACAACGCGTGGATGGACGATGACAACTACACTCAGAAACGATCAACCCGACTATTGACGANGCAGGCACCGTTACAGATAGTGCACAACGCGTGGATGGACGATGACAACTACACTCAGAAACGATCAACCCGACTATTGACGAACTCTATTATAAGTCGAGAGATCAGGTGCACGGCGTGTCAACCGGTTCTCGGTGAGATGCGACTGGAAGGGATTTGAGAGTCAACTCGGCAGTTAGTTGTGCTCAGCCTTCGAAATACTATATTTAATGTAGTGCTCGATATAGGGATTTGATTTCACATATAGTGCATAACACCCCTTCCCTCGCAGCAACTATCCACTCACAATTTTCGCTCGAGGACCTGTGCTAGCTGGATCTTGAGTTCGGCAGCCTGTAGAATCTTGATTTCGCTCTCAGCTTGTTCCTTGAGCGACGCAGTCTCCCGATGTAAATCCTGCACAACGAGCAAGCCGTTCCACCCAGAGCCGAAGTACTCCTCAGTATCCCGTCCGAAAACGTACTCCTCGTTGAGGCGTAAAAAGGCGAGATACTCGAGTGTCTCCTTGATCCCGCGCCGAATCGTGTCCTTGTTGGCGCTGTTCTTCACTTCGACGATCAGGTACTCGTGGTCATCGTCCTCGGAGATGATTTGAGGACCCCCGAAACTACTGCATTCCTCCGCTGGTCTGCTACTCGCGTTGGTAGTAGTATCAACGCGCACTGCGTGAACCGAACTCGTCGCTCGCGCTCCATTCGCGACGCGAAACCCATCCCGAAACCGAACGAATGACCGATTTAGACCGGTCCGTGCGGGCGCCTTCGGACGACCGCGATATCGTGTCGAGTCCTCGGCGACGCGTGTTACAGGGGTTCGCGATTGGCGGTGTAATCGCCGCAACCCCCCCTCTCTCGAGACGATACGCGGTCGCCTCGACGACGAGTCTAGGAGCGACGAGGGGTCCACCCTTTCCTTTGTTGCCGTCGGGACCATCCTGCAGCTACTCATTGTAGTTGAAAATGCTCTGTAGGATCGCTAGACGGCGCTGTGATTGGCCCAATATCGTCGGAGAACAATCAACCACTGAACTAGTATTTGGAATCTACCGCAGTCTCTTGTTTTTGCAGTAACCTGTTCACACAGCTATCAGAATCTGGGTAAGATCCATCCAGATCACACCGCAACTAACCACTGTCAATTACCCCAAAGTAACCGCAGTCTAGCGATCCTACAGAGCAGTTGAAAAGAAAACGGCCGATCGAACCCCGATCGCGTCAGTCGTCGTCGACGGTGGTCGACTGGACGGAAGTCGATTCGGGTGACCGGTGGTGGGTGTCGCTATCGCTCCGGTCGACATCGCTCTGGAGCAGCGGCCTGATCTGCTGGAACTCCAGGCACATGCCGATAATGGCAAGGACGCCGATGATCGCGAACGGGCCGCCGGTGATGATCGCCGCCGAGCGGAGCGCGTCGATCCCGCCGCCGACGATCAGCAGGGAGGCGAGCACGCCCATCAGCGCACCCCAAATGACGCGGTTGATCGTCGAGGGTCGCTCGGCACCGCCGGTGGTGAGCATCCCGAGCGCGAGCGTCGAGGAGTCTGCGGAGGTCACGAAGAAGGTGACCACGAGCAACATGAAGACTGCCGACAACACGGCACCGAACGGCAGTCCCTCGAACAGCGGGAAGCCGGAGACTTCGACGCCGTACTCGCCGACCGTCGTGAGCATCGGCGCGGTACCGGATTGCTCGAAGAAGATCGCGGTGCCGCCCATCGTCAGGAACCACGGGACGGTCGCGGCGGTCGCGCCCAGCAGGGCCGTCGCGGTCACCTGCCGGACGGTTCGGCCGCGGGAGATCCGGGCGACGAACAGGCCGCCGAAGGCGGCCCAGGAAAACACCCAGGCCCAGTAGAAGACGGTCCAGTCACCGACCCACTCGCCGCCGCCCTCGGCGTTAGTGTAGAGGCTCATCTGGAAGAACTCGCTGATGTAGCCGCCGATGGCCTGGCTGCCGACGTTCATGATGAAGTTCGTCGGGCCGAGGGCGAACACGGCCAGACACAGCAAACCGAACAGGCCGAGGTTGAACAGCGACAGCATCCGGATCCCCTTCCTGACGCCGAGGACGACCGAGACGGTGAAGGCGATCGTCAGGCCGCTGATGACGAGGATCGTACCGGCGTCACCAAACGTGATCCCGTAGTCGTACTCTAGTCCGGTGAGGAACTGGCTGCCGACGAACCCCAGCGTCGTCGCGATGCCGCCGATGGTCGCGAACACTGCGAGGATGTCAATGGTCTTCGCCAGCGCGCCGTCGAGGTTGTCGATCCCGATGAAGGGAGCGATCACCGTCGAGATCCGCATGGGAGCGTCGTGACGGTACGCGAAGTACGCGATCGGAATGCCGATGACCAGGTACGGCACCCAGTAGGAGATGCCCCAGTGGAACAGCGTGTACTGGAGCGCGCCGACAGCGGCCTCGGTGCTCTGGGACTCGGCACCGACGTACGGCGGCACTGTGTCGTAGTGGAACAGCGCCTCGGCAGGTCCCCAGAAGACGATCCCGGCGGCGATTCCCGCTGAGAACATCATCGCGAAGAACTCGAGGTTGCTGAAGGCCGGTTCCTCGTCGGGGTCCCCGAGCTTGATCTTGCCCCATGGGCCGACCAGCAGCCACAGCGAGAACGCGACCATCAGGAACATCGCGAGGACGTAGACCCACATGAACTCGTTCCAGAGGAACGAGTTGATGCTATCCATCACCGCGGCTGACTCCGAGGGGTTCATGAAGAAGATCCCGATGGCGACGACCGAGACGAGGAAGCCGATCCAGAAGACCGTCGGGTCGAGCTCGTCGAAGAACCGTCCGAGTGACTGTTTCACTGCCATCTAATCACCGCGTGTCTATGCATCGCTACGTGTGATCGTTGTTCACACATACTATCCATCCTGGAAGATGCTGAGAAAACTAAACCCAGAGTTTACGACAATATTAGCCAGAGACAAAATCGCTAATAAGTTCGGGGATAGTGCGTATGGCGATTCCACCCGTATCCGGCACAAACTATTTGAAATATTATGGTTAGTGGCGGTTCCTGACACGAACCTTCTAGGTCGAAGAGTAACGAAGACGATAGCCGACGACGGCTGAGTCCAGCGATCGTTCGAGCGACGGTTGAGCCGCCGATACCGAACCGACCGTTCGGCCGTCAGAGTTGTCACGAACCGTCTCGAGCCGTTACTCCGATCCTGTTTCGAAATGCTGTTAACCTTCCTATGGTCTGGCGGACCGGCTCACGAACAGATGACAACCGGTGCGTACGGCTTCGAGAGTACGACGGCTCACGACGGCGACAATCGCTGAGCCGGGACTATCAATCGTCGGCAGTGACACCTTCACTGAGCAGTTCTTCCCAAGCTTCAACGCCAGCCTCAGCGACCGTACGATCCTGGGAGACTTCGCCACCCGAGACACCAATAGCGCCAACAACTTCGCCACCCTTTTCGAGAGGGTACCCCCCGCCGAAAATCACGATCTTGTTGTCGTCAGTTGTCTGCAGACCATACAGAGAGTTACCTGGTTCAGATGCGTTTGCCAATTCATGAGTCGGCATATCTAGCGCCGCAGCAGTGTATGACTTATTACGCGAAATAGAGACGGAAGCCAACCACGCATCGTCCATACGATGCTGAGCGATAAGATTCCCTTCATCGTTAGCAACTGCAATCACCATTGGCTGACCCACTTGTTCTGCCCGTTCCTCTGTCGCTTTGATCACTTGCCGTGCAGTTTCGAGATTGAGCTCCATACCGTCCCCATTGATATTAGACAACCAACCTTTGTTCTAGGTGTGTAATTTATCACATAGTGATTATCGTAGCAGAACTTGCCCCATCACGGAAACCCTAATCACTATCTCTACCAGCACGATCGGCCACGAGCAAACGAGGCACAGTTTGCGAATTGGATGTGGAAGACGTTCTCGAGTGAGGTGTTACGGCCGTTCCTGCTCGAGATGCTCAGGAGTTCACTCGAGGTAGTGTTTGATTTGGTGAGATGCGTTCCGGTACGGCCGCTGCTCACTGAATCGCTGATTGAAATCAGCGCCTCACTGTTTGGCCTCGAGAAGAGCTATACCACCTTCAAAAAAGTCAGTGGTATCCTCAGTATCCAGATAGACCGTAGCAGCGTCTCGGCGGGCTTTCGTGTTTTCGATGAGGAGTTTATCAACGTAACCACTCCCATCCGGAAGGGTCGTCTCAACGTTCGTCCCGAACCCAAATACCTCGAGGACACCCCCGAGACCGCACGGGCGCACAAGGACATTCGTTGCTGGACATGTTGTAGCCCTCTTCTTGTATCATTAAGAATAGCATGGTCCTCGCTGGCGTGCTCGGTGTTGATGTGCTCGTAGACTCTTCTCGCGCCCGAACGCCCTCGAGCAGTCGGACGACGGGCACTCGTAGGTCCTGGCATCGTCATTCCAAAGACACACTATCTAGGTCGGACGAAATCATACAGGTTTGGTATAGTAAATAATGGCGTTTATGGATGTAAGAAGCAGAAAATGTTAATCCACATATTCGTGATTTTCGATGCGGTCACGCAAAGAGAGTTCTTGTTGCTTTACCTGCCCTAACCACGTCTCCAACGTGGTATCTCCATAGTATCGTATTGCCTTGCTTCGCGGGTCATAGTCAATAACTCCTCGAGAGCTTAGCTTTGGGAGGTGATGGTGATGGAGTGATATCTTGACCTCTTCCAGATAGCTTTCTGTCGGCTCAATTTCGCACGGGGTCTCCCAATTTGCGATGAGCGGTGCGATGTCTCTGAGATCTACAGCGTCAGTTCCGGCGTCTTGGAGAGCAAATAAGACGTATCGGCAACGCTGGTTGCTTAAGACCGAGAACAGTTGGTCGAACTTTGATCCGATATGCATAATACCTGTTTATTACGTCTCTGCAAAACACTCATGCCGAATTGTTACGGACTTAGGTAAAGCTGTTAATAGATTTCTCATGCTTCATATGCAAATTTCTTCTAAGTGGGGCCTAGACAGAATGCGGTTGAAGCACGACAAGAACTTCACCCTCCGTCGGCGGAAGGTTGATGTCTTAGAAGCAGATACAGGTGTTGATGAACCCGGGATCACTAACCGATGCACTCCAAGAGACACTCGCTGTTTTCAGTGACTCTGAGGAACCACAAACAACCCCAGAGGTAGCTGAATGCCTGGATCTCGGCCGACGGAGTACCTACGCTCGGTTAGAGCGACTTGTCGAACAAGACTGGCTTGAAACCAAGAAAGTTGGAGCGAATGCTCGTGTCTGGTGGCGGAATCCAACGGATGCAGAGAGTACGAGTTTTACTCACCCCATTGCGAAGGAATTTGTGGGAAAGTCTTCGCAGCAACGAGATTTCTTTCAACGAATTTTGGATACTATCCCCGTTGGCATATTAGTCCTTGAACCAGATGGAACGTTTACTGCCGTGAACCAGCAAGCGATCGAACTCCTCGAGGTTGAGACTAATATAGATGGAACCTATACTATTGACATTAAGGAAATATATAATGGGAGCAACGAATTCCTTGATCCAAGTGAGCGTCCTTACGGTCAAGTCTTCGAAACGGGTGATCCAATCCGGAATTGGCATAGTCGAATCAAGTCCTCGGACGGTGATTGGCACTGGCTTGCAACTAACATTGAGCCAATCGATGACAAGGAGGGTAACATTGAGTGTGCTTTCGTTACTATCGTGGATATCACGAGACTCAAATATCAGGCGATTCGTCTGGAACATCAACGTAATAAGCTCGAAAGTGAACTTGAGGAGGTTCTCGGACGGATTACCGACGCCTTCTACGCACTCGATGCGGAGTGGCAGTTCACCTATCTCAACAATCGAAACTTCGCGAAGAGTATGAGCGTGCAATGGAGTTTCAGGAGTCAGATTCTTTCGAGCTGTATTATCCTGAACCGTTCGATGGTTGGTACGAGGTCCACGTATATCCATCTCAGACTGGGCTATCAGTGTATTTCCGGGATATTACCGACCGAAAGGAGCGAAAGAACGAACTCGAGATGTATGAAACGATCCTTTCGACAGTCGGCGATGGAATATATGTTCTTGACGAAGACTACTGTTTTATCGAAGTAAACGAGGCGTACGTCAAAATGACCGGATACGAATGCGACGAACTTCTTGGAGCACACTGTTCGCTTGTGGTTGATGATGAGATCGTGGCCGAGTCTGCAGAATTAGTGGAGCAACTCGAATCTGGTGTGAGAGAAAGCGCCACACTTGAAGCAGATATTCATCGTATGGATGGAAGTCGTCTTCGTACCGAGAGTAGCTTTGCTGTTCTTTCATCCGATTCAACAGCAGGGGCATGGAAAGTCGGCGTCGTACGGGATATCAGTGATCGCGCTAAGCGAGAACGTATTCTCCGAGAAAGTGAACAAAAGTATCGATCTCTCGTTGAGAGCTTCCCGAACGGAGCAGTCGGCCTTTTCGATGAGGACCTTCGGTATACCGCTCTAGGGGGAGAACTTCTCGGTCAACTTGATATCTCTCCAGATGACTCAATCGGCGAATCCATCTATGACCGATATCCGGACGACATCGTTAGCCAAATTGAACCGTATTTCGAGGCAGCGCTTGACGGGGAGTCCGGTTCTCTCGAAGTTGAATATTCTGGTCGAGATCTGTTCGTATCGATTACCCCTGTAATGGATGAGGATGAAGTGTTTTCAGGAATGCTTCTCGTTCAGGACATTACCGAGCGAAGAGAGCGCGAGCACCAACTTGAACGTAGACGTGAACAGCTTGCTGCGCTCAACGACCTGAACTCTATTGTCAATGACATCACGGAGACAATTATCGACCAATCGACTCGCGAGAAAATTGAGCAGACCGTCTGTGAGGCACTGTCATCGGCTAGTGCATATGAGTTCGCATGGTTGGCTGAAGTTGATTCGACTACCGATACGATCAAACCACGTATTGCTGCAGGGACAAACGGGTATGAAGAACAAATATCTATCTCGATAAATCCTGCTACCCCAGGGAGCAAGGGACCCGGTGCAACGGCGATCCGGGAACAAGAGATTCAGGTCATTCAAAATGTGTTCTCGGATCCTTCTTTCGAACCATGGCAAGATGCCGCGGCCGAATACGGTTTCAATTCGGTTGCCGCAATTCCGATCATCCACGAAGGGACCGTGTATGGCGTTTTAGGCGTCTACGCTGATCGTCCGAATGCATTTGATAGTGCGGAACAGGGAGTCATTAGCCAGCTTGGGGAGGTCGTCGGTCATGCTATCGCTGCTACCGAGCGCAAACAAGCACTGTTGAGCGATGAGCTCGTTGAACTTGAGTTCCAGATCCACGATATCTTCGACGCTTTTGACGTTCCAGTCAAGATGAGTGGAACTGTCTCGCTCAATCATACTGTTCAACTCGGTGATGACGAGTTCATCTTGTATGGCACCGCGAGTTCTGACACTATTGATCCCTTGACTCGTCTTGTTGAGGTATTGCCTCACTGGGAATCGATTACTGTTCGATCGGAGGGAACTCCGACCAGTTTTGAGCTTCGGTTAGCGGACCCTCCAGTCCTCTCAGCCGTTGCGTCACTTGGTGGTTACATTGAACGGGCTATCATTGAAGACACTGATCTCCAGCTAACGGTCCACCTTGCACCGAGCACTGATGTTCGTCAAATAATTGATCTCGTTGAATCAGCGTATCCTCACGCCGAGATGCGTCGTCGGCAGCAAATAACCTGTTCACATGATCGTATGCCGGCCAATCAAGCCTGGTCTCTTTCGGATCTCACTGAGAGACAACGTGCAGCTTTGAAGGCGAGTTACTATACAGGCTTTTTCGCGTGGCCTCGTGAGACAACCGGGGAAGAAGTTGCTGAGTCATTAGGTATCGCCCCGGCAACTTTCCATCAACACCTCCGTAACGCTGAGCGTAAGGTGTTTGACTCTTTACTTTCGACCGGGATCCAAACAGTTGATAAGTGAGTTATCGAGGTACAGTTCAAGCAGTAGAGTGAACAATTGTTATGGGTCAAGTGGAACAGTACGCTTTCGAGTTATATTATTCAGATACGGTTCGAGTTCTATGACCTCCCTCAGAACAACGTCCCCAGTTCGTTGGTCGTATTCGATTACACCGTGATCTGCGAGACGAGGGAGGTGATTGTGGTGCAGTTCGAGCTTCGCACGCTCTAGCTCCAACTCGTCCGCATCGTTTCGTTGGCGAGCAGCCAACTGCTGGGAGAGGACGCCCACGTTAGACCGCCCACCATTTTCGAGGAGTTCTACAATGATATGCTGACGATCCGTATCCGCCAGTAAGCTGAGTACTGTTTGAGAGTCCATGATCGTCGATCGGGGATGAATGTGGAAAACTCCGATTCCAAATCGCATAGGACAGCTGCTCTGAAAAGTTCGGATGTCCATTAAGGATAGAATTGGTATACTCAGTACTTCACAAAGCCGTTAGTTGAGACGTCCGCTTGCTGAGTTGTGCCTGAACAATCCGAGCAAGCGGATAACGACATCCACGAAGACCAACTCCTTAACTTTCTCGTCAACACGATTAACGAGGAAGTTGATCTTGATCTCGGTGCCAACGCTAAAACGACTTCTGAGGACATTTACGAGGTCCTCGTCGGCGCGATGATGGAGACCTAATGCGGCAAAGTCGGTTATGACGAGGTTGACGACCTCGTGCTCACCGTGTTCAGTTGTGCTGCTCCGGCGATCTGATCAATATGGCTTGCCCGACAATCTCCCGACGCGAATCTGAACGAATATCCAGACGACCACGGCGTCGTCGTCTTTGACCGCGAGAGTAAGATCATCTCCAAAAGCGAGCGTGCTGACCAAATTTTGAAGTCGATAGCTGGGCTCAGGGGGAGTACCGACAGCAACCAGGAGTCGCACGCAGGGAGGGAATATGATGAGTCAACGCCGAGACAGTACTCTTGATACACAGACTATCGATGGCGATGGCCCACGGTATCTACGGGGAGACACTCCGATAGGTGGTGAAAAAAGATTGATTTCCGTCGAGTCCTCTGTACGCTTGTTATGGAACGATACATCGATGGATACGTCCTTCCGATCCCGAACGAGCAGCTCGATGCGTATCGCGAAATGGCCGACGAGGCCGGTAAGCTCTGGATGGAGCACGGCGCGCTCAAGTACTTCGAAGGGGTCGGAGACGACATGGAACCCGACATGGACGGCATGCCGATGGTTCCTTTCCCACAGCTTGCAGAAACAGAAGACGACGAGACAGTCGTGTTCTCGTTTATCATCTTCAAGTCGCGGGACCACCGCGACGAGGTGAACACAAAGGTGATGGGAGACCCGGCGATGGATCCGGATAGCTTCGATGAGGAGATGCCCTTCGATACGGAGCGCATGTCGTACGGCGGTTTCCGTTCCATCGTCAGTTACGGAAATTGACGAACGAGACCAACAGTGACAATCGGCTCCTGTCGCAATACTATAGTAACCGTTAGAATTTTCCACCCATAGATTGT
Organism: Natronococcus jeotgali DSM 18795; assembly: GCF_000337695.1. Taxonomy (GTDB): domain Archaea; phylum Halobacteriota; class Halobacteria; order Halobacteriales; family Natrialbaceae; genus Natronococcus; species Natronococcus jeotgali. The sequence continues at coordinate 66,589 of NZ_AOIA01000094.1, forward strand.
TACTGCTTGTAATGGACCATCTCGACGAGATCTCCATCGGAGAACTTCAGGACGCACTCGATAACGTCGAGGGAAAGAAGCCGACACAACGGCTGTTGGCGGCAATTGCGTACAAAAACGGCGTCACACAGACCGAACTTGCCGAGTGGCACAACACTGGCCGGCGAACAATCCACAGTTGGCTCAAGCGACTTGATACTGACGAGCCGTTTGAGGAGGCCGTTACTGATGTTCACCGATCTGGGAGAAAGCGAAAGCTCTCAGAAAAAGAGCAACAGGAGTTCGAAGAGGCTGTCCACGAATCTCCAGAAGAAGTTGGGGTCAACGCGCCGGCGTGGACGCCGGCGCTCGTCCAGCAGTATCTTGAAGAAACATACGACGTTGAGTACTCAATCCCGAGCTGCCGGCGGTTGCTGAAAGAAGCGGGATTGAGTTATCAAAAACCACGCCGGACAGCCGCCGAAGCCGACGAAGACGAGCAAGAGGAGTTCCACGACAAGCTCAAAAAAAGCGGCGGGAGATGGACGCCACAGTAGTCTGTATCGATCAAACCAAGAAATCCGTGCAAGTCGAGCCGCGTGCCGCGTGATTTCCGTGCGGCACGCGGCCGTCCGTCGAACTGTCTGGGCAACGCGACTGGACGTGTCTGTTGGGCGCGATCACCGAAGACGGTGATCGCTTTTTCTCTCGATTCGAAGAGTACGCCACCGCCGAACATGCAAAACATTCATTCTCGCATTATGCAAAGAGTTCGAAGATGATTTGATAGTCGTACTGGATAGAGCACCGTATTTCCAGGCATCGGCCGTCACGGACCTGGCGGCCCGCGACGACCTCGCCTTCGTCACGTTACCAGCGTATTCACCGGAACTCAATCCAGTCGAAGAGTGCTGGAGACAGCTGCAATCAACTCTTAGCAACCGATTCTTCGACTCGCTTTCTGATCTGACAACAGCGATTGATACCGCTCTTGATCAACTCCCCATTCCAAAAGTGGGCAATTATTTCTAATGTCTGATATAGTGGTTCGAGACGCCGGAGGCGTTTCGTCATCAAGCGAGACCGAAGGTCTCGCAGACATCGCGGAGCTTCGCTCCGCTCAGCCACGGAAGATCGAAGATCTTCGAACGATTCCGAGGCTTCCAGTTTCGATGACGCGACTTGCAGGAACCGACGAAGACCTTGCTCCGTCGGTTTCCACAGCGGTCGCAGTCTCCACGGGCGTGAATTCGGCCTGTCCCTGATCTAACTCTTGAAGACCGCGAGAAAGCACGTTGTACGACGCATTCGCGTCCCTATCCGCCTCAAACCCACAACTCGGGCAACCGTGTTCCCGCACCTACGACGGCTTCTCCGTCGAAACGCCACAAGACGCGCACTCTTTGGTCGTGCCACGCGGGTTCACAGAGGGTCGGCTTCAACTTCAGGGTCAAGCCCCGGGGTGTTCGCCTCGACAGCCTGTAACGACGGCTAGTGTCTGTGATAACGCTATCTATTACGCATAATTCAAAATACACAAAGTGGGATATCGCTGTATAAGTACTAGATGACTGACCCCACGGATACCATTACTACCGAAAACGTAGTTGCCTCCGGTGATACTGGACGGGAGTTCGACCTCCAGGCGTTGGCTGACGATCTCAACAATGCACAATATGATCCGAATACATTTCCTGGTATTGTCTATCGAATGGATAATCCCCAATCCGCTGGCCTAATATTTCACACTGGCAAGATTGTCTGTACCGGCGCGAAAAGTGTTGAGGATATCAATAAATCAGCCGAGACTATTTTCAATGCACTCAAACAGTTGGGGATTGCAGTTGAAGAAAACCCATTTACTATCCAAAATATCGTCTCATCAGCTGACTTAGGGTGCTCTCTTAATCTCAATGCTGTTGCTATCGGTTTAGGTTTAGGACAGATCGAATACGAACCGGAACAGTTTCCTGGACTCGTTTACCGACTTGACAAGCCAGATGTTGTCGTCTTACTTTTTGGGAGCGGAAAGGCCGTTATCACTGGCGGCACGGAGATCCAAGACGCAGCCACTGCAGTTAACGTTATCATCTCAAAACTCGAGAACGTCGGTTTGATGAATCGCTAGCTGACGTCCGGATTGGAGTCTTACAAGGTGTCATAGAACGGTTAGCACAGTTTCGAAGACCCTATTGAAAAATCTGCTCTATAGGATCGCTAGACAGCACTGCCTCAATCGCGTTACTGACAGAGCCTACGACGGGAAACCGTTCCGAGACGAACTCCGGTCAGATCGAACTTGTCCGTTGATCCCCCACCGGATTTACTCATCTTGCGGTAGCGAGGAAACCCCGCCCCTTGGGGCGGGGAGGAATCGCGTTCGTCCGTGTCTCAACTCGCCCTGCTATGCCTCCCCGGTGTCCAACGCTTCCGCGCCTTCGAGCATCAGCCCCTTCCAGGTGTAGCCTCGCTTGCCTTTGATCTCTTTCAACCGCTCGTACTGTTCGTCGTCTACCTCGAAGCGGATTGACTTGCTCACACATGTTTATCGTATCAGTGTAATTTATGTGCACCGGTCGTATAGTCTGTACTGTCGAATGGTCGCCGGAACTACCGCCACGAAAACGCTCGAAGCCACACTTGCTCCGCCCACCACTGGCAAAGAGCAACGGCTCGAGTGTACCGTGGCGACCTACCGCCGTGCCCTTTCGGACGCCTTTGAGAGTGGCGCGGACACACAAACGGCGGTCAACGACGTCGTCACGCCCTACACTCTCACGTCCTACGCGAAGGACGCGCTCAAGAACTACGTCCCGAAGCTTCGGGATACGTACAACGCGTCGGAGATCAAAGACGATCACCCGGTTCGATTCACGAACCGCGGATTCACTCTCGACCACTCCGACGATCGAAGGCACGAGTTCTGCTGGCGCGTCCCGCAGGCCGGGCGTGGCAACGCCTTCTGGATTCCGCTTCGGATCAACCCCGAACAGGAATCGCTCTGGTTCGACCTGCTCGACGAGGACGTGGTGGTCGGCGAGTTCCGACTGCAACAGCACCGAACCAATTGGGTGTTGCACGTCACCGTCGAGTATGAGGTAGCCGAGCCAGAGATCTCGGACGACCCGACTCGAATTGGCTTCGATATCGGCGAGTCTAAACTGCTGACGGGCTGTGCCTGTCAGAACGACACTCCGATCCAACCGTACATCTACGACGGCGGACGTGCGCGGGCACTCCGGAAGGAAATGCACACGACCCTGAAGCGCCTCCAAGAGCGTGACGCTGAGCAGTGGCGAATGGACGAACGTTTCGACCACTACCAGAACGCGTTGACGGATATTATTGAGAAGGCGTCTCGAGAAGCCGTCGAGTACGCTGCGTCCTTCGACGACCCCGTGATCGCACTCGAGGACCTGTCGTACATCCGTAAGAATCTGGATTACGGAAAGTACATGAATCGGCGTTTGCACTCGTGGGCGTTTGCCCGACTCACCGACCGGATTGAGGACAAGGCCCTCGAAGCCGGCATCCCGGTCGAGTTCGTGAACCCGCGCTACACGTCCCAGACGTGCCACGCCTGTGGTCACATCGGTCGTCGTGGGTCGCAAGCCGAGTTCAAGTGTACGAATCCGGAGTGTTGGGTCACGGAGTATCAAGCAGATATTAACGCAAGTGCGAACATTGCACGTCGCGTTGACCCGTGGGGAGAGAGCGTTCCTTGGAAACCGGAACGCAATGACTCGCCTCAGGATGGGAGCGGTAGTGACACCGCCACAGGACACCGCACGCCGAGTCGGCAATCCCGACAAACGACGCTTGCGGTCTTCGAGTCCTGAAACCTCCCTCGACGCGAGGCTTCCCTTGTAGGAAGCCCCGCCGTTTACGGCGGGTGAGGATGTCACACGATCTCGTAGCGCGGCGACTGATTTGAATGTCTCGAGATCACATCCCCATCAGAAATTACTAATAGGCATAGTTGTTGGCTTACCGATAACGGGGTAATACGTCGAAGATTCTCGTCGAACGTACTGTCTGGCAGACGAAAATACAAGGTATTTCGAAGTCTTTGTTCAAGTACGATCCTTCATCCAATGGTCCCGCTTGTGATCAGTAAGAGAGTAATTCCAGCTACTAACACCAGCGTTAGCCATCCAACGAATATCGTCGCGGCTTGTCTACCTGTAAGCTGATCACCGTTGAGGATTCCCTCAAGCTCCATACACAGTAGTACCCCTCAAGTCGAGATAAACCATTTGATTTGGTTCATTCACTAACGTTATCATGGTTCATTTGACTTGATTTTCTGGAGATTTTCGAGGAGCTCACTAGTTGAACTGTCCTCGTCGAACGTTATTTTACCGTGATACTCCTCTGGCTGATCGTCCGACTCTGATTCGATTTCAGAAATCGCTCGTTCACGACGTTCGTACTCACGTTGGTTATGGTCACTCATCCCCATGTGGATACGGATGTTCGCGAGGAGCAGCAATCAAGGTATCGGTCACCCACAGAATAGCGGTATAGCTGCCGTAGCAAGATCCTACTAGCGCTATACTTAATGGTACAGTATAATAGGATTTGGTCGTCTCACGCTCGATTCTATTTTCGGTATAATTACGAATGTACAGTTGTAATGTCTCTATATATGTGCTTTAGTCCACTGTCTAAATAGATATTATAATACTGCTATTATAGATATCAACTAGGATGTCGTCTGAAAAGTCCATTACTATATAATAGTACCTGTATACTGGACGTTTTTGTCGCACTTTCGAGTAAAGACTTGCATTCAATCGAATGAACCGGTCTACTTAAGCCACACAACTAACTGGTGAGCAAACGATCAGACGGGATATCCTTCGGACGGACCGTCATTTCTATCCGTTACTTTATCTTTCTCCGCGATCCTATCGTCATTTTTCTAACGCTTGGGTCCGGCTAAGGACTAGATCGTCCATGAACGAAACTCATAATGGTCAATGGGCTCTTTCTATGAACACATCCGGGACAAGGCGACTGCGACGTCGGCTATTAGTCTATCGGATGGCCACAAAGATCAATGACGGTTACTGATGCCACTTTCAGGCCAAGCCTCGATTATCCGTTGAATGAGGGTTCGATGCGTATAACGATTATCGGAGCCGGTGAGGTCGGACGAACGATCGTTGCAACGCTCGCAGACCTTCACGAGGTAGTTGTTATTGATCGTGATGAGCAGATCGTCGAGGAACTCACGTACGCGTATGACGTACTCGCTATCCACGGCGATGGCCGAGATGTTGAAACACTACGAGAGGCCGAAATCGATCGAGCGGATCTCGTAATTGCGTGTACCGACGATGACGATGTCAATACCGTTATCTGTGCGACCGTAACAATGATCTCTGATGCGTTCACGGTGGCACGAGTGAGACACCGAACGCTCTTCGAAACATGGAACGACCGTCCGGATGCGTTCGGTGTCGATTTTATGATCTGCACGAACTCGTTGACGGCCGAAGCAGTACTTCGGATTTCTGGACTTCCTGCTGCACTGGAGGTTGACACGTTCGCGAACGGTCTCGTCCGGATGGCTGCGTTCGAAATCGCTGCTCAGAGTCCGTTCGTCGATCGACCCGTGCGTGAAATCGATCTGGATGAGTCGGTAACGATCGCGGCGATCTTCCGCGACGACGAGGTGGTTCTTCCGACCGGAGAAACCGTGCTACGTTCCACCGATCGGATCGTAGTTATCGGAAGCGCTAGCGGCGTTACGAACGTTGCGAATCGTATTTCGCTGTCATCGCGAAGTCCGACCGACGAGGTCGTTATTGCCGGAGCGAGCGAGATTGGCTTTCGAATCGCCCGACTGTTCGAAGAGCACGATTATCATCCTCAAGTAATCGAACCGGATCCCGATCTCGCCCGAACTGCGGCCGAAGCACTCCCACGTACGACAGTACTCGAGGGAGACCCCGCGGACATCGAATTTCTGGAACGCGAACATATCGAAGACGCCGATATCGTCATCGCTGCTTTGCCGGACGACGAACGGAACTTACTCGTATCATTAGTAACTCGTCAGTTCGGGGTCGGAGAAACCATTGCTATCGTCGAGGACAGCGAGTACACCGAATTATTTGGGACTGCCGGTGTCGATGTGACCGTGAATCCGCGCGAAGAAACTGCCGAAGAGATCATTCGATTCACCCGGCTGATTCCGACCGAAAAGATCGTACTGCTTGACCGTGAGCGTGCGGAAGTGGTCGAGATCGTAATTACTGAAGAGAGTATTCTCGCAGATAGTGAAATCAGGGATTCTATGTCGAGCCTTCCGGATGGAGTGATTATCGGAGCGATCGCTCGAACTGGTGAACTCGTGATGCCTCGCGGGACGACCGTGATCAGACCGGGAGATCACGTTATTTTGTTCGTTGATACAGATATACTCGAGGAAGTCATCGAGGTTATCTAGCGCGGAATCAACACGACTTATAGGCCGCAACCACCAGTACGTACGTATGGCAGATCTCAATCCGACCGCGAAACGAATACACCAGATCAGTCCCGACCCCGTTGAGTTGACGCTCGACGACGGAACAACGGCCATATTTCATATTTCCGGGGCCGAATTCTTTCAGCAGGAATTTCAGGCGGAGGGTGTTTGCGAGGCCGATGACGCGGACTATCGCTTCATCACGAGCACGGATAACGAATCGATCCTGGTCGGACGAAAGGGCGCAGACGAATCGGAGTGGACGACGGTCGGGACGGTAGCTGAAGTCAACAGGGACGGATCGTAAGCGCCTGTTCGCTGGGTACTGTACTGTGAGTCCGTTCATTCTCCTATAGTGTCCGTTAGAACTTTCCGCCCGAGAACGTTGAGTGGTTTAATGGACCATCTTGACGAAATCTCTGTCGAGGAACTCCAGGATGCTCTCGACAATGTCGAGGGAAACAAGCCGACACAACGGTTGTTAGCAGCAATTGCGTACAAAAACGGCGTCACACAGACCGAACTTGCCGAGTGGCACGACACCGGTCGAAGAACGATCTACAGCTGGCTCAAGCGACTCGACACTAACGAGTCGCTTGAGCAGGCTGTGACTGATGCTCATCGATCTGGGAGAAAACGAAAGCTCTCAGAAAAAGACAACAAGAGTTCGAAGAAGCTGTCCACGAATCACCCGAAGAAGTTGGGGTTGACGCGCCGGCGTGGACGCCGGCGCTCGTCCAGCAGTATCTCGACGAGACATACGATGTCAAGTACTCAATCCCGAGCTGCCGACGGTTGCTCAAAGAAGCGGGATTGAGCTATCAAAAGCCACGCCGCACAGCCGCTGAAGCTGATGCTGACGAGCAAGAAACGTTTCGTGAAGAACTCAAAAAAAGCGGCGGGAGATGGACGGCACAGTAGTCTGTATCGATCAAACCAAAAAATCCGTGCAAGTTGAGCCGCATGCCGCGTGGTTTCCGCGCGGCACGCGGCCGGCCGTCGGATTGTCCGGGCAACGCGACTAGACGTGTCTCTTGGGCGCGATCACCGAGGACGGTGATCGCTTTTTCTCTCGATTCGAAGAGTACGTAACCGCTGACCACGCGAAACATTTCATTCTCGCGTTATGCAAAGAGTTCGAAGATGATTTGATTGTTGTGTTAGATGGAGCTCCGTACTTTCAGGCATCGGCCGTCACGGACCTGGCGGCCCGTGACGACCTCGCCTTCGTCACGTTACCGGCGTACTCTCCCGAACTCAATCCGGTCGAAGAGTGCTGGAGACAACTCCAAACGGCTCTCAGCAACCGATTCTTTGAGTCACTTGCTGAACTTACAACAGCGATCGACACCGCTCTCGACCAACTCTCGGTCCCAAAAGTGAGCAACTATTTATAATTTTTACTATAGAACGTACTGTCCACGTACAATAGTGTATAATAGTCCAAACTTCTTGAATAATGTCGATAAGTTGTCATACAGTTCGCAATTTCACGCAGTGAATTACATTCACATTGGTGTAATGTACATCCGAAATCTCGCTCCGAAAACGGGATGTTTGTATAATAATCCAGTATACTTGATCATTCGCCGAAATCCGTGAGCGATCCGATCACTCAGCGATAATCGTCCAAGTATGAATCTCTGATTTCGGTCTCGAGGTCGTCGACGTACTCCGTCAGTATCTCCGGCAGCTCGGTAGTGTACCGTTCGTCCGTAAATCGATACTTTGGACCAATAATGGCGATCGCACCGAGAACGCTTCCATCGGGGTTTGTCACCCGCCGCCCGACTTCTCTGAGACCATCAACGTACTCCTCGTCGGCGAACGCAACACCTCGATCGCAAATTCCCTCGAGTTCCTGTAAGAGGCATCCGTTCTAGTTTAGTGACTGGCTGAGACGGGGATCGTGCCGAAATTGTGTCGAGTCTGACCGCAATCATACCGAGGTAGCTACTGTNCATCCGTTCTAGTTTAGTGACTGGCTGAGACGGGGATCGTGCCGAAATTGTGTCGAGTCTGACCGCAATCATACCGAGGTAGCTACTGTTCCGGCAGGCCAGCTGATGTTCGGTCAGATCTCCCATCGAAGGCGGCGCACTCGCGGCCGTGAGTGCGCCGCTGTTCCAGAGCCAGTGCTGATCAGGTCGGGCGATCCAGTCTGTCTCGTCAGGCGAGTTCGTTACCAGAACTCGCCAGACTCCACCTGTTCACGTAACCTCGGACGATGTGGGTTTGGATCCCGTGACGACCACAGCAACAGTGAATCAAGATCCGGCAGCTCATAGCCCAGATCAAGCATCAGGTACAATTGGACCAGGTGCGCGTGCCGTTCAACAGCGTGTGAACACCGTCGCCGAGGGAGGCGCGGCGACGACGCCGAAGCGTCGTCGTCGCGTTCTCGCTGCTTTGCGTCGAGTTTGCGGAGTTCGTCAGCGATAACTCGGCTCATCAGCAGCGAGATTGCTGCCATGATGATCAGTGCCTCGATGATGTAGGGGTCGGTCGTGTTGATCTCATCCAGTCCAAACCGTGATTTTAGTTCTTTGAACAGTAACTCAATCTCCCAGCGCGCCCGATAGAGCTGTGCGATATCGGNCGCTGTAGTCGTCTTTGTCGAGATTCGTCAAGTACAGATGGTACTCGCCGCTGTCATCGTTGAGAACGCCGACCAGTCGAAAGGTTCGGGTCGTGCTGGCGCCCGACCCTCGTTTGCGGTCGAACGAGAGGGGGATCCGCACGTCGATTTCCTGTCGCTGCAGGTCGTCGAGGACGGCCTGCAGCGACCGCCCCTCCAGCGGGATGCTGTTTCCTCGCCACGTACGAAGTTCTTCAACGATCTCGAAGTTCGCGTTCTCTTTGACGCGAGAGACGAACCAGCCGTCATTGGCGTCAATACGGTCGAACAGCCAGAAATCGTAGTAGCCAAGATCGAACAAGATGAGGGCGCCAGCTACCCACTCGCCGGTGGGTAGCTGGCTCCGTTCATGGGTGCTCGCGTCGGTTGTCTGGAATCGCGTTGGAAGCCCAGTTGAGAGCGATTCGGTGAGATGGAGTTTCGCACCGGCTCGGTCGTCATCAAGGGCATAGACGTCTTTGGCGTCTTGATAGAGCGAGATGATCGTGGCGTCAACGATCAGGACGTCTCGAAATCGTTCGAGACGTCCGGTTAGGTCGGTTTGGCCCGTGTCGAGATTCTCGATGGCGTCATCGAGAATCTCTCTGAGGAGGGCAACGAACCCTGGTTTGAACCAGCCGTGGAAGGTCGCGTAGGTGAGTTTGTCACAGTCAGCCATCTCGACGTAGCGTTCGAGAAACGCCTGAATGGTCCGATCAGATCCGGCAGCGAAGCCAAGAGAAAGCGTGTAAAACAACGCGACGACGTCGAGTTTCCGCTCTCTCTGGATGAGATTCGTTGCGCGAGCCCGCTCGCGCAACTCATCGGATGGAAAAGCTCTTTGAATTCGGTTCACAACTACTGAATCCGGTAGTGTGTACACATCCTCTACCGGATTCTCACACTCCTAGTTACTGACTATTCTAGTTCGGCGTCCTTGGATGCCTCGCTGCGTTAAACTAGAACAGATG
>NZ_AOIA01000095.1 GCF_000337695.1 Natronococcus jeotgali DSM 18795
TCGCCGAGGTCGTGGATGAGTGCCATCGTCACTGCCTTCTGGCGGTCAACCTCTTCCCGCTCGGCATAGAGCAGACAAAGCGCCGCTGCCCCCCACGTGTGGGCTGCAACGGACTCCGGCGAGTTGATGTTCCGGAGCTCCCATCCCGTCCGGAGTTCGTCCTTCAGGTCGAACCACTCCAGCAAGGAGCCAAGTTCGTCGGTCATATTGGGGAGACTGCGTGGTGACAGTTCAAGATATCGAGTCCACTCTGTGGAGCATCTGTCACTGCTTCAGTAGGTCTGCACATCTACGAAGCGGGTAGTTCACTGAAATAGAGGTGTAAGCAATCCCATGAGAATAGCTCTATGACAC
>NZ_AOIA01000096.1 GCF_000337695.1 Natronococcus jeotgali DSM 18795
AGCCCGCCCGAGGTGTTGATCGGCAACTCGCCGTCGCGCTCCGTGTACCCGTCCTCGACGAGCTTCCAGGCTTCGCCCTGCTCGGCGAAGCCCAGCCCCTCCATCTGGAGGAACTCCAGAATCGTGAACATATCGTGGAGTTCCGCGACGTCGATGTCCTCGGGCCCGTACCCGCTCATCTCGTAGGCGCCTTCCCCGCTCTCGACGACTCCGCCCATCACCGTCGGATCCTCCCGCTCGTGGACGACGTGCGTATCGGTTGCGCCGTCGACGCCGGAAACGATCGCGTACTCGTCGGCGTACTCCTCGGCGATCGACTCCGGACAGAACAACAGGGCCGCGGAGCCGTCGGTGATCGGACAGAAGTCGTACAGCCGCAGCG
>NZ_AOIA01000097.1 GCF_000337695.1 Natronococcus jeotgali DSM 18795
AGGCAGTCTCCCGCCGGCTACGGCCGGTCGAACTATTGTAGGTGGTCTCGATGGCAGATGACTCTGACTCAACAGAGCGGAAATCGATCAATATCGAGATCCCCGACGGCGACGATACCAGCTATGTCTCACTCAAGGTACCGGCCGATCAGTACGACGAGTTCACGCGCGTAAAGAACGACCAAGGACTAACCTGGCGCGGACTATTGGTTCACGCCTACCGTAATCTCGAGGCTCCGGGTGATCTCGATCCAGATGCTGGCCAACACTCGAAACTGAATGCGCTCCGCAAGCGAAACGGGCTGACCTGGAAAGGGATGCTCCTATTCGCCGTTCGCGATCTCAAAGAACAGATGCGGAAAGGTGAGAGCCATGAGTAGCTACCGTCTCGGCCGCCGAGAGCTCGTCGCAGGCGGAGCCACGTTGGTGGCGACCAGTCTCGCCGGCTGTACCGCAGGGATTGGTCCCGAGAACGACGTGTTCGAATCAGTCGACACCAACGAGGGTACCCTCGAGATTGTCATCGCCGACGATACCGACATCTCCAACGTGACGCTCACGACTGGTGGCGAGGTCGTCAACGAGACGTCAGTCTCGCCAGGCCAGACAAAGGTCTCGTTCCCGCTAGTCAATATGNTATGAGCTGGAACAGCGTCGACTGGATGTACCAGCCCGGCGAGTATACAGTGACGGCCCGCGAGGGAGATACCGACCACCAGCACGAACTGACTCTCGAGCCCGAGACGGAGATCGTCGATCTCCGTGCCGTCGAGCGCAATTCCGAGATCTTTCTCGAGGTCGTGGTCGCCAACGAGGGCAGCGGGCCCGATATTATCCGCGATATCGATGTTACCCACGACGCCGTCGACGTGCAGCTCCCATTCGGCGAATCTAACAGTGATGGGAACGGGTTCCAGATCAACGTCAACGGCGACAGGAGGGGTGACTTCTACACCACCCTCCCACTCACCGTCGGTGGGGAACGGGTGTTTGAGACCAACAGCCCTGTCCTAGGGTTCGACGTCTCGTCGCAGTACTCCGATAACGGGACCTACTCAGATATCGCCGAGCTCGAGAGCGAATGGCGTGATGAGGAGATCGACGTCCCCGTCCGACTCGGTATGGCGGGCGACGTACTCGAGGTGACGGCGACAGTCCGGTTCGAAGGCGAGGTCGTAGAACGATCGCGATCGCGAGGAACCTACTTCGGAGGGACGACGATCGTCGACGTTTCGTCGTAACGTAGCGGTCTATTTTTATTCGGAGGACGGTTCAACTGGCGATCAGGCCAGCGCCCATCACAAGCAGGATGAAGTAGATCATCCCCGCGGAGAACCTTCGGAGGCCGCCCGCCTGGGCCGTCCCCGCCATCAGGTAGAGGATCACCGCTGACAGGCCGATGACGATCGGGCCCGCGATGTGGCCGTCCAACAGCAGTACGATCGCTGCGTAGAGCGTCACGGCCGCTACCAGCCGGACCGCCGCCGCGTTTGCGCGAAGTATGAAATTCATGGTTATAACACACACAAATCTTGTAGTATATAACTGTTCGGACGAGTGTTGTGTCTCGAGAGACCGCCTTCTCTAGAACCCCGTAGAGCGTGTCATAGAATCGTCCCTACAGAATTGTTTTCACCCTGACCTCTAACGAACCAGCTGATAGAGAGAGCGTGCGTACTGAACAGCCACAGATGTTATCCAGTTAATCAAAACAGCAGGTTTCAGTGAAAAACTCAGGAGTTAATCCGTGTTCAGGTTCTTACTCTGATGGCTCATGAACAAGAACAACACACCCGAAGACGAGCTACGAACCGATCCACCGTCTGCGAATGAAGATGTAGCAAAACTCCGCCTTCAACTGTCTCACTATTCTCTTTCTGAATTAGAGCAGGAGGGATTAGTGAGGTATGACAGGGATGAGCAGATTGTAAAGAAGGGGCCGAGGTTTGATGAAAAGAAATCAGAGGGTGATATTGACTAATCGCTATTCGCGAGTTCGTTACTCACTTGCCCTGTATCTATCACTTCGGTCACTTTGAAGGGGACGAGAAGAATTCTAGGACACACTCCCCGCATCTTACTCTCCGTTCAACGTCACGTTCTCGAGCATCGGCGTGTTCCCACTCATCACGTCCGTCGGCTCGGACCCAGCATCCCATCCCTCAGTTTGAATCACTATGTCCCGAAGCGTTACCGGGGCCGACGTCCCCGAGTAGAAGGCATCCGCGGGCTTGAGGAGATTGATGCGACAGTTCTCGATCACCGACTCGGTCACGCCAGAGCGCGTCCCGATCGCGTAGTTCCCACCCGCGCCGCTGGCGTCGTCTTCGTAGGCGACCGTCACATCGCAGTCACGGATCATACCGGGNATACCGGGTCCGTCGTAGTGCCAGATCGAGCGCTGGGCGGAGTGGACGCCGGAGGGCATCCGGTCGATAATCACCGTACAGCCTTCGACGGTCGACTGCTCGTAGGCCACGCCGTCGCCATCGATCTCGGGAATAGGCTCCCAGTTGCCCGTATCGTTGAATCGGATGTTCGACGTCCCGGAGTTCGAGCAGACGCAGTCTTTGACGATCTGGCGTCCACCACCCTGGACATACAGTCCGTTGTCGGGCCAAGGGCCGCAGATCACGTTCTGGTAAAGCGTCGTACCGGCAGCATCGGGATGACCTGCAAGCCCCGTCGTCGACCAGCTCTGTCCAAACTCGTGTTC
>NZ_AOIA01000098.1 GCF_000337695.1 Natronococcus jeotgali DSM 18795
AACAAACTGCAGATCACCATTCACGACAACGGCGAGGAGTAGTCCATGATCAGGAGCAGCGAAGGCGTCGCCGACCCTGGCGATCTCCCTGAATCTGACTGGGTCGACGCGCCTACGATCGGATACGTGCGATTCTGACAAGAGTCTGACCGCTCGATTGCGGCTCAGAAGCGAGACATTCGAGACTACGTAGTGAAAGGCACGGTCAGGTGGTGAGTGGTAGGTGGTGGATTGACCGTGCCAACTGTAGTTGTCAGCTATTATAGCTTCTTTCTACGGCTTGATGGGATACACACTCATGCATGCGTTTTGGTAATTCCTCTATGCTATATGTGACCAAAACCCTTTTTTGAGACTACTTTCACAATTCATATGCGAGGACAAAGTCCTCGCCACTCGAGATCTCGCCTTGGATACATAGTATCCAGAAGAGGCAGATCAAAATCAAAGCCATCTGGGAACNAACACCCCACACCCCACCGTCTCTTGGAAATCTTCCCCCGGTTTCCACATTTCGTACTGAGCAACGTTGCGACTGAGCGACGAGCGTAAACGACTCCTCGAGGTTGCCTGCGAGATCATAGCCGACAGCCCTGACGACGACCCACCACGCGGGACGTAATCAACGCGGCGCTCACGTCTCGTCGCCGGCGTTCTCCCGAGATCGGCGGGGTTACATGGGGTGTGTTGGATCGAGGCTCGCCCGCCGGGCACCGCTATGTGCGCCCGCGCGATCCTTCCGAGAGGTCGAGACCCGCGTCGGTCCGTCGCTCCCATGAGGTTGTATTTGTTTT
>NZ_AOIA01000099.1 GCF_000337695.1 Natronococcus jeotgali DSM 18795
GTGAAGCGGGAAATTTTGGACATGAACCATCCGCAGTTTCCCGCTTCAACTCCCTAGTTCTGACGGATCAAGTCGACGCAGTCTGGCGATTCACCAGAGCCCCTCGGGGTCAACCCCGGAGGTGGTTCACTCTCGAGCGTCTCTTGCCATGTTCGAGACAAAACCGTTCTATATAAATAGAATTTTTAGAAGATTATTCGACAACCGATATAATTTGATACATTTTGAGACAATCCTGGCAGCAAAAGGGACCATCAATATCCGAGTCAGTAACTGTCGAGCCAGCTACTGGTAGCCCACAATGGGCACACGCTTCAGTCATCATCTGATTCGGATCTGGCAACAGTATCAGGATCGTCGTACTTCTGTTCCCGACGGGCATGGATATCTTTGATTGCGTGTTCAGGTGGGACATCGATAGCTGGATTCTCACCAAAGAAGTTCACAGGCTCCAGCTTGAAACTCGCTGGATGGTCGGGCAAAACCGGCCAATCCTCTGGTCAATCGACATGGTTGACACCGAGAGTGTACCACAGTACAATGTCCTCACCATCAAGCGAGCGGTCCTGCTGTGTCCACTTTGGAAGTCCGTCACCACCAGGATTCTGATTCGGATAGTCGCCAGCTGGGAACCGTTCGTCATCCCGGTATGGCATCTGCTTGGCGTAAACCCACCTGACAGCGCACCAACCCGGCCGCGTGTATTTCGGCCCGTCTCACCGATCTACTCGAGACCATCACGTTCCCGATGCCGAACGCGATACAAACCAGGCTCACTCGAAATCGTACTCAGATCTCCATCTGATCGATCAAATGAAAGCCATGGACTCCATTCGAGCCCTATCCAATCGCTATCTTCGAGGCCAGTCTCGTTCATATATGCTCGTTGTACCATCTCAATCGTTCACCTATCACCAATCCATCTACTGGAAGCTCGACTGAGACAGCCGTCTCCTCGAGTAACGGTAGCAACACCTCATAATATACACGCCCAGCGTGGAACACGAGCGTCGTCCTCGTCTCAAGCAATCCAGCCGACTGTAATTGCTCGAACACTGTTTCCGACCACTCTTGCTTTGTCGTAACCCGCGCACACGTCAACTTCGCATCGTACGGCTCGATAGGTGGCCCGTCAGGCTCGAGCAGATAGCGCTTGGCTGAGAGGATGAATCAGCTGTCAGACTCTGTTGAAACTCTCTTCACGTCTTCCACAATCGTAGCGACGGATGCGTGTTTCACGGGGACATGGAGTTGTTTCCAGATGGGTGGGAGATACTCGAAGATTCTGTTAAAATCCTAAGAGGGTGTCAATATTCTCAACAAGCAGATGGTTTCACATGGTCCTCTTGTGAGGAAAGTACGGTAACTGTATCGTTGTTGATACGGAGGTCAACTCGAACGGTGTTATCGTCGTCGCATTTCTCGTCGATCGTACCTTCCGCGTTCGTCGTGGCATGAAGCGTATACTCTCCGTCAGGGAGTCCGTCGATAACAAGATATTGACCGGGTAGAGACGCTGGATACACGTCAGCCCACCCAGCACTAATTCCCTGATAGTCACAATTGAACTTGGCACTACTGCTGGCGTTTGAGCGGGTTTGGAAATCATCCCGAAGACAAAATGTCTGTTTCTTTCCCATGTCCATCTCGTTACCTGATTCGTCAAACAGAGCATATTTGTTGAATCCTTTCAGGTGGGCATGATTATGGGAATCCGAATATTCGAACTGATCGGATCTATTCTCAGGATGACCCAATTCGGCATCTGCATCTCCTAAATTGTAGATGATCGTATCAAATCGAAGCAGTCTATGCTCTCCCGGAGTGACAAAACCGTCTTCGACGTCAGTGCTGGACTCATCAAACTCTTCTGTCGAAATGCTAAAGTCCCGGACTCCCGGAACGAAGTTGACCTCTGGCTTGTCCTCAACTTGAGCATCCGAAGGTTCAGAGTTGGACTCAGCTGGTGTGGATGATGTCGCCGGGTTCTCTTTGTCCACTGGGGTAGCCTCCTCGTTTGCGGTGCCTTCACTTTCGGAGGTGGTGGAGGTGTCCGTGTTACTGTCGTTCACTGTGAACGGATTGTTAACCGTAACGTCCCCAAGCGTAATTATGCCGGCCCCCACTACTGCGATGAGGATAATCCCCACCAGTACCGTCGCACGCTTTCTATCTTTCATTCGTTTTGTCATATTGCTTTCTTACCGCATCCAAATATGAGCGAGAAGAAGTATAGTAAGACACCCACTAATTAAGTATCTAACACAATGAGGTCGTTATAGCCAATTGTTAACTGGTGAATATCTCTTTTTCTTTCGCTTAGCGCCGGCTGCTCTACGTGGCGATGACACGAGCTCGAGACCACTTGCTTTTCACCGCTGGAGAGGAACCGAATACGTTCCTTGAGGGATTAGAAGTTCCGATCACGTCCTACGAACCCGAACCCCAAAAGATGTGTCTCGGTCAGACAGTCCAAACCCAGTTCGACGTTCCAATACCGAAATCAGACGGTCCAACAAGCTGCTCACCGCATTCGCTTATGAACGACTCCGTTTTCGAGGTGGTCAATGACGGACGGTATCGAGTTCGGTTCGCGACTGCACGAGTTCGCAGAGCAATATGCATCGGGTGAGGACGTCGACCCACAGGATGACGAACAGCGACGAGTTCGGCTACTCCTCGATTCAATGGACGGCGAACTGAGAATTGAAGAGAACGCATACCTCCCACTGGAGGTCGATGGCAAGCAAGTAACGATCCAGGGAATCGTTGATCTGGTTCACGTTACAAATGATACCATTGGCACTGTCTAGTTGAGTCCTTTCTCAGCTGGCGTCTTTCCATCGAGCGATTGATGCGGTCTCTGGCGGTTATAATAATGCACGAACTGTTCAATCAATTCGCGTGCGCTCGCCCGACTGCCCTCCCAGGAACTATGGAAACGGTCGACTCTCATTTTGAGAGTGTGAAACCACTTTTCGATGAGGTTTCGGTCGGTGTAGTTCACTCGACCGTTCAGCCCTAATCGGGAAAGGGTAGTCCGATAGCCGAATTGATCGACGAGAAACACAGCGTCCGAGAAATCGTGTTTCTCTCGGAGTCCATGCAGAAACGCAGCTGCCGGATCAGTGCCGTGCTGACCGAACAACGCGACGTCGAGAATCAACTTTGTGTCTATGTTTATTGCAGCATATAGAGGGTGTCATACAATAGTTCTCAAGCAACATTATTCTCGGTCAGGTAGGATGGATAAAACACGAGAGCAGCTCAAACGCTGGTGGAAGCGTAGAATGAGACTGCTATAATCATCAAATAGCGGGTGTGAGACGTATTCTATGACACCCTGGCATATAACCAAGACCACTCGCCGTTAATCTTGACAGCGGTTTCGTCAACAGCGACCCGCGACGGCGACGCCGTCCGCAGAACGCGAAGCGTTCTGATGGGCCGCACGAGAGCGTTGCTCTCGTGGACGTCGGCGGGTCGTGTCCGCTGTCAGCCAGCCGATGTACCCAGTCCCAGACCGCTCCGTGAGTGCGTTCAACGACTAATTCCGCGAAAATCGTTGTTGTGTCCCGAAGCGAACAACCGGTTTGATCGAGACGGACGGCGAACGCCCTGACGGGCGTTGCCGTCCGTTCGTTCTCCCAAGATTCTTCTAAATCCGCGTCGTAGCTCTCGCTGAGCAGGTCTGCGAGCATTAGTCCAAATCAACTCAACGACCTGCTCACTTCTCAAACTGGCTCAACTAGACAGTGCCTGTGCGTACCCCATTCAACAAATTTGATATAATACCTGTCTTTACCATTAGAACACTACCTTTTGACCCATGGTGAGGGTTCCTGTGGACGATATCAGCGCTGTTGTTACCGTCAATTGTGATGGATGTTCTTTCCAATCCGCTGCCTACTCAGTGCGAGTGTGGCACGAGACCTGGCCCGGTTTGTCACCTCGACGCGTACGGAAAATACTGAGGCGATGATCGAAGTCAGCGCCGCAGTCGACGTCGATACCCACGAGGGTATGAAACGGATGGTCGAGTGGGAGAAAGTCGGCTTCGTCTAGCAGGTCCCTGACGAGCAGGACACCGTCCTCGTCATCGACACCGCCGACGCCCGTGGCGTCGACAACTCATCGCGCAGGCGCGCGAGCAAGGAGCGGTCGTGAGCACGAGGACGCAACTTATCCTCGACGAGCAACTCGGGTGACGGCCTGACGAGTCTGCTCTCCTGTCAATTCACTCGCGTAGTCGTGAGTTCTGCGAACATCGTAAACGTATTGCGTTTGCTCGTGCGTTCGGCTGTACCCGCGTGAAAACCTCACTACTCCATGGTAGCGAGATTTTTCCACGACGGGCAGCCGGCGGTATCACTGAGCGTTCTTGTCCCCGGACTTCGTCTCCGTTTCAGGCTCTTTCTCGGGTTCGTCTTCGTTCGACTCCGCTTCGTCCGGAAGGGAATCCTCTGTGAGGAGTATCTCGAACGGCTCATCGGCGAGTGCTCCCTCCGGCTCGAGGTAGCCAATCGCGAACGCGGAGTAGACGGTCCCTCCGGCGAGGGAAACGTCGATTTCGAAGACGCTGGTCTCTCGGTCACCCGCAGGATAGATAACGAGTGGATACTCGCCCTCTGGGACCTCGGTGTAGCCGGATTCACCGAATGCGACGTTCTCGAACAGCGCGTCCCCGTTTTCGCCGGCAACGACGTCCACCGCAGGCGCGTCGGGTGAGGCGTGGAGGACGCGAACGCGAGCGGTACCTGAATCGACCGGGCTGTTGTCGTCATCGAGGAACAGCGACTCGAGGGGCTGGTTTTCGGCGGCCACTTCGCCGATCACTGCGAGGAGACCGTCGAGGGTGGAGTCCACGTCGCCGGCCTCGACGGTCTCCTCGAGCACTGCTTCGGCCGGGTCTTCACCGGCGGGAACGACCTGGATCGTGTACGTGCCAGGCGGGAGGTCGCGGTAGTCGGTGACCGTCCCGTACGGGATGCCCTCGCGGACCCGCTCTCCGTCGACGTAGACGTCGATGTTAGGTGCGTCGGGTGAGAGGTGTGCAACTCGAGTCTGGAAGTCGGCATCGGTTGGCTGGTCGTTCGTTTCGTGGTCACTCGAGGCAGCCGTGGTACCTCCGACGCCACTGACCACTACGAGGCTGCCGCCGATCTGTAGAATTCGTCGTCGGTTCACGCGGTCTCTAGTCATCGAGATGTCATGGACGGCGATATCGGTGATAGTGCTACCACTTGCAGGAGCAGGCCAATACAATTCCGGGACTCGATATCCAACGCTTTGGGCTCGAACCACCCAGTATGGAAGAGTCCGATATATCCTGCCTGTCGCCGCCGAATACAGCGACCTCGAGCTGCCGATCACGCTCACACCCGTCGAAACGGAACGTGGCCTCGTCCTGATCGACGTCGGCCCCGAGGGATCGCCGACACCCTCGAGGTCTACCGCTCGGATCTGGACTATGGACTCAAGGGCATCTGGCTAGTGGCCCTAATTCACCACGACGGGGACCACGTTGGCGGGATCGAAGCGGTCCGTGCACGCGCCGATCCGATCGTCACCGCCCATTCGGAGGAGACTGCGTCTCCCACGGGTGAACGTGAGCCGAGAAAGGCGATCCACTCTCGTTTCCTAACACTATCATCGTGCCATGAAATTATTCTCGAGTCTCGTCACCGTATTATATCGAACGCTGGAGTGTGAGTTGGTCCCAACCGCTGCTGCAGGCCACTCGGAGCGGCATGAACCATGAGCAACGAACCACCAGACACGACGGGAGAATCGGACTTCGAACCGCTGCGGGCAACCCGCCGCGCCGCACTTCGCGGGGCGGGCCTCGCTGGACTGCTCGCGATGCAGCGCGGAACGCGCCTGAACTCCGAGCTGCTCGTTCTCGGCATCTTCGGTGGAGTGGCCGTCTTCGGATTCCTTGGGTCTTCATCGGCCCAGTCATACTGGGGCTGTCGAAAGCCATCGTCGATCTGCCAGTGGAGATACGTGGTACGTCTAGAGATATCCGGTAAGCGGCCGGCCTGTGCGAACCATTGCCCGACAGCAATACTCTATCTTCGATGAATCGGTCGACGACCGCGCTACGGTATATTCTAGACGGATTGAGACTCTCCCGAGACACGACTCGACGGTCGAGGATACACGGCTACAACATTGCACCGTCTCGAAGTTCGTTCTCCGGTAATTCAGGACGAGTACACAATTTCGTTAATAATGTATCTGTGGTACCATCACCCATGGATAAAACTGATTCACCGATACGCAACGTCCGCATCTGGGCGGCTCACGAACGCCTCGGGTGGTGGATTCTGGGATTCGTGTTACTGGCCATCTTGGGACTCGTCGTCAATCAGTACCTCCCGTGGCTCATCTTCGGACTGTTCATCTACTACGTCGCGCGGCCCATTACGCAGCGACTCGAGCGGCGCATCGCCTCGCCGACCCTCGTCGCGGCGCTGACACTGCTTTTGATCGTCGTCCCGATTGTAGTGATGCTCGGTGCGATTTTGCTTGTCGCGCTCGGGCAACTGGTGACGGCGGCCGCTGACCTGCCGGTCGACAGAATTCTCGCGCAGTTACCAGTTCAGATCACGGATCTCCCGAATACCCCCTCGGAGGTGTACGACACGACGGTCGTGTTAATCCAGGACCCGTCGGTGCAGAACCTGCTTGGCTCTGTCGGCGGCGCGGTCGGCGCGATCGGGGCGACGCTGTTCAACATGTTCATCTCGCTGCTAATCGCGTTCTTCCTGCTGGTCAGCGATCGGAATATCGCCGACTGGTTTGAAACGAACGTGTTCGGCGAGGACAGCCTGGTGACCGACTACCTCTCGGTCGTCGATCGAGGACTGGGTTCGATCTACTTCGGGTACACGATGACGATCTTTGCAGTCATCATTCTCTCAGCGATCATCTACACGGTATTCAACGTCGTCGCGCCCGGCGGACTGGCGATCCCGTCGGCGATGCTGTTCGCCGTCGTGACCGGCCTCTTCACGCTCGTTCCGCTCGTCGGTCGGTCGATCATCTATTTCGCGATCGCCGGGACCCTCGCAGTCCAGGCGGCGACGGTCGATCCGCGTCTCCTCTGGTTCCCGGTCGCGTTCCTCGCGGTCATGATCGTCGCGTTCGACAACCTCGTCCGGACGTACATCCGGCCGTACCTTTCGGGACGACTGCTCAACACTGGGCTCGTCATGTTCGCGTACCTGTTCGGCCCGCCGCTGTTCGGCTGGTACGGGATCTTCCTGGGTCCGTTCCTAATGGTCTTCATCGTGACGTTCGTCCGAATGATCCTCCCTGTATTGGCCGATCCCGAGGGTGAACGCGTCGAACTAAAGTCCGAACACACGCTCGACGAGTACGCCGAGAACGCTGGGGATCAGAAGGACATCTCCCCGTCCGAGGCGGATCGAACCGACATCGGAACGGGGTGAAATCTACCTTGACCCGCTAAACAGAGACTCGGTACTTCCCGACTGGTGTGAGAGCTGGAGCTAAAGCGTTGGTCTCATGAGGAAGATGTCTGGTTGAGTGAATGTGTTCAAGATACC
>NZ_AOIA01000100.1 GCF_000337695.1 Natronococcus jeotgali DSM 18795
TTTCCTGTTCACTCAGTTACTACACCGGCATTCGCTCTGTTCATCCATGGCTCAGCACAGTTCACGAAGCGACGTTCGGGAAGTACCGAGACTTTGGTTTTCACACCTTCTGATCGATCGGCCCTGTTTTCTTACCTTTATAACAAAAAACAAATATAGTCAAGGTACGTTAACTATTGGACATGGTTGGTGTGAGCGTGGATCGAAATAGTTGTTCACAAAGGGAGGAGAACCAGTGAAAGAATCCAGCCGACTGTAATTGCTCGAACACTGTTTCCGACACCCTCTCGCTTTGTCGTAACCCGCGCACCCGTCAACGTCTCATCGTACGGCTCGATGGGTGGCCCGTCAGGCTCGAGCAGATATGGCTCAGACTATTCAAGACATAATTAATTCTGATTTTTGATTACTTCATGGCATAGATTTGCAGCGATTAGATTGACTTGAGACGAGACGGGGGTGAACTATCTAGTGACATTGGCCAGTAATACTGGCCAGTCTTACCAGTCACCTCATCCGGCTCGAATAGACATTTGCTACGTTTATTGCCGTAGAAAGCGAAGAGGATAGATTGGTTTGACATCCGAAGTCTATCTCCTCGCCCGTGTTACGGTCGCTAAGGCTAAATCGGTTGTCGCTAATCCTATCCGGTGGGTTCGGATGAAGTCAGCGGTCCTTCGCGTCGGCCAGCGCAGTGAACAAGCGACGACGCGGACGACCTAGTCTAGCTCAGTGATATCCCCAACCTGGGATCAGACCCGGACTGACCGCCAATGTTTGGGGTTCTTCTCAATGCACGAAATTATTGGTCAACATCATTATGTCCTCGAATAATTATTTTGATGATATATGGCGGACGATAGTGGTCAGACAACGACTCCGAGACGAGCATTCCTCGCCGGAACGGCTGGGACAACAATCCTTGGAACAGTCAACACGGTAACGGGCGCGGACACCCGTCGAAACGAGGCGGAGCGAAAGAACGGCAATCGACGGGTGAACGGGCAGAACCACGGGATAGCTTCGTGGAAACCGACCGCCCATGATCTGACGATGGACGACTGCCATCGGCTTCGAGTCTGGGAGCAGACAACCGCTGAGGACCCGGACGAGGCCGTTATCTTCGTCCATGGGATGACCTACGGTGCGCTCTCGATGTTCGATCCGCCGGTCGCCAAGGACTTCGGCTGGCTTCGGTATGCGGCCGAGCAGGGCAAGGCGGCGTTCGCGCCCGATATGCGCGGCTATGGCGAGACCGAACTGCCCACCGAGTTTCAGGCCCCGCCAGAGGCGAACACGCCGCCGCTATCGTTCGAGCACGAGGCCCTGGATCTCCTCGAGGTGACGCGGTGGCTCCGCGAGGACTGCGGTTTCGATCGAATCCACTACGTCGGCTTATCGGGCGGAACCTGGCGCGGTCGCGCAGTATACGCGCTCGGCGAACCCGACTACGCGACGGTCACGCTGGCTGGGGGCTCGTTCGACACGCTCGAGGTCGGCGCAGATCCGGAAGGACCGGCGTACCTGCCCCACACTCGCGAGGAATTCGTCGAGGGGTGGACCGGCGAAGTTCCCGACGATACCGATCTCGACCAGTGGATTGGCGGCGACGAGTACACCGCCGACGAGGTATTCGATGCGGTCTGGCGGGCAATCTTCGAGAGCAACCAAGCGATCGAGGACAATCCGGAGACGATTATCAACCCGCTGGTGATCCAAGACAGGGAGTACCACCCCGAACACATCACCGACCCAACATTCGTCATTCGTCCCTCGAACGACGGAACCATCTCCCGGGAGGGCGCGCTGAATCTATACGATGCCGTTGGTGCCGAAGACGACCGGAAGCGGTACACCGAGATTGCCGGCGGAACGCACTTCATCTTCCTCGAACGCAAGCGCGAGGAGTTCTTCGACACGGTCAATCACTTCCAAACCCAGTACTAAGTACTATTCATGCCCGCTAACCGCTATCGAGTCGGCCGCGAGAATACTGTGATCAGACTCGGTGCTGAGTGGGACTCCGTCCTTTCGAGATTCGACTGAAAGATGTCCGCGCTACGATCGCACTCGGAGAAAGCCGCCAGCACGACAGTCCCGTCGCATAGCTGAATGGTAGCTTCAGGTATGCTTCGACTGGAACGACGAGAGGTACGATCTCGTCGCGGTCAAAGATCTCGACGCCAAGAATCTGATGGATCCCCTGTTGAACAGCCGCAATCGTGTCGGAACAGCGTGGAAAACGTTCCTGCAGATACTCGAGTACAAGTGCACGTACTCGCGGCTGTCGATCCGGTCGGAACAACCAAAAGAGTGCGCAGCCTGTGGCACCGAGACGGACAAACCGCTGTGGGTCCACGAACACTCGTGTCCATTTATGGTTCACGGCGTACAGAGACTGGAACGCGGTCTGCAACATCTTGGTACGCGGTCCGATCCGGGTGTTGGTGATCCCCAAGAGCTAAGATCCGCCCATCCAGTTCTCCCCCCTTATTGATCCGGCCAGCACCAAGGAGGGTGAACTTCAGGAAATAGCGCTATTCGGCTCTGGTGAATCGCCATAGAGCGCCGGGTTTCGGCTGTTGAGCGTGCATTGCAACTGCCTTTAACGAGGACCAATCGAGGTTGTTGGGGNACTGAGAACGACCACAAGAAATTTTTTCGCCATAATCTCCTGTAGTCTAAGACCCCACTCCTGATGCCGTCTAGTGATTCACCAGAGCCCGCTATTCCATAACCACCTTTCAAAACTCGACGATGCAGGCTGCATCAACTGGGACCGTGACTAGCGGTTAGTTGAGAATGGCCTACGGTTTGATAAGATTCGTCTGTAGGACAGGTCTCAATTCGGATCTCAACAGATGGTGGCGAAAGCATGCCTTCGCGGGGCTGTTACTTAATTAGTCTGGAGTTCTATCAATAAGTACTAGAAGACTGCAAATGCGCGAACTTCAAAATATCAGGGGTTTTCATCCACACGACCTTACACAACGGCAACGACTATTATTGTTCTTCGTCGTCGGTCTTGTTTCAGTCGTCCTCTTCTACACGCTCGTCTACAACTGGGGAATGCAGTCACTCGAAGGCCGTCCACAATCTATCTTCCGCTCATTCCAGACAGTGGTTGAAACGATGACGACAACCGGGTACGGTGCGGATTCGCCATGGACGACACCGGTAATGAACGTCCTGATGGTATCGATTCAGTTAACCGGTGTCATTATCGGTTTTGTCACGCTGCGCGTCTTGGTCATCCCGCTGTTTGAGCGGACACCGCTGAACCTCGCCGACCGTCTCACGACCAAGGAGAACCATGTCGTCATTGCTGAATACCAACGTGACACTGATATGCTCCTTGCTGAACTTGAAAAACTTGATATCGACTATGTCCTCATCGAATCCGATGAAGAGGAGGCGAAACGCCTCTCAGATGACGGCTATCAAGCTATCAATGGCGACCCCCAGGAACGGACTACCCTTGACCGTGCTACGATCGAACGAGCATCACTTCTTATCACTGACGCCGGCGACAAAACCGCGAGCATCGTCCTGACTGCGCTGGAAGCCAATGAAGACCTACGAGTGATTAGTTTCATAGAATCAACACGCCATGAAAGAGCGCTCACGGAAGTCGGTGTGGACCGAAGTGTCGCCCCCCACGCACTAATCGGTCAGCAACTGGCAACAAAGGCAACGGTACCCATCACAGTCGACGAACAGCCCAATAGCAATGAGATTGATATCCGCGAGATACTTATCAGGCGAGATAGCCCACTTCACGGCATCCGGGTGCGTGACTCACCAATCATAGACCACCCGAACCTGACCCTGGTTGCTGGATGGTTCGACGGCGAGATGCGTCTGCTACCGGCACTCGACGATAAACTCACGCCGAATACCGTTCTGGTTGTTGCCGGACCCAAGGACGAGCTCAATGAAATAACGAGCGAGACCGCGGGTATCCGGTCTCGGCGTATCGAAAAGTCCTCCAATATCATCGTTGCCGGCTTCGGCGAGGGCGGGGCCGCAGCCGTCGAAGCGCTACCGGAGGATGTTTCGGTGACGACGATCGACGAATCGGAGGAAGCTAATCCTGATGTTGTCGGTGATATTACTGAACCCGAAACACTTCGTGAAGCCGGCATTCAGGATGCCTCATCAGTGATCATCACCGTCGACGACGATTCGACCACATTGTTGACGATTGCTATAGCCCGCTCGCTCTCTAGGGAGGTAGAGATTCTGGTCCGTGTAATAGATAGAGAGAAGACGAGGCCAGCATTCAAGGCGGGCGCCGACTACGTCCTCTCTATCCAACGAGTGTCTGCTCGCCTGGTCGCAACAGAGGTCCATGGTGAACGCGTCATGGATCCAATGAGCCAGATCCGGCTAATTCGGGCCGACGCAGCTCCGTTCGCTGGCGAGTCACTGATGGACGCCCGTCGTAACACTGAGCGAGAATGGACCGTGATCGGTATCTCACGGGGAGACACTATCTACACTGACGAGCAAACCACTATTGAGGCTGACGACGAGGTGCTCGTTGCAGGAAGTGACGACGCAATTCAGGAGTTCGAGCAAACAGCCAGGGTGCCATAGTACGCTTAGCACACTTTTGAGATGCCAGTTGAGAGGTCTGTTACCGTCGCTTCCGAATGGTGTTAATATTGGCTGCTTCTCAGGCACCTCTCTTAGGGTGCTGCTGGGATGTGTGAAGAGTTCTACGCCACCCGATCATCCTTTCGACCATGAATTCACAACTCCAGATGCAAGGAATCGACCTCCGCTATCGAACTCAGAGGTGTCGAGGCACCTACCACACACCCACCCAATTCCACCAGTATTCGGTGAAGACCACTCCCTCGGTCTCCACGATTTTGATATTCTAACCGCATGGATTTGGTAACGTTCTTACGCAAAGCTACGGAAACGAGACGCCACAACGACGCAAGTAGTCTGGTCTAAGAGCGGATCGATCGTGAATTCATATTACAAGAGGCTACTAAACGTTAGACAATGACAATCAGGGATACGGTAGCCCCTCCAGTCATTTGATTGAATTCTGTATATTTTCCTCTTCTGGTCAATTGCTATCGTTATCATCACCAAATTTTACTATACAAGAGACATCGACTACTGGCTACTTGAGCAGTCGAACACCCTCACTCGGAGTGTATTCATATCTCCCGGCGGTCGTGACAGCCTGGTCTCGCAATTCTACTCGCCTCCGAGTCGATGTTCTCGAACTCGTAGCTCAACCGACTCAGCGACATGACGAGTATATAGTCCTCAAATGCTGGCGTCTGCCTCACCGAATGGTAGCCGCGACTTCAAATATAAACCTATGACCCCATAGCAGTAGTCTACCCTACCGAACTGAGAATCAGGAGAGAACAACTTCCCGTCATAGCTCTACATTGTAGCCAGAAGCACTTAAAGAGCAGATTAAGTGTAGTCAACAGAGAGAGAACAGAGCAAGGCTCACGATTGTCTTGAGCACAGTAACGTGAAACTCGAACCAGACTCTCCCGACTACTAGAGACTATCTGCCATGTCCTCACCGCTAAGTCGTCCTTCAATAAATCCAAACAGCGAATCAAGACCGATTGCCAGTAACGCGCCAGGAATGGCGCCGGCAAGCAGCTGAGGGGTATTGAAGAGCGAAATTCCACTGATGACCCAGACACCAAGACCCCCTCCTCGACTAGTTCACTGATTCAGACTTGTCTTCGCTGACGTCTGATATGCTGTTGAAGCAAGGGTGTCCCTACGAACAACTCTAAGTAAATCTATACCTCGTAAAAAGGTTGTAGCACCACCAGCAATCGTCATACATTGACAGGATGCACCGACTGTTGGCAACTTCTCGCGAACACAAAAGGAATGAGCAAGTAAGTACTGTAGCGCTCTATTCACTGTTGACGCATGTCTCGAGCGCTGGACTAGCTGTACTGGATAGAGGGAATAACACCCAGATCCACGAGTGAGGACGTGCCCTCGTGTCTACGACCTGCTCGCTTCTCAAACTGGCCTATAGATGCCACCGTCTTGCTCGGGTTGTCCCTGGTAGACAGTCTTTTCGAGGCCGTACGGATCGGGATACACCGATTTTCCGTAGCTTTGCGTAAGAGCGTTGGAGCTCGCTCTTATGTAGAGCTGTGGAATGCCCCCATAGCAAGGCAGTCGATGACGCTGAGGAGGGATGCGCCGGCGAGATTCAACGAACG
>NZ_AOIA01000101.1 GCF_000337695.1 Natronococcus jeotgali DSM 18795
TCTTTCCGAAAGCTGGCTGAGACATATTCCACCAATATCAGCCACTATAGTGTAACTACGGGGCGTTCCGCAGCTCTACATAAGAGCGTTGGAGCTTAACCAACAAGCTCGGAAGGCCTGTACTGGTGTTGGTTAACAGATCGCGAACATCCACAGACCTACTAATCGATAACCGCTCTCGGGTTACTTTCTATCCGTAATCGAACAACCAGCAACGCTCAACCCTCGGGGAAGGGAGAGTTGGGGAGAGGGGTAAACATCGCCACAGACGCGATCTGGGGTAAAACGCTCTGTAGCGACATACCGATAATAGAGAGACACTGACCTAACCATGCTGCAGTCGTTTGCAGCGTCGAATTGATTGCCTCATCTGGACGAACTTCGACCAACTCGTCGATGACGCTGAATCGATCTTAGTGCAGGGCCAGCGCAGCCAAACAATCACTCGAGAGCTCCACCGAACGAGAAGCCTTCCTCCTTTAGGAGCTTGTTCGCTTCCTCTCCGAGGAAGAAGTCCACGACTGGGTGCAAAAGGCCGATCTACAATCCGTCAGCGGTGCGAGTCCTGCTCGCATCACACTCAACGAGACGGTGATCTGAATCAATGATCAGCAGTTCTGGCTGTACGCAGCCGTCAGTCCCAATTCGAAGGAATCCCTGTAATTGAGGCTCTTTACGACACTACGATGGCACTCACACAACAGTTTCTCTGAGAGTTCCGTGAGAAAGATGACACCGCTAACGCTGTGTTTCTCGTTGATCACGCCCAGCATCTAGTGACTGCAATACAATGAGCAGGGCTCTGATTTCGTCTTGTTCAACACGGAAATAGAAACACTATCGAGAGTGTGTCCCCAGAGATATAACATCGTATTTCTACGCTCAGCAATAGCTTCAACGACGTTGAGCCGACGGCTGCCGAATCGTGGCTCTAAGCCATCAACATCTGGTGGAATTTGCGTAACTAAATACAATGCAGAAGCTCTGGCTCGGACTATTCGGGGATTGATCAGTTCGAATTTTTGATTGCTATATGGCATAGCTTTGCAGCTATTAGATCGACTTGAGACGGGGATAAACTATAGTGGCATTAACCAGTAATACTGGCTAGAAATGCTGGTCAGTATTACCAGCCATCCCATCTGGCTCGAATAGATATTTGCTACGTTTATGCGACCTCTCAAGCCCTCAAGTGCAACCGGGCAGAGAATTGGCTACATGTTGATTGCCTTCCCGGCCTACTGTGACGTGACCGACTGCCGGTCGTGAATAGGTCCTGCTTGACCTACGAGTCGCCTACCGTCGCGACCGTTACTAACCGCAATGATTTCCGAAACAACACTCAAGGCGATTTCGACTGGTGCATCGCTACCCAGATCTAGCCCGACCGGAGTCGCGATCCGTTCGTGATCACGTTTCGAGAGTTCGACACCCTCTTCTTCTAGATCTGATTGAAGCTGTTCAAATCGTTTTCGGGGCCCCATCAACCCAATGTACGGGGCTTCTGTGTCAAGTGCTGCCTCGAGTGCGAGTCTATCGTCGACAAAGTTGTGGGACATAATGAGAACGGATGTCCGCCCATCGATTCCGGCATCAGATAGGTTGGATGGATGGGCTGCTAAGACGCGATCTGCAGTCGGGAACATTTCGTCATCAGCACGTCCGCCACGAGCAGTCACGACTGTAACTTCAAGCCCGACCCGCGCTGCGAAGCGGACAACGGGGTGAACATCCGGCTGGCTACCGAATACGACCAGTCTTTGAGAGGGTTCGATACCGTCAACAACGAGTACTATTTCTCCCGCCTCAGTTGACACAGAGATGCGGTCGGTACTCCCTTCAGTTGCACACGTCCGTGCATCCGCTTCAATATCTGCGATAACCGAGTTAGGAAGGGGCGTTCGCTCACGAATGCGACGGTCATTAGCTCTTGATCCTCGTTCGTTGATAACCGCTCTAGCTCCGACGGGAATCGAGGGATCGTCGCTCTCGATTGCGGTTACGAGACTACATGCCTCGCGGTTCGCGCGTGCGTCAACCACCTGCTGCCACGAGTCATCGACAGGTTCGATAAGAACGTCGATAACACCATTACAGCCGAGACCGAGCCCCCAGGTATCGTCGTTTGTAAGATCGTATGTGACGATAGTCGAGGATCCGGACTCGAGAACCGCATTTGCATCCTTCTGTAGTGGATCATGGAGACAACCAGCAGTGATTCCACCATGGGATGTTCCATCAGATTCAATCACCATTTTGGCACCGGGTCGTCGATAAGCCGTCCCCTCGACATCGACGATCGTTGCGACCGCAAATTGAGAGTTGGCTGCAAGAGCTTGCTCAATTTGCTGGTAGACCTCGGATGTAGTGGTACTCCAGGAATCTGCCGCCATATGCATATATTGGCTATTCGACCGACACATATATGGTTGTCGTTAGTCATTGTCATACTATGCCTATAGAGATAGATATTACGTTGAATGGGGCTGAACGTACGTTCGAAGCTGAACGGTCGGATTCGCTCCTTGATGTTCTTCGTCGAAATGGCTACACTGGCGCGAAACGTGGCTGTGATACGGGAGACTGCGGTTTCTGTACTGTGTCTGTTGATGGGGAACCAGAGCGCTCCTGTATTAGACCGATCACCACAATGGATGGAGCAGAGATCGAGACCATCGAGGGACTCGGTACTCAGGATGACCTCCACCCAATTCAGGCGGCGTTCGTCGACAATGCCGCCCTCCAGTGTGGATTCTGTATCCCCGGGATGATCATGCAGTCACGAAGCTTGCTTCAGGACAATCCTGATCCTACTGAAGCCGAGATCCGCAAGGGACTCTCAGGGAACCTTTGTCGGTGCACCGGTTATGAGAAGATCATCGGTGCCGTACAAGACGCCGCTGAACGGATGAGTAGCGATACCATTGCTACTGACGGTGGCGACTCGACTCACGAAATAGTGGCATGTTCAAACCAGAAGTGCAGCAGGGGTGAGAACGATGAGTAAACCTGATGAGCCACAAAGTGATGAGACTCACCAGCAATCGACCTCCGTCGAGGACGAACACCCTCTCGAGTGGAACGAGAGCCCGAACAATCGCAAGTCTAAGAGCGAACGACAGGCCATCTCCAAGCGCGAAGAGAAAAACGACGCTCGAAAAATCGTCACAGGTGAGTCGAAATACACTGCCGATTACGCGCTAAATTTCCCGGATTTAGCTGAGGCGGCGGTCCTACGGTCAGATATTGCACACGGATAGAGCCTGTCATAGAATCCATCTCATAGCTTCTCACAGCCCGGATTATTTCCTCGCTCGTAGTTGGTAATGGCCACGACGAGTCGGAG
>NZ_AOIA01000102.1 GCF_000337695.1 Natronococcus jeotgali DSM 18795
GAATCCACATCTTGCAGGGTTGCGGTTGTGCTGGACACACTTTCCGCACTCTGCTGCTTCGTACGTGACGCTTTCTATGACAGGCTCCACGGATACGTAACCGAGATCGATACGAGTGCCGCTGAAGCAATGGAGGGAGTCTATGCAGTCATCACGCCAGATTCCGACGAGGTCCCTGACTCGATGTATACCTCTGCCGGACAGTCGTATCCCGAACCAAGCCCATGGGACCTGACCGTTCTCCGGCGAAAAGTGCGCTATGTGGGCGATCCAATCGCTGCTGTAGCAGCTACAGATGGCCAGACAGCCGACAAGGCTATCAGAGCGATTGATGTCACGTACGAAGAGTTAGACGTCGTTCTTGACCCAGAGGAGGCAATGGAGCCTGATGCACCACAGATACACGATCCCGATCAGGTAGAAAACGTTCAGCCGGGTGCGGACTACGAACGGAATATCGAAGCGCAGACCGAAGGCGAGATCGGCGATGTGGATGCGGCATTCGAGGAGGCAACGACCAGGGACGACTGGATTGTTACTGAAACCGAGTGGAAGACACCGTACCAATCCCACTGTGTCCCCGAACCGCATACGACTATTGCACATCGCGACGAGGACAATCGCTTTCACCTCATCACGAGTACGCAGGTTCCGTACCATACACGACGGCAACTCGCACATCTGTTCGATGTTCCGATCCGAGATATTCGGGTAACAAAGCCGAGAATCGGTGCCGGATTTGGCGCCAAACAGTCGATGCTGCTCGAACCAATTACGGTGGCGCTGATGCTGGCTGCAAATCGCCCTGTGAAACTGGAGACGACGCGCCGCGAGCAGTTCTATGCTATGCGATTTCGACGCTCTGCTCGAGTCCGAATGCGAAGCGTCGTTACCCAGGAAGGGGAGATCAAGGCACTCGATATGTCGGCGGTTACGAACTCGGGCGCGTACGGACCGCATGGATTGACGGTAACCAGTTCTATTGCGACGAAACCGCTGCCGCTGTACACACATACACCGAATATTAGGTTTGAGATGAAAGCAGTCCATACCAATCTCCCGATCGGGGGCGCAATCCGCGGCTATGGAGCCCCCCAAGGGCACTTTGCGCTCGAGAGCCACATGGACGAAGTCGCCAACAAACTAGGGCTTGATCCCATCGACCTTCGGTCGCGGAATCTCATCGGTAACGGTGATCTGGATACTGCATCGGGTGTCACGACGGATGGTGAGCATGTCCGTCGGATTCGCTCGTGTGGTATTGATGAGTGCATCGAACGCGGGAAAGACGCTATCGGCTGGGAAGAGGTCGAGCAGCCCGAAGAGGAGCATCTCCACCGCGCCTGTGGTGTTGCTCTCACCGCTCAAAAAAGCGGTGTCGCAGGCGACGAACTCGGTGCTGCACATATCAAAATGAACGAGGACGGATCGTTCATCCTTCAAACAGGGGCTGTCGATATCGGGCCCGGTGCGGACACTGCAATGGCACAGATCGCTGCAGAAGTTCTCGGTGTTTCACCTGAGGATGTTCTCGTTCAACCCTCGGATACGGATATCTCACCGTTCGATTACGGAGCATATGCGTCCTCAACAACGTACGTTACCGGAAGTGCAGTGAAAAAAGCAGCCGAGGATGCACGAACTCACTTATCTGAGTTCGCCTCACAGATGCTCGATGAGCCAGTAGAGAACCTCGAAGCCCGCGATGGAGCTGTCCATTCGAAACAGACTGGCGACTCGGTCACGATAGAGGAGATCGGCTATGAGTCGATATACGGCGACAGAGTGCGCGAGCAAATAATGGGCCAGGCGAGCCACAGTACGGACGAATCACCGCCCCCGTTTGGCGCACAGTTTGCCGACGTGACCGTCAACGAGCACACCGGTGAATTCGAGATCCATCGACTCGTGTACGCAGTCGACTGTGGCGTCGCGATCAACCCAGACCTCGCAGAAGGACAGGTTGAGGGAGCAATGCATATGAGTTACGAGCTCGCAGTGTCAGCAGGACTCTCGTTTGAGGACGATGGTACCCCGGAAACCCTGGGGTTCCGTGACTATGGGATGCCAACGACAGAGGATCAGCCTCCACTCGACTCAATTCTCGTCGAAACATACGAGCCAACGGGGCCATTTGGCGCAAAATCTGTCGCTGAGATCCCCGTTAACGGCGTTCCGCCAGCATTGAGTAATGCGATTCGCCGCGCTGTCGGCGTTAGGGTCAACGACTTGCCAATCACTGCTGAGAAGATCCAGACAGAGATCGACAACGACTAGCTGACCCGGTACTCATACACCGTGTTGTTCGCTAAGTGGGGTACCGCCGCCGATCGTCCCGTATTTATCGTCTTCGGTGATGAGCATCCCTCGTGTCCAAAATCCAGTGCCGCTCGCCCGAGTTCGTAGGCGGTTCGCCACCGTTCGCTATCGAACGGGCCGCCGGTGAGCAGGAAGTCGACATGAGTCATATCCGTGCTATTGGGAGATATAATAAAAAAATCAATATTCCACAATGTATGGGTGGCGGGGTTGTAGGTTGTTCGTCATCCGAGCTAATCGACGATAACGTCGACATGTTTCCAGCGTTCGACGTCGACCAATCCTCGGTTTGTGAGGCGGTACTCGGGAATGACTTCAAGCGCGAGAAACGAGAGCGTCATTAGGCTATGACGATCGAGACCGAGGTCCTCCGCCCGGGCGATGACCTCCTTGAACCGTTCGCAAACGGTTGACAGCGGGTCGTCGGACATCAACCCGGCGACTGGAAGCGGCAACGCTGTGATCTCTTGTCCGTTCCGCTGTGGGTCGTAGACAGCGATGCCGCCGTCGATTTCACGAAGGTAATTCGCGATTCGGGCCATCGCGTCGTACGTCGTCCCCGCGACGACGCAGTTGTGCGCGTCGTGAGCGACCGTCGAACCGATCGCTCCGCGCTCGAGACCGAGACCTCGAACAAAACCACACCCGATACCGCCGTTCTGACCATGCCGTTCGATCACCGCGAGGGGAAGCACATCGTTGTCAGGCACCGGTTCGATTCGCCCCTCAACGACGGGGAGAGTCGCCTCTGTACGCTCTGTTTGAATACCATCTGCAATCGCGAGGGTACGAACCGTGACTCGCTCTGTTTCTGCCGGCAAAGTGAGCGCGAAATCCGCTCCTGAAACGGGCTCGAAATGGACGGTTTCGGATGATAAAGCGGTGGACGACGGGGAGCAAACGGAACTCGTCGGATCGATCTGTCCGTCGATGAGGACACGGTCGACGTCCCACGATTCGAGGTCGTTGAGCAGGACAAGGTCGGCAGGTGCACCGGGCTCGATCCGTCCGTACGGAAAGTCGTAGCACTCCGCCGTGTTTAGCGTCGCCATCTGAACGGCCTCGATTGGATCGACTCCTTCTTCGATCGCCTTTCGCACCGCGAAATCGACGCCGCCGTTTTCGACCAGATCGACGACGTCCCGATCGTCCGAACACAGCGAAAGTCGACGCGTTGGGACCTCGTCGACGATTCCGATGAGATCTGCGAGGTTTTTCGATGACGATCCTTCGCGAAGGTACACGCGGAAACCGAGAACGACTTTCTCTCGTGCCTCGGCCTCGGATATACACTCGTGATCGTTGTCGAGGTACCGCGCGGCCTCATGTAGATCCGAGCCGCTGGCTCGCGGAAGGTGACCATCGACGGTGAGCCCCCGTTCGCGAGCGGCACGTATCTTCGCGTGCAGATCCGGGTCGTTTTCGACGAGTGCAGAGAGGTCCATCACTTCGCCGAGCGCAACAACATGTTCGTGCTTGAGCAACGACTCGACATCGTCGGCATCGAGTGTCGCCCCACCGTCTTGTAAATTCGAGGCTGGAACGCTCGATGGGACGCTAAACCGTACTTTCAATGGCGTTTTCGTTGCATCCTCGAAGACGGCACGGACGCCGTCAGCCCCGAGAACGTTCGCGATCTCGTGGGGGTCGTGGACGATACTGGTCACGCCACGCGGTATCATCGCTTCTCCGTACTGGGGAATCGTGACCATGCTCGACTCGACGTGCTTGTGTGCGTCGATCAACCCCGGTGCGATGTATTCGGCTTCGAACGTTTGTTCTGCCGGCCGTTCCTCGAGCGCGACTATTTCACCGTCGTCGATGGCGATCGCCCCCTCTTGAAGCGCGCCAGCGTTGACGTTGACGATCGTTCCCTGAACGAGTGTGTCTACCTGGTTCATGGTATTACACGTCGGTTGGACGTTCGTCTGGCGATCGCATCATTGAATAGACCGTTCGCCCCGTCCTGGACGAGCCCAGTTCGGCTCGAAGAGACGGACGATCCACAGTCAATCGTCCTCCTGCATAGCAGCGGGATCGTGCGGTGAGGGATCATCGCCGGTGACTGGTTCCTCCAGCCCGGATTCGAATTCGTCGTCTGGTCGCGAAACAAAGGTATTGAGCAAGACTGCAGAAAATGCAGTCATGATCACCGCATTTCCGAAGAAAATCTCGGCACTTCCCGGCAATGCCCCGAGCGCTTCGGGACGGACTTCAACGCCGAGTCCGAGTCCGATCGAAACGGCGATGATGACCATGTTGCGACGGTTCATCTGTTCGTTGAGAAAAATGAGACGAAGACCGCTCGCCATCACCATACCGAACATAACGAGTACGGCACCACCGAGTACCGAGTCCGGGATCGTCGCAACGATCGCACTGATCTTGGGAATGAAGCCGAGGACGAGAAGAATGCCGCCCCCGATACCGACCACGTATCGACTCATCACGCCGGTAAAGTTGATGATTCCGACGTTTTGAGAGAACGTTGTCAACGGAAACGCACCGAAGATCCCACCGAGTGAACTGCCAAATCCGTCGACGAACAGTCCGCCGCGGATCTCGCGTTCTTTCGGATTTCTCCCTTCAGCGGCCGTGATACCGGACATATCACCGATTGACTCGATCGCCGCCGTGATAAAGAGTGCTGTAAATGTGAGGATTGCTACCGGTTCGAACGCGAATCCGAACCGACCGGGAACTGGAAGCGCGAACCAGTTCGTCTCCGCGACGGGAGTGAAGTCTACGATACCGATTGCAATGGCAGCCAAATAGCCGACGGCAATTCCAACGAGTATACTGAGAACTCGCCAGGCGCCCTCCATAAAGAGGTTCATTCCGACAGTGATTCCGAGAACGAGCATCGCGAGTCCGAGGTGGTAAAGCGCACCGTAATCAGGGGCTTCGGCGCCGCCGGCCGCGTAGTCAATTCCGACGGGGATCAAATACAGACCGATGATCATCACGATGAGGCCAGTGACAAGCGGCGGGAAAAACCGTTTGACACGGCTGAACTGCCACGCAATGAGAACCTCTACCAGAGCTGCGACGACAATCGCCCCGAACACCGCATCGAGACCATACTGCCCGCCGATGGCGATCGCTGCTCCAACGAACGCGAAACTCGAGCCCATAACGATCGGGAGTCGCGCGCCGACCGGTCCGATCGGAAACACCTGTACGAGCGTCGCGAGGCCTGAGAAGATCAGGACCATCTGAATGAGATAGGTTGTGTCCGCTGCGCCGAGCCCGATTGCTCCCGAGACGATGATCGCGACCGCGATCGTCGGAACAAACATCGCCGAAACGTGTTGCAGTCCTAAGAAGAAGGACTTGAGGGCCGGGGGTTTCTCTTCCAGCTCGTACGCCAGTTCGATGGACCCATCATTGGGTGGCATGAGATAACATGCGTCAAATATACATGCACCGTCATAAAGTCTTGGTAGGGATGATACTGACAACTCTTTTTGGTATTTAGATACAATCAGTTGTCCCTTAGATGTACTTTTCCTAAATAATTCACAGCTATGTACAAACAGCGGATAGAAGATGACGATGAAGATGGATACGATTACGTGCTTGATATAATTCCGCCAGCAGAAATATAGTAATAAAGTATAAATGCAGCGGCCAGAACCCACTGTCCGGGATGAACATCTTCTCCCTCACCCATAGCAGTCTTGATCGGCGGATAGCTAATGATACCGGCTGCGAGTCCATCTGCGATGGAAGCCGTAAGCGGCATAACGGTGATCGTGAGTCCGCCCGAGATGAGCCACGCAGGGGGTTCCCAGTTGAGGTCGGTCACACCCTGTAGCATGATAATGCCAACGACTACCAACGCCAGATACGATGCGTATTGCGGGATTGCAGCGATTAGTGGAACAGCTGCCAACGAGAGCAAGAAGAACACGCCAACCGTAAGCGCGGTCATACCGGTTCGACCCCCCTCCTCGATTCCGGTCGAGCTCTCGATGTATGTCGTGACTGTCGAGGTGCCGATTATCGCACCGAATGTGGTACCGACCGCGTCTGCCATCAGCGGTTTTTCCATCTCTGGTAGGTCGCCTTCCTCGTCGAGGAAACCACCGAACTGCGAGACGCCGATGAGCGTGCCTGCAGTATCGAAGAAATCTACGAAGAAGAAGGTGAACACAACCAGTACAAACGTTGCCGGATCAATCTGGTGGAACCCCTCGAGGAATGCTCCGGCCAGCGGCGTGATATCATACTGTGGAGCTGCAAGTTGGGCCGGCGCAAGAACGCCGCGTTCAACGATGCCAGCGAGCGTAAGCGCCCAGCCTGCAATCGCCGTCGTGATGATGCCGATGATAATTGCACCAGTGATGCCGCGAGCGTACAGGATAAATGTAAACATCAGACCCCCAAGTGCGACGAGCGCCACGGGATCGGTCGCGACATCGTTTAACTGAACTAACGTCGCGTCGTATGCCACGATGACGTTCATTTCAATCAAACCCAGCAAAAGCAAGAACAATCCAATCCCTGCGCCGACAGCGAACTTGACTGGTGCCGGAAACAGTTCGATAATGTAGCGTCTCGCGCCGAAGTACGTCAGTGCCATGAAAATTATCCCTTCGACGAACACCGCGGCGAGTGCGGTTTCCCATGGAACACCCAGTAGTATCACAACGGTGAACGCGAAGTACGCGTTCAACCCCATTCCGGGCGCTAATCCGAAGGGACGATTCGCGTGAAATGCCATCACGAGAGTGCCGACGACAGCCGCCAGAATAGTCGCGATCGCAATCATTTGGAACACCTCTTGATCGGTGTAACCCTCGATCTCGATTGCTTCCGAAAGAATTGCAGGGTTGACGAGAATGATGTACGACATCGTGAGGAACGTCGTTGCGCCTGCGATTACCTCTGTTCTCAAATCCGTCTCATACTCTTCGAATTCGAAGTACTCCGCCAACCGCGATCCTGGGTCGCGTGATTTCGACATGTGCTGCATGTCATCCTATACCATCCTATATGTTTCCCTAACTCACCATTTTCGAGATGAAACACAGTGGTCGTCTACTGTCTGGTAACACGTCGCAACTGATCTAGTACCTATGGAAAGTTCTGAAAACATTATCCACAACTTTTACCGTATTACGCTTCTGTGTTGGATTCTGCCTCCTGAGGGGTATACAATAGTCACAAGCAACGATGGGTTGTCTGAGAAGCTTACTCGAATTATACCCCATCGCAATCTTCAATAAAGAAATACAAGCAATCTTTGATGTTTATTAATGGTATAGAGGTATTGATGATGGCAAGCTAGCGTTGAAGATGGGACGTAGACCATTTGTGTGTTCAATATATACAAACAAGAGCTATTATCCATATTAACACGACACATCCAATCGGCTCTCGGGATTGGCCAGCCCAGATATTACACCAGTATGGGTGTAATTTCCGAAAGCACGGAAACAACTGTCCAGAACCGAGAGTTCCAAGATGTACACAAGCAAATACCAAACACTAGTAAACAATCCAACAACATCAATTTGTTCGCTGGTCGTTTCAAAGAGTCGGATGCTATGTCTCGTCCTTAACTATTTCGGAGCTTCTTCTATGCATATTGACGTTCACTTCGATAACGTTCGCCGCTTTTGTTACCAAATCAACGATTTTCTGGTACTCAGAATCCTCCCCAAACATGCTCTTGGGACCGGAGACACTCAGCGATCCTAGTACAGCTCCATCCCGGGATCTAATTGGAGCACCAATAGCTTGGAACCCCTCGATCTCTTCTTCGTTGTTCTGTGAGTATCCTTGCTCACGAATATCCGCCAGTTCTTCGAATAGATGGTCTTCAGAGGTAATCGTCTGCTCGGTGCGAGCGGGCAAGCCATAGCGATCAATAATCTCTTCCACTCGCTCTCGGGGAAGATATGCAAGGATTGCTTTCCCTGAAGCAGTAATATGAAGATAGTCGCGTTGTTGGAATTTAGCCATCTGATACTTGTCACCAACTGCTTGTTCTCCTTTCGATTTATACAAATTGTGCCCACGGCCGTTCTCCTCAACAACCAAGTGGGCGTACTGTCCTGTTTCTGTGGCTAAGTTGTCGACCTCGCTGTTCCCTATCGTATAGAGAAGGCTTTGATTCCGGACGTACTCCCCAAAAATCAGCATATCGTATGATAGTCGATAGCAATCAGTATCATGCCTAACGAGACCGCCCTTTTCAAGAGATTTGAGATAGGTATACGTCGTACTCTTCGACTCACCAAGATGATTAGCGAGCTCTGTAACACCTGCTCCATCCAGATTCATGAGAGCGCGTATGATATCGATTGCATTGTGTACGGTTGTTAATGTACGTGGATTAGACTTCGTGTTGTCAGTTGGCATAACACAGTATCCAAGGCAAACCCTCTTCAATATTTTGTCAGCGTTCAATATATACGAACGCTCTATTCGATGTCTGAGTACGACACACCTGATGGTCCAATCCGAACTGTCTAATCAGTGCAATCGATTATATACTTGTGTATAGAAAAACAGGTCATGACCATCGATACAGTAATTAGTGGAGGTACGCTTGTTACCAGCCGGAACACCCTTTCTAGCGATTTGGCGATAGATAATGGAACTATTGTAGGAATCGGCGACAAAGACTGTATGCCGGAATCCGAGGAAACTATCGACGCTTCGGGGCTTCTGGTGATGCCCGGTGTGATTGACCCGCATGTGCATATCGATGACCATGTTTCTCTCGACACGTACGAGACGGCCACCAGCGCTGCTGCGCTGGGCGGTGTCACGACGGTCATTGACTTCGCTTGGCAGTCGTATGTCAGTGAAGACAGTCCCTGGGAGGAAGAAAAGACATTGCGGGAAGGCGTCACGCGCAAACGCGAAAAAGGGGAAAAAGCGTTTATCGATTTTGGATTACATGGTGGAATTCTCCGCGAAGATCCGGCTATATTTGACGAGCTAGCGAGCCTCGTTGAGTTGGGGATAACATCGTTCAAGATGTATACTACCTATGAATTTGGACTTTCGAACGGATTCATTCGCGAAATTCTTGAAGAACTCCAGAAAGTTGACGCAGTTGGTATCGCTCACACAGAAGACGATAGCGTCTGTGAATCGTTGACTGCCGAATTCCAAGCTGCAGACCGAGACGAACCGGTGTGGCTTCCAGCCGCTCGACCAGATTATGCGGAAGCCATGGCGGCAGACGATGTCGCCAGACTTGCACGGGAAACCGGAACCAAATACTATGGAGTTCACACTTCATGCCGAAAAGCGGCAAACGCACTCGCGCAACATCAACATGATGGGAGTCTCATTCGAGGCGAAACTTGTACACATTACACGACTCTTACGAGTGATATTTATCAGGAATTACGAAATCTTCCGAAGATTGCGCCACCGCTTCGTACCGGAAACGACAACGATGCGATGTTCGAATACCTCCGAAACGGGACACTGAGCGTTGTTTCAACTGATCACGTAGCGCAAACTCGTGAACGGAAAGAGGCGAGTGAGTGGTGGGAGGATCCATTCGGTGCAAATAGTCTCCAAGCGAGTTTGCCAGTGTTTCACGACGAAGCAGTGAACAAACGCGGGTTCTCATACCCGTCCCTTGTTCGTCTGATGTGTACGAATCCGGCCCAGACGTTCGGGCTTCCAAAAAAAGGGACACTCGAGCCTGGAACCGACGCGGATATCGTGTTGTTCGATCCTGATGAAAAATATACGATCTCGGCTCAAGATAACGCTTCAGTTGCCGACTACACGATCTACGAGGATCGAGAAGTAAGCGGAAAAGTAAAGCGCACGTACCTTCGGGGCGAACTCATCGCGAGTGAAGGTGAGATTATCGGCAAGCCAGGTTACGGAGAGTTCGTTCGCCGCGAACAACCTACATGGGATGACGATTATACAACCGCGATCAGTAGCTGAAATCGGACGATGAACAGCCTCTCCTTGTGATACAGCGTTCGAGTGCTTTCTGCTGGAGATATACCTACTGAATGTAGGGATCACAATTGAGGGTCCGAAAGAGATAATTACGATGGTGTGAGAATGAGATACGGACACACAGTAAACAACCATGAATTCACTAGAACTTGAAATCGAAGAGCGGACGTTTACAGCGGAACTACACGAGGATGAAGCACCTGAATCAGTTGCTGCGATGCGGGAATTCCTTCCCCTGGAATCGGAACTGATGCACGTCCGTTGGAGCGGGCATGCGACATGGGTCAATATTGACGAGATTGAGCTTCCGGAGCTTCCACGGGAGAACCATACGGTGTACCCTTCCTACGGGGACATTCTACTGTACCCAGGATACAGGAACGAACAGGAAATATTGGTTCCATGCGGTTCAACCTGCTTCAAGAGTCCAGCAGGCGAACTCGCCGGTAACCATGTTGCGACGCTAGATGCAGAGCGGGAAGAACTCCGAGAAATGGAGCAAGAGACACTCCGAACCGGGATGAAAGACGTAATTATTCGTCTGAAAGAGTAGACCACCGAAGAACTCACCACCAGTGCACGCGGATTGTTTGGCTACCTGAGTTTCATTCAGTCGCCAGGTCATAGAGTGCTCCCGCAAGCAACCGCGTTGAAGTGGCACAGTCACCCCAGTCGGTCCACTCCGCTGCGCTGTGCGAATATCCACCCTCCGAGGGTGCAAAAATGAGCCCAGTGTCAGTTGCTTTCGCGATATGCATCGTATCATGCCCTGCACCGGAATGTAATTCTATAGTACTGATTTCTGCTCGTGTGGCTGCGCTATGAAGCGCTTCAATACAGCGTTTGCTCATCGAGATAGGTTCAATATCGTACGGGCGGCTGAATGTCGTTTCAACGTCGCGCTCGTCCTCTAATCGATCTAGACACTGTCGAACACTCGAGACAATCCGTTCCATAGACTCGCATTCGACATCCCGGATATCAACGCCAAGATGTACGGAACCGGGAATAACATTGATCGAGCCTGGTTCAACATCAAACTGACCCACAGTCCCAACAGCTGTCTCACTGTGTGTCTTGACGATTTCGTTCGTTACTGACTCGATCTCGAGCGCCAGTTCGCTTGCTGCGGTCAATGCATCGATGCGAGATTCCATCGAAGTAGTTCCCGCGTGATTTGCCTCGCCGAGGATATCAATATGACAGCGGACAGTTCCGGTGATATGCGTCACTATACCAGCAGAGGCAGAGGCCTCCTCTAATCGAGTGCCCTGTTCAACGTGTAGTTCGAACCATGAATTCCATTCGGTCGCGTCCAAGCGCTGTTCGCCCTTGAAGCCAATCTCCTCTAGCGCCTCAC
Source organism: Natronococcus jeotgali DSM 18795 (assembly GCF_000337695.1). Taxonomy (GTDB): domain Archaea; phylum Halobacteriota; class Halobacteria; order Halobacteriales; family Natrialbaceae; genus Natronococcus; species Natronococcus jeotgali. The sequence goes on from NZ_AOIA01000102.1 coordinate 11,627, forward strand.
CCAACGTTACACCAGCGTTATCAGTAGTTGTAAGTGCATCTGCTACACTGCAGTCACCAATCGCCACTGAAGATCCAAGTACGCCATCAGAAAACCGTCCCCCCTCTTCTTCGGTGAACGCTACGACTTCGAGAGGAAGACTAGGAGATAGTTCAGCATCTTGCATGGCGCGAATCGCTTCAAGACCAGCGTATACACCGAGTACACCATCAAACATCCCACCATCAATGACCGAATCGAGATGGCTGCCAGTTGCGACTGAACGAGTGGCTGGGTTAACATTGTCGGGCACCCATCGACCGGTGATATTGCCAACAGCATCGACAGAAACCTCCAGTTCTCGTTCCTCAAGTTTCTCTACAAAATATTCTCGTGCTTGTTTGTTGGCTTCCGTGCCAGTTAGAACTGTCCGACAATTACCCTCCTCGACAGGAACAGAACCGAATTCGGCAGTTTGCATGATATCAGCCCGAAGTCTATCCTCGTCAACGTATTGATAGAGATGTTGGTCCATTGTCTGACTATGGTATGGTAAAACACGCCTTCTTTTGAAGTTATCGGAAGAACAGATCCTTAAGACCACTCAGAAACCACATCTATCTGTCCCACAAAAAACAGTACAAGCGGACCAGAGTGATACCACAGAATGCCATGACGGATAGTGATTAAGATAGGCTGGTAGAATGTAGGGATATTGTGCGTAGCTTCCAACGGATACTGCCCAAAGAAAGTTTTAAGTGAAGAGTAGTCTATATTTGAGACGCGATGACGAGACTCACGGTCGAAGATCTCAACCAAGCCGACAAAGAGAGAATTGTTGACATTCTTGGTGACGTATACGAGGAATCTCCCTGGGTAGCTGAGCGAGCCTGGTCGGAGCGGCCGTTTTCTTCTACCGAAGACCTACGGCAGACCATGGCGGATGCCGTTCAAAATTCATCACAGAAGAAGCAGCTAGACCTATTACGAGCCCACCCTGACCTCGGAGAACGTACTGAAATGACTGATGAGTCCGAAGAAGAACAAGCCTCCGCCGGACTTGATCAACTAACTCCGAAACAGTACGAGAGGTTCCAACAACTGAATACAACCTACCGAGACAGATTTGGATTCCCGTTTATCATGGCGGTAAGAGAAGAATCAGTTGATACGATCCAAAACGCTATGGAAGAACGGATTGACCACTCTAAATCCGAGGAATTCCAGACCGCCTTAGACGAAGTCAACGTCATCGCAAAACTTCGACTCGAAGAGCTAGTAGCATCGAGTGAGGAACAATACAGTTGAGAAGAACCACCCATTCGAATACAATGGCGAACACTGAGATATCGAGATACAACACATGATCGATAGCAACGAAACCGATACCGACACTCAAAGTACTGACCAACGAACAATGAACTATGGGAAAGAAAAGGTTGCAGTCTACCGAACCTACGCCAATCCATTGGAAGGCGTTCGTACTATTCCGGAATCGTCTTTCGACGGGCGGGATAACATACTCTTCGGACTAGAAGTTCGTGTCCAGTTCGAAGGTGAGGAATTTCTGCCCTCCTTCAGCGAAGCAGATAACAGCAAAGTAGTCGCGACAGACTCGATGAAGAACTTTGTCCTTCATCAGGCAGGAGAGTACGAGGGAGCGACAGCAGAGGGCTTCCTCCATTTCGTCGGAAAAGAATTTTTGGACACGTACTCACACGTTGAGGCAGTTAAAATGTCGGCGACTGAGTATCCGTTCGACGAGCGGCTCGTTCCCGGAGAGGACGGGGTTGAGCCAAGTGACCTCGTTTTCCGGGCCTCAGATGACGAATCGGCATTCGGAGAGATATACCTTGAACGGGATGACGACCGGATTGAGTTTAAAGAGCAGACAAGCGGCGTTACAGGGATCGAACTCATCAAAGTTAAAGATAACTCGTTCACGGGTTACGTCCAAGATGAGTATACAACGCTCCCAGAACGGGAGGATCGTGCGCTCTACATCTCGCTGGATATTTTCTGGACCTACGACGAGCCGAAAGACGCGCTGGGGGAAGAACCACAGCGATATGTTCCAGCTGAACAGGTTCGAGATATCGCTCAAGTAGTATTCCATGAGGTTGACTCAAACTCAATTCAAGATCTCATCTACCAGATCGGCCTTCGAGTCTTGGAGCGGTATCCAGAACTCGAGTCCGTTAGTTTTGAGGCGAATAACCGAACGTGGATTGAGGTGCGTGATGACCTAGAAGGTGATGCAAGGGTATTCAGAGAACCACCCCGGCCAACTGGTTATCAACAATTCTCCATGGATCATAGCGACCTGGAGGAACAATGAGTGCAGAGTTGACTACACATGTCCTTGATACCAGCCGTGAAGGCCCTGCGTCCGGTGTCGACGTGACACTTCAACGATTAGATGATTCGGGAAATGCAGAAACAGTTAGTCAGGGTACAACCAATCATGATGGACGGGTCGATGAGCCACTCTTGACTGAAGGTGAAATGGAAACCGGTACGTACCAACTCCTGTTCGAGGTCGGGGCTTACTATCGTCAATCGGAGTCGGAATCATCGTTCTTAGATACAGTCCCTGTTCGATTCATTATCGATGACGTTGATGAACATTACCATGTTCCGCTTCTGTTGTCGCCAGGAGGTTACACAACTTACCGAGGAAGTTAATCGTCAGACGATATACAAGGTCTAAAACAGATTTTTGTTAATTCTATATCTCGACCGTGGTAAGTGACGTTTCAAGCTAAACAAGTCGAGACTAGCATGGATGGATTGGGAAATATAGATAAAGTGTTTTACTAGATACATAGAGTACACCGTGCAAACAACCAATTAGTAGAGATGTCGGAATGGTGTTTGAGACGTTGATACTAAGGATGAGAAATAGTATATATACTTATAATCATTATGATATCCTATCGCAAATCATCAGGAGTGTCAATATCCTGAATGACACCCGGGTCTTCGGTTTCGACGAGAACAGCATCATTGCTTTCTAGAATAAAATGGCGAGCACCAGTGTCTCCAGAGATCGACGCTAACGACTCGAGATATGATGTGTCAAAAAGAACTGGGTTGCCTCGGCGTCCCTGATAACCAGCTACGATGATTCCAGCAGCATCCCGCCGATAAGTCGCTATAAGATGGTTGATTGTCGAGGAGGTAATAAACGGCATATCACCGAGAGAAATTAAAACAGCATCAATAGAGGTATGTTGACGGACGGCTCTAATCCCTGTTCTAATTGATGTTGCTTGGCCTTGCTCATACGCCTCATTAGTGATAGTCTGAACTTCAAGATCGTCAACAGCATCTCGCAACCGATGATGCTCATTGCCAGTAACTACATATACTATGTCGACTTTCGACTCAATAAGATTTTGTACAGATTGTACAAGAACCGTCTTTCCATTGATATCGGCAAGTAGTTTGTTTTCATCACCAAACCGAGAACTAGTACCTGCAGCAAGTACAATTCCTGCGATAGTTGTTGAGTCGAGAGACTGTTGACAGTCGGGTGGCGAGACTATAGGAAGCGCAGTTCGGTCGGACATAGCGTATTACATTATTCGATTAGACGTCAGTGGTCATAAGACTGTACGCCTCTCAGGAGTTAGGAGGGGAGTATTGGAAACCAAGGTGTGTTGTCAATTCGTTCTTGAACAGCCTGACCTAACAATGCTGCATCGCTACCGAGCGAGAGGACCTGCCAGCCTTCTTCGATATATGGTGCAGCATCCTCGAGACCAATCCAATAACCAGGAGCGATATCGTGTCGGTTTGCCGCACGAAGGACCCTATCGACCGCTTGCTGGAACTCAGATGTATCGGTGTTAAACGGACTGCCGAGTTGCGAGGAAAGATCGTGCCTTGTTGAATGCAAGACGGCATCGGGGTAGGGCCGATTGTTCACAGTCTCACGGCGTCGAATACGGATTCTTACAGTCAGAAGATGCAGTTGCTGTCACCACCGGCGTTTGCTGAAGAGTCAGAATTTTTGTATTTTCCTCCATTGTTCCGGTGACGACGGCGATGCCTCTCCCGGATACGTCCGGAGAAGGGGAGCAGGCGGCGAGTTAAGGCTCACCGCCTGCGTGTGGTTATGTACGATGCACTTCCGTGTGAACTCCCGGAGCTGGCACGGCCAGTTCCGGGAGCTTCTCGCCGTCGTCTTCCTTCAACTGCGAGAAGCCTGTTTCACTCATCTAGCGCTGGTTGTAGTCGGTAGCGTCCATCCGGGCGTTGTGGGCCTTCTGCAATGGTGTTTGCTCCCTATACTTGATCAACGGACGTGTCAACCCGGAGCGACACTCCTCACGGAGGTCGCTCCAGGAATAGTTCGCATCAGCAGACAATACTTGCAGGTCTTCCGCGTTCCGGCGGAAGACCTGCATCCCGATGTGTCCATCCCATGCCTTTTGGGTCATGCAGTGAATATCCTTGATTGTGAGTGAGTTCACGTCGATCAGGATCGTCGTCTCCAGGGACTGCAACGAGTAGTTCGCGCGGTCACGGTAGTGAAAGCTGGTTTGATCGCGTTGGAAGCCACTTGCGTCAATGGCTGCTTCGCCACTTCAGCCCGCCTGCTCCGCCGAAGTGCGGAGCAGGCGGCGGAGTTCACGCATCCGGTACCGTTGTTCCCACCGGCAGAACGAACTGTAGTTCGGTGCTTCGTCGAGATCGAACACGGCAAGAACACCGGGCATTTCGTTGGGGTAGTCTTCAGTCTCACGGTGGCTCTCCTCCAGTTCGACACGAAACAGAATCAACGCAAATCTGTACCCAGTCGGCGTACCCGTCCGCGCCGGCCGGCGCGGCGGGTACGCTCGGATCATCAACGTGCTGTTTGGCAAGATATTGACGCCACTGTGCCAGCTGTCTGAGCGACACCATATTGCCAGACGGCGTCCATTCCCGTTAGTCTGATGAAATATCCCCGAGAGAACAGCTAGTACTCTCGTTAACCGGCGGCAAAGCAAAGCGTCAATAGACGTTTCGATCTTTCCGCGACAGCTGTAAGCCACCACTCTCTTTCATAGCCGTGACAGCGACTCGCCAAGGAGTTCTCGGCCTAAGTCATGGCTGTACCTCAAATACGTCTGCTAATCGCTCGCGCATAAATTCACGCCGGTACTTCCGGCGTTCCGTTTCTGAGAGGTAGTTTTCTAGAATAACGTTCGCGTCGGAACTCCCCTGATCACCTGCGATCACGTCGAGATTCTCAAGCAGTCGCTTCTGCGCGTCCATATACGTCGTATACCAGAATCGTCGACCCATCTTCGAGGTCGGCGTCTCCCCACGAACAGTGACACCAGCACGGTTTGCAAGGCGCTGAAAGCGTGATTGGACTGTTTCACCGACGATATGGCCACTCGAGGACGCCGTCGAAGGGAACAGATATCCGTTCCACTCGCCATCTCGAGCACCGAGTGCGTCAATGTGATCCGACAGTTGCTCGCGACCGTAGACTAGCGCAACCGTCCCCGGACCGTTCTTTCGCTCCTCAAAGTAGATATGTGGATCTTCGCCCTCGAGAACCATCTGAGAAACGTGCAATGACGCGACCTCGTTTCGCCGAAGGCCCCACGCACACAACGCGAGCACGAGCAGTTCCTCCTCAGAACTCTCGGTAGCTCCGTACAGCCGCTGGACGTCCTCGCTCGAGAGCGGCTGGTTGTCTTTCTCCTCACGGTTCCAGTTGTACTCTTCACTAATTCTTGAGGTCGGATTGAACGCGGCGATTGCTCGACGCTCGAGATGGCTGTAGAACTGGTTGACGTCGCTCAGATAACGCTGCTTCGATGCATCAGTCCCAAGATCAGCGTCGAGCTCATCGAACACCGCAAGAATGCGCCGAATCTCGGCAGCCTGTTCGGCATCGTCGACGACACGGTCCACGAGGGTGGCTTGGCCATGGAGATCGTCGTACAGTTGCGCATAGGTCGCAAGTCGGGACCGTTTTGTCGCGACTGTAGTATTGGCGAGCCCTTGCCGACGCTCGAGCGTTCGAATGAACGACTCGAGTTCCTCAATAGTGGTTTTATCATCGATACCCCACGGATAACCCTCTTCAGACTTCTCTACATAGCCCACAGACTCGAGAAACTCTGAAAGAGGCATATCGTGGTGCTCTCGAAGCGTGTAAGTGAGCCCGCCGTAGCCGACATCGAGTAGGTCCTGGTAGGTGGGTTTGTCCTCGAGATCATGACCAGCACGTTGCAACTCGGGTTCGATTTTACTGTTCCAGAACTCGCGGAGTTCCTTGAGAGAGTTATGCGACCACTGGATCTGCTCGCTACTCACGCAAGATCGCCTCGAATAACCCGCTTCCTCCGGATTGTGGTGATTCTAAGAGTATCATTTTCGTACGGTTCGCTACTCATGACACTCACTAAAAACTATCGTGTACTCGGTTGTCCCATTCTCGACAACCAAAATACACAAGTTCAGCAGGAAGAGGGTACAAAACTCTATAAATCAACTATAGCTATATGGATTTGGAAGCATCCCTTCTAGAAATTGGTCTGGCGAAAACGAACGGCTGACGTATCTTATCCGCCGAATAAGGTACTTAAGGAATCTCGCTGCCAAAGCTGGTCTGTAGAGCCTGGTATTGTGAATCGTGACTGTATGCAACCAGGATCTCAAGGATAAGTAGAAGAGGCAGATGGACTAGATATCTGCCCCCCAGTTTCGAAGGATCGCTTCAGCGTCGTCAAGATTTTCCATACCAGCGCGGTAGATTGCTTCGCGAGCATCGAGTTTGTAGATATCGCCAATCCGATCCTCGAGTTCCCGCCGTGCTTCCTTCTCTTTCTCGGTAGTGTCCTCGTAGACGAACAGTTGATGAACCGCATCGCGGTCCTCTTTAACGGTATCACGAGTTATGATTCGTGGTAAGTCTGACCGGTCAAACTGACCAGTATTACTATCATCCTCTTGGCGGCCCTCTGTTGTTACTGCTGAATCAGACTGGCCAGTGTTACTATTCCCCTCCTGGTGGTTTTCTGGTGTTACTGCTGAGTCAGACTGATCAGTATTACTATCCGGCTCATCAGTATTCTTGTCTTGGTCGTCTTGTTGATCATCAGCAAAGGGATCAGTTGCTCCGGATTTCATGCTTCAACCTCCGGTCGTTCGAACTGTTTGGTGATATGCGCAGCGAGGTCATCGAACTTCCCGAGTGTCGGACGTTCATAATCACGAAGATCTCGATAGTCATCACTCGAATCAAGTTCGTAGATCGAGACCTGATTGTCCCACGCGTCGCCAAGCATCGATCCCCGTTCGCCGATCGTGACCGGTGCGACTGGAAGCTCTTCTTCCTCGAGGGCGTCAAGATATTTCTGGTTAATATTCGTTCCCTTGACTTTGTTCGGGACGGCCCCCAGAATACCGACATCGATGTCCTCCAACTCCGATTCAATTCCACGGACCACGTCACGGAGTCCGTTCACACTCTGTTCACCTTTTGGCGACGGTTCGAAGGGAATGAGCAGATTCGACGTTGCATAGACAGCATTGTAGAGATGCTGACCCTCCGACGCAGGCGGATCGATAATCAGGACGTCGTATTCAGACCGAACGTCTGCATCAATGAGTACACGTCGGAGTTGTTTCTCCTTCTCGTACTCATAGTCTGGGTCTGGGTTCGTATCCTCCTCGAGTTCCTTTGCTTTCCCCAAGAGGTCCTCAAGCGTACCGAGCATGTTGTGGCTCGGAACACAATCGATTCCCTCACTCGTACGTACGAGATCGTCAAATGATCCCCGGCCGCGGTTGAGCATATGCAACACGAGGTTATCGACTTCTCCGTCGGCCTTGGCGTCATCAAGACCGAAATGGTTAGTCAGTCCACCATCCTGCGGGTCCATGTCGACCAAAAGAACATCTTGACCACGGTTCGAGTGCGCTCGAGCGAGATTCGCAGCCAGCGTTGTTTTGCCGACACCACCAGCCTCCGACCAAACCGTATATGGGATCATACAGCTGATAATCAGTATACTCCTACATAAATACTGTGCAGAGTGTTCAGTTATACTGACCAGTGTTACTGGGCAGTATTACTAACCAGTGTTGCTGAAGATATTGCTCACACCAACCATATAGACTAACAGCGGAAGCAGTGGAGTCAGACGCTTATAAATAAGAAGTGCAAAGGAAGCATCGGAACCAAAGGTTAAGGGGCTGGACTATGACGCTCTCAATAATGAACGAGTTCAGGTTCGAGCCAACAGGGAATATCTTCAAAGAAAGAGAAGCCCTTCTCGAAGAATGGACACCGGAAAAGCTAGTTGGTCGTGACGAGGAACTCAGCCAGTATCACGCTGCACTACAACCGGTAATCGAAGGCGAAACCCCGTCCAATATTTTTCTCTACGGCAAGAGCGGGGTCGGGAAAACAGCAGCAACACGATTTCTCTTACACCTTCTTAAACGCGATGCCGAGGATGTAGATGGCCTTGACCTCCATACGATCGAAATTAACTGTGATGGTCTCAATTCTAGTTATCAGACTGCTGTTGCACTTGTAAACGAGCTTCGTGATCCAGCCAATCAGATCTCTAATACGGGATACCCCCAAGCATCTGTCTACCAATTCCTATTCGACGAACTCGATCGACTAGGTGGGACTGTACTTATCGTTCTCGACGAAGTCGATCACATCCAAGATGATAGTCTTCTCTATAAACTCCCTCGAGCTCGGTCAAATGGGGATGTGACAAACGCAAGACTTGGTGTTATTGGGATTTCTAATGATCTGAGTTTTCGTAACCAACTTAGCTCGAAAGTCAGATCCAGTCTCTGTGAAAAAGAAGTCTCGTTCAGCGCCTATGATGCGAACGAACTCTGCGAAGTCCTCCGACAGCGTGTAGAAGTAGCCTTCCAGGACGATGTACTTGATGACGGCGTCATCGAAATGTGTGCCGCCTATGGTGCCAAAGATTCCGGAGACGCTCGGCAGGCCCTAGATCTTCTCCTCGAAAGTGGAGACATTGCTCGTGAAAACAATGATGATCTTGTGACCGAATCGCATGTTGCAAAAGCTAGGGAACGACTTCAGACTGATCAAGTGATTGAGGGTATTAGCAACTACTCGAGGCATGGTCAACTGGTACTCTGGGCATTGACGATCCTAGAAGAGGAAGGAAAGACGCCAGTTCGAACGCGAGAAATCCGAGAACCGTACGAAGCCTTATGTGGCAGTGAAGGTAGTGATCCTGTCTCCGATCGAGCAGTACGTGAGTACCTTGCTGAGCTGGAAACACTTGGGATTATCTCGTCGACACAGATTAACCGCGGCAAAGGAGGCGGAAAGTACAAAGAGCACAAATTGGGCCAATCGATTTCAAGTGTCAAGACTGGTTTGAAAGAACTCCTTGGGACAACCCCCTGACCCCACTACTTCCGCTGTTAGTGAGGACAAAGGAGAGTTGTTGGAGACACCCACCCCACTGCTTCCGCTGTTGGCAAGAGGAGAACGTCCTGTTCTTCCTCTCAACTCCTGTTCTCGTAGTTTGATCCTCACCTGTATGATTATCTAGGATACTATTAAGTTAGAGGAGCAAAAATTAGTCCGTAGTACGTTCATCACTGAACGACAAATACCCTCCTCCCATGGAGGGTAATGCAGTCGTTCTCTCTCTAACAGCGGAACTGGTGGGGTGGGAGGGTTCGAAGGTATCCCAAGTTGAACATCTGTCGTCAATTGGTTATGGAAGAGCCTGTCATAGAATCCATCTCATAGCTTCTCACAGCCCGGATTATTTCCTCGCTCGTAGTTGGTAATGGCCACGACGAGTCGGAGACACAGCGCGAGNGAGCCTGTCATAGAATCCATCTCATAGCTTCTCACAGCCCGGATTATTTCCTCGCTCGTAGTTGGTAATGGCCACGACGAGTCGGAGACACAGCGCAAGGAACACTTCTGTCCGTACGTGGACGCGGCCTCGGGCGCAGACGTGCCCGAGGCCGCAGTCCTTGACTGCGTCGTTGGTTCGTTCGACTCCTGTCCGGTTGTTGTACGTCTCCTCTAAGATGGATTGTTTCAGCTGCACGTCTTCGCTGTGTTCCTCGATTCGGTCTTCG
>NZ_AOIA01000103.1 GCF_000337695.1 Natronococcus jeotgali DSM 18795
CGTGCCAATCGAGGATGTCGTAGGCGCTGTCTCCGAGCATCCAGACCGGTGTATCGACGGCGAGCGCGTCACGCGTGACGCGCATCGTCGTCTCCTGATCCGCTTGCTTGGTTTGTGTGAACTCCGCTGCTATCGGGATCTTTGCCCCAGTTGAGACGATCGTACAGCCGAATCCGTAGTAGTATTCCTCAGCTGTTGGATCGTAATTCCACGAGGCAGCGTCGTTGTGTTGGATCGCTTCAACGTGAGTCGAATCGATGGAGTACGTGGAGTCGAGCAGGCCGCGGGCGGCGGCCTGCTTGAAAAGCCTGTCGAAGATATCGTCGATAACGTGTTCGAGATCGGTGAGAAAACGATCAATCGTGTCTCTGGATGGCGGTTTATCGAGTCCACAGTAGTNCCAGACGAGGCCGTGCTGGAGTTCTCGTGTAACGGGACGTGTACCGTAGACATCCTCGTAGTAGCAGTGGAGGAAGCCGCGAAAGAGATCTGGTGGCTCGTGAACTCGTGTTCGCCCCCGGCGAGCGGGGGCGAACACGTCGTAATCCAGCAGAAACTCGAACTCAAGGTGATCGAACAGCGGTACTGTCTCGGTAGCCGCGACATTCAAGAAGTCGTCTACCGAATCCACATCTTGCAGGGTTGCGGTTGTGCTGGACACACTTTCCGCACTCTGCTGCTTCGTACGTGACGCTTTCTATGACAGGCTCNCGAATCCACATCTTGCAGGGTTGCGGTTGTGCTGGACACACTTTCCGCACTCTGCTGCTTCGTACGTGACGCTTTCTATGACAGGCTCTATGGAAAGCATCACGCTGATGGTTTCGACCAACGCTGATAGTCAGCAACCGAGCCGTCACCTGTTTATTTAGAAGCACCCACGATGTCAGCAAGGTCATAGAGTATAACATCATCCCGAGTCGTGGCCTGCTGACGAAGATCATCAGTGTATCCTGATCGGCTGAACAAGACATACTGTGTCGTCGCATCTGCAGGCTCGTCTGACCAACGGACATGTCCGGCAGTTCGCTCGAGGTCTGCAAGAACTCCCTCACTGATAGGCGATGAGGTAAACTTGCACTCACCAGCGACGAGTCCATCGTCAGTCAATCCGAGGACGTCCAATTCGTGCTCTTTGAACCACCATTGACCAATAGTATGGAAGCGGCGGTCAATGAGATGAGGGAGAGCTCGCTGGCAAAGGCGTTCGAAAAGTGGGCTAACATAATCCGATAGCTCAGGAGCAACGAGTTCATCGTATGCATCGTCGCCTAACAAGCGAAGCCGATCCTGATTCCCATAGACGAATCGAAACCAGAACCTGAATAGTGGTGCAGAGAGCCGATATCGACCTCGTTTTGACGATGTCGGTGATTCAGTTACCGGGATGTGACGTTCAACAAGCCGAAGTCGACGTAGTTTCTGAAGATACGTACTCAGTGACTGGGACTCGACGCCAGCCATTCCAGCGATTTCGTTAGGGGTCCGGCGACCATGCGCCAAGGCTCGGAGAATACTGAAGTAGGTATTCGGTTGTCGAAGCTCTGTTCGAAGAAGAAATTCCGGCTCAGAGTACAGGAGACCACGTTCTGAGAGAATAGACTGCTGAACATTTACTGCAAGTGCCTCAGTGGGATCAATGGTCTGAAGGTAGTATGGCGTACCTCCGTAGATCGCCCACGCTATAACAACTGCTTCATCGTCGTACTGTGGATAGAACTCCTTCGTGTTCCCGACAGAGAGTGGTTTGAGGTCAATGGTTGCTGTTCGACGGCCATACAATGGACTGTTGCCAGCAAGCACTTCATCCTCCATTACGCTAATCGAGGAACCGACAAGTACGAGCGTTATTCCCGTGTCCTGAAGTTGCGTGTCCCAGACTCGCTGAACCCGTGAAGGAAGTGAATCATCTTCCTCGAGGAGAAACGGAAATTCATCGATAACGACGACTGCATTCTGATCACCTAATGCACTGAGTAGTGCTTCCCAGTCTCGGCGGATATTTTTGAGGGAAGGAAATTGGTCTGTAACTACGTCAACGAACTGTTCGAGTTGGTTTTGTTCAGTCGACTCGATCGCCTGGTAGTAGACTGCATCATCACGGTCAGCAATCGACTGACGGACGAGTTCGCTTTTACCAAGTCGACGTCGCCCGTATAGGACAACGAATTCAGCGCGGTCCGAATTGTACCGGTTTGTTAACTCCTCAAGTTCCTGTTCTCGATCAACGAACGAGTCCATAGTATAGATTCATTCGTGTAGAGTATATAGTTCCCTAGTTTCGGAAAGGTAGGTTTCGGCAATCAGAGTTCCGGAAATCTAGATTTCGGAAATCTAGATTTCTATAATCGGCATACCGACTGACTCGATAATAAAAAAGATTGATAACTCTTCTCGTGAAGACAGAGACATCTCTATCGATTTGTTCTACGCTGAAAGTGGGTCTGAAGATGCCAACTTATCTACTTGACTTCAAATCGTCGTTATTGTCTCATGCTCTTCCTCGAGTGCTTGTGCGTCCTCCTCAAGTAGCGCAACAGTAAGATACGGTGCATACGATTCGAAGTACTCCACAACGGTTGCGATACGCTCGGAATCAATCGCCTCGAGCGAATCGAGCAGCATGAACGGAACCGTCTCGTAGACGTCGTGAACCAGATATCCAGCAAGCGCAAAGACAAGCCCAGTAACTTCACGCTCGCTCTCACTGAGGTGGTTGATCGAGTCTTCGTAGGCTGCTCCCTCCTCAGTACTACGAACGATCTTGAGATCGAACGATGATTTCGTCACCTTTCGTCGGCCTTCGCGAACGTCCCGTGTTGTCTGATCGATCCAGATTCGCTCGAGATTACTGTACTCGAGAATCTCCAACAGACTCTCCATGTGCTCGTTAAACTCCTCGACCGCGCTGTCTTCGATTTGATCGATACGGGTCCGAAGATCGGCTAACTCTTCGGTTGTCTTTTCACGGCGATCCTGAAGCCCTTCGCGGTCATCGAGCCGTTCCTCGATTGACGCAATTTTGTCTTCGACGTCATCGTGCTTGCTTTCCTTTCGTTCGATCTCGAACTCGCGCTGGTTGACTTCACGGTGTTGCTCGAGAATATCTTCAGAATCGTCGGTCTCGAGATCGTCAATCTCGCTTTCGAGCTCAGTAATCTCTTTTGTGAAGGCTTCCCGATCGTCCGTGAGATCCGCGATGCGGTCACGTCGGCGCTCGATTTCGTCGCCGATTGACTCGAGACGGCGATTGGCTCGCTGATACTCGGAGCGATTCTCTTCGATTTCGTTGCGCGTCGCTCGTTTCTCCTCGAGTTCGTCGTTGATCTCAGAACGCTCGTTGAGTCGATCCTCGTATACAGACTGGAGCTGTTCGATCGTGGATTCGATCTGGTCGGTGGCGACTGACGAGCCACAGGTCCAACACGTAACAGTCTCCGAATCGGCATCGGAGAGGAGCTGGTCGGTGACGGGACCATCATTGTTGTCCGCCTCGCCACCAAAGAACTCTCCAGGATCCTCTAGCAGCTGTTCGTTGAATTGGATCGTCCGCTGAAGCTGCGAAATTTCCTCGTTGAGTTCGTCCTTTTCGGCTTGGAGCGTATCGATTTCAGCTTCGAGACGACCGAGATTCGCTTCACCACCTGCCTGCAGCTCCTCGAGGTTGGCTTCGACGTCGTCGCGCTCGTCTTCGAGTGCTTCGATACTCTCGCGTTCGGTCTCGATCCGGTTGCGAACTCGTTCGAGTTCCGAACGCGTATCCCGAAGTTCATCGAATTTCTCCTCGAGTTCGGACTGTTCCTCACGCCGGGTTTCGACGTCAGTGTTCGCGGCCTCGAGTTCTTCCTCGGCAGTTTCGAGTTCGTCACGGAGTTCGTCGATCTCGTCGATTAGTCGCGTTCGCTTGGCCTCGAGATCGGGGAGCTGATTCTCGAGGTTATCAAGCTCGTCGAGTTCATTGTCGATCTGAGTTTTCCGCTGCTCGAGTTGTTGGATTTCAGCTTTGATCGCATCGGTATCGACCGGTCGCATGATCAGATCGCGTAGGTCGTCACCGCGAGCAACGGCCTGGCGAGCTTCGTTTGACTCGAGCAGGAACGCAAAGAGATCCGCGACCTCCGGATTATCGAGATACGGATCGCCCTCAGTAACGATCGTGCCGTTTCGTCGGTGAAGCGTCTGCTGGTAGGTTTCTTCACCGAACTCGAGAACAGCTTGTCCTTCTTTGCTATCCGCTTTGAGGCTCGCTTGATCGCTGCCGAGTGCTGCCATGATTCCCTGGAGCAGCGATGTTCGATTTGTTGCGTTGCGTCCAGAGAGAACAGTAACTCCCTGTTCGAACGACACCTCTGTTTCATCGATGCCACCGATATTCCTCACAGAGAGGGTTGCTTGCTCAGGCGGAGATTGTTCCTTAGCGTGTTGGCTCGTTCCCATAGGAGTAGACAGTTGATCTGGAGGTAGGTATTTATTGGTTAGCCAGCAATATGATACATACCGGCGTTCTCTGCGATTTAGAGGGCGTATTTTGGAGTATGCTTGAATCTGTTTTAGATGGTAATCCGCCGAACTTTCTCAAGAGTGTAGTGAATTAACCAACAGGGCTAAGGGAAGTCCCTCCGTTGGTTAATCAACACGATGTCCGATCCGCCGAAATACATCCTCGAGGGTCTCGAAAAGCAGTCACCAGAGACACTTCGAAAAATTGCGCAGATCGCTACCGAGATGGCGGACAACAAAGAGCGCCAGCTTGAGACAGAACTTGAGGAGCAGGAGATTGCCGATCGGCCAACGGATCTCGATCGTGACGACGCACCATCCAGTGCGACGTTGACTACGAAGGAGATCAACGGGAACCGGTACTACTACTGGCAGTGGCGAGAGGGCGAGCAAATCAAATCAGAATATATCCGGCCAGTTGATCCAAAGCGATGACCCAAGAATACGGTGCTGTAAGCTTCGTATTCGAAGCTACGTCTGCCTCTTCCGATCTATTTCCAGAAATTGACCGCCCTTGTATTGATGGGACCGACTGTCTCTCAACGATCGCCTCTGCGAACTATGAGGATAATCACTCAAGTGAGGATATCCTTGAACAGCCGCAAATTCGAGAACGCTCAACTCCCTCTCGTAGAACCATTGATCTTTATAATATCTTCACACGACTTTGGTGACAGATGGCAGACCCACAGGACACTATCACGACCGAAAACGTAGTTGCCTCCTCCGGGATTGGACAAGAACTTGCACTCGAGAGTCTCGCAATGGATCTTCCAGGGGCTGACTACGATCCGGAGCAGTTCCCGGGTCTCGTCTACCGTACGACGGATCCTAAAGCTGCTGCCCTGATCTTCCGTTCGGGAAAGATCGTCTGTACTGGTGCCAAAAGTATCGAGGGCGTCCAAGAGAGTCTAGAGATCGTTTTCGAAAAGCTTCGTGATCTCCAGATCGAGATCGAGGAGGATCCGGAAATCGTCATCCAGAATATTGTTAGTAGTGCGGATCTCGGCCGAAGTCTCAATCTCAATGCGATCGCCATTGGTCTTGGTCTCGAGAGTATCGAGTATGAACCAGAGCAGTTTCCAGGCTTGGTCTATCGACTCGATGAACCCGATGTTGTGACTCTCCTCTTTGGTTCCGGGAAACTGGTTGTCACTGGTGGAAAGGACGTCGATGATGCGAGACAGGCTATCGATGTAATCGTTGAACGCCTTGAAGATCTGGGTCTGCTCGAATAAGAGTACTTGTCATAGCTATACTTCCGTGTTAGCATACATAGACACCCTCTCGGAGCTTATGCCGCTCGTCCCTCCAACGAAGGGTATGTATCCTGCAACTGGAATCGACAAACCTGTTTGAACACTGGCTCAGTTGCCATTTTCTCCAAGAAAATATTAGATAACCATCATTAAGAGTCCCCAGTGCACTGGAATACGCAGGTCTCCTGTATTGAACACCAGCGTCCGTGGTGCCTCGCGTTGCGGATGTTTGTTTCACTACTATGCTGAGGGTGTCATACAATAGTTCTCAAGCAACATTATTCTCGGTCAGGTAGGATGGATAAAACACGAGAGCAGCTCAAACGCTGGTGGAAGCGTAGAATGAGACTGCTATAATCATCAAATAGCGGGTGTGAGACGTATTCTATGACACCCTGTACTATGCTTCTTATTCCCGTAGGTGTCTTGAGTACCGGTTTAGTTCTCTCATAGACTGTCCAAGTCGATAGAAGAGACCGCCCCATATTGATCAAGACGGCAAAGAGAACAATCGAAAACATCGTGAAGAGGTCACCAAGCGTTGTAGTCCCTCCTCGTGCGCTCACACTGGCAAGTGCCACACCAGCGTACGGAACCAGCAATCCAATAGCGATACCTCCTGCTACATGCCTTGCCGAACAATCGGAAGCGGTCCCTAGCGGAAGGCACACCAGCACTGGATCAATCGCGAACGCAATCACAACTGGCCTACATATACAGAAGCTGAGACTGATCTCCTCAATACACAGAGTAAGTACTCGGTTTTGAACCAATTACATCACGTCATGTCTGCCCCTATCTATGACCTTGAGCAGATACGTGCCTTCCTATCACCACCGTCTTACTCAAGGAGGGGAACGGCATCATCCCATAGTTGTCGAAACTGCTGCTCAAACTCAGAGACGACTTCCGAATCTTTGATTCCTACCACGCCAATACGATCTTTATCTGATACTGGATGAGGGATATCGATCGTCGTCTCCACGTTATCGACTATATCAAACGAAAGCACAACCTTGGGGATCATTCTGACAGTTATATCTGCTGACTGGTTTTCAATCAAATCCGGAAATTGGTCCGGGAGTACAGTAACTACCTTTTCACTGACTAGGAGGTCGACAGATAGACCGACATTAGCACCCTCGAAAAAGCCTTCCACTTCAGATTGGAGTGTCTCCCACGTCGCATCCTCGTAGGGAGGTCCAACGGCTGCTTGGACAACGTTCTCCGCGGTTCGCATATGTTGCTGTAGCGCTGTACTCATTTCGTTGCTCCCGAGCGATCCAAGCCAGAAACTACTCTCTGTTGGTGGTGTCGGCAAAAGATTCGAACGAACTGTTTCTGCTTTCTCGTGATAACGATCCCATTCTTGCTTCAGCTCATACGCTCGCTCAGCCAGAAGTCTGTCGACGACGATTTCTGGCTGTACGGCAACGTACCGATTTGGGTCGCTTGACTGTCTCCAAATCAGCTTGCGAGCTTCAAGGCCGTTTAGCACGTCGTAAATACGACCTTTTGGGACCCCACTAGTATCAGAGAGTTCGGCCGCCGTCACTGCTCCTGTCACGAGAAGCGTTCGATAGACCTTCTCCTCGTAACTTGAGAGTCCAAGCTCTCCCAATTCCGTCATCGATTGTCATTGTGCATCCAAACAAATTGTAAGTGCTGTTTTGTTTCAATAGTCGTATTTCGGTGACCTCGAGACCTACCGATATGCATCCGTACGTACTGCTCGCTGGTGCAATACTTTCCGAATTAATCGGGACAACTGCCCTCAAACTCTCGGAGGGATTTTCACAACTGATTCCCAGTATTGGTGTTATCCTCGGATACGGAGCGGCGTTCTATCTACTTTCTCTGACATTAGAGGAATTACCGATCGGTGTCGTCTATGGAACGTGGGCAGCATTGGGGATTGTCGGTGTGGCAGTTATCGGAGCCGTTGTTTTTGATGAACCAGTCGATCTAGCGGGTCTTCTCGGAATCATCCTCATTCTCGGGGGTGTCTACTGCGTTAACGTGGTTTCACAGATGTCTGCCCACTAAGATATTGGGCTCTGGTTTGTATAGAAAACAGCTGAAAAGTGGCACTGTATTCCAACATCTTGTTCGCCCCTGTTTGAGTAGTTATTCACCAACGATGTCCAACAGTTATGACGTGATCATCGCTGGCGCAGGTCCAGCGGGGGCGCAGTGTGCACGAGATCTGGCTGACCGTGGTTACGATGTTGTCGTCCTAGAAACCGAAGCAGAAGATGAGTTCCCAGCTCAAAGTAACAAATCTACCGGCGGAACGTTTGCATCGATGATGGCCTCCTTCGGCATCCCAGACGACGTCGTCATGCACGTGACTGAATCAGTAGTTCTTGAGTCACCAAATGAACACTTGATCCAAGACCAGCCGGGCTTTGTCTTGGACTTCGAGGCGTTCAAGAAGTTCCTTGTCGAGCATGGTTGTCACAAGAGTGCTGAGTATCGGTTTGATGCTCGTGTTCGTGACCCAATCGTCGAAGATGGCGATCTCGTCGGTGTCCGTTATAATAGTGATCAGGAGGTCTTTGGTGAAATCATCATCGATGCTACAGGTCCGGCTGCGCCACTAGCCAAAGATCTGGGGATAGCCAATCTTGAGCGGGAGAACCACGCGATTGGTATTGAATGCTTATTTGAGGGCGTCGATCTCAATCATCCCGATTTTGCTGATCTCACTGACGCGATGATGTTGCGGCTGGATCACAAGTACGCCCCTGGGGGTTACTCGTGGATCTTTCATACAGGTGACGACACAGCGAAAGTCGGTATCTGTTACATCCAGAATGAACGCTATCAAGAAAACGCCATTCATGGTCGGACCGTCGACGGTTATCTCGAACATTGGCTTGATAATGATCCGCGGTTCGAGAACGCCAGACAAATCGCAGAGAGTCCGGTTCGGGGATCAGCACATATACAGCCCCCCGGATCAATGAGTACTGATTCGTTTATGGCGATCGGTGATACTGTCCTATCGGTTGATCCTGTCTGGGGAGAGGGAATTTACAAGTGTATGAAATCAGCTCGAGCAGCTGCGATGACAGCCGATCGTTGTCTGACGAGGGCGAAAGACACCTCTGCTGAGGAGATGGAAGTCTATGACGATCTCTGGAAGGAGCAAGTTGCTCCCAGACAAGACCGTCGCTTGATGATAGCGAAGTTGCTATACCTTGCACCGAACGAACGGTACGACCGGCTCATGCGAGATCTAAACAAGCTCTCTCGAGATACTCTTTCGGCTATTAACGATGGGAGCAAGCGGGAGATTGCAAAACTGTTGTATCCCTGTGATCTATCCTACTTCTGGAAATATTGGCGAGGAACGTAATCTGGGACTGCCACTTATTTCAACCCTCAACCAATTGATCTTGGTCGTTTTAAGTCCTGTTAAAACCCTCAGAAGAGGACATATCTAGATGTGATTACGGTCGGTACTGGGAATTTAGTTACTGGATGAGATAGTCTTCGTTCACGACACGATCCCTTGAATGTAGATATGCGCGTAAGCGCTCGCCCACACGATGGAAAGCAGTTCACCGACACTTGATGAGATCACCTTCAAAACGGGATTCAACGAAGTCAAACTTGCCCCTATCTCGGGGAAAGATGTCGGGAAATAGAGGCTGAGTGCGCTTCCGGTACTAATCACTGCGATGAGCACGAACTTTCCTCGGTAGTTCGTCGTGATATGCCAGCTAACCCGTAGCGATTCAATGGGGCCGTACTGCCCGATAACACAGGCTTCTAGTGCGAACCAGAACTTGAACAACAAGAGGAGAAACGGTACGGCAAAGACGATCCCGCCGACTGCTGCTGCGACGGGAAAGCCAACCATCTCCATGGGATTACCTGGGATAGCGCCGACCAGAACGAGGAGTGGAAGCAAGACGAGAAATGGGACCGTCATTGCGAAAAAAACGACAAAAACGATCAAACCAACTAACGCTGGCGTTCGAGCAAGACTCCGATGCAGACCCTCGCGTATCGTGACGGGATCGTCAGTCAACTCTCCGGCGACGATCATTCCCACATAGGCTCGAATCAAGATGATAAATGCGAACGCTGTCGCTGTCTCAAGCACGCTGATTACGGGCAGCGGAAGCATATTGATGCTGCCCAGTTCGAGCAGCCGGTTGGCGAGGATTATAATGCCCGCGAAGGCGATAATTGACGGATAGGATCGAAACAGGCGAGCGGACCAGACTAGTGTATCGAGGACAGTTCGACGAGTTGCGGTCGTTTCGATATTGCGGCAGTCAAGACAGCCACAGCCATCGATATCATCTCGGTCCTTAATTACCGGCACCTTGTCATATGTGTTTGTGTTGTTGCTAGTAGGAGTGCTTCGGGTCGATGAGTCGGTGTGTTCGTTCATTCGGTAGTGACGAACTGAGCAATAGATTCGCCAGCGGCAAGCAGGATCGATGGTGGGCCCAGAAGCGATGCGAAGGATTTGAACGCGCGCTTGAGACCTGGCCGATCGTCCTCAGTGCCAAGAAAGAGGAGTGTCGGGTCTTCGGAAACGACAAAGACGCTCATCTCACGACCTTTCTCCGAATAGCAGGTATCTGTAACTTCGATCACACCAGCTGCTTCGAGATTTTCCAAGTGGTAGTGGACGTTCTGAACGCTCTGGTCGAGTTGCTCAGCGATCCGCGACGGGGTCGCCGGCGTCTCGTTGAGCAGCCGGAAAATCTCGTAGGCGGTATTGGACGCCAACGCTTCGATCACCTCTCGTGTCGCGTCGTCGTCAAGGCTCAGTACGGCCGGAGTACCACTTCGTTCGACGGCAGCGTCGGTTTGTGTCGGGAAGAGTCGTGCCATAGGTGCGATTAGCTTTTGTGGATGGTGGTCGCGAGGATCCGATCTGGTCAGTGACTGTTCGAAACCATCGTACGTAATTGTTGGTGGGTGGTCATACTGATTCCGGGGTACTAGCTGAGGCAGCGATTAATCGCATATAGTAGGCCGTATACACCGTATAGAAGTACGCGAAGCCGACTGCGGAAAGGACAATCCCAATTGTGATCAGGATAACAATCGGAATTCCAAGGTCAATCGGTAATACGTCAGCTGGCCCAGCGACTGTCATCATCAACTGGAGCAGGTATTCAGGGATGAAGAAGACGTTCAGTAGGACGAGCCACGCCAGCGAAAACCCTGTGACGCTTTTCAGGTTTGATCGGACGAGTTCAATACTTCTACGGAATGCGCCAGTAACACTCTCGTTCTCGATGACGATCGCGGTGTCGTAAAACTGCACGAACATAATGATAACGAGGATCGACACCAACCAGATAAGCAGGGAGAAGACGCCTGCTGCGAACGCAGCCATCTCGTTAATCGCGGCGAGCGCCATCGTTCCAATACCTAGGACGAACCCGATGAGTCCGAATCCGATAGCCGCTCCAAGAACGAGTAGCATGAACAACACAGTTGCAATGAGAAGCCGGGGGTAATTCTCCCGGGCTGCAGTGAAAAATTGGGTGAGAGACGCGTCTATTCCTTCGATCGCAGCTCGTGCAGTGCCGATAAACCCGCCGAGAACGAACGGGAAAACGATCAGCCAGGCGAGCGACAAGCCTGCCGAGAGGAGTGGTGATTCAATCAGGTGAGCAACGTATTGGAGCTGGCTGCCGGCCCCAAAGAGGAGCCCGGCGACGAGCAGGATTGGATTCGCTCGGAGGGCGGTCAATCCATCTTTGAATGCGGAGACTGTGACCATCGTATCTACGAAGTACTACTGTCGCGTATTAGGTCAAACGTTGTATCAAAACCATATTTAAGCATCTTGAACGGCTGAGGCTGCCGTTTCGATGGGAACAACGCAAGCGCACTTTCGATTTGGGATATCGAGGTATTGGGAATGGAATCAGGGAAATGAGAATGTGTAAATATTATAACTGCTACGGTAAATATCCTACCCCGATTCTGTTGAAACCCTCCTCTTTAGTGAGTCATTCGCGTGAATCTACTGTACACTACACATGCGAGCTGAACGATTGACTCTAGTCCAATGACCCGCCAAACTTTTCACATCTCTGAATGATATTCGATCATGGGATTTGGTGACTTGCTATCACAATTTAGTAAACTCCTCGAAGGAGAGGACCTGACTGGAAAACAGGCAGTACTAATAGTCGCTGTCTGGCTGGGAGCCACCGCTCTCTTTGGGATAATTGCGTATATTGTAGTATTCATGATTATAGGGTTTTGATGGCACTGTCTAGTTAAGCACTTCTGGTGTAGAACGGCGTTTCAGAGGTTGTCGAGGCATCCTTATTGAAAGATATGAGACTCACTCACCTTGGGAAGTATGCTGAAGTAGTCGACTCTTCGCTGCTCGTCGACCGAGTCTTACTTGTGTCAGAGACTAGATGGTGGTATCACGGGGTTTGTCACACGTTCACCGTTTCGATGTCTTGCGGTTTTCCTTATATAGACAGTGCCGTTTTGATTATTATTGATTGCTCTGTCTCTTACCTGTACGTGTCATTGGAAAGTCGTTCTACGACACCCATTCATCTGATTGACAGATTTTCGAGACGACGAGCTTTTTCTTCATTTGGAGTTCTGAGAGCGAGGGCGACACGAGAATCAGCAAAGGAAACAGCGGAGAATAGCGAGTACACAGTCGGACAGGACGAAGATGAACAGAAGAAAGACCTGAGCTCCATCCGTCTTTAGCTGAGCCGGAAACCGCGTGACAGCAGCGGCTTATCGAGGCGACTTTTTGAGAGGAGTGAAGAGGCATCCGCTGTGCACACAGAAGCCTCCTAATCTCGGATTATGCGTCGGCTCACTACACTGTTTCCCTCTGAGTATCTCGAAGAGCACGCCGAGGAACTCGGCGTGGTCGAGCGTGAGGGCAAGCTTCAGGTACCAGTCCTCGTGTGGGCGCTCGTGTTCGGCTTCGCCACAGGCGAGAGCCGAACACTCGCTGGGTTCAGACGCAGCTACAACTCGACGGCTGATGAGACGATCTCGCCCGGTGGCTTCTATCAGCGGCTGACGCCCTCTCTTGCAGAGTACCTCCGCGACCTCGTCAAGCGTGGCCTCGACGAGGTCGCTGTTCCAGAGGCGATTGATGCTGATATCGACCGGTTCAGAGATGTGATGATCGCTGATGGAACGGTGCTGCGGTTGCAGGAGTTCCTTTCCGACGAGTTCCAAGCCCGCCACGAGGAGCAGGCTGGAGCGAAGCTCCACCTGCTCCACAATGCTACCGACAAGACGATTGAACGGATAGACGTAACCGACGAGAAAACGCACGACAGCACGTTGTTCAAGACAGGCTCGTGGCTACAAGGGCGGCTCATTCTGTTCGATCTCGCGTACTTCAAGTACCGCCGCTTCGCGTTGATCGACGAGAACGGCGGCTACTACGTGAGTCGGCTGAAGACAAACGCGAATCCGGTGATAACGGCGGAGCTACGGAATGGCGCGGCCGCGCCATTCCCTTGGAAGGGGAGCAGATCCACGATGTGGTCGATAACCTCTCGTGGAAGTACATCGACGTAGAGGTCGAAGCAGAGTTCAAGCGAGGTCAGTACGAGGGGACTCGTTCACTGTATACGAAGCGGTTCCGTGTCGTCGGCATCCACAACAGGGACGCCGACGACTATCATCTGTACATCACGAATTTACCGAGAGAGGAATTCCTGCCGGCAGATCTAGCAACGCTGTATCGGTGACGGTGGGAGGTAGAGACGTTGTTTCGTGAGCTGAATACGCAGTACGAACTGGACGAATTCGACACAAGTAACCCTGTTGTCGTGGAAATTTTGCTGTACGGCGTTGCTGTCGCTGCTGGTGAGTTGTGATCTGTTGGATCTGGTCACCGAGCAGGCTGATGATGAGCTCGTGTTTCCGCCGGAACGCTGGTCGGCGACCTTCCGGTCGCACGCCCAGCTCATCCTCCACGAACTCGGTGAGTACCTTGGCTACTCGCCACCGCCACTGTTGGAACGGCTGATCGAAGAGGCACAGAAGATCCACAAGCAACGGCTGATCTTACAAGAGACGCTCGCTACTGCTGCGCAACCGAGGTGTGAGGTTTAGCTAAAGACAAATGGACCTGAGCTCCAGCACCTCTTTTGCTGTTTTGCTCTTCAGCAACAGCACTTACAGCTATTCTATTGGCTATTTGTCTCGAGTAGTCTTTCAGTGGCACTCGTTCGGGAAGACTCTCGAAGAAAAAAACGTCTTTCAGAAAACCTCAGAAAGGCAGCTATGACACGGTCACCAGTAGCACGGTTCAGCGGAGCCATCAACTCTCAGTCACTCAGCGTGGAAATCCTGGGCTGGGCTGAACTCAGTAAGTTCCTCGATTCTGGCCTCGAGATCGTCAATCTCCTCACGGTATGTGTTTAGCCCGAGCTGATTTCGGTACTGTCTCGTAGGAAGCGTTCAACGGACGCGATATGAACAGGCAGCAGAAGTCGGATACGATTCTCAGGGATGGGCTCCGCTACGGAGCCCATCCCGTTGCCTCTGCTGTCATAACTGGTTGGTGGAGTCTATGAACGCAGACGATTTCATCAAAGAAGAGCTCCTTTCTCGGTTGCTTCAGCTTGAGCAGCGGGTCGAAGGATTTGAGCAAGAAAGCAAGCGGAAAGACAAGAAGATCGATCAGTTGCAAGAGCAACTTGACCAGAAGGACGAGCGGATAGAAGAACTCGAAACACGTCTTCGCATATACGAAAATCCGCATACACCGCCCAGTAAGCGACGGTCGGGGACTCGTCAGTCCCCGACCTCGCAAG
The DNA here is from genome assembly GCF_000337695.1 of Natronococcus jeotgali DSM 18795. Taxonomy (GTDB): domain Archaea; phylum Halobacteriota; class Halobacteria; order Halobacteriales; family Natrialbaceae; genus Natronococcus; species Natronococcus jeotgali. The sequence goes on from NZ_AOIA01000103.1 coordinate 14,558, forward strand.
ACGACGAAGACGAGAATGTTCGAACCGCCGGCGGCACTCTCGGACGAAAGGACGGTCATGATCCAGAGTGGCGTGTAACAGCTGATCCCGACAAAGCGATCGAAGTCACCTGTGACTGTTGTCCCGAGTGTGGCAAACACTTCGACGAGTCGGTGGGCGTCAGCCCCCGACTCGTCGAAGAAGTTCCTGATCCGCAGCCTCCTGAAGTCACCCAGTACATCCGCCACTGCTATCAGTGCGACTCTTGTGGAACAGAAACCGTTGCTACACACCCCGACTGCCCCGATGAGGGGCAGTTCGGGGTGAACGTCATCTCCCAAGCNCAGTGCGACTCTTGTGGAACAGAAACCGTTGCTACACACCCCGACTGCCCCGATGAGGGGCAGTTCGGGGTGAACGTCATCTCCCAAGCAGCACTTTCTCGGTACGATCACCGCTTTCCCTACCGGAAAATCGCTGATCGCTTCGAGCAACTGCACGGGTTAGAACTCTCAGGCGCGTCCGCGTGGCACGCGACCGAGCGCGCTGCGCGCGCCGGTCGCTGCGAATACGAACAGATTCGAAGACAGATTCAGCAAGCAGAGATCGTTCACGTCGANCACGCGACCGAGCGCGCTGCGCGCGCCGGTCGCTGCGAATACGAACAGATTCGAAGACAGATTCAGCAAGCAGAGATCGTTCACGTCGACGAAACTGGTATCAAACGCGAGGGTGAGCAAGCGTGGATCTGGACGTTTCGGACGAGCGAGCACACGCTGTACGCCGTAAGGGAGAGTCGTGAGAGTGATGTTCCCGCAGAAGTCCTCGACGAGGACTTCGCGGGAACGGTCATCTGCAATGGGTGGACGGCGTATCCAGCGTTCAGCAGTAATCTTCAGCGGTGCTGGGCACATCTTCTTCGGGAAGCTGAGGACGTTGCTAGTGACCACGAGGAGGCAGAGCCGGTTTACCGGTATCTCAAGCAGATGTTCGTCGGTCTCCAGTCGTAGCTGGAGACCGACCCGAGTCCTCGTGAGAGAGCACAGATGCACCGATCATGCCAGAACGGGCTTAGATCCCTCATTGAGCGGTCAGTAACCGACGAGACAGTGGCAACACTACTCGGGAAGATCGAAGGAGGGTTCGACCACTGGCTCACCTTCGTCGGTGAGCCAGCGGTCTCGCCGACGAACAATGCAGCTGAGAACGCACTTCGTGAACCNGATCGAAGGAGGGTTCGACCACTGGCTCACCTTCGTCGGTGAGCCAGCGGTCTCGCCGACGAACAATGCAGCTGAGAACGCACTTCGTGAACCCGTTGTTCTTCGGAAAATCACCGGGACGCTCCGGAACGATCGAGGCATGTTCGTTCACGAGACGATCTTGTCACTGCTGGCGACGTGGCGCCAGCAGGGACGCAATCCTTACGAGGAACTTCGCCGAGTCGTCAGCAACAATAAGATGATCTCACGGGCTCACGCTGTGCCAGTTGTCGAGACTTCGGGGTAAACTCATACTCCTCACGTAATTCGGCGGCCTCTGGCTCATCACTGGCCGCCAGTTGGTCTTTGAGACCTTGGAGTCGCGTTTCTTTGTGCTCTTCATCAACGTCGGCTTTTCGGACGTATTCTCGATCTTCAATTTCGTAGACATCACTTCGACTCAGTTCAGTGACCTCGAGGGCTTCATCGACCTTGCTGGAATCAACGCTGATGACACGTTCGCGTGAGATTCCTGCGTCCTCGAGGGTTGCTAGTACTTCCTCTTCGTTGCGCAATTATTTGTACGTGCGACTGGTTCGCTGGACAGACCCGAATTGGGCGTGAATGGGCTGATCATAGTGAACTCGCTCAAGCAAGACATCAGCAACATCTTGGCGGAGGTCATCGGCATTCCGCTGGACGTCAGATAACAGCGTATAGAGATTCACCAGTGTGGATGTCTCCTGGTCACTGAGATCGGTCACGTCGTGGCGCTCGAGCGCATCAATAAGGAGGAGTGCGTCAGCATAGATGGCAAGGTCGGGTTCTGTTCGTTCAGTCTCTGTCTCGGTTTCTGGAGCTTGGACGAGCTGGGATGGACCTGGGTTCTCACTCTCTCGGATCAGCCCTTCGCGCTCAGCGATCTCGAATCGGGGATGGAGACTCAAGACTGCCGCATAGGGTTCGGCGTCGGGGGGTAATCGCTCGAGGTCGAATGTATCGACTGTATCACCAATTCGGCATGCAAGTATCTCGAACTGGTTACGCTGGAGTGGCCGCTTCTCCTCAGAGTCTGGGAATTCGATGACGATCCGATGCTCTTGAACATTTACGATTTGAAACGGTTTCTTCGATAAGGGTGTCACCAGTGTAGCCTTCTCTCCTAACGCTTCACACTCCTCGAGCAGATTACTCCAGGTCGACTGAAACGTCACTCCTCGTAGATCGGGACCCAACACCGAAAACTCTGTCTTGAATGCTGTTTTTCACGGAATTCCGTCCCTTTATCTGAAGATGTCATAGAACTCAGGATTTTCATAGGTCTTCTCAAGAATTAGCTTCAGGCCATATGTCGGTGAATCAGCTAGTATGTAGGTTTGTGAACGTAACGATGAGAGTGAAAGGCCACCATCACAGTTAGGACTTCTAATCAGTACTATTATAACTACGACGTATCTACACTAAGGAAATGTCCATTAGATGTTATTTGTTGGGTCATGCAGAATCGAAATATTTTGAGAGCAAAAAAGGAAAAGGAAAAGTCCGAATTAGGGCCTGTTCTCGATGCGTGAAGACGTTCTCCAAAACAGTCATCGACGATTCTGGATCAATACATACTATTGAAATTTATAAAGATGTATTAGTAAATCCAGTGTGGTCTCCACAGGACACTTAATTTATTTATCTATATTTATTTTACAGGTATATGACAAGGGCTTTCTATAAGAGCCGATTCAGCGCCAACGACTCTCAACTTGAGTACGATAACGGAGTCCGATGACGCTGGTATTCGCGGTCGACTGGATCACATGTGGTGGGTGCTCCCCACGAGCGTCCTAGGTGTTCTGCTCCGATTCGATCAGATGCGTTAGCGCCGCATCGATTACGTCCGACCGCGGTGGATCATCTTCGGGACCGTCCACGACGATCCCCGCCGCATCTTCGAGGAGCTGCTTTCGTTCGTCACTCAGTCGCAGCGTTGTCCGGTCGGTTCCCATATCAATCGATGTGCATACAGGGGTCTCAAAACCGTTGGTCTCGGGTTAGAAAGGGTACCTCTGGGATAAGATGACGTTGTCGACAGCACTGTGGCCGCGTTTGTAACGGCTGTCATAGCCGGGATCTATGCACATCAGAGTTCCGTTGAATACGTGAGCCGCACATACATTGGAGCAGCTGTATACATTGACGTTAAACCCCTGGGATATACATCGCAGATCTACTTTGGAGGTCACATCATACTACAGATTTTCCTCTGAGAATAGAGTCTTGGGAGAATGTCATAGAACTATTCTCGTGGAGTTATTTTCATAATTTATTTTATCTAACCAAACACTACGTAGATGTGCGAACTGAGCGGTACTACTATATCACCCCTGGAGAAGTATTATGTAGATGTACTGTTAAAGTATAACAATATGACATCAACCCTCGTGAAAAGCCGCTACTCGCTGGCGATATCCAGTGCGGTATATTTCGGATCCGTCTTCTTAATCGGTCTACCTGTTATGTATGTCCTTTACNCTCACCCGTCTTCAGCTTGATTGGTTTGTTACCTCCGCTGCAGGACTCATAGTCGTTGCTGCAGCATTTGTAGTCAGTATGCTGATTGCTGGAAAAGTAGCAACCCTCCTTATGAATCGACTTTCTTGAGTGTGAAACGTATGTGGTTTCTCTGTATGTAACGCTCGCCGGGGTCAACACAATCGGTACGCACCATTCTATGACAGCCTCTCTTGCTCGCTTTGGGGAGTCCACTGTGCGGAGGGAGACATGTTGGCGTGGAGTAGGTCGCAGTGGCGATGTGTAGTGGTGGAGAGGTATCTATAGGGAGAGTAACGAGAGGCGGGCTCCACTCTCTGTTTTGCCGGGATTTAATCTTATTCCACTGCTTCCGCTATACTATTTTGACCTCCCATTACAGGTTTGATATTTATTCTATCACTTTTACATTTGGTAGATACAATACGATTTGTATAGACGAGACAGCCAAAATTGGTATGGCTTAGCAGAAAAGTGGCGACGGGAAGACGACGGCAGCGATCAACGTTGCTGACGCACTTAACCAGTGTGACCGGGATGTTCTCTTGGCCGATATCGACCCACAGGGGAATACAACGGAAAACCTGGGGATGCCAGAGGTCTACGATGACGAGCCCCAACGCTATTCGACTGCCTGACTGATGCGGAGATGCGCTCGCACGTGACGGAGGTCATCCGTGAACACGAGGAGATGGAACATCGATATGACCGCGGTTGAACCGGAGCTTACGCTTTCGCGTCGCAGCGGAGAGCAACTCAATGCCGTCCTCGAGTACGTCGCGGATGACTATGACTACGTCATCATTGACTGTCCGCCCAACCTCGGGAACCTCACGGACAACGCATTGTATGCAGCCCAGAATATCCTCGTACCAGCGCTGGCAGAGTCGACCAGTAAGCGTGCGTTCAAACTTCTGTACGATCATGTCGACCTCCTCGAGGCGGATTACGAGATCGAGATCACCGAGGTCGGTGTCGTTGTCAATCGAATTGACGTCCGGAAGAATCAGGCCCAGCAGATGGTCGAGTGGATCAACGAGTCCTATGACGACGTCCCGGTCTGGGAGGTTCGTGAACGGGCGGACATCCAGTGTGCCCTCGAGAGAGGTATTTCAATTTTCAAATACAATGATGAAGCCGACGTTTGTGAGGCCTTCTTGAACATCGCAGAGAGTCTCGATTCGCAGTTTGGATTTGCGTCACCGCCGGACTCCGAGGTGGTCCAAGCATGAGTGATCGTGCCAGTCGGCTCCGTGAACGACGGAACCGGTCCAAGGAGAAGGTCCAATCGCAGGCTGAGTCTGAATCGGGTTCAGAAGACCGAGAGTCTGAAGAATCCAAACCGTCCAAGACGTCCAAAACGGAAAAGACATCCAAGACGGGAGAGACGGATAGCTCGCACAAATCGACGTCGCTCAAAGATGAGCAGGTCGGCACCTATCTCTACCTCCCAGAGGAGCAGCGAGACGAGATGAACTTTCGCTACAAGATAATCTCTGCAGAGTATGAGCGAGAGTTCGGTGAGAGTCTCGAGAAGAACCGTCACCACTACCCGCTCGTGATTGAGTACGGCTTGGATCGCCTCGAAAGTGCCACTCCCGAGGAGGTCCAGGAGCTGCTCGAGAAACTCGAGTACTGAGATAGTACTGCCATCCCCGCCAGAGTACTAGAGAATGATTGCTGTCGAACCTTTCACACGTCTTAATAATACACAGTGGAAATCTCTATTTCGTTACTGTGCTGTGATTCTGTTCCCTCTTTAGTGCCTTTCTGAAGAACGATAGCTTGGCTAACAGTGAGGGTGTCATACAATAGTTCTCAAGCAACATTATTCTCGGTCAGGTAGGATGGATAAAACACGAGAGCAGCTCAAACGCTGGTGGAAGCGTAGAATGAGACTGCTATAATCATCAAATAGCGGGTGTGAGACGTATTCTATGACACCCTGTAACAGTAGCAATCCTCAAGTATGCCTGTAATATATTATCTAATAATGTCCGATATTGTAAAAATCAAATGTCCACATTGCCAGTATAAGAATAGCGTCCACAAAGGCAGATCTGTTGTTGTATGCCATAACTGTACTGAGTCTTTTGATCCAGACAAACTTCTTTGAATATAGTCTCCGTATTCAGCTGCGAGTTTTGACAGCTATTAGGAAATCACAGGAAACCACTCCATGGTACCTCTGCTACGTTCTCGAGAATCACAGAGTAAAGCCAGATATAAACAACCTCCTGGATGCAGTCTCTTCGCTGTCGTTCTCCTCAAGCCATATCCCTCGAGACGATATCGACTTCGGCGTCGCCACACCATTATCGAGTGACTGATAAGTCCTGGATTCTTGTTCCGCCCGGCCTATCCGCCCGGTGGTTGGCTCAATCCACCCTATGTATTCGGTAAGGCAGATAACCGACGCAATATTTATTGGCCTTGCGCCGGTTATTATTGCTATGAGCCAGCATAAGCAAAGCGAGAGGTCGGACGGATCCGAGGATATGATTGAGCGGCTCGGAGACATCCGCCGGTCGGCACTCAAGGGGCTCCGAGCAGTCGGCGGCGAAGGCAACACGACTGAGATCAGACAGGCAGTCGAGACCGAGACCGGGACCAAGATCCCGGTGGGGAGCACCCAGTACCATTTTCGGTGGCTCGAGAGCGAGGGGCTGATTGTTGAGGTTGACCGCGAGGAAGTGAACCACGGCGGTCAGAACGCAATCGTTTGGGGGCTCACTGAGGACGGGCAGCAGTTGCTCGAGGAGATCGACGCCTTGGAGGATCGAGGAGATCGGCCACAGACACTCGAGGGGCTGAACGATCGGATCGACGAGCTGGAGCAAGAAGTTGAGGACCTTCGGGAGAATATCCGTCTCACGTTCGAAAACGATCTCCCGGCCGTCGTTGAGGAGTTAGTTGAGAACGAGCTCCAGGATCGAGAAGAGGGGATGTCATAGAACTACGTTCGTAGAATTATTTTCACCTCGATTTCGGTAAACCAACCGTACATCCACACTTCAGGTCTCTATTTGTGGCATCGCCGTTCCGGATGCTGAATTGATGGTTGCTGTTCCGGTAGACGTGTTTGATAACGTTACAGAATTCTTCCCGGGAACGGAGATCGTATTCGTGCTGACCACCGAAATGGCCGTGAAGGCGAGATTATAGTAGTACCCAGAACAGCTATCGCTACGTACGGTACTGACTGGTGTCGGAACAATATGAAGTAGATGATTACATCGATCGCCTGAATATAATCAATTGGCTCTGGTGAATCGCTATAGAACGTCGGGTTGCGGTTGTTGAGCGTGCGTTGCAACTGCCTTTGATGAGGACCAATCGAGATTGCTGAGGAGATAGCTACTGCTGAGAACGATCACAAAAATTTTTCACACATAGTAGTCTGTAGTTTAACATCAAATCAGGATGCCGTCTAGTGATTCACAAGAGCCCAACAAATTTATAGAGTGGCTTGGCAACTAATAGCGCAGCCCAATGTACTTCGACAGCGAGTCGCAAAAGACTATCGAGTGCTGGAATCAGTTAGCAAATACGCTCGCCGCAGGACCGAGGCGGCAAATCATTCTTGCCCTCCTAAACTCCCCGGAAGGGCGAAGGTTACCATTGCCTGATGCTGCAACTGTACCGGCCATGTCCATAGACTCCAAGCAGTATGCACTCGTCCTCAAACATTCGCATCTCCCGAAATTAGCCGAGGGAGGATACGTTCAATGGTCGAACGACCCATTTTGTGTTCAACGGGGTCCGCGGTTTGAGGAACCAGAAGCCGTGTTTCGAATTCTGTTAGCTTCCCGTGATCAGTTGCCTTCGACGCTGTGGAACGAATCCATGGAACAGAGAATGGGGAAAAAATGACACAGTATATTGTTGCCAAACTGGTTTCGAGGTTAGCGACTCATGAGGGCGTGAAACTAGACGAGTTGGAGTATAATCTGTCAGACCATATCGATCCCCACGCTCTAGAGGCTGTAGTCTCGAATGGATCTGAGAGCTGTAAACTTACGTTCCAGGTCCCAGGGTGCGAGGTAACTGTTAATGGATTAGGCCAAATAACAATTGATGACCAACAGCTAAGCAATCAGAATAATCCCTCTGGTTCGCTCTTCTCTGACTTTGCAGACATGGTATTCCTTATTGATGAGAATAGAATTTATAAAGATATTCTAATGAAACCAGGAAATTCAGTGTTATTATACGAAAAACCTGATAAAATCATTGGCAGTTCTATCTCTAAAATACTTCCGCCCGAGGTAGCCACACAGGTCGAACCAATCATAACTAGCTGTCTGGAAAATGGCAAAGAGCAATCAGTCAGATTTGAACTCAAGGTCCCAGCAGGAACTCGCTACTTTGATGCGCGAATTCTTCCGGTTGAGTCAATTCATGGCCAACGCACAGTCCTAGTAGCCGTTACCGATATCACTGATGGACAACTGGCGCAGAATCTGCACACCCAAGTCAATGGTAGGTGAGTAAAGATAACAACTTGGGCATTCAGCTCGATTAATATGTGAAAGTTAGAATAATGTTATCAGGATGCCAACTACATCTAACTGAAGATAGTAATTTGTCGTTTTCATAGTGAATAGATCACCTCGACCTTGTTTGAACGCGTGATTTCATAGGTGTGAGTCCTCTATGGCGCGTTCGATGTTGCGGACGGCGGATTTCATGACAAGTTCACGGAATTGTCCGAACCAAGTTCTCGACCAGAGCGTATCGCCGTATCTGCGCCGGAGACCGAAAAACACCGATTCGGCGTTCGAACGCTGGTGATACGCTCGATCCCTGATGAGTAAGTTTCTCGCCTACCCTCGCATCCCAGGATCTCGTTGCGGAATCAGCGGTGTGATACTTTCTGCACGTAATCTCGTGCGAAGCTCCTCCCAGTCGTAGCCCTTATCGGCAGTGACAGTCCCCAACTCGCCGAGATTCCGCACTAACACCTGCCAGCCGACCTGTGTATCGTGCGGTTGTTTCATCGAACAGTATATATCAAGAATTGCACTGGCTTCACAATCAATGAGCAGCGTCGTCTTCACCGCCTCGAACGTGTAGTCCGTCCGTTTAGCGTAGTGCTGACTGGCCTGAACGCGATCGACACCGGTTGCGTCGATCGCCTGCACATCACCGAGATCATACAGTTCGATGGATTGATCGAGGACCGCTCGCCACCGCTTCATCGAGATCTCCTGCTTTCGTGTACACACTGTCGAGAAGTGAGGAACCGTTTCAGGCGTCAAACCGAGTGATTTCGTCACTCTCGGCATCTCGCGGAGGACGTCCATCAGCTTCCGGTACGGATGGCCGAGATACTCTTTCAACCCCTGAACGGCGAGAATCACCCAGTCAGCGTAGCCTTCTTCTCCCGGACAGTAGGCGGGAGCTGGCGGTCCAACGACGGCTTTTTGGGCGAGCGACACAACCTTCTCTGTGAAGCGGGAGGTCTTCGTGTACACAACGAACCCGTCCCGCTTCACTTCCTAGTAGGTTTGGTATTTCCTCCGAGCTACTAGCACAGCGATACGAGTTCGATTGACTCTACACTGCTAACGTTTGAGCGTCTAAACAAGGCCCAGAAAGAGTAGTCAACAAGCTAAGTGTAGTCAAAGTTAGTACACCAGTCAATTAGACAAATCATCTCGAGAAATCGAATAGCACTGAGCTGAGCACAAAGGTTGAAAACAAGATAACGCAGGCGAACAGATCGTTTTAGGGTATCGGAAAGTATGTATTCATTCATCGACCAACAACGATAATTCGCCTTCAACCATGGAAGCCGAAAAAGTCCTAGCAAAAGAAGATAGCGACTACAGCCTAATTACCGGAACCTCTGAGTCCGGCTCGCTGTATGCAATTAGCAAAGACCGTGGAGGAATCAACCTAATCACAGAGTCGGGGGAGACAGGAAGTGTGGACACACAGACACGCATGTCCGCATCACATATTCACATCACAGAGAATGGACCTGCAGGCGTTATTGGATTCATGGATGATGGAAAGATCTATAAGTTTCAGGGAACTGAATCTTGGGGAAAGTCATACGCAGGATTATGGGACATTGACTTATCAGATGATATGAGTCGAGTATGTGCGGTTTCTCAGCCTGTCGAGGGGCCTGGTAGTGCTGTGTGTTTTGAAGATGGAGAAAAAGTCTGGGATGAGCCTCTAAATGATTCAGTTGGTCTGAGTATTTCATGTGGGCCTAAAGGTGGTAAAATAGCTGTAGGCGCAGGACACTATCGTCGCAACGATCAACCGCTATCTCAGTTTGGATATTCAGGTGTTTATTTCTACGAATGGGGAGAAAAAGAATGGTTTGAACAAACCGAGGTAGATGTGATCGGAATCGCTCTCGATTCAAAGAACGATTGTGTTACCGCGGGGCTAGACGATGGGTCGATTATATCATATAGCACAAACGGTAGCAAACTTTTCAGAAAAGACGGCGTACTTACAGCATCAAACGTACAGTGGGAGGCCGAAGATGAAGGTGGATTCATCTCTGTCTCTGAGGATCGTACATCAATCGTCTCACACATCTTCGGAGCATTGAGATGCATCAACACGCAAGGAGACGTACGCTGGGAAGCAGAAATTGAAGGCATGGTATTAGACGAGAGGTCAATACAAGTCGACGAAACTGGCGACAGAGTCCTCATCACAACGATGAGTGGGAAGGCATATCTCGTCGAAAAAGGGGATATACTCTGGGAAGAATCGTATTCTGTTGGTCCAGTTCGTGGCTCTCTCTCAAATGATGGGACTGCGTGGTGTTTGTCTATTCAGAATAATAACACGGGTACTAATATATTCGAAGCATATCAAGAGGCATAAATGGAAGATCAGAACAGTAATAACGAAAATTATGACGGCTACGGAGAATTGTATCGCGGACAGCTAAAGTCTAATCCAGAACAGGAGGTTAAGGCTCTTCAAGAAAAGGCAATAGGGTGTATAGAGGACTTAGACGGAAAGCAGAGAACGGAAGAGGGAGACTATCTCCTTAACGCAGACGAAAGCATACAGCTTTTTACGTTCTTTACGATGACTGCAGCAGTCATAGAGGAACTATCGATCATTCTGCTATCAGAGGAATTAACAGATACTGAGGTGAGTTCAACGTCTTCGTCCGCCGAGTATTACGAGAGTAAGGTTAGTCAGAGCCAGCGGCAGAAGATTCTGATGCACAGTGGAATTGTGGGCCCTGGAACGCATGGTCAAATGAACCAAATTCGAAAACACCGAAATGAGATCGTTCATAGCTCTCTGCAAAGAAAATTGGTTAAGGATCCGGATGAGATCAAGGGTAAAATCAACGGCGGAGTGTCAGCAGTTGAGGATCTTTGGGAGAGAGTGACAGAATAGAAACTATACTACAGACAGAGAACAACACAGAGAGTCGAGCCTTCTCAATCATGCGGCAGAGAATTGTTGAGTCACCAATCTACCTGTGCTCGTCCGATTAGTTGTTGAATACATGCTCTGATGGAACTAATCGTGTTAGGTTCGCACACCTACGTAACGGATCAGTTGAGTACACGACTTATACTGGCAACAGTGAATCCTCCCCTCGGTTTTCGTGACCAGCGAAAGTCCTTGGAATCCGTAGGCGGCTCGAGCGGAACGACTCGATACGAGAGCCGACCTGTGGCCGTCGATTTCGAGGCAATCTACCTAACTCCGGAGTACTCGAGAATCGTGTCCAAGGTCGCCGTTACTCGTCGTTGAGCTTCGGATCGAACAGATCGTCGACGCGGCAGTCGAAGTACGTCGCCAGTTTGAAGGCCAACTCCAGCGACGGATCGTACCGTTCGCGCTCGATCGAGTTGATTGTCTGACGAGTTACGCCGACAGCCTCGGCGAGTTCACCCTGACTCAGCCCCCGTTCGCTCCGACGTTCCGTGACTTGATTTTCCATAGATCGTTAGTTGCGCCAGAGTACGACTCCGTAGCAAAATCCGTAGAGGAGTGCGAGAGCCGACATGGCGTAGATCCCGCCCCACATCGTCGACGTAATGGTGAAGTAGCCGCCGGCATCGAGAACGTAGAGCGCCGGAACGACGCTGATCGTTACGATCGCCGCGATCGAGAACATGAGGCCGCTAGCGCGGTTATGGTGTGCTTCGTCGCGTTCGTCGGATAGTTTGGTCTCGGTGACGCGCGGCAAGCCGAACGCGATTCCCATCGCGGCCCAGGCTGCCACGAGGTAGGTGATCGTGCCGGCAAGTTGTGCATCGAGGTAGATCCCCGACCAGAGGCCGAGACAGCCGAGACCCACCAGTATCCAGACGATCCGTTCGTACGCCCGTTTGTCGATACCGACCGAGTTGAGGGTAGCGTTCATCGTGTAAAGCACCTTTTACAGTAAAGTGTACTTTACACCCGATATTAAATCTATTGGCTGTTCGGAGATCGACCGTTTCGGAGAACCTGGGATGACAAATCGGTGGAGAACGGGCGAATCAGCCGTCCCTACACATCAGGACCAGCGAAAGCCCTCGGGATCGGCAGGCGACTCGAGCGGGCTTGCCGGCAACTCGTCGGTCACCTCGGGATCGTTGTACGCGCATCTCCATGTAACGGAATCCAGAGAAGCCCTGTTCCTTTCGTAAAACGGCGGCACCAACCGCCATTCTCTTGCAGTCTCTCTATGTTGCATGTCATACTGTCAGACGAACGTCTGAGTTTAACACAAACTCCGCCGTTCTCTATCTCCCAGCCGTGGTTTTGATGAAACGCCTGTTACATATAAGTACAGGGTGTCATAGAATACGTCTCACACCCGCTATTTGATGATTATAGCAGTCTCATTCTACGCTTCCACCAGCGTTTGAGCTGCTCTCGTGTTTTATCCATCCTACCTGACCGAGAATAATGTTGCTTGAGAACTATTGTATGACACCCTCTATAAGTATTCTATTGAACGTGCATCAGTCGTAGACAGCTAAGTTTTACCGTCCCGAGTTTGAATCGGTTCGCTAACAGGTATGTTTCCGCGGGTTTCATTGCATGGAAAATTAGCGATCTCTGCTGCGTCTTCAGTCCTGATTGGGTTTCTGCTCATAATCGAAGACCTCAGTCAATACGTGGAATTCACTGAGTTTCCGTGGGCCGCCGAAATCGGCGGCCTATTGATGCTTTCCGGATATTTCCTCGCGTTTCTCGCGAACAGCGTCGAGAACCAGGGATGGCTTGCTGACCAGGTGCTGGGGCGGTACTATTTTGTTCGATGGTATGTCCATCAATTCCGCATTGAATACCGTATTCTGGCATACGGCGGTATTGCTTTACTCCTAATATTGGGGGCAAGTATCTTCGTTCCCGGTGTTTTTGTCAGCGAACCAGAATCGCCGGAGAACGTGCTGCGGATGAACGCTCAGATCTTGGCCACAATCTTCGCAATCACCATCTCCCTCACACTGCTGGGTCTCGAATACTACTCGCGGCGGCTCACACCGCGAATCGCAAAATCGGTGCTCCAATCAACCTTCATCAAACTCCTCCTCACTTCATACGTTCTATCTATTGCCGCAAACGTCGCTGTACTCTCGTTCTTTGCTGACTGGGCCGGGTTTTTTCTCCTGTATTCGTTCCTCGCGCTGGTTTGGTGTCTGCTCTATCTCATTGCCTACCTATACAACCTGATTCGTTGGCTGCAGCCACGAAGCCAGCTGGAGATCATCGAACGGAGTATCCTAGACAGCTTTCCCAGGGAAATCGTGCAGAAGTATCGACAGGGACGGATTCGCGGGACAGATCAACGAGACCGGTTTGTGGACATTCAGAAAATCATCATTCGAACTGTCCGAGAAAACGATATCTACCTGTTCGGCGAATGGATGGATCTCCTGTTCGGCAAGGAAATTGAGTACTTAGAAGATGTCCAAGAGCGGAAGGAACAAGGAGATCCAACTCTCTCAAATGATGAAGCAGAAGCCATCAGCAACTATTTTCTCCATCTACAGCGGCAGATCTACCAAGAGATATTGAACACGGACAGCGTCGAGTTCCTGAACGCCTATATCGTCAACATCTCGCACGTCATTATACAATTGATTGAAATCCGAGAAGCAGGATGGATGAACGAAGTTATAGAGCATTTTAACAAAACCGGAATAGATATTGTCGAGAACGAGTATGAGTCTGTGTTCCAATCCTACGGCGATGCGCTACAAGAGGTTGCTGAGGCTGAAATCGCCAGTATGCCCCGGAAGAAGAAGCACATTGTGCTTAATGATGCGTACAAAGGGATGGATGAACTCTCCGATGAAGAACACGATGAGCGGATGTGGTTTATATCAAGCCGGGATATGTTCACAGACCGGCTTTCGTTCCTAGAGGACTACGCCGAGGCAGCGACGGAGCGTAATTTCAAACGACCAGTTCGGACAGCACTACAGATCTGTACAGAATACGTGCAAGAGGCACTGGATGAGGAGGTTGACCCTTTCAGTAACTTATTTATCAATAACACGCTCCGTAGGCAAAAACGAATTCACGACAATGCCGTAGAACATGGTGTAGAGGTGTCATTCTTCTGGCCGATCGGCCTTGGTGATATTATTGAAACCCTGGACCCCGATGAAGTGGACGACATCGGTGTTGGATTGGTGGAACTCTTTTGTGACAGTGCTGTACTCGCGGTGGAAAACGATGTGTGGAATGGCTATCACGATCTCGGAGTTCTAGGCCGAACTGTGATGGACCGGCATCCGGAGGTAGTACTCGTAGTCGTCGACGCTCTTGAGGAATGTCTGGAACGTGTGCCAGAAGACGAGGAACGGGATCATGTCACCTGTGACATGATTATCGAACAGCTTCACTCGCTTTACGAGTGGCAGGAACACAGTCATAAGGAAGTAAATGAACGTATCGAGGAAATCTACAAGGAACATGACATCGATATCGAAGAGATAATCGACGACCAGTAGTCAACCGTTGCTTTCCGTCCGGTGATTCGCCAGTGGACTGTTCGGCTTGAGGCAGCATCAGAACTGACGTTCATCATTCGCAAAAACCCACCAGTTCTCGGCGAAGTGACAGCCGGTCTGTTTCCACTCCAATTAGTCAACATTTTTCGAACTATTCAGGGTTTTCGACCGTTTCAGCAGGTACCGTATTGGCTTCAAAATCCATTTCTACAGGATGATTTTCTGCTACACATGCGCTGTGTATTCAGCACAGTTCTCTCAACATCTCTGTTAGCTGATGGAAGAGACAGCGTTAGGTTCGCATGCTCCATGTAACGGAATCCAGAGAAGCCCCTGTCTCCGGTAAAGCGGTGACACCAACCGTCATTCTCTTGCAACCCTCTATGTGGTGTGTTATACTTTCAGGCGAGCGTCTGAGTTCGTCACAAACTGCGACGTTGACCGACTGATTCACCCTTCCCGGATTAAAAGCCATGTCGTCTACAGAACCCATGGCAAGCAATCCCGACGTTGAGAACTCTGATGAGTACAGCCGCGCCCAAACACGGCTCAAGCCGACTCAGGTTGAACGGCTTCGGGACGTCTGTCTATTTGACGTCGTCGCACCCTACCTTCAGGATTGGAATGAGGTGATCGTCGCACTGCTCTATGATGCTGGCCTTCGCGCCGGCGAGCTGTGCGCTCTCGACGTGGATCACTTAGATCTCGAAAACGGAACCGTCTATCTCCCGAGTGCTATTCAGAAAGGCTCACCACCGCCAGCGACTCTCGAACACTAGTCTGAGACGGTTCGACTGCTACGTCGGTATCTTTGGAACGGATGGAAGGGCACTATAGTCCCCTTTCCAACCTGCTCAAGCGTCTGAATTACAATCTGGGCTTAAAGTAGCTCATAGAAAAATTCGCTGTAGGTATGAACATGCAGCTGCTTTTTGCAAACAGTGGCATAGGAGAACCAACGCAAGTTACTCCGCACACACTTCAGCTCTCTATGCCCTATCAATGCCACTCTTTAGCATGACTTACTAATTAGCATTCAAAAATGGCATGGTTTATATATTATAGAGTATATGGTATTTATATGTCTGATAGAAAGACATTCAAAAGACGGACGGTCTTGAAATCAATCGGTGTGAGTGGCGCGGCTACTGCTGGTTTATCACAAACAGGAGCGGCAAGTGAGAATTCAAATATCTCTATTACCGATCTGACTGGAGGGCATAAAAAAGAGTCCTCGGTCACGCAAATAAGAACAGCGAATTTAGAAAAATAAGTTCTGAATTCAAGAAAGATGGATGGAAATTGAACCGAAAACAGAGTGAGGTGTCAAAAATATACAATAAGGACAGCTCTCTCAGTTATAATCTTGTAGTCGCTAACTTTGAGAAACATGAAAACGAACAGCGATACATCACGTGGACTGATTTAGATTTGGATCGTCTTGATTCACAGGAAGATCTCTATCAAGTCTCTGGACATCGATTTAAACAAATTGAAGCAGACAATTGGGAAGTTAGCAAAAGTACAGTTAAAGGAAACTCAGTTAGTACAGAAACTAAGGAAATTAACGTAGCGGATGAGCTTAGTACAGGTTCTGGTGTTAGTATAAATTCCAGCTGTGATGGTTGGGACGAGTGTTATAAAGCAAAGACCACCTGTGACTCATACAACTGGAGTTGCATTCTAAAGACAGCTGGTGGTGCTGCTACAAGCATAGCTGCGTGCGGAAGTTGTTTTTTGGGTCAGCTAGTTGCCTGTTTTGCTTGGGTGGAATACTCACAACTAGTGGAATATCAGTAGGCTGTGACTTCGGTAATAATTGTACAACCGAGTACGTATGCACGACATCTTGTAACGACTGAACTATCAGTCGAATATTTCTGCAGACTATAAGAATAATACGTCTAGTAGGGCTAGGAGGGAGATAATAAGGACAAATAATCCTATCCAGATTTCTCTACCCCCTCTCCCTCTATACGCCGAATACGAGGGTGTCATACAATAGTTCTCAAGCAACATTATTCTCGGTCAGGTAGGATGGATAAAACACGAGAGCAGCTCAAACGCTGGTGGAAGCGTAGAATGAGACTGCTATAATCATCAAATAGCGGGTGTGAGACGTATTCTATGACACCCTGGCCGAATACATTAATCCTACTACACATAATAATGCACCTACGCTAATCAGCAGTATTGCTACTGTTCTCTGCATAGAATTATATTTGAAAATATGTCACATATATCTTTGCCATCTAGCCAGAGAAGTACGCCATTCAGGGATGCTAAACGACCCAGACGACACTACAGTTTTCTACACAGTACATCTTGTTTTCACCACGTCTCACTCCGGTTGACTACTTAAAGTGCGAGACTTGTTTACAACCTGTAAGCAGACAAGTACCCGCTTACAGGGGCAACGCGATGACAACTGTTGGATAATTGTATCGATGGCAAGTCTGAAGAACGGCGCAAATCTTTTCTGTGAGACGCTTGTCTCACAGAGTAATGAGTACTGATACTGGTGGTCCCGGCGGAGAAGATGGTAATGGGACAACTAAAATTGACGTTCGCGTCCCGACAGAATTGCTCGAGGAAATCGACAACAAGTACCAACGTCGTGGCTACACTTCACGATCTGAGGCAATCCGCGATGCCCTCCGTGATTGGGTTGATCCGACGGTACAGCTCTCCGAGGAAACGCTCGAGGACCTCGCTGCCAGTCGCGAGCAGCGGGAACAGGGCGAAACCTATAGCGCCAATGATGTCCGGACACGACTTGGACTCGACGGCGAGGAATGACGAACGTCGAGTATACCGAGCAGGCGATCAGCCATCTCGAGAATCTTGATCCTCAGATCGCCGATCGTGTCATGAATAAAGTTGATGAGGCAACCGAGTGGACCGAACACCGGATTGAGCACCTCTCTGGATATCCATACTACAAACTCCGTGCCGGCGACTATCGCGCAATTATTATGTGGGACAAGCCAGAGGATACTCTCATTGTTGAGGCTGTTGGCCACCGCCGGAACGTATATGACCGTCACCTCCCTCCATAGCCGACGGGCCAGGAAACTCGAGATAGGAAACCCGAGCACGAACAGTTTTTACATTCCCTTTAGCGCGATGGTCTGCAACAATCTCTCAATCATGGTCTTGTGAAGATTGAATACCGCGACCGGTTTTTGGAATTAGTTGGCTCTGGTGAATCACTAGACGGCATCAGGAGTGGGGTCTTAGACTACAGGAGATTATGGCGAAAAAATTTCTTGTGGTCGTTCTCAGTNCCCCAACAACCTCGATTGGTCCTCGTTAAAGGCAGTTGCAATGCACGCTCAACAGCCGAAACCCGGCGCTCTATGGCGATTCACCAGAGCCAATTAGTTGTCACTGCTCCCTTTGATCGCATGAGGGGCGTGAAAACACTGAACGCGTATGTTACCTATCGTCTCGAAGTTGGGTTGGTGCTCGGCACATTCCGCTGTTGCGGCGGGACAGCGCGGATGAAACGGACATCCCGTCGGTCGGTCCGTCAGATCGGGTGGATCACCCTGGAGTGAATTTGGTGGGGCATCCCCAGGATCGATGCTTGGAATCGCACGGAGTAACGAGTCGGTGTACGGATGATTCGGGTGCTCGAACAGTTTCCTCGCTGGCCCCTCCTCGACAATCTCACCGGCGTACATGACTGCGACCCTGTCAGCGAGATACCGGACAACATCGAGGTCATGAGAGATGAAAACGTATCCGACACCGAACCTACGCTGGACGTCCGCAAGCAGGTTGAGGATCGTCGCCTGCGTCGCCATGTCGAGCCCGGACACGGGTTCGTCAAGAACGATTACGTCGGGATCGTGCGCAAGGGCTCGGGCTAGCGCGACGCGCTGGAGTTGTCCGCCCGACAGTTCTCGAGGATATCGGTCGGCGATCTCTGGGGAAAGTTCGACGCTCCGCAACAACCCATCGACTTCGTTGAAATTGGTGCCTCCCTCGGAGACTGTTTCGGCGTCGTTGAGGGCTTCGGTAAGCGACCGGTTGACCGGCCACCGGGGATCGAAACTCTCCCGCACGTGCTGAAATACGACACCGATTTGCCGGCACTGGGATGGTGACCGATCTTTGATTCCCCCGACACGAGTCCCGTCAAGGCGAACGTGCCCTTCATTCGGTGTGAGTTGGCCGGTGAGAAGTTTTGCAAGGGTGGATTTCCCGCATCCGCTTTCACCAACGAGACCCACGGTTTCACCGCTATTAACGGCCATCGACACGTTACAGATTGCTTCCGCGGCTGAATCGCCACTCCATAGCCGATCGAAGACGGACTGCTCTTCTGAGAACGTCTTCGAGACGTTCTGTAGCTCGATAACGGGAGTTCTCGACTGCAGTTCGTTCGACTTTCGTTCACGTTGAGTCATCCTGTTTACCTCCATCGGGCGTCAGTGCATCTTGACGGTGCGCAGATGCGTCGTCTGCAGGAAGTGGAGCTTCAAGGCAGGCCAGCCGGTGCTCGGAATCGAGTTCAGTAGTTGGAATGTATCTCTCGCGGCACGCCGTAGTGGCGTGCCGGCATCGGTCGGCAAACGGACATGCTTCGTAGCTGCCGATGGGATCTGATGGAGTCCCGCTCACTGACTGAACTCGTTCGCCCGGGGTGCTGTTTCGGACTGAGCACTCGAGGAGCATTCGAGTATAGGGGTGCTCCGGGGCCGTCAGTACCTCGTTGACTGGTCCAGCCTCCATGACCTGTCCACCATACAGCACGACGACGCGATCACAGGTCTGTGCCACGACGCCGAGATCGTGGGAAATGAGGAGAATTCCGACGTCCCGCTCGTCTCGCAGAGAGCGAAGTCGCTGAAGGATATCTGCCTGCGTCGTCGTGTCCAGTGCCGTCGTTGGTTCGTCGGCGATCAGCAACTTGGGATCACTCGCGAGTGCGATTGCGAGGACCGCACGCTGACGGAGACCGCCCGAAAACTCGTGTGGAAACGCCGATAATCGAGATTCCGGGTTCGGAATGTCCATTTGATCCATCAACTCGACAGCGCGGTCACGTGCATCCGCCCACGCCGACTGGTCCCGGAACAGTGGCACGCCGAGGAAATCCAGGAGCCGTTGACGGCTATTCGCCTCGTGTATTCGAACGGCCTCGGCGATCTGTTCGCCGACGGGGAATACCGGATTCAGCGTTTCAGTCGGGTCTTGGAATACCATCGATATCTCATTCCCTCGAATTTGACGGAGCGTCGACTTGCTGGCGGTCGTCAGGTCAGTCCCATCGAACATGATTGTCCCGTTGCCGATCTTCCCTGGCTCTTCCAATCGGCAAATTGATCGGGCGGTGACGGACTTGCCGCTGCCACTCTCTCCGAGAACTCCGACGATTTCTCCGCGATCAACAGTGAACGACGCTCCGTCGACTGCGTGAACGGTTCCTCGATCGGTGTCGAAGCGCGTGTACAACTCTTCGACGCGAAGCAGTTTATCAGTCATAGTTTCTCGATCTGGTTCGACTGGGCTGGAGAAAGTCTGTCTCTGAGGCAATCTCCAAGAATGTTGAATCCGAGGACGGTGATCATGATACAGACACCTGGAGCGTTGACGAGCCACCACGCCTGTCGGATGTAAGTACGCCCCGACGCCAGCATCGTTCCCCACTCGGGCGTCGGTGGCTGTGCACCCAATCCGAGGAACGATAGTCCCGAAATTCCGAGGATGACGCCACCGATATCGAGCGTCGCGAGCACGACGACCGGTGCGGCAATGTTCGGAATCAGGTGCCGGACAGTAACGTGGGTTCGAGATCGACCGAGTAACCGAGCGGCAGTCACGAACTCCCGCTCTCGAAGCGAGAGGACACTGCTCCGAACGAGCCTGGCGTACGATGCCCAGCCGACGACCGCCAGCGCAAGCATCACATTCACGAGACTCGGTCCGAGAATTCCGGCGATAACAAGGGCGAGAACAATCCCGGGAAATGCGAGCAGCGTATCGACAAGTCGCATCAGAGCTTCGTCTATCCATCCGCCGGCGTAGCCTGCAACGAGACCAACCGCCGTGCCGATGACGAGTCGAACGGTCGTCACGATAACGGCGATTCCAAGTGACAATCTCGAACCGTGAAGGAGTCGCGTGAGGACGTCGCGGCCAAGCTGATCGGTCCCGAGTGGATGAACCAGCGATGGTGCCTCGAGTTGATGGATCATATTCTGTTCAGCCGGACTGTATGGTGACACGAGTGGTCCGAACACTGCGACCACAAACAATACAAACACAACGGACACGCCAAACTGCGCAAGACGATCTGACAGGAGTGCGTCGATCCACTCACTCCGGTTCTCGTTCGCTTTTCGCTTTTGCACATCAGTTGGCGTGTCACTCACATCAGTTCACCTCCGAGATCGATTCGCGGATCGAGTTGATTATAGGTCAGGTCGACAGCGAAGTTCGTTAATACGAAGATGACGCCAATGAGTAGCGTCACCCCTTGAACGATCGGGTAGTCGCGTGCAAAGATCGCGTCGACCAGCAGTGTGCCAAGCCCCGGTCGTTGAAACACGACCTCAACGACGACAGCGCCGTTGAGGACGTAACTCAGCTGCAGCCCGATGATCGTCACGACGGGAACGAGCGCGTTTTGGAGGGCATGTTTGTAGATCACGATCTGCTCGCGCAATCCCTTCGAGCGGGCTGTTCTGATGTAGGCGGCATCGAGTACGTCGAGCATCGCCGTTCGAACTAATCGGGAAATGATCGCGGCCATGCCCGAGCCCAAGGTCACTGCTGGAAGAACCAGATGCTCGAGCCCGCCTACACCGGCGACAGGGAAGACATCGAGCCAGAGCGAACAGACAATAATGAGCAGGTAGCCGAGCCAAAAGTTCGGCATCGAGACGCCGACAAGCGCGCCGAACTGCGCAGTGTAGTCGATTCGACTGCCCGGATTGACCGCGCTGGCGATACCGGCTGGAACTGAAATTGCGATTGCGACTATTCCCGACGCGACGGCCAGCGTAATCGTGTTGGGCAACCGTTGTGCGATCGCGTCGGTTACCGGTTGATCACTGTAGTACGAGTAGCCAAGGTCACCTTGCAGCACGTCGCTCATCCAGCGCACGTACTGGACAGTAAACGGATCGTCGAGACCTTCGGATACTCGAAATTGCTCGACTGCCTCCTGAGATGGGGTCTGTCCACCCATCTGCTGGGTCAGTATCGTTCGAGCAGGGTCGCCGGGCGTGACGAAGATCATCACATAGGTGAGAAGCGAGACACCAAACAGGACGATACCCATCGTTACTAGCCGTTTGAGTAGGTATTGGTTGTTCATACTGGTCTGTGCGTCACCACCAGTCTGGTTGCCAGTTTATTACCGTCTAACGGACTCTCATCGGAGATAGCTCTCACCCCGTCGCCGAAATAGGAGTATAGTATTTGACCACCTTTTGTTGGCGAATCGATCATTGTTTCCGAGAGAGCCCAGACCAGTCGACCATGTTATCAACCGGGTGACCGTCGATTCCAGAAACGTTCGACTGTCGGCCGAAGACATACTCGTTGTAGTATAGAGGAATGACGGCCCCCGTATCGACGACTTGTTGCTGTACCTCTCCGTAGTGCTCACGCTTTTCGGCCATCGTCTCTGCCCGGTATCCCTGCTCGATGAGACGATCGACTTCAGCGCCGGGGTTGTAAACCCCGGTTCCATTTTGCTCGTGGAGCTTTCGGTTGTCGCTACCTTCTGAGTGAAACATCGCTCGGATAAGGTAATCACAGGCGGCGCTGTTTGATCCAAAACTGACGAGCGTCAGGTTCGCCTCGCCGGACGAGAACGTGTCGTAGAACGATGCGGGGTCGATCTGTCGAATTTCGCTTGCTACGTTGATCTCCTCGAACCAACCCGAAAGGATCTCTGCGATCGTACGGTCGTCGGTGTTTTCACTGTTGGTTAGAATTGATAGGGTTTCACCACTGTATTCAGACTCCTCAACAAGTTCCCTTGCCTGGTCTCTGTCCGGACCGTACGTCGGAAGCTCGTCATGAAGGGCCCACGGGATAATTGGCGAGATCGGGCCCCGAGCCGGCTTTCCGATTCCGTTTAAGACGGTCTCGACTATCTGACTTTGGTCGACAGCCCAGTTGAGGGCTTGGCGAAGCTGTTCGTCATCGGTCGGTGATTTGTAAAGATTAACCGCGGTAAGTCCCGCCTGAGGAGTCAACTGGGTTTCGATAGCCGTCCCAGACGAGTTGTCCAAAGTTGTGGCTCTGCTCTTCGGGAGTTTCTGTGCGATATCAACCGATCCCTTCTGGAGGGTCTGTACGCGCGTATTGGAATCTTTGACCCACTCGAACGTGAGCTCAGTCGGGGTCGCTGTCCCTTCTCGATAGTCTTCGTACGGCGTGAGCGTGATCGACTGTTCTTCTTTAATGCTCTCTACCTGGAAGGGACCTGTTCCGATCGGCGTCTCACCTGTATCGAGGGGTTGGATCCCGAAGTAATTGTGCGATATCGTGCCGGGGAACGCCGGAAATGGTTCCGTCGTCTGGAAGCGGACCGTGGAACCGTCCACAGCCGATACGCCATCGGATGCGACACCGATCCAGCCTGGCACATACGACCACTGCTCGAAAACGCGATCAAACGATTGAACGACAGCGTCCGCCGTCAACGGGTCTCCATTGTGGAACGTGACATCCTTTCGAAGAGAAAAATCCCAAGTCGTCTCGTCGACGGCCTCCCACTCGGTTGCCAGTAACGGTTCGGTCCCCATATCGTCGGTAGTTTTTACAAGAGGCTCAAAGACGTGCGTGTAGTATGGCGTGATACCGCCGTAGATATCCCACTGCTCCCGTGTTGGATCTTTGGCGAGAGCAACGGTAAACGTCTCATCTGAGTTTGACTGTGAACTGGTACATCCTGCGATCAGCCCAGCAATACCAGTCGAGATACTGCCAAGAAGTCGCCGTCTCGAGCAGCGCCTATGCATCAAAAACTCACCTGTGAACTGACTGGAGAAGAGGTACAAACGAGAAGGTGGTTCGATTGTGTTAGCAGGCTATTGCTTGCTCGGTACGCTTGAAGGTGTTCTTTAGCCATACCAGAGGACACAACAGCCTATCGTGAAAACAATTTCTATTTCACTAGAAAAAGTACACTTGTTTATGGTGCTCTGATATTCGATATCTTCGGCTATGTTAAATCGCTATAAGGCAGTGGAACCGTTTCCGCAAACGAGCTCGCATCAATCAGTCCTCGGTGACGCTATTGGTGAAAGTGCCTGGAGCGTGCGCGTACACGGCGTAGAGGACCATCGCAGCGATCAAGAAATCTAGGCTATGTTCGACGAAGTGATGGACCGGCATCGAGACGATCCCGAGCACGGTCCCGGCGCCGACCAGCGACCGCACGACGAGCATGCCGACGGCGGTGCTGATCAGCTGGTACTGGCTGGTCCGCCGGCGACAATACGCGATGAGACTCACGAGAAAGAGTACACCGGTTCCGATCCCGGCGCATGCTACGACGGTCAACAGCACAGGCGATCCCTGGACGGTGGGTGGAACGATCCACGAAAAAGCAGCCCGTAGAATGAGCGATACGATCACGACACTGGCTAGTAAGCAGACAGAACGATAAGAAGATACGGCCCGAAACCTTCCTGGCTGAAGGGAACACCCCACATGTATTACCTCTCAGTCGGCTACGCTCGAATATCTACGATGGCGACGACCAGAATCCGGGTGTGGTGATATATTTGTGAGACGCCTAGTGATCACTTCAATCAGATGGAACGCGACCTAGATATCGCCACCGGGCAGGTACAGTATCACCTCCGACGGTTGGTCAACGACGAAGTGCTCGTCGTCGACCGGATCAACAGTCGAGTCGAACAAACACATTGCTTCGATCTGTGGGAACGACACCCCCTTGTGTTCCTCCGGCGCTAAACCGCCCGCGGGATCGTAGTGCGCCTTCAGCGGACGAGCCTCTTCAGCCGGATACGCTGGGATCCGATCTGGATCTCGCGAGAAGCACGGTCTCGTGGCACGTTTCCAACCTTGTCGAGACGAAAACCGTCGAAAAGCCGGATAAACGACCAATGATGCTCACGCTGACCCGCCCGAACCGCACGGCCGACCTCTTCGAAACGGTATCACCGTCGCTACCGGACCGGCTCATCGATCGGTTCATTCGGGCCGTCGACAGTCTCTTCGAGTGACCACCGGCTGGCTGAATTACGCGTCTGGATCGAATAGGGGTGCCCGTGTTCGAGGGACACACCAGATACCTCATGTCCTCGGGATCGGTACGGTGGGGTATGGACAGACGGACATTTTGTAAATCAGCGGGAGCACTGGGAGCGACTATCGGTACCGCGGGCTGTCTCAGCGTACTCGAGACTGAAGGTGCCGAGGGAACTGTCCTCGGACCACCTGAACGAGATTTGAGTGAGGCGTCGCACCCGAGCTATGGCGACGAGATGCCACATTCCACCGTTCCTGACCCGGTTTCGGGCAAGGAGGTGTCGATTAGTGATTATGAAGGCGAGCGCGCCGTCCTCTGGACGTCTTTCTACACGAACTGCCCGGACGGAGTATGTCCGGCGCTTATCCTCCGACTTCGTCGTGCACAAGCGGCCGCCACGGAAGATGGGTACGCCGAGGAGGCAGAATTTCTCGCGCTCACGTTTGATCCTGAGCGCGACACCGCCAAAGTGCTCCGCGAGTACGCCGGCAACCAGGGGGTCGATCTCGACGCGAGCAACTGGCACTTCCTCCGCCCAGAGAGTTATGAACGTGGCCAGAAGCTGTTAGATGAGCAGTTCGGGCTCGCGATTAAGAAGGCCCCCGCAGATGAATACGAGAACTTGGAGTACCAGTTCCCCCACTACGGCCTGATACTGCTCGCAAACAAACAGGGAATCGTTGAGCGAGCGTATCCGAAAGGACCACAGACCGATATCGAACGCGTCGTAAATGATGTTGAACGGGTGGCCACCGCGTGATAAGCCGAGATCTCCTTTCAGACTGGCCAGCAGGGTCGCTCTCAATGGACACGTCTGATACGAAATCCTCTGGCCCGGGGATAGTCTTCTCCTCCCTATTAGTGTCCCATCATTCCACCGAGAGGCTGATAATGTGGAAACATCGGATGGGGAAGGTGGACACCGACCGCCATCAAGCCGTGTGCTAATAGGACGTATCCGAGGACGACGAACGCGAGCCCGAGGAGCCGGTGGAGTCGCTGACGGTGAACGGCGTCGACGGATTCGATGAGTGTTCCGTAAGCGAAGACAGCCGGTATCGTTCCGATTCCGAGCGTTCCAAGCGCAATGAATCCTGTAACGGCAGATCCGGTAGTGAACGCGAACAGGTACGCCGGGTACAGTATCGGGCAGGGTAATAATCCGTGTAGCGCACCAAGACTAACGATTCCCAGACTGTTCACGTATCGGTCGACGCGAACAGCAATCCAGCTCGTTACTCGCTGAACGCCCGGAATTCCGATACCGGCGGCGCCTCCGAGAAGGTACTTTATTCCAGATGCGAGGATGAACACGCCGATCAAAATGCCAACACTACCGCGGATGAGATCCGCGATTGTCGTCAACTGATTCGCCGTCACGAACACGATTCCACCGAGTGCTCCGAACGCCGCGCCGATGAGCGCATAACTGAGCGCTCGCCCGATATTGAACAGGACATGTTGACGCACCTCGTAGGTCGTCAGATGGTTACGTCGGTTGGTAGGGGCATTCGTCATCGTTCCACCGTCGGGACGTGGGGTCATCCGTTCGGCATACATCGTCACTAACGGTCCACACATGCCGATACAATGTGCTCCGCCGAGTACTCCGATAGTGAGAAACAGAAGAACATCCACACGAAGGATTGGTTCTAACATAGTCGCCTGTTCGACTGTTTAGAGCGCCTCCTATTGCTCATTCTGGTGCAATCGCCGAACATGAATATATCACTATTACTAAATATAAACTATAATATGCACGTTCACTGGGTAAATATGTTAACTATTTATGAATGAAGCTTATGCGTATAATACCTGGCTTCCTATTATTTGGGATTTAGACCACATATAGAGATGTGAATCCAAATCCAGATATTGCTGCCAGAATTGGTCCGGTTAAATAGTTGAGACTCATGCACCTCCTGTTCGAATGTCAATCTCATTGATTAGGGATCTGGGGTCGCTTCCGGCAGTGCTCGATGAGGTCGTGGCGGGATGAGGAACGATCCTCGTCGTTCGACGAATACATACTGGAGGATGCCGTTGTTGAGCCGTTGTCCGACCGCTGTATCTGTCGCCAGCTGTTCCCCGTTCATCAGTTCCCGGGTGCGGATGAAGTCTGAAATCCGACGCTGAAGGGATAGGAAATGAAGGCCAGCGCGATCACCATCGGTAGTATTGAAATCCCGGCGAAGGAGGAGAGGTTGGCCGTCTTCTCGGCCACGTGCGACTTTTTGGGCGTGTCCAACCATGCCGTATTTGTGGGCGTCCTGTTCGATGTGATCGATGATCTCATCAGTGATTCGTGCGGAGTTCTCCAGCTTTTCGCCGACCTCGCCGACGAGTTCGTCTTTGGCGTGTTCCGGGCTGAACATCTTTGCAACCCGCTGGTAGTGACTGTCCTGTTCGTACCACGGCTGGAGTTGGAGCCTATCGGTCTCGACATGCTGGGTCGTTCCGTCTGCAAACGGCCCCTCCTTGATAGTCACCCTATCCTCGGTCGCCTGATTGCGTTCGAATATCGAGCGAAACCCCATGAACAATGCCGCCTCTTCGGGAACCGGTTCGGAGTCAGGAATTCCTTGCACGTCCTGGTTTTCGGCAGGGAGTCCCTCGCCGACGAATCCAGGCCGACGACCGGTGCGCTTGAAGACGCCACTCAGATCGGTGTCCACGTCGACGTCATTGACAGTATCAGCCTCTCCAAACAGTGCCTCTTCGGCAGCCAGCGGCACGCTCGGAACGTCGCTTGCGAGGTGGAGAATGGCATCGGCATCATCCAACATGGGTTCCTCCAGTGAAGACAGTGGCTCGGGATAGGGAAGGTCGACCGACTCTGGCAGATCAGCGTCGAACCGATCGAAGTACGCCGGGGAGTAACCGATTGTGAAAAGTAATCCTTCGTGGCTCCACTCATAGGCCCGTTCAAGGGTCCGGAGCGCAGTTTCGACGGTATCTCGCCCCGCGTCGTCCGGAGGGCCGTCACGAACGTACTCAAGCGGACTGAGGACATGATGGCGTGGTGGTTCGCGATTGCTGTCGTCATCCGTGTCGAGGACGGCGTTCCAAGCATGCTGTCGGGTCGGAAGCGTAGAAGGATCTTCAGCACCAGACGGAACCGTCTGTTCGTCGAGGATGTCGAGGCAGGCGGATAATCCGGTCGCGCCGCCGACCGCAACGGCCGCCTTGAGATACTCGCGTCGTGATACCTCTGAAGGATCCGGCAGCAGCATGTCAGCAGTGCTTAGAACCCCATGACCGTAACCGCTACGACACGCTGGTGACATGGGAAGTCTTCTACGTATACCAGAGTCATTTGTTCTGAAAATTGATTATTCGGCAGTCGTTTCGATAATCGTACCAAAGTTCTTATTCGCAGTACGTTCTGAGCCACCTATAATGAAGCGGCGTACGCTCTTGGCTGCCAGCGCCGGTGGTGCTGCTGGTGTGGGTACCGCTGGCATCGGATTCTATCTTCTTCAAGAGGACGATGAGCGGCTCCCCGAGTGCCCGCCGATGGTCAATGATCCTCCGGAGACCGTTTATCGTCCCTCGCACCGTGATGATATGGTGACACTGGGTACAGCAACTGCAGGCGGATATGGTATCGGGCTGACGTATATGTTTCCGCACCCATTCTGGCTCGTTACCGGCGAAGAACGGGAGTATGTCGAACCAAGCGAAGACAACGCGATCCACCTAATGGCCGTCGTATGGGACATCGAAACGGAAATAGTGCTTCCGATCGACACCGGGCCAACAATTGAGGTGACTGACGCCGACGGGAATCATATCGACGAGCGTGCGTTCTGGCCGATGCTCTCGCAACCGATGGGGTATCACTTCGGGGAGAACTTGATCATCCCCGAGGCCGGCAAGTACACTGCCCGTGTTTCCCTGCCCGCGATGAGTGCAGCGCGAACAGGAACATTCGAAGAGCGGTTCGAGGAGAGAGTATCGACCGAAATCGACTTCTCATTTGATCCTGACGACATATCAGACTTGGCCTGCGAGGCCGTCGATGACGCCGGCGAGTCAGGCGCACTTGAGCCGATGGAGATGGATATGCTGCCCCTTTCGATGTTACCCCCGATTGGGGAGTTACCTGGACGAATATTGGGGACAGTAACCACCAGCGACGCCACCCTGACGTTGACGGTCCTTAATGAAAAGTATCTTGCCGTTTTAGCGAGGACACCATATAACGAGTATCCGCTCGTCGCAGCAACGCTGTCCACCCGGATCGAACGAGACGACGAGACGATTTTCGAACAGACGCTTCGAGAAACGCTTGATCCCGAGCTAGGTGTCCATTATGGTACTGAAATCGACGTTGCGGTCGAATCCGATGACGAAATCAGACTCTCAATTGATACGCCGCCACAAATTGCCCGTCATGCGGGCTACCAGAACGCATTTATTGATCGGCCAGATGTTTCCCTGAGTATCGAATGATTGCCATTCGTCTTTAGCTAAGACTCACACCTCGGTTGCGTAGCGGTAGCAAGCGTCTCTTGTAGTATCGGTCATTGCTGGTGAATCTTCTGTGCATCTTCGATCAACCGTTCCAGCAACGGCGGTGGCGAGTAGCCGAGATACTTACCGAGTTCGTGGAGAATGATCTGGGCGTGCGACCGGAAGGTCGCCGCCCAGCGTTCCGGCGGAAACACGATCTCATCAGCAGCCTGCTCGGTGACCAAGTCCAACAGATCACGGCTCACCAGCAGTGACAGCAATGCTGCATACAGCAGAATTTTCACCACAGCCGGGTTGGCTGTGTTGAACTCATCCAGTTCGTACTGCGTTTTGAGTTCACGGAACAACGTCTCTACCTCCCAGCGACACCGATACAGCGTCGCTAGATCCGAGGGGAGGAACTCCTCCCGTGGGTGGTTCGTGATGTAGAGATGGTAGTCGTCGGCGTCCTCGTCGCGGACGCCGACGACACGGAACCGCTTGGTGTCCAGCGACCGCGTCCCTTCGTACTGCCCGCGCTTGAACTCCGCTTCGACCTCTACGTCAATGTACTGCCGGTGGAGATTTTCGATGACATCGTGGATCTGTTCACCCTCCAAGGGAATGGCGCGACCGCGCCATTCCCATAATTTCTCCGTTATTACCGGATTCGAGCTCTCTTTCAACCGACTCACGAAGTAGCCGTCGTTCTCGTCAATCAACGCGAAACGGCGGTACTTGAAATACGCTAGATCGAGCAGAACAAGGCGCCCTTGCAGCCACGATCCTGTCTTGAATAACGTGCTGTCGTGCGTTTTCTCATCAGTCACGTCGATCCGTTCTATCGTCTGATCGGTGGCGTTATGGAGCAGGTGGAGCTTCGCTCCAGCCTGCTCCTCATGGCGGGCTTCGTACTCCTCAGAAAGAAACTCGTGCAACCGAAGTACGGTTCCATCTGCAATCATCACGTCTCTGAATCGATTGAGATCAGCACCACCAGCCTCGCGGAGGTACTCTGCGAGTGACGGCGTCAACCGATGATAGAAGCCGCCGGGTGAGATTGTCTCGTCAGCAGTCGAGTTATAGCTTCGTCGGAACCCAGCGAGTGTTCGGCTCTCGCCTGTGGCGAAGCCGAACACGAGCACCCACACGAGGACGGGTATCTCAAGCTTGCCCTCTCGCTCGACCACGCCGAGTTCCTCGGCGTGCTCTTCAAGGAACTCAGAGGGAAACAATGTAGTGAGCCGACGCATGATTCTCGATGAGGAGGCGCTGTTGGACACAGCTCTTGCCTCCTCATTCCTCTCGAAAAGGAGCCTCGATAAGCCGTCGCTTTCACGTGATTCTACTCTTAGCTAAAGACGGATGACGTAATAGCTGTCGTCTCTTTCCTCTCATTCATGATAGTTCCTTTCCGATCTTTTATGATATTATCAGAAAAATTACTTTGAGTTCGGTCAACAATCACTGAATCCGGTGGACTGTTGTTCACATCATCTACCATATACCTCTGACAGGTAGTCACAACGGGCTCTGTTGAAATACTATTTTCTTGATATCTTTCTTGCCAGAGTAGTCGTTATGGAGGTGTTGGACTGCTCGTTAGAGAAATCACCAGTTTCGGATGGATACTTATGCGAGCGTGCTGAATACACCGCGCGTATCGGTCACGACACTAATTTCCTAATTGAAAACCGAAGTATAGACATGCCTGATGACCAGTTTCAGTACGAATCGATTGGTGTGATCCAGACACCCTTCAAATCGCCGGGCGGAATGCCGATCCAACCGACTGGAGCGGATGACATAGTGGGGACCCTCAAGGTTGACAAGTCATATGCGGATGGTTTGCAGGATCTGGACGGGTTCACTCACTGCATCTTGCTGTATCATTTTCACGCATCTGCAGACACTACTTCCTTGCAGGTTGAACCGTTTCTTGATGACCAAAAAAGGGGAGTCTTTGCCACGCGGGCACCACAGCGTCCGAATCAGATTGGACTCTCTGTTGTCGAAATCGGCTCTGTCACAGATCACGAAGTGACTGTAAGAGGAATTGATGTCGTTGATCAGACGCCGTTACTGGATATCAAACCGTTCGTTCCTGACTTCGATGTTCCGAATGATGCAGACACAGGCTGGCTCAACGCATCGAAATCAACAATCCAATCAAAGCAGGCCGATGAACGGTTTCTTTGATAGGTTCGTCCTATGGGGACTGGTCTGATACTTGCAGAGTTCGGGCTTTCGGTTCTGGGAGTTCTGAAGGCAGCCATACCCACTGACCAGACATCGGAGGTCACGATGCTGGCCACGTTGGCCAATTTCCCTGTGATTTTCGTCAGCGGCATCTTCATTCCGGTCGAGAATCCTCCCGAGTGGGGCCGATTAGTGGCCTACGCGTCTCCATTGACCTACCTCGTCAAAGCGACGAAATACGGACTGGGAACCGGTGAGCGCAGTGGAATTTGAATTCTGGGCCTTTCCCTGTTTCCCATCGGGACCTTCGGCTTCGCAGTGTTGTTACACTGGAACCCCCATCCAAAACGCCTGTAACGCAGATTTGTCGCGTCTCAGACTTCGTTCACTGATCACTCCGTTCGGCGAAGCGTGCGCCGTAGTGAACGTCTAGTTTCGTGTCTGTCGTTTCAGATCCGCGATTTCGCCGAATGTACCAGACTGGTCATCACGGAGAGGTTCCAACGTCAGATATGGATCCAGCGGAGAGGTTTGAGCAAACCCGTGCTGAGCAGACGATCGATCGACGCACAGTCCTCGCGGGCGCCGCGACTGTGGGTGTCGCCGCCGTTGCCGGGTGCATGAACGGCGGAGACGGGTCGGAAGCGTCGGTCCCAGACCCGATCACCGTCGACAGCGACCGCGCGTGTGACAACTGTACGATGATCATCGGGGACTATCCGGGACCGACCGGCCAGTCGTTCTACGAGGACCCCGAATCGGTGCTCGGCGACGGTGAGAATCGGGCAGCCCAGTTCTGCAGTTCGCGATGCACCTACGCGTTCACGTTCGAGAACGAGTCGAAAGCGGAGCCAGAAGTCAGCTACCTCACCGACTACTCGTCGGTCGACTACGAACTCGACGAGAATGGCGATCAGCCGGAGATGGAGAAGTTCCTGGATGCGGAGACGTTCGCAGTCGCCAAGGACCTCACGCTGGTCGTCGACAGCGACGTGCGGGGCGCGATGGACAAGTCGATGATCGGCTTCTCCGACACCGACGGCGCGGAATCGTTCCAAGCCGAGTGGGGCGGTGACGTCTACGAACACGACGAGGTCAACCGCGAACTGATTCAGTCGCTGAAAGAATAATTGCCCCGAACGCGATCATCGATTTTCCACACGGTTTCGACAGCGTCGGGGTGCGACGACACGAAGCTACGCGCGGTGGCGGCAACCATATTGGGCCGAGTCCTGGACGCTAACTGAAACCGAAGGATCGACTGGTGACGTCAGCGCTCGATGGCCACGATCGTGACGGCGAGCGATCCCAGCGTCCAGACGGCGAGGCCGAGGAGGCTGGCTATCGGTGAGGCAGTCCGAGGGCCGGTTCCCGTGGCCGTGGTGACGACTGTCTCGAAGACTAGCCCACGGAACGCGCTGAGTGGACTGACGGCGATAGCGTGGACGAGTGCCGTGTCCGGGATGATTCTGTTGGCGAACCCGAAGACGAGCGCGAGATCAAGGCCGACCAGGAGGACAATGAGACCGACGATAGCCAGTGCGAGGGCGCTCCGGGTAGCGCTCGCCATCGCCGAGATAGCCAGTGCGACCGCTAAGACGGTCACGGCGAACGCGAGCGCGAGTACGACGAACCGAGCGTAAAGGATCGGCGAGTCGGTCCCGGCGTGGGTCGCATAGAGCCTGAGCGGTTCCTCGCGGAGGAACGCGACCGACGCACCGACGAGTATCAGGGGCACGCCGACGGCGACGATCAGTCCCAGGGCGCGGCCCACGTAGACACCGAGGACGTGCTCGTGGGGGGTGACCGGGTAGGTTTCGAGGACGTCGAGTTCGCCACGTTGCTCGTCGGCGACGATGGCCCGGTAGCCGAAGGCGACGGCAACGATTGGGACAAGCAGTTCCAGCGGCGTGATGAGGTCGACGACTGTGGGGACGTATCCCCCGGTGGCGCTACCGAGTACCGAGATGGTCAGCAAGACCCCGGTGAGGGCAAGTGAGAGCACCGCAAACGTGCGTGTCCGGACGAGCGTCCGGATCTCTCGGCCGACGACACGGCCGATCCGACCGAACGAGTCGGGTGCCTCGGTCACTGCCGCTGGGGCCGTCCCAGCCGCGTCCGACGTGTCGATCCCACCCGCACCGGACGTGGTCGTTCTGCGGTCCGGGTCGCTCATGCTGACTCACCTCGGACGCGAACCTGCTGCAGGTCACCGGTCACCGACGCCTCGTAGGCCTCTTGGAGCGTGTCGACGCCTATCCGGTCGAGTATTTCTTCCGGGTGACCTCGCTCTGTGACGACGCCGTCGTCGAGCAACAGCACCTGGTCGGCCGTCCGTTCGACGAAAGCCAGGTCGTGGGAAGTCAGCAACACGGCGGTGCCCCTATCGGCCAGATCCCTGGCGATGTCGAAGACACGGGTGCTCATCCCTGGGTCGAGGCCTGACGCCGGTTCATCGAGGACGACGACCGTCGGGTCGCCGATTATTGCCTGAGCGATGCCGACTAACCGCGTCATACCGCCGGAGAGGGCACCGACCCGCCGTTCGGCCGCGGCCCGAAGTCCGACCCGATCGAGGCGATTTAGAACGTCCTCGCGGTCTTCTCCGACCAGTGAGGCATAGAATTCGAGGGTCTCGACGACTGTGAATCCCGGTCTGAACGAGGGTCTCTGGGGCAGGTAACCGATCGGTCGTGGCACGTCGGGACCGAGGTACTCGACGGTGCCGCCAGTGGCCTCGTGGAGTCCGGCCAGTGCCCGGAGCAAGGTTGTCTTGCCGGCGCCGTTCGGCCCGATCAGGGCGGTCACGTCCCCGGCGGGTACCGTGACCGACACGTCGTCAAGCACCTGTACGTCGCCGTAGGCGAACGCGACCGAACTGGCGTTGAGCAGGACGTCGCTCGACGCGGCGTCGCGGTCGGCAGCGAGAGTCACGTCCGCCGCTTCGGGGCCGCCGTCGGTGGCTAAGTCGGCGTCCGGCGCGCGGTCGCTCGTCACCCTGACGCCGCTCCCGTCAGTCACTGCCGGGTCACTATCGGCCGCTGGGCCGTCATCGGTCGGCGGTTGGTTCGTCCGTCCTGAGTCGTATCGTTCAGTTGTCATCTGTCGGTCACCGTGGTGCCGTCGCAGGCATAGGCTTCGTTCGCATAGTCGGTCGCTTCAATCAGTTCGGGGTTGTTCGGCTCGCAGGTCGGTTTGAGGTCGGTGATACTCGACCGCTGCATCCCGGAGACGGACTGTTCGAGCCCCGAGAGGGCGGTGAGCGCCGGTGCGCGGGCGAGTGTCTCCGCCCCGTCGACCTCATGGAGGCGGCCGTCGACGGGATCGGTCGGCGAGTAAGGCCGCCCCGGCGGGTCGCCGTCGGCCACGCTGGAGCCTCCCTCCCAGTAGTTACCCTGACCGTCGTGGGACCAGATCCGCAGCGGGCCGGCACCGGCTTCGGCATGTTCATCGTTGGCGACGAAGTCGTTCCCGAAGACGCGATTTGTCGGGAGGACCGCGGCGTCGCGTGCGCCGACGCCGTTGCCGGCGAAGACGTTGTGCTCGTAGATGGAGGCGTCAGCCTCCATGTGCAAGCCGAGGGTGTTGTCCGCGAAGACGTTGCGCGCGACGTACGACTCCGTGCCGCCGACGTAGGCGGCGGTCTCTGACGACGTGATCTGATTGCCGACGAGCGCGTTTCGCTCCGGCCCCGTCATCACGTAGATACCGGTGTTTTCGGCCTCTGCGACCCGGTTGTTCGTGAGCAACGCACCGTCGTTGTGCATCAGGTGGATCCCGAGGACGCTATCGGTGATCTCGTTGTTCGTGACGATCGCTCCCTCGGAGCGATACAGGTAGATCGAGTCACGCCCATCGGTCACCGAGGAGTTCTCGACGACGCCGGGCGAGCGAAACACCATAATTCCGGCGTACCCGGAGGTGCCGCGGTCGGCGACCGTCACGTTCGCGTCCCTGACGACGGCGTCGGGACTCTCTCGGAGGATGATCCCGTTGGCCGGCGTCTTGACGTCTACGTCGACGATGGAGACGCGGTCGGCGACTTGCGCGGAGATGCCGGCGTCGGCGCCAGCGTAGTTCACCATGAAGCGGTCGTCCCAGCCCTCGGTCTCTTCGCCAGGGAGTTCCTCGGCGCCCCTGTCGAGCGTGCCCACCCCGCGGATGTCGAGGTTCCTGATCCCGACGTCTTCCTCGGTGACCGTCACGACCGACCCGTTTCCGTCGCCGCGGATCAGCGTGGATTCCTCGCCGGCGAGGGTGATCGGCTTGTCGATCTCGACCGTCTCGTTGTAGGTCCCTTCCGGAACCGTTACGGTGGTGTTCGGCGGGGCCCCCTCGATGCCCTCCTGGATCGTGTCGACATCCTCGCCGACGACGACCGAGACCGGCCGCTCGTCGTGTTCGCTCGCGTTCTCGACGAGCGAGTCGGAGCGCTCCTGTTGTTGGTCGATCCGATCTTTGACCGTGCTGGCGTCGTCGCTCTCGACGCGCATCTCGAGGGCCCCCTCCCAGGAGCGGACCTCGCCGCCGTATCGCTCGGCGAACGCATCGGCGTCTTCGCGCTCATCGAAAGAGGGGATGGCCGGACCGGCTGGCGACCGCGCGTCGCTCCCGACGACGAACCAGGCGTCCTCGGCCTTGACCCATCCCGACGACCGCTCGACCGTCGGATAACCTTCTTCATTCAGTTCGACGCCCGTGTCGCCGTAGTCGCTGACGTAGATGGCGAGCGGGTAGCCAAAGCGCTGCTCGTGACCGGACTGGCGCTGGGCGTCGACGTACGTGTCGACGCCATAGTAACCAACCACGTACTCGTACTGGGAGTGAAACGTCTGTACTCGCGGCAGTTCGACCGAAGGGTGGTCGCTGAGGGCGTACTCCTGTTCGAGCGTCATGCCTACGGTGACCGTGTCATCGAAGGCTACGGGCTCGGGCGAGTGAGTCCCTGTCTCAATCCCGAAGACCACGCCGATGCAGAGCACCAGCATCACCACGATAGCCACGAATACCCATACACGAACTCGGCTATTCACACGATGGTCTTGGAATGCCGCGAACAAAGCCGGTCTGGTCCACGTCTCGAACTTTCGAAGAGCTCACGCGAGACGACGATCAATTGGTGCGTCGTCAGTCCCACCCTGACAGGACAAGAGCCGAATTCCCTGGACAAGACAGCTGACCGAACACCGTTCACGGGCCGATCAATACTCCCAGTTTGTCGGTTCTTCGAGCAGACCATCGACGAGTCGCATGAACCGATCGACAAGCCGGTCGGCGATCGACGGTTCGACCAATCGAAGCATCCGAGCCGTCTCTTCCGGATGTGTAAGAACGAGCGTCACGTGGTTTCGAGCATCGCGCTCCTTCTCGAGGAGGTCCTGTTCGACGAGGTGGTCGAGATGCCATTCGAGCGTACTGCGCGCGATGTCGACCCCTTCAGCGACTTCGTTAGGAGCACTCGGTCCGTTGGCCATGAGGCACACAAGGATGTCTCGCGCCGTTTCCCGACGGAGTACGGCCAAAGCTCCCCGCTCCCAGGTTCCGTAGTCCGGCGTGTAGTAATGCGTCCGGCCGTACAGCGACTCCTCGACGATGTCATCGGAGCGTTCGAGTTTCCTGAGATGGTATTGTACCTGTCCCGGCGCGAGATCGAGGGTCCGGGTGAGTTCGTTAAAATGAATTCCGGGGTTCCCGCGAACCTGACGTGCAATTTGATCTCGTGTTTCGCTGATTGTGTAGAGTTCGATCGAGCAGGAGTTCACCGATCACTCGTTTCGTAAACCTTCGTGTGTGGGCCTCTATATCTCTCGATCCACCACTCGTATTCGCCAACTGAACCAGAACAATTGAGTCGACGAACCGTCTGGCATTCTTTACAAAAACAGGGGCTAGGTCAAACCGTCCCAGAGTCAATTACATGCATTCCGAATCGCTACTGGCCGTTGCCGTCGGTTTGCCACTCCATTTCGGAGCATCACTGACTGAAAATGTCCTAATTGTCATGCTTGGTGTCGGTGCAGTGTTCTCGATACTCATCGCGTTACTATCGTTCGCTGCATTCGTGAAGCGTCGGACGGTGTCGTATCTCCTGATCGCTGTCGCGTTTTCTACGTTTCTTGGCAAGACGAGTTTGGGACCTGCGTATCTCCTGGGAAGTACGAATACTGAGATGCACCACTTGTTGGAGCATACACTTGATGTTGTTATGATGGCACTCGTACTCGCTGCAGTCTACTACGCTTATTCGAGTGAAAATCAAGACCTTGGCTCCAGCTACCGGCGTTAGGGTGCTCGACGTCGAGCCGACCTATCTTGTGTCGTCACTTCGATATACCAGGACTTGACGAGTTCATTCACGTTGTGGAATATGATGCCAATCGTGATCAGCGTCGTGATGAGATAGACGATGAATCACGGTGGACCGCCGACGGTGTCTCCGAGCAGGCCGCCTGTGATACCGACGACGATGACTTCGATCCGCGTTACCAGCACCCGGGATACGAGCTTTGGATCCGGAGTGTGAGTTGTTGCTGACCGCTCTCCATTCGGAACATGGCGACTTGACGAGGATCTAGTTGTGTCGACCGAGTCACGTTCCTGAGCGTCTGTGTCTTGTTCCCCGTCCATTGTTACGATTAGTAGCTCTCCCCCACCCCCGAAAGTCGAGAATCAACTCCTCGGTCGTTGCCAAACTCATCTTCTGAGTCGGTCACGACTCTTTTGACGAGAATCAGAAGGGCTCGACCCATTTCGCTGTCTTGTTCATCGATATCCGCTGTTCAGAGTGACTTGTCGATGTTGTGAGTGAGACAGCCAACAACGATTTCACGGAACTGCTTCCACCAGTGTCGTGAGCGGACGAATGCCCCATATTTCCGTTTAAGACTGGAGTTCACCGTCTCGTTCTGACTTCGTTGGCCGTAGAGGTTGGCATCTAGCCGAGCATTCCACGCCTTGTGGAGCGACGAAAATTCTCGGTGCTTGATGACCGGACGAACACCATCTTCACGGGCTAACGCGCGAACCGTCTGGTCGTCGTATCCCTTGTCGCCGAGGAGAATCGTTACTTCATCGGTATTCCGCTTGATGAGCGACGGTGCGATCTGTGAGTCGTGTTTTCTGGTCGTCGTCACATGGAGATCGAGGATGCCATTCGCTTTCGTGTCCACGAGCAGTGTGACTTTCAACTGTTTAATCGTCAACTTCGTTCGCTTCGTGTAGTGTTTTGAGGCG
This sequence comes from Natronococcus jeotgali DSM 18795, assembly GCF_000337695.1. Taxonomy (GTDB): domain Archaea; phylum Halobacteriota; class Halobacteria; order Halobacteriales; family Natrialbaceae; genus Natronococcus; species Natronococcus jeotgali. The sequence continues at coordinate 53,365 of NZ_AOIA01000103.1, forward strand.
TGGCTGCGGTCGAAGCCGGAGGCGTCGATTCCGACGACGCCGTTGGTCGGGAGAAGCGTAACCGAGAGGTTGAGAAGAACCCGCCAAACAGCCATGTCCAAGCGGTTGAACGCCTTTCACAATGTCGAGGGGGACGGAATTTCCTCAAGTCCGATGGCGCTTCGAATCCGAGGCATCTCGATAAGTTCGTCGAGAGGCGTCCGATACGTCGTATTCTTCCGAATCTTGAGGCAGAGCAAGACGATGTGCTGGTGAAGTGTGTACCGTCGTTTCGAGAACTTCGAGGAGTAGCGAGCGACAGCTCGTCGGGTCAAGTGATACGCCTGCTCAACAAACCGGAGCAATCGTGACTTCGGGAGGGCCTGCATTCGGTCAAACTACTGTTCGATCCTGTAACTCTCTGAGGATTTCAACAGAGCCTCACAACGATATCCAATCAGACGACGGCATAATCTACTAGAACGGATGGTGAGGAGTGTGATTGCGACACAAAAGATAGTAGCCATTTAGTGACCGTAGCCGCCCTCTTCGATTGGTCCCTGAAAGACCCCATATAGAAACTTGAAGTACCATAATACAAATACTAATACTGGCAATCCGAGCACTGTCACAAGATTGAGCGCAAGCGGCGAGACAATGGTTTCCTCAATCGTATATCCACCTGCGGGATAGATCGTCGGGAACAAGAGCACGGCGACGAGCGATCCGAGCAGTCCTGAGAGTGTCAGCGTACTTCCGAACCAGAGACGGGCACGATCGTGGCGAGCCAATAGGACGCCTACTACACTGATCACGACCGTCAGCCCAATGATCTCCGGAGCCGGCGCGGCCAAGAGTTGGTCACGGACGCTAGCACTGTCGTCTGTAAAGACGACGCTGAGCAGGGCGGCGACCGCAAGCAAGTAGGCGACTGTCGCCGCGATACCATAGCGACGCACTTCCACACGCAACCTCCCTTGGGTCTTCATGGCTAGGAATGCCGCACCACTTGTCACGGACAGACAGACCACGACGAGGCTTGTGAGTAGACTGGGGACGCCGAGCATCCCGCTCGCGAACACCCAGCTTCCGACTAGAGCACCAAGAAGGATCGGTGCGAGCGTGCTGCCGGCCACGAAGAGTCGATCACATGTACGTTTCCATTGGTCGTTATCTCGGTGTTCTCGGAGTTCGGGAGCGACTCCGCGGAAAATGAGTGCGATGACAATCGCGAGCGACAGCAGGTAGTGATCGCTCAACAGTCGGGAGTACACTGGTGGGAACGCCGCGAGGAGCGTTGTCCCGAATGCGACGATCCAGACCTCGTTGGCGTCCCATATCGGTCCGAACGCTGAGAGCAATGTTTCACGGTCGTCCTCGTCGGTCCGGGTGGCGTAAAGGATCCCGATCCCAAAATCGAAGCCGTCGAGTGCGACGTACATCGTGAGACAGAAGAGTACGACGCTGAACCAGATCATCGGAAGCAGGGGGTGAAGATACTGGTCGACAGGAAGGAAAGCAACCTCAGCCAAGGCGACTTCAGTCATCGCTGCCCACCACCGGGAGGCTCTCCCAGACTGAATCATGCCCTGACTCGTGGTCGGTAAGTCGCGACTGTTCACTTTCGACCAACGATGCCAAGACGTAGACAAATGCTCCTATTAAGGCGAGATAGAGGACGACGAACCCGACGAGCGTTATGGTTACCTCGCCAGAGGTCAACGATGTCGACACCGCCTCGTCCGTCTGAAGAATGCCCTGGATCACCCAGGGTTGGCGGCCGATCTCCGTGACATACCAGCCGGTGAGCATTGCGACGAACCCGAGCGGGGATGCAAGCATCATCGCTTCCAGGAACCGGTCGCTTTCAGTGAGCGACCCTCGCCAGAGAAGCGTGCCCCCCCAGAGCGCGAGGCCGATGAACAGAAAGCCCAGACCCACCATGAATCGAAACGCCCAGAACACGAGAGCAACTGGTGGACTCTCCTCGTATTCGTTGAGACCAAGTATCTCGGCGTCAGCGTCCCCACCGCTAGCGAGATACGAGCCGACTCCAGGTAGGCTGATTGTCCAGAGATTCTCTGCGCGGGGATCAAGAAGTGCGTCGGGATTCGCCGGGATCGCGATGAGATGGAGATCGGCTTGTCCGGTATCGTAGTGGGCCTCCATCGCGGCGAACTTCTGTGGCTGGGTGTTCTCGACGTGACGGGCGTAGGCGTCGCCGTGGATTGCCTGGAATGGTGCCGAAATCAGCAGAATAACGATTGCGAGCCGGAGGGCCGTCGCCCACTCGACGGCGTCCCGGTTCGTCCAGAGGAAGTACGCTGAGATCCCGGCGACGCCGAGGGCAACTGCAATGACCGCAGCGTTCATCATGTGTGTAAACATCCAAGGGAATCTCGGGGTCAGGAAGGCCGCGACCGGGTCCGTCAGCTGGGCGATTGTTCGTCCGTTCCGTTCGACGAGTTCGAACCCCTGGGGCGTCTGCATCCAAGCGTTGACGACAAGGATCCAAAATCCCGAGAGCCAGGCACCGATCCCGACGAGGACCGACGATAAGACGTATGTTCGGTCAGAGACACGCTCGCGGCCGAACAATAAGACCCCGAGGAAGACGGCCTCGAGGAAGAATGCCATCTTCGCCTCGAACGCCAGTGGACCCCCGATTAACTCGCCGGCGACCTCCGAGAATACCGGGAAGTTCGTCCCGAACTGGAAACTCATCGGGATGCCAGTGACCGTTCCCATGACGAATCCAATCGCGAAGATGCTTACCCAGAACTCTCGTAGTCGAGCATAGCGCTCGTCTCCTTGGTGGACATCTTTCCACGTGAAATATACGATAAACGGTGCCAGACCGATCGAGAGCGAGGCAAAGAGGATGTGAACGCTGATTGTCCAGCCGAACTGTAACCGACTTCCCAGTTCGGGTGGGAGGAAGGCAACCACCGAGCTGAGAGCGACTCCCATGTCGACAACGGTTGTCACGACTGGTGATGAGATTACAGCCATAGGTTACCAGAATGTAAAGACGGAGCCTTTTACTGTGAGAGGCGCAGTACGAGTCGGCTCAGTAGCACTCGAGATCCGTCGATTACAACTCATTGGTGGCCCTTAGGCATCGACCTACTAGAGGGGAGATCCGATTCCTATGGGATGGGAATCAGGGGAGGGTGGAACACTTTCCGGCCGTAACCGGTGGCCCACAATTGTATGGATATTATCACTTCCTGGCACCAAGCACTATCTAGTCAAGGATTCATCACCTCCTCGGCAGGCGTACAGTTGTTGAGCGCCTGGTTTGGTCGCTGGAAATTATATGAGGAGACGAAGGTGGCGAGCCAGCGTGCAGCGTTGGCTCTGCCGCCCATCCACGTCTGGTGAAATCGGCCACTCCGCATCGCAATCATCTAAAACTATTTTTAATCAAGTTCGGTTGACGTAGTCGAGGTGACCGTGTAGATCGCATTGAGCAAGCGCGGTCAAATAGTTCCTCTGTCTACGAGAAACATCGTCTCGTAAAAGTCCCATTTCTCGGCGACTGAGCCCGTTCCTCGCTGTTCTAAGACAATTATTTTCACACCAAGTCCATGAGCAGCTGCTAGAATCTACTTGTTCCAGAAGAGCACTCAACGAAATGGGACCGTCAGCGACCGTCTTTGATTCCTAACAGTTGGCGAAGAAGCTCAAAAAGGTCTTTGGATGAGGACTTCCCGCCGTATACTGTGATAGTATCGACACCAGAGTAGCCATGCTTACCAGATTCTTCGCGTTCCCAATAGAGCCAAGCAGTATCATCCCCATTGGTAAGCCTTGTCTCTTCAACCGGGAAAGACAACGAGAGAACCTTAGTGGTCTTCTGTTGGTCGCCGTCCTCTGTAGTCGTTGTTGTGACTTCACCGTCATTAATCGGTCGGGCACCCTCTCCGTCGTCGAGTACACTTCGAGAGCCGAAGCGATATCTGACATCCTTTTCGGTCGGGTCAAACGTCTCTCGCTCACCGTCTGAGTTCAAGAACTCTGAAGAGTTGACTCTGACTGAAACTTGGTCGTGTTCGTCAAGGTCGACAACGTTGTCTTCGTTTTCGGGCTGGACATCGATATCCAACTCGACCGGGAAATGCGCTGCTGCTACTCCACTGAGCACAGGGACAGCCGCTACACTTGCAGCAGCACCGGCTGTTCCTTTGAGAAACCGACGGCGGTTGAATGGGTTAGACATGATCGATCGTATCTTTGGAAGAAACAGGATTAGTTATTCTGGTATGATTGACGAACACACATACAACAGGATAGCTAATCAGCTCTTCCTGTTGTCTAATACATATACGGATCACAAAACAGATGCAAAAAGCGGTCTACTGGCTGATTCTGGCGCTCGTTCGGCTAGAGTGGCTGTGTTGAATCGCCATAGGGCGGTGGAATTCACTGTTTCACGGCACGCTTGATGTTATAGACGACACACATCAGAGCGATTTCTCGAAACTCACGAAACCAGGACCGCGCTCGCACGGCGAAGCCGAGCGAGCGCTTGATAGCCGAGTTGACGGTCTCAGTCATAGAGCGCTGATTGTAGCGCTGTTCGTCGATTCTGGCGTTGTGTGCGTAGTCGTAAGGCGCGAAGATACGATGCTTGATGAGCGGTCTGATGTCGAGTTCACGCAACTCTTCACGGAGTGACTGCTTGTCATAGCCTTTATCGGCGGTAAGAGACTGCAAATCGCCCGCGTTTCGGCGGGCAATCTGCTCGGCAAGGTCTGCATCGCTTCCTTCACGCTTCGTCAAACAGTGAACGTCAAGAACGGCTTGAGACGCTGTATCGACGAGCTTCGCAACTTTGAGCTTCTGCACGCTGTAGCTGATTCGCTGGCAGTAGTGACGGCTCGCGGCAGATCGTTCGTAGAACGTGGCGTCGATCGCGCCNACTTTGAGCTTCTGCACGCTGTAGCTGATTCGCTGGCAGTAGTGACGGCTCGCGGCAGATCGTTCGTAGAACGTGGCGTCGATCGCGCCGTATTTCGAAGGATCGTGCAGCTGCGCCGACTGGCGCAGCAGCACTCGACAGATGCTCATGTTGATTCGGTTGAACGCTTTACACAACGTAGATGGGGAGGGGAGATCGGCCGCACTGAGGCCGATCTCCCCGGTTATTTGTGGCATCTCCTTAAGTAGGTCAATTGTCATCCGGTAGGATGTGTCAAGGTAAATCCGCAGACAATGCAGGGAAACGACCGCATAGTCGGCGAATCCGCCGCCACCTTCAGGGGCGGCGGATTCGCCTCCATCACCAGTAACGGTTTGAGCAACCGGGACAACTTCGCTAATGAAGCGGGAGATTTGCGTCATGGACACTCGCAGTCTCCTGCTTCAACTCCTTTGATTTAGCGCCCTATCCCGATACCGTCTAATGATTCAACAGAGCCCTCAAAAGGCAAACTGACGCCGTATCTCAGAGCGTTCCAACTTCGACGGCGAATCCTCCGAAAACCCGGCGAAAACCACTCGAAGAGATCGTTCAAACCGTTCTTTGATCCACCAACAATGTGCTTCACATGAGCGTCGTAGCAATGATGACTAGTTCGAACCTGCCCCATAGTAACATAACTGTAAGAACGATTTTAATAGTACCCAGAACAATGATATCAGTCAGCAACCACCCTATGATAGCATTCGTCTGCTCATCACGGATAAGCCCCCTGAGCGTCACAGAATGACGAATCGGCTCGAGGACACTAAAATCTGCAGGACACTGTATAGATAAAGGAAACCACAAACAGTGGAGATAGTGAAGATGCGGTGAGATCAGCGACACCACCAGCTAGTCTCTGACACAAATGGGACTCGATTGACGAACAGCGGCAATTTGACTGCTTCAGCACACTTCTTACAATAAGTGAATTATTCACACTTCAGCAGGAGTGCTGCGATAGCCGCTGAAACACCGGTCTATAATAGAAGTAAATTATTAAATTTTACTTGTTATATTAAGATATAATTTTAATGAAATCGTTAATGGTGTCAAATTCTCTGCTGATCCCCGTTAGAAGACCCAGAGTACGAGGGATGCGTAGAACGCTACAAGCGAGATGATGGCAAGTCGAATAAGGATATTTACGCTGAAGACAAGCCCACTGTAGTCAAGTTTGAGCAGCCGTAATCGGTCCGTTTGAACGTTTGTCAAGCCGATCCGAGCATCAGAAACGCGTTCGACCGCGTGTTGAACTGTGTCTGTAACCGTCGCCACGTCGAATCCCTTCATGTTCGCTAGGTCGTGTACCGACGCGTGCGTGTCTGTTGAAAACAGAATTACGTCGTCAAACTCCTGTTGGAGCCGTTCGCGTTGTTCCCGCAGATCATCTGTAATTCCGTTCGTATCGACCCCGAAAAGAAGCGTTCGTTGGCCGTCAACTTCCTCGACGAGTGCCATCAGTGGATGCTCGTCACAATGGACGGCGAACCCTACACTATACGGATAGGTTTCGGCGTCCTCAAGGAGCTCAAGGAAGTCGTCGAAGCATCGCTTGAGGCGGGCAGCATCCTCCGTTCCGTACTGGATCTCTCTATCCAGTTCCGCGTGAATGTGATGGTTGTGCATATCTACCAGGAGGACGTCGTCTTTCGAGATATTTCGCATGAAGACGCCCGGATGGTAGTCGTCGATTCCCTCAGCTTCGAAGAAGACGATTTTCTTCCCATCGACGGTCCGTCCGTAGAAGTGGAGATCATCGTGCTCCAGACTGTGGAGTCGCGATGCCGTTGAAACTGTTTCGGGGTTACCTATCGCGTCGATAACCTTAGCGACGTCAGCCGGATCTGCGAGATCCTCCTTATGAGTACATGGAACATGCAGGAAGAATCCCGTGCCGGTGTCGTTCAGTCTTTCGATAACTTCGCTACTGAGTTTGCCGCCTCCAAACCCGCCGAGCGGGCCCGGATGGATCCACGGAGCCGCGAGCGTGAGTTTCTTCCCATTATCGATCGTTAGTGTTTGTACATCTGGCCTCGCAGGGTACCCAAGATCAAGCGCTGATCGCTCGCCCTTGAGCAGTCCTGATGTGAGTCTGAATGCAGAGACGTTCGCATTGTTGCCGATCAGGTAGTCGAACAGTTTCAGGAAGAGGACGAGAATCACAACGACTGCTAGAAGAACTCCAAAGTTAACGAGAAGAGATGCCTCAGAGACGCCGATGTTTTGACCAATGAAGAACTGGAACACGCCGATCAAGAGTAATGGTTGTGAAAGTGATAATAATATTATCTGCCCCAGTCGTTGGGAACCCACCGAAACGGTCAAGACTGATACATTGGTAAGACTCACGGTGATTAGCGCGAGCCAAATAATTTGCCACGCGTTCATCCCCGTATCCGCACCCGAAAGGATGAGTGCATAGATGAAAAGAAACAATTGAGTTGTGAGCGCAAGAAAGTAACTCCAGTGGCGCGGATAATCAGGCAGTGAATGATAGAAAAGTTCAGCGGCGATGAAAAACGGTCCTAGGAAGATCACTATCGCACCGACTGGAATGATCCAAGGCTGAATCTCGATCGGTGCAAATTTATTGAGTGCCAAATACATAAGCGTCGCATAGAGTGGGCTCAATACAACCAGCGCGATGATTTGCGTTGGGAGTGATGGCAATTTGAAAACGATATGTTTGAAGATATCGACGTTATCGGAACCCATCGTTTAATCACCAGTTGGATTCCCAGAGCGTGTCATAGAATCTGTCTTGCCCTCGCTACTCACCGATTTCACTGTTTTCTTTTCGCAGTGACAGAGTGACTCCACTAGTCGTTCACTTCCCATAAAGAAAACCATGAATTATGATGGTTTAAACTATTGTATAATGTATCTTCTGAATGGACCATTCGAAGATGGAGAGTGAGTTCTTCACGATGAGGGGCTACGAATTCACAGATCGGACAGGTATAATCTTGTTGATTGGGAATTCTTACTTCGGATGCTTCTGAACTCCGTAGTAGTCCAGAATTCGTGGTTTCACCGGGATACTGGGACATCATTATACTACTTGGAGTTTAGTAATATGTCTGCTTCTATGAGGATTGCGTACTGGTCTATATCTGTATTGAACAGTATAGTCCACATAGGAAGCTTCATACAATATCTTCTAGCTAATATCATTTATAAATTATCAAGTAAACAAAATTATCTATTGGTAAAATCGTTCTATCACGAGAGAAATGAGAACGGTGTAATCGAAGAATAGCGGGTATAAGACGTATTCTATGACGCGCTTCACATACGATTACATCCAAAAATGGGGTGTCGTAGTGTGGGAGAATAACTAGGTCCTGGATTAGTTTATCCATCGCGAAAGACTGCGCAGTGAGGGTGAGCGCCGCAAGCAGGACGGTGGAGGTGGGTGAGAGTTAGAGCACAGCCGGTTTAGTGGCCGAGCAGAGTGATATAAAGGCGCAAGGCTTTGACTTTATGAGAATCCTGTTTAAGCCCCTAGTCGGTGAACGAATGCGATGGGGTTGAAGGAGACCCAGTACCTCACAAAGCGTCCCTGCTCACTTGGGCTGAAGCCGCAGTTTCATCCTGATCCGTAGTGTTGACGGAAGTTCTGACGGACCTCGTAGATATCTTCTGCGTCGACCTTAGCGTTCTTGGCGAGGTCAAGACCCACTTCCTCGTCAAGGGAGTTGACGAGGAAGTTAAGGAGCTGGTCCTCGTGGATTGCATTGTCTGCTTGCTGCTGGTGATTAGACACGTCTTCAGCAAGCAGACGACTCAACTAACCGGCTTTGTGATGTACTGAGAATACAAACGGGTCTCGAGGGTGATAACGCATGGATCTCGAGACGGAGTGTCCACGGACCGCTGTCGGCGAGTCGTCCGCATCAACCGCGCCATCGACGTCTACGCATCGGCGGGACAGAAGCGGCACGCGAGTGGTGTCGGGTCACGGAACGCTCGTTACCGAACGTCCGAACTCGAGGCCCTCGAAAGCAGATATATGACTCCGGTACCGAACACGAACCCGAGACCGACGAGAACGGCGACGGTGGGGACGATCGTGTCGAGCGCGCCGCCGAACGCTGTCACCTCGAGGACGGTCATCACGTCTTCGTCGAGCATAATCGCGCGTGCGGCATCGACGCCGTACGTGACGGGGTTGATTCGAGCGACCAGCTGAATCCAGTTCGGGAGCACCTCGAGGGGGAGAAAGGCACTCGAGAGGAACAACAGCGGGAACTGCAAGAGGTTCGCGCCGATGATCGTCGATTCCTGGTCTCGAGTCAGCACCGCGAGCATGTTCGAGAACGCGATAAACCAGAACGAAAAGAGGATTCCGACGGCCATGATCCCGACGGCACCGACGACGCCGGTCGTGATCTCCGCGCCAAGGAGCACGCCGAGTCCGAGAATGATGGCTATCTGGAGGCCGATACGGAACACCTCGGCGAGGGTCTTCCCGACGAACACGGCGGTTCGGTTCATCGGCGAGACGAGCACCTTCTCGAACATGCCGTTCTCGATGTCGTTGACCAGCCCGATTCCAGAGGTGACCGCCGACGCGAGTGCGACCTGGATCGCGATTGCCGGGACGAGAAACGTCGTGTAGTCGACACCCGGAAGTCCCTGATTGACGACGCCGCCGGCGACGTTGCCGAACACCTCCGTAAACAGGACGAAAAAATAAACGGCTGTGCGAGCGAGACGACGAGGACGAACGGGTTCCGGACGGCCTTGAGGTTCCACCGCTTGAAGTTGACCCAGACGTCCCCGACGAAGGTGTTTGTGGATCTCGCAACCTCGCGGTCGGCAGTCCCCGACTCGGTCGGCGTGCTCACGTGGACTCCTCCGTTTCGGCCGCGCCACCGTCATTGTCGACACGCTCGCCCGTAATCGCGAGAAAGACGTCGTCCAGCGTCGGCGCGCGAACGTTGAACCCGAGAACAGTTAGTCCCGCGTCGCGCAGTGCAACGAGGAGATCCGTTCCCGACTGACGGGCCGCTTGTGCGGTGACGCTGATTCCCGTCTCGGTCTCCTCGACGGTCGCGATATCAAAGTCGTCGAACTCGCGTGCGAGCGTTGCAGCGCGCGCCCGCGCTTCGGGCCCATCGCCCAGTTCGATATCGAGGACGTCGCCACCGACCTGCCGCTTGAGATCGGCAGGGGATCCGTCGGCGACGATCCCGCCGTCGAGAATCACCGCCAACCGCTCACAGAGCGTGTCGGCCTCCTCGAGGTACTGCGTGGTGAGGAAAATCGTCGTCCCCTGCTCGTTGATCCGTTGGAAGTACTCCCAGAGCCGATTGCGTGCCTTCGGATCGAGGCCGGTCGTCGGTTCATCCAGGAAGACCAGCGGCGGGCGGTGGACGAGCGCGGTGGCGGCGTCGAGTCGTTTTTTCATCCCACCCGAGAACTCCTCCGAGCGCTTGTCGGCGACCGCTTCGAGATCGACGAGGTCGAGCAGTTCAGCGGTTCGGTCGTCCCGTTCGCCCCGCGGGACGCCGTAGGCTTCACACGCGAATCGAATGTTCTCCTCGGCTGTGAGTTCCGGATCGATGCTCGTCTCCTGGGCCATGTAGCCGATCGATTCCCGGATCTTCCGCGGCTCGGTTCGGACGTCGAACCCGTTGACGCGGACCTCGCCGGCGGTCGGTGACAGCAGCGTCGCGAGCACTTTGATCACCGTCGTCTTGCCCGCGCCGTTGGGGCCGAGAAACCCGAAGAATTCGCCGTCACCGACCGTCAGATGGACGCTTCTGACCGCTTCAGTTCCGTCACCGTACGTGAGCTCGAGACCAGAGATGTCGATCGAGGCGTGTTTTGCGGGCTCGGTTCGACTCGCACTCGAGTCCTGTGAGTGTGCACGGTGAGTTTTAGCATCCGCCACCGATTGTTCGTTCGACATACAGCGGATACGGGCGCAGAAGACAAATACGTCCGACTTCGAAACTCGGTGGTCGCTTCAATAACCGAAGTGTCGCCTATCATGCTGGTAGAACTGTTCGGGAACCGATTGTGTAGTTTTTCTGTCAGTCGGGTGGACGCGGATAGTCAGTGATTGCTTTCCCCTGTAGGGCGGAACGATCTCAGAGTTCGTAGGACACCGCCCACCTGTGGAGGTGGCCAAACACCGGGAAGATCGCTCGAGCTTTCTCGGTCGGCTCGTACTCGACTCGCGGCGGAACCTCGTCGTAGGCCGTTCGGCCAAGCAGGCCAGCATCGGTCAGCTCCCGGAGTCGCGTCGAGAGCGTGTTCGCCGGCACCTCGAGTGCGGTCTCGAGGTCGGAGAACCGTAACGGCCCGCTCGCGAAGGCGAACTCGGAGAGTACCGCCATCGTGTGCGTCCGGCCGAGGAGATCGAGCAGTTCGGCGACCGTTCGCTCGACCCGCTCCCGTTCATCCGGTTCCAGCGATTGTCTGAGTCTGCGGGCTTCCTCGGGAGATCGGCTAGCGTCCAATCGAGTTACACTATCGTCGTCCATACACAACTGGACGGCCTCGAAGACCAAGATCGTTTCCCGCACAAATGGCGTTCAACGCTATTTCCCACCCGCTGCTTCGAAACTTCGAAGTTAGAAGTATATCCCTTTCGACGCCGTACGTCCGGATATGAAAATCGCCGTCTTCGGTGCGACCGGCCGCACTGGTCGCCCGGTTTGCGAACAGGCGCTCGAGCGCGGCCACGAGATCGTCGTCCACGCTCGCTCCCCCGACCGCGTTCAGTTCACCGATGATCGAGTGACCGTCGTAGAGGGGGATGCCTACACGGGCGACGGTGTTCGCGACGCCGTCGAGAGCGTCGACGCCGTCGTCAGCGTCCTCGGTCAGGGTGACGGCTCTCCGGACGATCTGTTGACCGTCGCCGGCGAGCAGATCACCGACGCGATGACGGAGAGGGGCGTCTTGCGATTCGTCACGCTCGTCGGTGCCGGCGTTCGCGAGGACGGAGAATCCGTCTCGCTCGGCGGGAAGATGATGGGTGTGCTCCTGAAACTGCTTGCCAGAGACGTTCTCGAGGATGCCGAAACCCACGTCGAGTCCGTCCGCGAGACGGACCTCGAGTGGACGGTCGTCCGTGTGCCACGGCTAAGTGAGGGCGATCGGACGGGAGCGTACCGCGCGGGCGAGATCAATCTCGGGTTCGATGCGATCGACCGTGCCGACGTCGCTCGGTTCATTCTGGATTGCCTCGAGGATGATCGGAACGTTCGAGAGATGCCGAAGGTGGGACCCGCATGACCACTGTCAACTAACATCGAGTTGTCCTTGCCGTCGGCGGTGTAGTCGCTGTAAACCTCGTTGTTCTCGGCCTCACCCTCGTGACTGTTGGTGCTGGTGGCTTCGATCCGTTCGCCGTTCTCCCGGTTGCGATCGCCACTGCGGTCGGCGCACTCGGCGGTGTCGTCGTCCACGCCGTCTTTCGGCGCGCCTTCGGTGACGCCGCGGATCGACGATTCGTTCTGGCTGCCGCCCTCGTGACACTGCTCTCGCTCGTCCTCCTCGAGCCTGCTTCGGCCTTCGATGGCGCAACCACGGCCCGCCTCGGTGTTCTCGGGCTGATGCATATCGCTGCAGCCGGCGTCGTTGTTGCCGCTCTCGTCGACTGGAGGGGGAACCGATGATTCTTGTCACCGGCGCAACCGGGACTGTTGGAAGCGACGTCTGTGCGAACCTCGCGACTGTATCTGTCTCGGTTCGGGCTGCGACGCGTTCACCCGAGCGATTCGACGGGCCGGCTGACGAAACCGTCGCGTTCGACTTTACCGATCCGACAACCTACCGCGAGGCATTTGCCGACATTGATGCGGTGTTTCTCGCTCGCCCGCCTGCACTGTCTCGCGTTCGTCGCGATATCGTCCCGGCACTGGCTGCCGCGGTTGGGGCCGGCGTCGATCACGTGGTCTTCCTCTCGGTCATCGGGGCAGACCGCAATCGTCTCGTCCCACACGCGCGGATCGAGTCGTGGCTCGAGTCGGCACCTGTCTCGACTACGTTCCTCCGAGCGTCGTTTTTTATGCAGAACCTCTCGACAACCCACCGCGAAGAGATTCGAGCCGGAGAGCTGATTGTCCCGGCCGGAACTGGTCGGACGAGTTTTATCGATGCACGCGACGTCGCTGCAGTGGCAGCAGAATCTCTTCTCACGCGAACAACCGGCGAGTACGATCTAACTGGACCAGAGGCACTGGGGTATCGGGAAGTCTGTCGACAGTTCTTGGCAACCCTCGATCACGAGGTGAAGTACACAGCACCATCGCTGTCTCTTATACACATCTCTGATGGCNGATGTGTATAAGAGACAGGGTAACTGGTGACGTCTCCCGACTGCTGGGACGTGAATCAACCGTTCTGAGAACATTCATTGAGGACTACCGCGACGTTTGGGAGTGAGTGAATACACGGTTCACTGTGTTGATCCTCTATAGTCAGCAGGTGGATTTTGACAGATGGCTGAGATACCGGTAACCGCTCCGGTAACTGTTTGGCCTATACGTAACAGGGGTTTCATCAAAATCTCGACTGGCAGATAACGAACGGCGGAGTTTGTGTTAAACTCAGACGTTTGACTGACAGCATGACATACCACATAGAGAGTTTGCAAGAGAATGACGGTTGGTGCCGCCGTTTTACGAAAGGAACAGGGCTTCTCTGGATTCCGTTACATGGAGTTGCGAACTGAGCGGTACTGCTATACCTCCCCTGGAGAAGTATTATGCGGATGTATCGTTAAAATATATCAATATGACATCAGCCCCCGTGAAAAGCCGCTACTCGCTGGCGATATCCAGTGCGGTATATTTCGGATCCGTCTTCTTAATCGGTCTACCTGTTATGTATGTCCTTTACNCTCACCCGTCTTCAGCTTGATTGGTTTGTTACCTCCGCTGCAGGACTCATAGTCGTTGCTGCAGCATTTGTAGTCAGTATGCTGATTGCGGGAAAAGTAGCAACCCTCCTTATGAATCGACTTTCTTGAGTGTGAAACGATATGTGGTTTCTCTGTATGCAACACAGTCATCCATCTGTCGGCTACTGCGATAGTGTCGATTCGAGACGATCGCAACCGACCGATCAAAGCCGCCCTTAGAATTCTGATCGGCAAGTGGGTGGGGGGGAAACGGGAGGCCGACTTCGGCTTCGGCCCGGATGCAGGTCCGTACTATCCCGATTGCTTGAGTAAGAAAACTCAAGCATGCAACAGATGATTGCCATACGTAATTACGTTTCTGGCATAGTAGTCGAAAGTCGTCTCACAGTTCCGGAACCACCAATATAGGCATAACTCTCAACAGTTATTTCGGAAAAATAAGAAGCCGAGTTTAGCCGCTCAACTGAGTCTTCGATCTCGGTCAGCAGTCGTCGTTAGTGTCGTCCTCGTCTAGCTCGTCAGCGTCGTGATCCGCGAGTTCGTCCTCGTCAACGTCAAACTCACCATCTTCGTCGAACTCGTCTTCGTCAACGTCGAAGGCTTCGTCGTCATCGAACTCCGCTTCGAAGTCCTCAAGTTGCTCTTCGAGGGTCTGTGCATCTTCAGCGTCCTCGGGGAGTTCGATGTCAACCGGCTCGTTGTACGCTTCGAAGTACGTCGTTTCAGTGGCTGTCGTTTCGATACTCTCGATTGTATTCATGTCTTCACTCGCGTTGCCGTCATCGTACGCTCCGAGATCCTCCATGAAGGTTTCAGTAGTAAGCTCAGTTTTGACCGGCAGGTCTGTCTCACAGTCAACCCACATCGTGACAGTCATCTCCTGATCTGGGCTCACAAGCACAACCTCGGAGGGTGATTTTGATGCGTGGCTTATTTCCAGAATTATTGGGGATGAACCAGCTGATCAGTAGGGCAGCGTATCGGTCGTCCACAGGGTCTCTGGAGTATCTGCTATCCCCAAATGCTAATACGAAGAGGGAGAAGTGGTTCTTATGAACAGCAGTACCGTGAGAGGGGCCTCTATTTCCATCCAGCGGGCTACTCTCCAGGGATACCTTCTCATTCTACTCGGACTCCTGTTCGTCGTTGAAAACGCAGTGTCGGTGCTCGCGACCAAAGGTTCTCTTACTGGGATTAGCGGTGTCGTTCTTGGTCTCTTTGCGATCGGCAGCGGTGTACTCGTGTATGTTAGACCTGAAAAAGTCTCTCGTGGAACTGAGCCTGCTCCGACCTATCTGTACGTTCTTGCTGGCGTCGTTACTATCGCGTTTCTATTCTCAATCATCTATGTATTGTAGGAATGAGTCCGAATCTCGCCCCTTACGTAGCTTCTTTTTTGCATAGAATGCTCTGCTGAAACCCACTTCTTTAGATCCTTATTCATATGTATATACTTCACACTATATGTGCATACTGAATATAGACACTCCGCTGTTCTATATCGATAAACTTGGACTGAACGCTGCAGCAACCCACACGTCAGCAAACAACAGAAGCAAAGCAAAACCTCCATTGAACTCGTGCTCAGGCGTCTGAACCGATGCATAGACGTATGCAGCCAACGCAAGATCGACTGTCGAAGGCGCTCGAGCAGAGAGGTGACGCGTCGAAAACAGACATCCTCGACGATCTACTCCGTGACTACGAGATCGCACCACCGTCAATTTCTAAAGAGGGTGCACGGCGAGTGATGAAACGTCTCACCGACGAGGCAAACATCGAACTCGAGGACGGGCACAAGTATCTCAAGCCGCATGGAGCACGTCGTGGGCTCGGCGCCGAGCTGTACGCACTCGGTGAGTCTGAAAAGGCCCAACAGGTACTGCGTCACAAATCAATTGAAACGACCCACGAGGCCTACAGTGATCTCAAAACGAAAGACCTCGCCCAATCGATTGACGAAATACGGAATGAGTAAATTATAAAGTATCATAGTTAAAGATTTGTCTGATATTGGCAGTCCATATAGAGATGATTCAAATAATTTTTGTTAACTGCTTGTCTGGGCAGCAATAGTAATGGAATAGACACCTAGAATACCACGCAGAAGTGCAGCTGCTATCAGGTCCAGTACTGATTAACATTTTTGATAGGCACTGGTTCCAGACCTTGCCTTATAAACCAGTCACCATAAGGCACTATTTGGTACTTGTTACCGGATTACTCAAAATAAAGATATGCTCGACGAAGCGGCATGGTCAAAGGGAGATCAAGAGATGAAGCATGTCGAGGCGGATCCAGAGACAAAATCAATTGAAGATATCAATCTCGCCGAGTTCCAACGCAAGCCGGTTTCAAAGTTCGTATTGGCGTTTTTAGTCGGATTCTTCTTCTTTCTTGTACCGGTTCCATGGAATGGTCAAATAACAGTTCCTTTTGACATACTTATAAACTATATTACAGGTACGTACCCAATGTTTGCAGGAACGTACGCGCTTGCGCTCATTGTTGCGGGTGGTTTCCTGACTACACTTGCTGAATTTCGAAAACACGGTCTCATCTCAATCAAGGACACCTTAGCAAAACAGTTGGCTCTACCCTATTGGGAAACATCTGTTCCCTTTTGGTTCTTCCGCGTCGCCGGTGCCGTGCTCGCACCAGTGCTATTTTTCGAGGTTGGTCCTGAATGGCTGATTGGTCCCGGGACAGGTGGTCTTGTCTGGGGAACACTCATTCTTAGCGTCGCAGTGATTATTCCGATCGGTGCTATCTTTATCAACCTCTTTGTCGAACTCGGTGGCCTCGAATTTGTTGGAACAATGGCTCGTCCAATCATGCGGCCGTTATTCAAAGTCCCAGGGCGGGCGGCTCTTGATAGCGTTGCCTCATGGGTCGGTTCCTACAGCGTTGGCCTCTATGTTACGCGAAACGTCTTCGATCGCGGCGAGTACTCTAAGAGAGACGTCTATATTATCAGCACGTGCTTTGCGACTGTTTCTATCGGGTTTGTTGGCGTCGTTGCCGCGACCGTTGACCTTCTCGAACTCTTTCCGATTATCTTTATGTCGTATCTGATTTGCATTGCGGTTACGAGTTTTATTCTCGTTCGAATCCCACCGCTGAGTAGGGTCCCTGAGTCGTATATTTCTGAACCAAATCCCGAGACACCGTTCCAGGGCTCCGCAAAAGATTATTTCCGATTCGGTCTCTCTGAGGCTATCGAAAAGGCAGAGGAAAGTGGTACTATTGTCGATGCGTCGGTTCGAGGGTTTATTGATGGTATCAAACTCACAATCCTCATCCTTGGGACGATTCTCTCAATTGGTCTCGCAGCCGTTGTTGTTGCCGAGCATACTCCGGTATTTAACATTATTTCTCAGCCGCTTATCCCGGTTTTCGAACTGCTCGGTATTCCTGATGCTGAGGTTGTTGCACCGGCGTCGATCATCGGTATTACCGAGATGTTCATTCCGGCACTGCTGGTTGCTGAGGCTGACGCAATGGCACGCTTTTTCATTGCTCTGCTTTCAATCTCTCAGCTAATCTTTTTCTCTGCGACCGCCCCAATGATGATGGATATGTTCAGTGATATCCCCATTCGGTTCAGGGATCTTATCTTGTTATTCATCATGCGCACGATTATCCTTATTCCGATCATCACAATTATAATGCATACGCTTGCGGCGTTTGGACTGCTCTGATCAGAATTCTTCTTCCTTGATTTCTTAATATGAGCGTGTCATAGAATTCTTCTGGTCCCCTTCGAAGTGATAGATACAGATCAAGCAGGTAACGGAACGGCATTTGATCTCTCCGATAGCTGCCAAAAGCTGTGTGCTGAATACAGAGCCTGAGTTCAGTGGTCGGTAACGCTAGAGAACTACTTGCTAAACACTTTCACAGATCAGTAACAACCATCAAGATAATTCATGGCCTGGGACTTCTTTCAAATCCAGCAAGACAACACCCTCAGCTGTAGCCAGAAGCTGGACGAAATACAGGACCTAATCCAAGATATCGGACATCCGCCGCCCGGCAGCCTCCACTTCGTGTCCGATATATTCGAAGATTGTGTCAATCAAGAACACGTAAAATCCCTGGAAACCGCCTACTTCATCGCAGAAGAAGTCAACGGACTCGCCTACACCGACATAGGAAGAGGCTTGGAAGCAATCGGACAGGCCGACATCAACGCAGTCAACCAATTTATCCAACAGAAAATACAGGGCCAAGATCGCAGGAAAGCCCACTACCTGGCCCCGTTGATTCCTCGCTTCTACAGAGGACAAGAAACTGAAATGGCCGGCCAAATGCAGTGCTGGTACAACACCTACAGCTACTTCTTCTTCCGATCCCTCGAACACACCCTGAGAACCTTTCTGGAGGAAAGCTCTGGCCATGGAGCCACAGACTTCAGTAATGAACTCGATCCCATCAAAGACAAACTCGAAGACATAGCCCAGACACACGGCCTCGACTCAAATAACGCCTACCAGGACAAGAACTACAAGGTTGTCAAAGTCTCCATCCTCCTCAAGGATCTTGAATGGGATACGAAGAAAACTGTCGACTGGAACGATATACAGGCAAACCTCAGCCAATACCCACAATTAGAAGCCTTCCTTACCTACAACAGTTCGCCTATTTCTGATCTAAAACAGCATAACACCCATCCCCTGACAAAGCTGCTCATGCTGGACCATAGCGATAAGCTCGCCTACTACGACCACTGCCTGGGACTGATACAGCCCGGAAGAGGCCAAAACAGCGACCCCAACGTCCGAATCAAAAACGATCTCTTAGCGAGAGATGAGTACGAAAGCACGGTCGCAGAGATAGAGGTCTTCAACGCCCTACGCAGAGAGTTCGGAGTCAACGACGTCGCAATCGAACAGCAAGCACCGAACGGCGGTGTCCCTGACGCCAAGATCACGATTGGCGGAGAAACCATTTGGACTGAGATAACACTGCCACGGCCACAGCCATCCTACGAAATCGCCCGGCGGTACTCCGCGTCGATGAACCCGGAAGAGAGCGGGGCCAGGAAAACGGTCACAACCAAGCTCCGCAAACAAATCCGTGACGTAAAAGATACAACCGGCGATCGGACCATGCTTGTCATCAAGAACGAGGAATCTAAGGTCGACGATGAAATTGTTGGGGACTACGTCGAAGGCTTCACCGGAATCGGTACACCACAGGACGACCCTGACGCCGATCCAATCATCTTGACAGCGGACTCAGGCCTCCAATACGACAACGTACCCGACCACCTGGACATCTTGGTCAACTACGATACACTCAACGATCTCACTGGGCAACCCTACATCGAAGGCCAGGTAGCCAATCTCACCAACGTCGATCAATCCATTATCGACCGGCTGGTCGACGCCCTCAATGCAGACGAACTTACACCACCATAAGACTTGGAAAAATTCGAGGTCTGCGACTGAGTGACGATCTACTTCCAGTTTCTCAGAAAAACCGTCTGCAAGATATGCGCCTTGTATTCAGCACGACTCTATCAAGATCTCTATTAGTTAATGAACTGATCGTGTTAGGTTCGCACGCTCTATCTACCAGCTGATTCGTTGAACGCCAGGGTGAAAACAATCCTGTGGGGACGATTCTATGACACGCTCTAATATAGATATGAGACGAGTGACGTGAGCAATTTTCTCTCAGCACGTCGGAGATGATCTTCTACTGTCCGTCGACTGACTTCAACTTCCTCAGCGATTGCCTTCGTCGTAGTTTCTCGGGGGAGATCGTAGTAGCCATACTCTACCGCGAGCGTAAGCACTTCTCGCTGGCGTTCAGTTAGCTCGGGAAGTACGTCGTCGAGGGTCAAAAGTGGGGTTGACTGTACCGGCATACTGATCTTGTGTTTGGCCCGTACGTCAATACTGAAGTCGTCCGATACCAGCTCAGTATAGAGGTCAGTGAGGCTCTTAGACTCGAGTGCGAGAATTCGACACTGCTTTTCGCCGTTTTCGTACCGAAGAGGTGGTAACAGTAGACAGTTAAACATTCGAAGATACTGTTCGATGTAAGCCACTTCATGTTGTTTGAGGCATGATTCCGTGATTACAACTGCCTCTCTATCACGGTGGATCTCAGCCTCAATTCCGATATCTGTCCGTATCTGCGAAAGGAGCGGACCTATCTCAGTGCCAGAGACATAGAGGAGATCAGAGTGGTCATTACACCAGAGTTCGATTCGACAGTCGGCATCCTTAGTCGGCTTAGTGTAAGAGCCCGAGTCGGCAATCGAAAAAGTCGCTTCGTACATAACGGTTATACGTAGACTCAGTATATAAAGCCCGTTCCGAACGGTGCACCTTTAGTATTATTTCTCCTCCTAGTTTTGTAGCACATGGATTCGAATTCAATCCTTGGCGAAGGCGAACCAAGCGACCAGTGGCAAAAGTATCAGGGTGCACCGACTGGCTCCGATCTCGAGTGTGAGGGGTGGCGACAGGAAGCAGCCCTCCGAATGCTTAACAACAACCTTGATCCGGAAGTAGCGGAAAATCCCGAAGACCTGGTCGTCTATGGCGGTACTGGACGAGCGGCGCGATCATGGGACGCCTACGATACGATTCTCTCGGAACTACGCTCGCTTGAGGATGACGAGACATTGTTGGTGCAGTCGGGGAAACCGGTTGGCCGATTTCGAACCCATGAGCGCGCGCCACGAGTGCTGATCGCAAATTCCAACTTGGTCGGTAACTGGGACAACTGGGAACATTTTCACGAACTCGAGGCAGAGGGGAAGATCATGTATGGCCAGATGACCGCCGGTTCGTGGGCATACATTGGGACGCAGGGGATCATTCAGGGAACGTTCGAGACACTAGCCGAACTCGCCCGTCAGCACTACGACGGTGACCTAAGCGGGCGGACGGTCGTAACCGCCGGTCTCGGCGGAATGGGGGGTGCACAGCCGCTTGCAGTGACAATGAACGGCGGTATCTGTATCGCTGCTGAAGTCGATGAAGAACGGATCGATCGGCGTATCGAAACCGGCTACTGCATGGAGAAAGCCGACGACATCGAGCAGGCGATCGAACGCGCAGAAGAGGCGCGTGAGGTCGGCGAACCCTACAGTGTCGGCGTCCACGTCAATGCAGCGGAACTGCTCGAGACCATGCTCGAGCAGGAATACGTTCCAGATGTGGTTACGGATCAGACAAGCGCTCATGATGCTCTCGAGGGATACTACCCCGACGGCTACACGGTCAACGAAGCCAACGAGCTGCGCGAGAATGATCCAGACAAGTACCTTAAAGCGAGTTTGGACACGATGGAGCGCCACGTCGACGCGATCCTCGAAATGCAAGATCAGGGTTCGATCGCGTTCGAGTACGGCAACAACATCCGTGGACAGGTGCAGGAACACCGCGGGCATAAGGATGCATTCGAGTTCCCCGGTTTCGTTCCCGCCTACATCCGTCCGCAGTTCTGTCGCGGAAAGGGGCCGTTCCGATGGGCCGCGCTCTCGGGCGACCCCGAAGACATCCACCGAACTGACGAAGCCATCCTCGAGCTGTTCCCCGAGAAGGACCACCTCCGTCGCTGGATCGAACTCGCACAAGAACAGGTGCAATTCCAGGGCTTACCCAGTCGAGTCTGCTGGCTCGGATACGCAACCGATGGTGAAGAGTACACCGAGCGTGCCCGCTTTGCGCTCCGGATCAACGAACTCGTCGCCGAAGGGGAGATTTCCGCTCCGATCGTCGTTACCCGGGACCACCTTGACGCGGGTAGCGTCGCCAGTCCAAACCGTGAGACTGAGGCAATGAAAGACGGCACCGACGCCGTCGCCGACTGGCCGGTCCTCAATGCACTGGTAAACTGCGCCGCTGGAGCCGACATTGTCAGTGTCCACGACGGTGGCGGCGTCGGTATCGGGAATTCCCTTCATGCGAACAACCACGTTGTTCTCGACGGCACGGATCTCGCCGCTGAGAAGGCGAAGGCCGTGTTCACGACGGATCCTGGAATGGGCGTCATCCGTCACGCGGACGCGGGCTACGAGGACGCGCTGGACGAAGCGGAACAGTCGAACGTCCGGATTCCGATGGACAACGAATGACACAAAATGCTTTCAACCAACCCGATTGGGAGGGCTGGATTGGCCCCTCGAGCGACCCGAATGACCGCCAGTTCGGTAATGTTGTCTCGGCGGTCGAGTCGGATACCGCAGCAGACACGGACGTCGTCTTCGTTGGGGAACCCTATGACGGCGCGGTGATCAGCCGCCGTGGGGCTCGCGAAGCCCCTCTCGAGATCCGTCGCTCACTCGCAGCCATGAAGACCACTCACCTGTCGGCCGGCGAACCGGGATCGCAGCTCGGCGACCTCGGCGACCTCAATCTGCCGGAGACAGACGTTGCAGATGTCCAGGAATCCGTTCAGGAGACTGCCACGGATATCTACAAGATGGGCCCAC
This sequence comes from Natronococcus jeotgali DSM 18795, assembly GCF_000337695.1. Classification (GTDB taxonomy): domain Archaea; phylum Halobacteriota; class Halobacteria; order Halobacteriales; family Natrialbaceae; genus Natronococcus; species Natronococcus jeotgali. The sequence continues at coordinate 75,649 of NZ_AOIA01000103.1, forward strand.
TCCCGGTCTTTCTCGGCGGGGATAACTCACTTACCTATGGAAACGTCGCCCCCCTTCTCGACGCTAATAGAGACGTCGGCGTCATCAACTTCGACGCCCACCTCGACTGTCGCGAGGTTCAAGGCGGACCCACTAGCGGAACCCCCTACCGACAGTTGCATGAGGCCGGTCTCGATACATACATTGCTGTTGGAGCGCGACACTTTGAGACGTCGACCGCCTACATCAAGTACGTCCGCGAGCAGGATGGAACGATCATTCCGGCAGACACGTTCGTAGACGGACCGAATGCCGTCACTGAAACGATACAAGATGCGCTCATGGACGTTGATGTCCTCTATCTGAGCGTCGACTGTGACGTTCTCGAAGCGAGTGCCGCACCGGGTGTCAGTGCACCGACTCCGGGCGGGTTAACGACCCGTGAACTGTTCTCCGCGGTGAGGACACTTGCCGCCGACGAACGGCTAGCGGGAGTTGAAGTAGTCGAGTGTGCTCCGCCCCTCGATACGGATGGTCTGACTGTTGATGCTGCCGCAAGAACAGTCGCTCACGCGATCAGCGGTTACTTAGAGATCGATTCATGAGTTACACGATTGTCTACGACGCAAACGAACTGGTTACCGGACCGGCGAACAGCGCGGAAACTAACACGAATAAGCGTACTGGCGATGGATCTTCCGATTCCTCTGTCAGGCCCGTCCTCAATGTCGAGTCCAACGCTGCAATCGTCATTGAAGGCGGTACAGTCGCTGCGATCGATTCAAGTGACAAACTTACTCGCGAGTATCCGACCGAGAACGCCACAACAGCAATTGACGCGAGCGGACAGTGTGTTCTACCAGGGTTTGTCGATCCACACACGCACGCAGTATTCGCAGGTGATCGTTCGGACGAGTTCGAGGCGAAACTCAGGGGAAAAAGCTATCAGGAAATTCTTGCTGAAGGCGGCGGTATCCTCCGAACTGTTCAGGCCGTTCGCGAGGCAAGTGTAGACGAACTCACAGACAGACTACTTGAACGGCTTAATTTGATGCTCGCGGCCGGGACGACGACCGCCGAAATCAAATCTGGTTACGGGCTCGACACCGAGACCGAACTGAAACTCCTCTCAGCAATCAATCGAGCCGATGAGCGCCATCCTATCGATATCGTAGCGACGTTTATGGGTGCACACGCGATTCCAGAAGGGGTCAACGCCAACGAGTACACCACGTCGGTTGTGGAAGAGCAACTCCCTGCTGTTGAGAAACAAGGCATCGCTGAGTTCTGTGACGTCTTCTGTGAGGCAGGAGTCTTCTCTGTCGAGCAGTCCCGGAAAATACTCGAGGCTGGCACAAAACGAGGTTTAACTCCAAAGCTGCACATCGACGAGTTCGAAAATCTCGGCGGGTCACAACTGGCAGCGTCGCTCTCAGCCGCAAGCGCTGACCATCTGCTCCAGTCGACTCCAGAAGATATTGAGACGCTGCTTGAGGCGGATGTGACGCCGGTCCTATTGCCTGGAACAGCCTTTGGACTTGGTGGTGAGTATCCAAGTCTCGAGCCGTATCGTAAGCGAAATATCATTCCGGCAATCGGGAGTGATTTCAACCCGAACTGTTATGCAAAGCGAATGGGGTTCGCAGCTACGCTGGCTTGTGTAGGGATTGGAATGACACCCGGAGAAGCAATCCGTGGGATTACCGACCGCTCAGCCGCAGCGATCAATCGTAGCGATAGCGTGGGAACACTTGAAATCGGTGATCCGGCTGATCTCGCCGTACTCGAGATACCGTCGTACCGACATCTTCCGTATAGATACGACGAAAACGTCGTCGGATCTGTTCTCAAGCATGGTGATGTCGTCGTTGAAACATCAGATCCAAGTACAAAACACTGAAAATAAGACCACATAACGGCCTCAAATTTGAAAATTGTGGCTCTGTTGGAACTCTCTTCATGTCTTGCGATTTGCTAGGAAATATGATTTATTCATTCTGATAATTATATAATATTTAATGTATATAATTGTAGTATTATTTACTATTTATTAATTTCAAAGAATAACAAGCCATTCAAAAAGAAAGGATGTAGTAAAGTAACCCGACGTACGAGCCATGGAAATCTGTGATCACCACACTGTATTACAAAACATAGCTAACATCGAGGGTGTCATAGAACTCTTGTCACACCGTGATGATCGTACTTCCCGGATTGTCTCCACGCTCGTAGTTGGTGATAGCGACGACGAGGCGAAGGCNCGAGGGTGTCATAGAACTCTTGTCACACCGTGATGATCGTACTTCCCGGATTGTCTCCACGCTCGTAGTTGGTGATAGCGACGACGAGGCGAAGGCACAGGGCAAGAAACACCTGCGCTCGTGCGTGGACGCGGCCTCGGGCGTGCGTTCGCCCGAGGCCGCAGTCCTTCACTGATTCGTTGGTTCGTTCGACTCCAGTACGGCGGTTGTACGTCTCATCCAACGTGGACTGCTTCAGCTGAACGTCCTCGCTGTGTTGTTCGATGCGATCTTCGACCCTGTACTCGATGTCTTTCGGGTCGTCAGTGTTTCGCGCGTTGTACGGAGCGACTGGCACGACCCCTGCGGCCAGCAGGTGGTCGTGCCAGTCGAGCGTGTCGTAAGCGCTGTCACCGACCATCCAGATCGGCTTGGCGACGGCGAGCGCGTCACTCGTGACGCGCATCGCCGTCTCCTCTGGTGCTTGCTTACTCTCGGTGAACTCAGCTGCAATCGGGATCTTTTGCCCGGTCGAGACGATCGTGCAACCGTAGCCGTAGTAGTACTCGCCGTCGGTTGGATCGTAGCACTTCGACGCGTCTTGATCGGCGGGCATCGCCCTCACGTCGGTTGAATCGATACAGTAGGTCAAGTCGAGCAGGCCGCGCCGGGCGGCCTGCTCGACGAGTCGGTCAAAGACTTCGTCAACGACGTGTTCGAGGTCGGTGAGAAAGCGATCGACCGCGTCTCTCGACGGCGGTCGATCGAACCCACAGCTGAGCCAAACGACCGTGTTCCGAAGCTCTCGCTCAACGGGACGAATGCCGTAGATGTCGTGGTAGTAGCAATGGAGGAAGCCACGCATCAGCTCTGGTGGTTCGTGATCTCGTGTTCGCCCCGTCTCCGCCGGGGCGAACACGTCGAACTCTTCGAGAAACTCGAAGGAGAGATGCTCAAACAACGATAGCGTCTCGGTTTCCGCGACATTGAAGAACGGCTCTACCGAAGGATCATCTTGCAGGGTCGCTGAACTCATCCACCTCAGCGTTCACCCTGCTCTTTGGTGTGCTACTCGTTCTATGACACNACCGAAGGATCATCTTGCAGGGTCGCTGAACTCATCCACCTCAGCGTTCACCCTGCTCTTTGGTGTGCTACTCGTTCTATGACACCCTCGTAAATAGCTTTGAAATTACTGTAATATCAGCTAACTAGCTTTGTGAGGTACTGAATTTAGCAGCTTGGCTGTTCAAGAAGATTATCGCTGCTCGTATCGTTAGATTCGGTTCTAACGTACTTGGTACTCCCTCGCTTTACCGCCTCGAGATTGGTTTTGGATCCGTAGTGTTCGACATAAAAATCCGTCCCTCCTTTGATTTTCTCATACATTTGGGCCGGCGTTTTGGTGAACGTTGACCCTGAAACATCGTATCCAATTGTCTCGATACACCGGCAATCATTATACGTTGAACTACTGTCGGTCGTGACGCATGTTACTTCGAACGCCATGTTATGCCATGAGTATTGCAGGGTGATAAATAATGGCAAAGCGTGGTGGAAGTGGTTCATGTTGTTCTTTAGATAACCTGTATAACGCGGGCTATCAAGAACCACCATAGATAGAGATCCAAATAGAACCTCAGTATCGTCGATCTCGATGCAAATCCCTGGGGGTTCGACGTCGATGTATTCAGCTCTTCGAATGTATGCACGGTTCGCGTATTCACCGACGTCCTCGTGTGTATAGGTCACGCTGGCGATAGGTGCCTCGAGCACGATTGCGCCGGCGACGGCGTCGACCGCTTATCTGTCGAGTGCTGTCCGTGACTCGAGACCGACGCCTTTTCGACCCCCATATGCACATCGTTTGATATGGGAACCAAGCGAACGACGCTCCGGCTCAGTGACGAGAGATAACAGCTGCTCGAGGAAGCGAGTGAGATCGTTGCGGATGGGCCTGACGACGACGACCCGCCGATGTCCGACGTGACCGACGTCGCGCTCACGCACCTAGTCGAGAGTGAGCAAAACATCGCGAACACGAGTGTCATCGGGCTCCGATACCGTACTCGAGCCGAAAGCCGTTGACGCTAACTCCTCCAAGCCTCGTGCGCCCACGAGAACCCCTCCGAAAATTCGGAAAAGGTGCGCTTGGACGGGGTCCATGAGGTCGTTTGTTTTTCTCGAGAGAGTGCTCAGGATCTCTTGGAATCGGCCATCCCGTCTACCCAACGGCGCTAGCGAAATCGCCACCGTGTTGGTTAGAACGGACCGCAGACGACTGTATAGATTTGTTGTCTGATCGACGACAACCCTGAATACCACAATTACAGCGAGTCCACCGTCGGCGCCGTCATGATCGCGGTGGACATCGTTCATCTCGAGAACGGTGTCGGTTCTTGCCTCGAGTAGTCGACGAAACCACGAACGTTATATATTATGCCTCTGTGGTAGAGGATGGCACGCTACGTGCCATGCGACAGAGGCCGCTGCTACCTACCGTCACCGAACCCGGAACCACCCACCTGCCGGATCCGAGCTCATGGCGGCCGGTATCCTCTGTCGTTCCTTAGGAATCAGGAGCAGCGGCATCCTACGAGTTGTCTATAATACGGCAGTCGCCGCAGACGGCCGTTAGGAGTGGATATTTTGGTTGTCTACCACCGCACAAATGAGTCTGTAGAATGATCTATGTCTAATACGAATTCGGCCTCCGATATCGAGAACTGGAACGGTGCCCTTGGCCCACAGTCCGAAAGCGAGCCATTGTTCTACGAACTCAACGCCGGGGACAACGCTGTTCGTCTCGTCGGCCCCGCTCCTGGACAACTCTATGATTATGATCGAGATGAGTTTGAGCAACTTGTTGCTGACGGCGAGTGGGTACTGGCTGAGGACGATCCCGAAAATGAGGTCTTTCGGACGCCTGATGGCGACCACCCATACTAACTGATTATTGTCGGCGGGTTTTCGGGTTCAAGATCTTCATGTACAGATGGACCATCCGACAGCAGGAGATGCCAGTCTTCCGTCAGCTCTGAGGTATACGAAGCCCGTGAAGACGACTCCACGGCTACGAAGGCGGTGCGTAAGCTTGAAACGCTCCCTGACCAATTCTAGAGAAAGTACGGTGCCGCGGGTAGGCAACTGATTGGTCCGCGGTTTCTGTTGGTCCGCCGGTATGCTGATTGTGGACCTGATAACGCGAACCGCTGCCTCGGCGGTATCTCACTCACGCCTACACCATATACAGCACTATTCGACGCGGTTTCGGCAAGCAAATTTCGAACGACAACATCCATGAGAACATCCCTATCCAACCCACTCACAGGCATCAAACAA
>NZ_AOIA01000104.1 GCF_000337695.1 Natronococcus jeotgali DSM 18795
CTCCTCATCTCGGCATTTACCTTGCCCGGTATTGTTCTCACGCCATTCATCGGACTCATCGCTGACCGCGTTGGTCGCAAGCGTGTGCTCGTCCCCTCACTCTTCTTGTTTGGCGTGAGTGGCATTGCAGTTGTATTTGCCGACAGATTCACAACGCTTCTCGGTCTCCGCGTCGTGCAAGGAACTGCTGGCAGTGCTATCATGAGTCTCACCGTGACATTGCTCGGTGACCTGTTTTCGGGGGAACAACAGAGTCGTCTCATTGGGCTGAACGCGGCAATCCTTGCTATCGGCGCGGCTGGCTACCCCTTACTAGGCGGTGGCCTTGCATTGCTCTCGTGGGCCGCGCCGTTCGTCTGCTTCGGCCTGGGTATTGTCGTTGCCGTTGCCGGCTCTGCAGTGCTTCCTGAACCCCAGAGTAGCATGGGTTCGTCCGGACTCTCATACGTTGCTAATGCAGCACGATCAGNTTCTCTATGGCGCACAGCTCACGGTCATCCCATTCATTCTCGATGAATCCTACGGCCTCTCCTCCGGAGCGATCGGTCTCTTACTTGGACTTCCGGCGGTAACGATGGGGGTAACGTCCTCACAGTCATCCCGTCTCATGCGCCATCTTTCGCCCCCACGGCTCATTACACTCGGTTTTGTGACCTACGGTATCGGGATGACACTCGCTGCACTCGCCCCTTCGATCGTCGTCCTTGCCGGCGCATTGTTCCTATTCGGTATCGGGCAGGGATTCGCAGAACCGATCACCGATACAGCACTGAACACACTCACGCCTGATGCATTCCGTGGCGGGATTATGAGTATCCGTACGAGCGTGCTTCAGTTCGGAACGACCCTCGGTCCGCCAGTGTTCGTTGCTGTCGCCTCGATCGTCGGCTATACCAATACGCTCCTCATCGCCGGCATCGCTGCCCTCACCCTCGGTATCTCTGCGTTCGGTCTTCTTACGCTTTCAAAGACCGCGCAATCGACTCGACCCCGACGCGTCACAGACAAGTAATCGATCCTCTGGAGCAGTTGATTTGATATTGATCATTCACCTCGGATTTCTTCCCAGCGGCTGACGCCAACTTGCGCAACTTCCATGTCCTGTTCGACAGCGCCACCAGACACGCCGAGCGCACCGACGATGTCTCCCTCTTCGTCGGCTAGTGGATAGCCGCCGCCAAAGATAACGATCCGTCCTTCGTCGGTCGTCTGGAGCCCGTACAGCGAGTTGCCAGGTTCGGACGGCTCGGCGAGTTCGTGTGTGGGCATATCGAGCGCCGCCGATGTGTAAGCTTTGTTCCGCGAGATGGAGACAGATGCGAGCCACGCGTCGTCCATCCGGTGTTGCGCGATGAGGTTTCCCTCGCTGTTCGTGACAGTGATAACCATCGGATTGTCGATTTCTTCGGCTTTCTGTTCTGCTGCGTCAATTAACACCTTCGCCGTGTCAAGTGTGATAGATTGTACCATTCCAACATATATTTGTCACTCAACATAATAAATATATAGATTCCATTAAATCACTAGACTCGGCTCTACACGTTCATAAGCTCCCTTCTGAATGGAGGAAGCATCCGTGTTCGGTTAAGGAGCGAAACCGATAGACGCCAGCGTCTTGATGAGATTATCTTCAGAAACCGCGTAGAGAGAGGTTGTGAAACCCGAACTCTCTCCAATACCCATACGCCGTCGGTTGACTTCCTTTTTCCTGCAGCCCGCATCGAAGGCATCGCGCGCGAGCTCGATGCCGTCCAACGCCATCGGACGATCGACATCACGATGCTCGTCTGGTCGCTCATCTTCAGTCGATCACATCGACTTAGAGAAAGTGCCTGCTTGGAGAGAGTGTGCAACCTACCCAGCCAGTAGTTGGATTCCTCACTATTAGTAGGGAATCATGGCTATCAATATTGGGAACCTATGGTGTATGGACTCCTATATTACTCACTTGTTTTGTATGTGGTAATTCATATATAAATATATTAAAATTATAAAGATACTATACTTTAACACTGCAAATTTTGGTCGAATGGATCATTCCAATCCATCGAATCAAGATTTGACTGGACAGAACCGACGACAATTCATGCGAAGGACTGGTGCTGCCTCGGTCGCGGCAGCTATCGGCTTCTCCGGTCAAGCCTCAGCCACATCCGACGATACGGGGAGGTTCAAGTCCGATCCGTACTCGCTGGGCGTCGCGTCCGGTGACCCGCTGCCGGACTCGGTCGTGCTCTGGACGCGGCTCGCTCCTGAACCGATGGAGATCGGCGGTGGCATGCCTGAAGAGGACGTTGAGGTCACCTGGACGATCGCGACCAACGAGGATCTAACCGATATCGTACAGACGGGCACGACGACGGCTAAGCCCGAGCACGCACACGCCGTCCATGTCGAGGTCTTCGACCTCAAGCCAGCGACAGAGTACTACTACCAGTTCGAGGCAGGTGGCGCGCCTAGTCCGGTCGGCCGGACCAAGACTGCGCCTGCGTCCGACCAGCACGTCGACGAGTTCGAGTTCGCGTTCGCTTCCTGCCAGTCCTGGCCTGACGGCTACTACACTGCCTATCAGTACATGGCCCAAGAGGAACTCGACCTCATTATCCACTTGGGCGATTATATCTACGAGTACGGCATCGAAACTGACGGCGGTATCCGAGATATGGAGATCCCCCAGGAGTACTGCGAAGAGACGATCTCGCTTGATCGCTACCGGCTCCAGTACGGCCTCTACAAGTCCGACCCTGACCTACGTGATGCTCACGCGAGTGCACCGTGGCTAGTTACCCGCGACGACCACGAGGTCGACAACAACTGGGCCGGTGATATCCAAGAAGAGCCCTGGGATCAGGAGACCGTTGAGGAATTCCTGGAACGTCGCGCGGCCGCGTTACAAGCCTACTACGAACATATGCCATTCCGGATGGAGCAAAAGCCCGACGGCCCAGACCAGAAGCTCTACCGGAACTACCAGTTTGGCGACCTCCTTGAGTTCAACGTCCTAGATACGCGTCACTACCGCGACGACCACGCATGTGAAGACGGAATCCTCGCAGAATGTCCGGCGCGCCACGACGACGATCGCACAATTCTCGGTGATAAACAGCGCGAGTGGCTCCTCGAGAACCTCGAGACCTCCGAGGTCACCTGGGATGTCTTGGCGAACCAATTGCCGATCGCACGGATGGACTATACTGAGGGAGAGGAAGACGGCTGGCGGACCGAACAGTGGGACGGCTACACCACTGACCAAGACGCTGTCACCGAGGCAATGGGCGAGCACGCCGACAACGCCGTGGTTGTCACTGGTGACGTCCATACGACTTGGGTGAGCGAACTGTATGATCCCAACGGTGAGACAGTCGTTGGCGCGGAGTTCGCGGGGACGTCGATTTCTTCAGGCAGCGACGGCACCGAGCTCCGCGACGACGCGGACCACATTCTCGCCGAGAACGAGAATGTCCTGTACAACAAGAACCTGCGTGGATATACTCAGGTGCGGGTCACGCCCGACAACTGGGAGACTCAGTGCAAGGTGCTTGACTATGTCACCGAACAGGGCTCCCCGATCTGGACAGATGCAACGTTCACGATTGAGGCTGATAAGCCGGGTATCCAGCCCCAGCCCGCGACCCTCGGTGTCGACGCCGCGGCGCTACAGAACGGAGAGACCGACGAACTCGAACTCGGTGCGCGCTGGCTCCCCTCCGGACTCTCTGGTCTGACGGCCACGGTCAAGCCTGCCAATCCCGACATTACCACAATTGAGGCCATCGAGGTCGCTGAGTGTGTTGAACTCTCCGAGATCGATGTTGCCGACGACGGCACCGCTGCGACCATCCGGATCGCCGACCTGGAGGACGATATCATCGTCCTCTCCAGTGGAGAGACCCAGACACTTGCTACTATAGAGGTTGCCGGCAAGTCCGCTGGTGCGACCGAAATGAAGATCGAGATCGACCAGCTGGATGACGAAGACGGCGACGCGCCCGAGACGAACACCATTCCAGGGATAGTCAATGTCGGTCCGCTGGCGATCGCACCGCCGGATTCAGGAGGGAGTAGCCACCCGCCAGGCGACCTCGACGCAGACGGCCGCTACGAGGATATCAATGGCAACGGTCAACTGGACTATGACGATGCCGTAACGCTGTTCGACGAATTCGAATCCGACCCAGTTCGGACGCATCCCGATGCCTACGACTTCAATGAGAACGATCGACTGGACTACGACGACATCATCGAGCTCTATGAACAGGTAAACTAGCGGTAGGTCACCTCACTCTGACGTTCTGCCCAGAGAAGTATTGGCTTCAAACACGAGGGAGGGGGATACCGTTCTCTTGTGTTTCTCAATCCGGTAATGGGGGCTGTCGTCATTGTTTGAGGCTAGCGATTCGTAGATTTATATCCGAAGCCACAGCCACGGTCGGGCGATGCATACGACTCGACAATAGGACTTTGTTACCGTGCCAACTGTCCCAGAAAGGGGGGTTTCCGGGACACCTGATTTCACCCTCTCGTAACCTTCATTGTACGCATATATGTAGGGTTAAACCAGGGATACCAGAAACTACCGTTTCGGTCACCGAGTCAACGACGACTAACCCCGACGGCGACGACTACCATCGGAAACAGTACCGAACTACGATCCC
>NZ_AOIA01000105.1 GCF_000337695.1 Natronococcus jeotgali DSM 18795
ATGAACAGCGTCGCCGTGTAGATCTCGCCGTCGATCTTGAGGTGGTCGCCACCGTTTCCATCACCGATCCACGAACGCTCGACGACCTCTGGCGCCAGCAGCGAGATGTACTGCTCCTTGAGTTCCGCGTCGGTGAGCGCGATATCCGCAGTACCGGGTCCGTCCGTCGGGGAAACTGTCTCGACATCGGCAGGCTCCGCGGCCGTTCCGCCGTCGGTGGCTGCCTCCGTCTCGACGGTGGTCGACTCGCCCTCGCCGCCCGCCTCGGTCGGTTCGTCCGGAGCGGCCATCTGGTCGGCAACCGCGAGCTGGTTGTGTCGCTTCGAGAGCGTCGTTCGTGGGTCACGGTCAGCTTCGACGTCCAGGTGTGAGTACGTCAGATCATACTCCGGATCCGACGTTTCGCCAGTCTCGACGCCGTGGACGCCGCCGGACGAGTCGGGCGCCGGGATCGGCGTCTGGCGCACCAGTGACGAGTAGCTCTCGTGTGCGTACGCGTTGGCTGCCTGGTAGTGGTCCGCCGCGACCTGCGAAAGTTCCGAGCTCGGGATCGGGTGACC
>NZ_AOIA01000106.1 GCF_000337695.1 Natronococcus jeotgali DSM 18795
GTGATTCGAGACTGTCGTGACGGACACATCGAGCTCTTCAGCAAGACTTCGAAGGCTCGCACGTCCATCCGTGAGAAGTTCATTGACCAGATCTGCATCCAGATTCGCGTAAGTCATTAAATAACACAGCAGACGTATCCTATTAGAAATTTACGAATGTCCACGGTATCACCCTCTAGAAACTCATCTACTATACTCAGATTTGTATGTTGTAGAATTTACATTTATATAGCAAAACAGATATGAAAAGCAGTCGTCCGTCTGGTTCTGGACTTCTTTGGTACGTTACATCCTGCACGATGAGCGGATTGTTCCACCCCAGAGCCGGAGTATTTCTCATCATCACACTCGAAGACGTACTCCTTGTTAGACAGAAGAAGGCCCAGACAAGTACCCGCTTACAGAGTTAGTGAGATGGCAACGATCTGCCAACCACTCTCAGTCACTCAGCATGGAACTCCTGGGCTGGGCTAAACTCAGTAAGTTCCTCGATTCGGGCCTCGAGATCGTCAATCTCCTCACGCAGTTCAGCGGCCTCTGGCTCATCACTGACCGCCAATTGG
>NZ_AOIA01000107.1 GCF_000337695.1 Natronococcus jeotgali DSM 18795
CATGCGCGACCACCCCGACGCCGTCGAGCGGGCCGACCGCACCGTCCTCCACTACATGCAGCCCCACGCCCCCTACCTCTCCCGGGGCACCGGCCAGAAGCTCAAACAGATCCAGAAGGGCATCCGCCGCCAGGACGAGGAAAACGACACCGACGCCCGCACCGACGGCGCCGGTGCCGGCGCCCTCTCGGCCATCGGTGACACCATCCGCCCCAAACTCGAGCGCCGCCTCGAGGGCAGCGAACTCGCCCAGAAAGCCGGCCTCTGGCTCGAACTCGACCCCGCCGACCTCCTCCGCAGCGGCACCCGCGACGCCGCCCTCGAGCTCTACGAAGAAAACCTCCGCATCGCCCTCGAGGAGGTCGCC
>NZ_AOIA01000108.1 GCF_000337695.1 Natronococcus jeotgali DSM 18795
ACACGTTCGCGTGGGATCCCAGCGTCTTCGAGGGTCGCTAGGACTTCCCCTTCATCGCGCAATGATTTGTACGTTCGACTGGTCCGTTGGACAGATCCGAATTGGGCGTGAATGGGCTGATCATGGTGAACTCGCTCGAGCAAGACATCAGCAACATCTTGGCGGAGGTCATCGGCATTCCGCTGGACGTCAGATAACAGCGTATAGAGGTTCACTAGTGTGGACGTCTCCTGTCCACTGAGATCGGTTACATCGTGGCGCTCGAGTGCATCAGTAAGGAGGAGTGCGTCAGCATAGATGGCAAGGTCGGGTTCTGTTCGTTCAGTCTCTGTTTCGGTTTCTGGAGCCTGGACGAGCTGGGACGGACCCGGGTTCTCACTCTCTCGGATCAGCCCCTCGCGTTCATCAATCTCGAATCGGGGATGGAGACTCAAGACTGCTGCATAGGGTTCGGCGTCGGGGGGTAATCGTTCAAGGTCAAATGTGTCGACTGCATCGCCAATTCGGCGTGCAAGCGTCTCAAACTGGTCACGCTGGAGTGGTCGCTTCTCCTCAGTGTCCGAGAACTCGATGACGATCCGATGCTCCTGAACATCTATGAGTTGAAACGACTTCTTCGATAAGGGCGTTACTAGTGTCGCCTCATCCCCTAACGCCTCACACTCCTCGAGCAGATTACTCCAGGTCGACTGGAACGGCATTAGTCATGGATGGAGTCCCAACACCGAAAATCCTGTCCCACATAGAGTATATTTGTTTCTTCCAATGGTACAGGAAGGATTCTATAACAAATTCTGTCGGCTAAAAGATCCCACCATTATATAGTCAAGATGACGTCAGTATGGTGTCTTTCAGTAGTCAGTATAACGTCACCTCGATATCAAGACACAGTCACATTGAACGGGACAAATTTAGATATTGAGATCGCGAAACGGGCTGCCATCCGGCTCATCATCGTCGTCGTCTTCTTTCTCGTTCTCGAGAGAGGCAGCTTCTTCGACCACGTTCTCGGAATCGGGTTCTGATGTTGACGACCCTGGTACCGGCGGTTCGGGCGCCGGGGGGTCAGGTGCTGGCTCGGGATCGTGATCAACCAGCGGTTCGGTTGTCGGCTGATGATCGGTCTTCGGTTCGGGACCAGCGCCATCTGTGCCTGTTGAGCCGTCGAGTGTGCTACTGGTTCCGTCTGAGGGCTTGCCGAACCAGCCCGTGATCGGAATGACATCTTCGGTCTCGCTGTCGAACATGAGCAGCTCGGGATCACCCTCAAGGTCGCGATCGTCGTTCGGCACGATGGCGATCCGGAATGCCTCGGGCACAGGGACCGAGTCCTGACCGTGTTCTCGGAACATCGCTTCGGGGATCACAGGTTCGTAGATGTGCGTCCAGTCGTCCGCAAGTGGAGCCTTCGCGGCGTACCGCCGTTTCACTTCATCATCACTCTCGACGACGTAGTTGCCGTCCTCGGGGTCGTAGTGGACGGTCGAAGGGGCGTCAGTCGGCTCACGCTCGCGGTAGTCCTTGGGGCCGTCAAAGCGTAGGTAGACCTCGCCGTCGGCACGATCGCGACAGACGACCGAACCACCCTCGAGCTCCACCCACTCCGTCGAGACGTCGCCAGGGACGACAGCGAGTTTATCGATCCCGGTTCTGTCACGGGCCATCTCGAGCTTCCCCCGGGTGTAGAACTTCCGCGTAGCGTCCGTCGGCGTTCGCGTCGACACGAACCGATCACTGTCGTCGGTGCCGAAGATCGCCGCGAGGCGCTCGGCGTTGTTCGTCAATCCGTCGTCACCGCCGTCACCGACGACGAAGAGCAACTGCTCGGGGTCCGGCGCCTTCGCTGCGTTCTTGATCGGGCCGCCGGGCTTCGAGAGCCCCTTCGATTCGGCTTCGATATACAGCGTGTCCGCCCCCGAGAGCTCNAGGATCTCTGGGTAGTCGTCCTCCAGGCGCGTTTCGACGATCGTCTCGCGCTCCGATTCGGAGAGGTCGCCGTCCGGGATCACCGTAGGTGGGAGTTCGCCGACGGCGTCCGGGAGTTCGTCACCGTCCTGCGTTGGGAGCTGCATATCATAGCCCAGGCGCGTCCCCCACTCGTAGACCTCGCGCAGAAGGTGGCGATGCTGGCTCTTTCCACCGGAGCCACCGGAGCCCGTCTCGAGACCGATCTCGCCACGGCCCTCCGGCGTAACCGACACCAGGATTCCGTCGCTGGTACTCTGCTGGTTGATCGCGCCGACGGAGTGGAGGCGCTCGATAGTATTCGATGCCTGCGAGTACTCGAGACCAGTGGCGTCCGTCACCACTTGCTCGGCCGTCTGGACATCGATACAGTCGCCATCGGCGCGGATCGTCTCGTCGTAGATCGCTTTGAGTGCCGTCCGCGAGGTTTCGATGTCATCGACGCTCATCGGCTCNCGCCATCGGCGCGGATCGTCTCGTCGTAGATCGCTTTGAGTGCCGTCCGCGAGGTTTCGATGTCATCGACGCTCATCGGCTCGTCGACATCAGCTTCCGTGTTCTCGAGACCCGCCACATCTGCCGCTCGCGACTGGTTGGTATCTGCGAAGAAGAGTCCATCGAGGATTGCACGTCCCGACTGGCGCTCGATACCGTACTTTTCGATAGACTGCTGGATCAATTCGTACGCCTCTTCGATCGAGTGGAGNAACGAGTCGTCCTCGTGGTGGAGTTTCGTCTGGGCGTGGTAGTCCGGGATCTGCGTCATATCCTCCGGGTCCGCACCCCCGAATCGTTTGGCGAGGATCGCCGCCTCATCTGGGTGGACGGGGTTCAACGAAACCAGCGTGTTACAGTTCGAGAGGATCGCCTCCCGCGCATCTTCGTCGTCGATCTGGCGGAGGTTCTGGGTCGCCAGGAGTAGCCCCAGTTTCTTCGAGCGCGCCTTCGAGAGCATCTTCTCCGTTTTAGACGCTTCGGAGAGGACGTCGTCNTTCTGGGTCGCCAGGAGTAGCCCCAGTTTCTTCGAGCGCGCCTTCGAGAGCATCTTCTCCGTTTTAGACGCTTCGGAGAGGACGTCGTCGCACTCGTCGATCATCAGAAAGTACGGGTTGTATTCGCCACCGACTGTATCGGCGCCTGCGAGCTGGCGGATCTTTCGCTCAGACGGGTTGACGCGGTCGTTCACACACGTCCAGATGCGNGTATTCGCCACCGACTGTATCGGCGCCTGCGAGCTGGCGGATCTTTCGCTCAGACGGGTTGACGCGGTCGTTCACACACGTCCAGATGCGACGCATAACTGCCGTCGAGACCATCTGTTTCGCTTCTGGCGTGAGGTCGTTGTTACAGATAATGATCTTCCCCTCGTTAACCGCCTCGGCAATCGAGACGTTCGCGTCCCGTTGGGCGATAATCTGACGAGTGATCGGATTCTCCACCCAATCTTTGAGTCGCCCGACGAGTGCATCGAGATCCTGGTTCGAGAGCTCGTCCGCGATCTGTCTCGCATAGGGCTCGAGGAACATCATGTCGTCATCGTCGGTGTCCATCACCATNAGATCCTGGTTCGAGAGCTCGTCCGCGATCTGTCTCGCATAGGGCTCGAGGAACATCATGTCGTCATCGTCGGTGTCCATCACCATATCTGCGAACTCCGTTCGATTCTCTTCCTCGAGTAGGGCGTAATAGAGTTCAATCGGCGTAAACTCGTAGCCGTCGCGAACCATCGTCCGGACCATCGTCTTCATGACACGATCCATCCGGTTGCCCCAGAACTCCCCAGCCTTCAGGAGTTGCTTGAAGTCGTCGACGATCCCCTCAACCTCGCGGTCGAATCCATCCTCGCCGTGATCGTGATACGTCTCGAAGAGGTTGAACCCGACCGTCTTATCGAGGAAGTCATCACCAGGGGCGAGATAGATAACGTCATCCCAGCGGTGCTTCGGGACCTTCCGGAGTAGATTGTAGATATCGTCACCCTTCGGATCGATGACTGTGACGCCGTGGCCGGCGTACATCAGGGCCACCGCGTCGTTGTACATTTTCGTCGTCTTCCCTGTCCCAGTAGAGCCACCGTAGAAGACGTGCCGGAACAGGCGGTCGAACTCGATCGGCACCTCGCGCCCGGAGTTCTCCGAGACGCCGAGCCATAGCGGTTGTTCAGGAACGGCCTGGGCGTTCTCGATCATCGCCCGCGGCCACGCACCCGCGTACGTCTCGACTTCCTCTTCGACGGGGTCGTAACGCTCGATCGCCCACTCTTTGTCATTCACCAAGACCGGCTCCGTAGGATCGTCTTCGCCTTCAATTCGTGCACCAAACTTCTCGAAGTCGTCCGATTCGTCGTCTCCGAACACACTCATGCTTTCACCATCTCGCTATCCGCATCCGTCTCCTGTTGCTCTCGGTCCTGTTTCTCTCCCGGTGTCCAGTCGCCGTATTCCTCCGGGTCGACCCATGTCGACGGAATATCGTNCCGCCACTGGTCGCCATCTCCGTCGAGTTCGAATGAGCGAACGTCCTTCTCCCACGAGACGTCGTCAGGTTCATGATAGTCGGTAAATCGGGGTGCGTTTGCCGGGACGTCCCCGGCGTGCGACGTCAGCGACCACTTGACATCCTGAGTATTGATATCGTTATTCGGGATGTGCATCAGCCCGGCAGCACCACGAACGCCCATCACGAGTTTCCGATCCGCGCGGGTGCGCCCGTAGGCGCGCTCGAGTTCCCGAATCAGATTCTTGTCGTACAGCGGGACGACCTCGAAGCCCTGCTCGGTCTTACTTTCATAGTAGGCGTCGAACTGTTGGGCCGTCTCCGCGACGCGCTGGATCGCCATCTGCGGGTCGTCCGAGACACCAACGATGCGGAGGTTTAGCCGGAAGCCCTTCTCGCCACGCTGCTCCCGGACCGTGTTCGCGGCCTGTTTGTCCTTATTCGATGGGTCGCGATCCTCGCCAACGACCTCGAACTTGTTGGGAAATAGCTCCTTCTTTAGTGCGTGTTTGAACCCTTCGTCCCGTCGAGGATTCTTGAGTTCGTCAGCGATATCGTCGATCGACGGTGAGAGGAGGCCGCCCTTCCACCAGTCATTCGAGACGGATTCGAAAATAGTCTGGACCGCCAGATCGGTATTAATATCGGTCTCGCGCTCGCCGACCATCTCTGCCGCAATCGACCCGTAAGGATCGTTCTCGAAGCCCTCGATATCCATGTGCCGAATCGGGTAGAGGTGGCGGCCGTCCTCGCGCTTTCGGAGACGGAGATAGGCCCCGGCGACATACCGACCCTCCTCGAGCGGTAGCAGGGTAGGCTGGTCGTGCTCGGAGACGTCGATATGGGCGTCCGGATAGAACCGGTCGAGCTGGCGTTGCATCTGGTTCTGGGCCGCCTTCGTTGCCATCACCCACTGAAAACCGACGAGCCCGTTCACATACTGAAGTTCGAACGAGTGGGGACCGGCACTCGGGTTGTGGACGGCCGTCAGCAGGTCGATCGCGTCCTTCGGCCCGCCGCCATCCTTACTCGGCTGGACGGAGATTGACTTCCGTTCTGGGAGTTCGCTGTAGAGGCGCTCGCCGAGTTCCGGCGTAACCTCAAGGGCGTCGTAGGC
>NZ_AOIA01000109.1 GCF_000337695.1 Natronococcus jeotgali DSM 18795
CCGTATCCAGCCGGTCCTCGAGCAGGTCGATCATCTGCGGAGTATGTTCGCCCTCTCGCTTGAGTTCGCGCACCTTCAGGTGGGAGTAGACCCGGCCGATAACCGGCACCGAGGCCAGCCCACCCTCAACGTCGTCTTCAGAGACCACGTCCTCGGGCTTCACTTCCACGATCAGATATGGGTCGACCGTGTACGTCGAGAGGTCGTACAGCGAGACGACGTCGGCACGTTCCTCGCAGAGATCCGCGAGCACCTGCTTCCCGAACTCGAGATCCTCATAATCGACTTCGCCCGGCGGCGCCTCACCGTCGGCCGTGGTGACGATCTCCTCGCGGCGCTGGACGTAGCGCTCGATCCGCGGGGTGTAGTCGACCATCCGCATGTACTCGGCGATCTGGATATTGCCTTTCACGGCGGTATCCAGCACCTTCGCGTAGAAGCGCGCCTGGCGCTGCCACTCATCTTCGCCCGACGTAACCATGTTCGCCGGGGAGATGCGGATCGCCCCGACGACGTGGCCCTCGTCGGTCTTGACGGCCGGCGTTCCCGAATAGGCGCGCTTGAATTGGACGAAGTCCTGCGTTCGGGTTGGCCCATCGCTCTTTTCGTCCGGTGTCTCGGATCGACTCTCGAGGCCGACCGAGAACAGCGCGTTCGTCCACCGAAGGGGCGCGAGAGCGAGACGAGCCGCCCACGCACGGAACGAGTTGTTCGTCGGGTGATCGATACCACTGTCGTCTGGGTTTCTCTCGAAGAGCATCGTTGACTGACTGCCGATCCGGCGAAAGACCGTCTNGTTGTTCGTCGGGTGATCGATACCACTGTCGTCTGGGTTTCTCTCGAAGAGCATCGTTGACTGACTGCCGATCCGGCGAAAGACCGTCTCAGTGTACTGCCGGGCGCCCATCCACGGCGGCTTGGCTGCGATAAAGCCGATCCCTGCGAGCAGCCACGCGATCGCTGGGATGTACATCAACGAGCCGAACGTGCCGGGGACCATCTGGCCGCCGATAAACCAGATAACGCCTGCTGGGAAGACGGCGCCCAGCAGCTCCAGTTTGCTCACGCCGAGGACGACCTGGGCGCTACTGCCGGTATGGATNAACGCCTGCTGGGAAGACGGCGCCCAGCAGCTCCAGTTTGCTCACGCCGAGGACGACCTGGGCGCTACTGCCGGTATGGATTACTTTGTAATCGGTGCCGCCGTTCTGGGTGTTATCTGTCATAGGTTTCGGTCACTTTCGGTAGCTGTCGCGCTCCTCTCGAGCACGTTCAACCTGGCTCTCGTGGTTACGCTGGCGCTGCTTCTGTTTGGCCGCGCGCTTGCGCTGGTCAGGTGAGACGCCCGAGGACTGCGTCGTCGTTCCCGACCGTGACGAGGAGCCGCCGTCGGTTCGCGTCCCGCCGTCGGTCGCGTACTTCTCCTGCGTGACGCTCGGGAAGCGCGACTCCCGATACTTCGTATGGGCACGGCTGGCGACCGTCTGCCCGCCGCGTTTGAGGCGACCGGCCGCGCTCCGAGCTGCCGCCCCGCCGTGGGACGCTGCCGTCCGGGGCGACGGTGTGAACCGAGAAGCGGCGGCCGTCGCGGCCCCAGCGGTCGCCCCGCGCATCGAGAGCCCCACGAGGAAGAACGATCCCGAGACGCCCAGCGGGATAGCGACCGCCAACAGGAAGATGGAGATCGTCGCCCCCAGGTTGAGGATCTCGAACTCCGCGCCGTCGGGGAACAGTTGCCAGCCGACGGCGTTCGCGAACCGCAGGAGGATCGCCGTCGGGAGGTTCATCACCAGCAGACCGTACCACTGCCAGATGAAGAACGACCCGATCTGCTTCACTCGTCGGTGGCCGCCCCAGTACGCCATCAGGAGGAACAGCGGGAGTACCGCCGGGTAGACGAACAGGAGCAGGTGACGCGCCGTGTGGATCGCCACGAGCATAACGGCCGCGCTCCAGCCCCCGAAGTAGATCCCGATCGCGACCGCGACAGTGCCACCGAATGTCGTCGCATTCGTATCGAGGATCTGGTCGCCCTCCGGAAGGACGTACTGAACTGCCGCATCACTAAGCGCGTGCATGAGTGCGGCGTACTCCCACGAGACGACGATGATCAGGATGACGAAGACACCGGAAGCGAGCATCGACCCGACCTTCTGGCGAGTAATGAGCGCCATCACGGGCGCCGCGAGCATCAGCAGCGCCAGCAGGAACATGATCGAGATCGCCATCGGCATAATCAGGTCTATGAAGATCTTTTCGTGGATCGTCACGTAGTTCTGGGAGGCGACAGAGTCGTAGATCGTCGCCTCCTGATTAGCCGGCGTCTCCTCGCCCGTCTCGAGCGCCTCGGGCGTCCCGAAGATCCCGAAGGCACCGTCGTTATTGATCGTCGGCGTGCCGAGCGCCTCGTTGAAGACCTGGTCGACGAGCGTGTTCATCCCCGAGGCGAACATCTGAGTTAGGCGAACCCAGACCGTCTTGGCAGCTTCGGCCGGATTCCTTGCCGTCTCGACGACGTCTTCCGCGCCCCCGAGTGGCGATCGGGCAGAGCCGTTCTGCTCCTCTTGGGCCTCGACCAGCGCCTCGTACTCTTCCTGCGTGATGGAGCCGTTATCGAGATCCTCCTGTGTGACGCCGTTGACTTCGTCCACGGCAGAGGGCTGGAAGCTCATCCCGTTGCTGCCGTTTCCGTCTCCAGCACTTGTGTTCGCGTCCGCGCTCGCGTCAGATCCGGAGTCGGAGCCAGAATTACTCGACGGGAGGTCGACCGGCTCGGTACTCGACCCCGAACCATCCTCGCCAGAGCCGTCACCAGAGTCCGACTCGGAGTTAGAACCGGAGTCGGGCTGCCAGACTGGTTCGTTGCCGCTGGTGTTATCGTCGGGTTCGAACTGTGGTTGCGGCTGGAGGGCCGCGTCGTCAGCAGGGCCGGGTCCCGTAGCGGCAGCTCCCAGGCCCGGCGTGAGTGTGCCGAGCACCACGAGCACCACTGCAAGGATGGTTCGTCGGGAGTTCATTGATAGTAGGTGAAGAAGGGGGTTAGACGAACGGCGAGCAGCCCTCACCGATGCCGGGGCCGCCAGCGTAGCCGAGCGCGATATCGATGAACTGGACGAAGAACAGGAACGCCAGCACACCGACGATCGGCCCGATCATCATTAGCGAACCCATCGCCGTCGCGCCCGTGAACAGCGGCACTGCCCGGAGGACGATCCCCAGCAGGAAGACCGCGAACAGCGCGCCGATGATGACTTGCCATGCCATCATCTGGACGTCGAAAATCAGCAGACCGAACCCTTCGTTACAGATGTTCGTCCCGCTACCGCCACCGCCAGACTGTGCCAGTACCGACTGGCTGAACAGCAGCGTCGTAATCGCCGCGAGGACCAGCCCCCGCACGGGTGTGATGAACCGCTCGAGGGTACCGGACCAGCCGTCGTTCTGTGCTTGCGTACTATCCATCTCGTCGCTCCGCAGCCGATCGAGATCCTCGCGAACTGTATTGGCCTCGCGGAGGACCGCCAGCAGTGCCGTCTGAAGCATCGTTCGATCGGTCGATGAATCGTCGGTCATTGTTTGGTTAGGTTGCGCCCCGTACCACATTTTCATGTGTCTGAA
>NZ_AOIA01000110.1 GCF_000337695.1 Natronococcus jeotgali DSM 18795
CGGCCGGTCGAACTATTGTAGGTGGTCTCGATGGCAGATGACTCTGACTCAACAGAGCGGAAATCGATCAATATCGAGATCCCCGACGGTGACGATACCAGCTATGTCTCACTCAAAGTACCGGCCGATCAGTACGACGAGTTCACGCGCGTAAAGAACGACCAAGGATTAACCTGGCGCGGACTGTTGGTTCACGCTTACCGTAATCTCGAGGCTCCGGACGGTCTCGATCCTGATGCTGGCCAACACTCAAAACTGAATGCGGTCCGCAAGCGAAACGGGCTGACCTGGAAAGGGATGCTCCTATTCGCCGTTCGCGATCTCAAAGAACAGATGCGGAAAGGTGAAAGCCATGAGTAGCCACTGGCTCGGCCGCCGAGAGCTCGTTGCGGGTGGGGCCACGTTGGTGACGGCCGGTCTCGCCGGCTGTACCGCAGGGATTGGTCCCGAGAACGACGTGTTCGAATCAGTCGACACCAACGAGGGTGCCCTTGAGATCGTCCTCGCCGACGATACCGACATCTCCGACGTGACGCTCACGACTGGTGGCGAGGTCGTCAACGAGACGTCAGTCTCGCCAGGCCAGACAAAGGTCTCGTTCCCGCTAGTCAATATGAGCTNTATGAGCTGGAACAGCGTCGACTGGATGTACCAGCCCGGCGAGTATACAGTGACGGCCCGCGAGGGAGATACCGACCACCAGCACGAACAGACCCTCGAGCCCGAGACGGAGATCGTCGATCTCCGCACCGTTGAGCGCAACTCCGAGATTTTTCTCGAGGTCGTAGTCGCCAACGAGGGCAGCGGGCCCGACCTTATCCGCGATATCGATGTTACCCACGACGTCATCGACGTGCAGCTCCCGTTCGGCGAGCCTGACAGTGATGGCAACGGGTTCCAGGTCAACGTCAACGGCGACAAGCGAGGCGACTTCTATACCACCCTCCCACTCACTGTCGGTGGGGAGCGCGTGTTCGAGACCAACAGTGCCGTCCTGGGGTTCGACGTCTCGTTGACGTACACCGATAACGGGACCTACTCAGATATCGCCGAGCTCGAGAGCGAGTGGCGCGGTGAAGAGATCGACGTGCCTGTCCGACTCGGTATCGCGGGCGACGTGCTCGAGGTGACGGCGACTGTCCGGTTCGAAGGTGAAGTCATAGAACAAGCGCGATCGCGAGGAACCTTCTTCGCTGGGACGACGGTCGTCGACGTTTCGTCGTAGCGGCCCCTTTTTCGAAAGCCGATTCAACTGGCGACTAGGCCAGTCCCCATTATGAGTAGGATGACGTAGATCATCCCTGCGGAGAACCGGCGGAGGCCGCCCGCCTGGGCCGACCCTGCCATCAGGTAGAGAATCACCGCCGACAGCCCGATGACGATCGTGCCCGCAATGTGGCCATTCATCAGTAGGACGAACGCTGCGTAGAGCGTCACGGCCGCTACCAGCCGGACCGCCGCCGCGTTCGCACGAAGTATGAAATTCATGGTTATAACGCACACTTGCACCTTACTATATATAACTGTTCGGCCGAATGTCGTATCTCGAGGGCCGCCTTCACTGAAGTCCCTGTAGAGCGTGTCATAGAATCGTCCCTACAGGATTGTTTCCATCCTGACCTTCAACGAACCAGCTGTTAGATAGAGCGTGCGAACAGAGCAGTCCCTAGTAAACGTTATATGACTCTGTCATCATGATATGGATATGTCAGAACAGAGGCGAGTTGGGATTGCACCTCTAGTTATCGGAGTTGTGCTCCTTGGACAGTCGCTTAGTCAGCTTGTTCAGACTGGATTCTCAATTTGGGCAGTAGTGAGCCTCATAGGTAGTGTTGCTGCGATATTTGTCGGTGCTAAAATCCTTCTCACAGAAGACGTGGATAGTAATGGACGAAAGGAATCTACTACTGCCCTCGCCAGTATTGCTCTGCTCAGTTTTATCGTGGGCTCTGTGATATTTATCGTATAGTCCATATCAGATACCGATATATCGCTGACCTGTATCTATCACTTCGGTCACTTTGAAGAGAACAAGAAGAATTCTAGGACACACTCCCCGAATCTTACTCTCCGTTCAACGTCACGTTCTCGAGCATCGGCGTGTTCCCACTCATGACGTCCGTCGGCTCGGACCCAGCATCNCTCCCCGAATCTTACTCTCCGTTCAACGTCACGTTCTCGAGCATCGGCGTGTTCCCACTCATGACGTCCGTCGGCTCGGACCCAGCATCCCATCCCTCAGTTTGAATCACCATGTCCCGAAGCGTTACCGGGGCCGACGTCCCCGAGTAGAAGGCATCCGCGGGCTCGAGGAGATTGATGCGACAGTTCTCGATCACCGACTCGGTCACGCCGGAGCGCGTCCCGATCGCGTAGTTCCCACCCGCGCCGCTGGCGTCGTCTTCGTAGGCGACCGTCACATCGCAGTCACGGATCATACCGGGNATACCGGGTCCGTCGTAGTGCCAGATCGAGCGCTGGGCGGAGTGGACGCCGGAGGGCATCCGGTCGATAATCACCGTACAGCCTTCGACAGTCGACTGCTCGTAGGCCACACCGTCGCCATCGATCTCGGGAACGGGCTCCCAGTTGCCCGTTTCGTTGAATCGGATGTTCGACGTCCCGGAGTTCGAGCAGACGCAGTCTTTGACGATCTGGCGTCCACCACCCTGGACGTACAGTCCGTTATCGGGCCAGGGGCCACAGATCACGTTCTGGTAAAGCGTCGTACCGGCAGCATCGGGATGACCTGCAAGCCCCGTCGTCGACCAGCTCTGTCCAAACTCGTGTTCNCAGATCACGTTCTGGTAAAGCGTCGTACCGGCAGCATCGGGATGACCTGCAAGCCCCGTCGTCGACCAGCTCTGTCCAAACTCGTGTTCGCTTGAGGGATCAGCTCGATTGGTCGATCGAGTGTTGATCGTATCGACATGGTGGAGTCCCCCACCGCGCATATCGATTGAGTCCACAACAGCGAAAGCGTCGGACTCGACTGTCGCAACGCGCATGTTTCCATGAGTTCCGAGATCATGGACACCGTTGAACGCGATGTTCCGAATCTCCGCTCGATCACCGACCATTGC
>NZ_AOIA01000111.1 GCF_000337695.1 Natronococcus jeotgali DSM 18795
ATCACCGCGTTCTGCCCGATCAGGCCAACGTCATGCCATCCCGTTCGACGGAACTGCTGGTTCATCTTGTATTGGCCCTCTGGCAGGACGATTAGCGTATCATCTTCCCAGGCCATCATCAGCGCGTCATCGATTGGTTCCTCGCCCGTCGGGTCTGCGTTATAGGGATCATCAGTCAGAACAACCGTTCTCGAAAAGCGATCCTCGTACGCCGTTGGATCGATACTCGTCGAGACCTGCTGGTTGATATCATCTGCGCCGGCGAGCTGTCCCGTGCCTCCAGGAGATGCATCATCGGTGAAAATGATGCAGCCGGCGAGAGAAGTGAGCGCACCTGTAGCGCCGGCTGTGAGAAGAGCTCGACGTGAGCAGTGTCTCATGATATGAATATATGTGTCTAGACCAATAGATATTTCCCAAATTCTCCGAGAGTCCGATAATCTGAATATCCATAGTGGATTCGAGGACAGCAGCAAGAGATGTAATTCCAGTTACTGGCCGTTGAGGGTTACGTTCTCGAGAGTTGGTGTATGTCCACCCATTACGGCAGTCGGTGATGAGCCACCAGGATTCCAATTCTCAGTCTGGATTGATATATCTCTGAGGGTAACTGGTGCCGACGTTCCAGAATAGAACGCATCCGCAGGCTCGAGAAGGTGGATTTGACAGTTCTCGATCGCCGATTCAGTGACACCTGAACGTGTACCGATCGCATAATTTCCGCCCGCACCACTGGCGTCATCCTCGTAAGCAATCGTCACATCACAGTCCCGAATTGCTCCCTTCCCATCATAGTGCCAAATTCCACGCTGGGCGTAGTAGATTGCGTTTGGCATTCGGTCGACAATCACTGTACACCCTTCGACTGTTGACTGTTCGTATGTGGGCGAACCATCGCTACCATCGAGTTCCGGAATCGGCTCCCACGCGTCGGTATGATTAAACCGGATGTTCGAAATTCCCGAGTTCGAGGCGACGCAGTCCTTGACTATCTGACGCCCGCCGCCCTGAACATACAGACCATTACCTGGCCACGGTCCGCAGATCATATTCTGATAGAGTGTGGTACCCGCGGCGTCGGGATGGCCCGTAATACCAGTAGTCGACCAGCTCTGTCCAAAGCCCTCATCGCTGACCGACCCATCGTAGGCCTCTGTCTCGCGCGTGTTGATCGTGTCGTGATAGTGCAACCCACCGCCGCGCATCTCGACAGAGTCGACGACAGCGAAGGCATCAGACTCGACCGTCGCGACGCGCATATTCCCGTGGGTTCCGAGCGAGTGGACACCCTGAAATGAGATATTCCGGATCTCCGCGCGGTCGCCGACCATCGCATACAGGCCTTGCATCCCGGCGTTCTCCGGTGTCCAATCAAAAATCAGTCCACCGAACACGAGATCGCCGCGGTGGGGCTCGCTCGGAGTCCCGAGTTCGAAAAGCATCGTTCCCCCCTGGAACTCGCCCTCGGTGACGTGATGACCATCGATCGCTTCCACAGTCCCGTGGCGGATGACTGCGTTCTGGCCGATCAGACCGACGTTACGCCACCCTGTCCGGCGAAAGCCCTGGTTCATCTTGTACTGACCCTCTGGAAGCACGATCAGCGTGTCGTCCTCCCAGGCCATCATCAGCGCATTGTTGATCGGCTCCTCTCCGGTAGGGTCGGCATTGTAGGGGTCATCAGTTAGGACGACCGTGTTCGAAAACTGATCCTTGTACGCTGCCGGGTCGATACTTGTCGGGACCTGCCGATCAATATCTCCCGCTGCGACGTCCGTGCTCGCCGATCCCAATGGCCTAGTGTCCCCACCGAGGACCATACAGCCCGCAAGCGACGAGAGCGCGCCCATGCCGGCGGCCGAGAGAAGAGACCGTCTCGAGAACCGTGCTACCATACACGGAATATTTACGTTCAGACCAATATTTGTTTCCCTACTTCTCGTGGTTTATACCACTATTTCTCGTAGAATATACCCCCTATTCTAGTGGTGTAAGATCCTACTTCTCGTAGTATAAGCTCTCTATTTCTCGTGGTGTATGGAGGCTGCTCTCACTTGACGGCTCGCTCGAGATTGCACCCCTCCCGACTGCCCGCTACGAGGCGTCGCGGCTACCGACTGCGCTCACGCTCCGCTTCGCTCCGCGCTCGCTCCTGTGGATAGTCCACTATGGCTACGCCAGAACTGACCCCCAGACACTAACTCGAGGACGCAGATCTCCGAGGATCGCGTGCCTACACTCAAGGTGATAGTCCACTGTTCTACCAGCCTGTTGATAATCCACGCTGCTAATNCCTCGTTCTCGAGATGGAATTCACTCTGCCATAGCTCGCTGGCTTCCCCTCTCACTGAGCTCGGTGAACTTCCCTTCTTGCTGGTCGCGCCCCACCGCTCTGTTCGCTCTCTCACCTGCTATAGTCAGGCTCCCCTTCCACTCTCTTCTCGCTTCGCTGATAGTCCACTCGAGGCTCTCGCCCGGAGCTCAATACAGTATCCTCGAGATTAGCGTTGAGGGGGTAGCCGGCCTATAGTACTGTCGGTAACTGGAGATTTTATAAAATTGTATGAAGTATTTTAACTCCNCGTTGAGGGGGTAGCCGGCCTATAGTACTGTCGGTAACTGGAGATTTTATAAAATTGTATGAAGTATTTTAACTCCCGGAATGGTAGTCGGAGTATGCGCCCAGGCCAGGATCCCAGCGAGATTGCGCAGAATCTCTCAAATAAGCCACATAGAATTCTGATCGCGATTCGTACTCGAGGCGGCGTCGTACCCAAGGCACGCATCACCGAGGACACGGGGCTCGAATCGAACCTGATCAACCACCATCTCCAGAACCTCATGGATGCCGGGTTAGTGGAACGCGTCGACGACACGTCTCCGGACGAAGTGACAAGAAAGGGGTACACCTACCAGATTACTAACAGAGGGGGAAAAGTCCTCACAGCGGCGCAAGAAGACTACAATCTAACGCCGATTGAGCAGGGCGAAGTCCGCCGGCGGTTCGACGACATCGAAGAACGAACCAGCGATATCGAGGCCCGCATCAGTGGGCTTGCGGAGGCGAACCAATCGCGCAGCGAAGAGATCGCTGAGCTCCAAGAGCGCATCGATGAACTCGAAGAGCTAACCGAGAACATGAAGCACAACCTGGAGTACATCCAAGAACAGTGGGTAGAAAAGTTCGAATGAAAGCCACGAAAAAGGCACCGTTGATTTGAGGGTATAGTGAGGGTTGTCGCTACTGCTCGCCGACCACAGCAATGTCGTGATCAGTGATCTCATCAGGCTGGCTGTGGGGCGCTATCTCGAAACGCCACGTTTCGCCGGCGCCGATCTCAGGCGTTAGATCACGGTGGCCGCCTAGCTCCTCGCCGTCTTCGCCATAGACTCTCACTTTGACTATCACTGACTCGTACGCTTCGTCACCAAGGTTCTCGACTTCTCCAGTGTAGCTGATCTGCTCGCCGCCGTGCTCGAGTTCGTCAATCCTCTCCTCGTAGTCGATGATCTGGAGCCCGCCGAACTCGAGAACGTCCTCACCGACGTTGCGTTGCTCGACGTCGTCAGGATCCAGNTAGTCGATGATCTGGAGCCCGCCGAACTCGAGAACGTCCTCACCGACGTTGCGTTGCTCGACGTCGTCAGGATCCAGCGACTCTTCGTCACCGGCACCGTCTTCGGTCTCGTCGCTTTCCTCTGTGTCGTCCCCCGAGTCGTTAGCCTCGGGGTCGGCGTTGTCGTCGCGATCGTCACCGGCAGCCTCCTCGCCGGTGTCGTCTTGCTTTTCGTCCTGGGGGTCGTCGTTGCTGTCCGGGCGCATGCCGGCGAAGTCGAGACACCCTGACAGGGGCGCGACGATCGTGCCGGCACCGAGGGCTGTGATCGCGTCCCTGCGGTACATCACAGATCTTTCGATGCGTGTTTCAGCATGAAGTTGATCGTTGCGTTCCGCGACGGCAGGCTATATTCTTCCTGGACGCGATCAACNTTCGATGCGTGTTTCAGCATGAAGTTGATCGTTGCGTTCCGCGACGGCAGGCTATATTCTTCCTGGACGCGATCAACGTCGTCGGCGAGATCGTGCGGGATTCGCTGGGTGACACGAACGCGATCATCGCCCCCCGAGTCGTCTTCTGTCTCGGGTTCGGACTCCGACTCGTTGCCACTGTCTTCGTCGGTCTGTTCGGCTTCGTCGAGAATGCTATCTCGTGGCATATTTGGAAGTAATCTGGTTCCAGAGTGACGTCAGTTCGGAGTCTATTCGCCGGCAGACTGGCCCGAGTCGGCGGGGTCAGCCTCGGGATCGGCGTACTCGATTTTGCTCGCTAGATCGGCTGTGATCTCAGCGTCACCGATCTGCGCGTACCGATAGGCGGCCAGGCCGACAAGCTCGGAGAGTGCCGCGGTCGCGACCGCCGGGACGCCGCCACTCCGCTCGTGAACCTCCTCAAGCGCGTCCTTGGTGATTGGACCGAGGTCGACGTCGTTGTACTGATCGTGCTCGCGGTCGGTGACCGTCGCGATCCGCCGGCGGACCATCTCGTCGATCCCCTCGAAGCCGAGGGGCTCAAGTTGCACGTCATATGAAACGCGGCGCTGGAACGCCCGACCGTCGCTGCCGATCTTCCCGATGGCCTCCCACTGCGAGGTCATGCCGGTCATGAGGATACGAGTGTTCGGCAAGTCGTTCAGGTACTGCACCGTGTGTAGCGTGTCCTTCGAGTTCAAGCCAAACTCGTCGACGCCAATCAGCCCCGGCCGGTCGACGTCCTTGAGCTCACGACGGATTTTCACCTCGGTCAGCTTCGTCGACGATGACTTCCCGACGCCGATCTCGTCAGCGATGATCGCTGCGAGTTCGTAACTCGAGACGTTGTGCTCGCCGATCCCAACCGGCTGGTAGTCATCGCTGTATGACTCGAGCAACATGTTCAACAACGTCGTCTTGCCGACGCCCGAGTACCGCGAGTGGACCAGCACCGGGCCGGTATAGTCCTGGATGTGGCTCGCGATGTCCGCAATCGTTCCCTCCGATGGGAGCACGTACTCGTCCATCGTCGCTCGGTGCGAGAACGGGTTGTCTTCCCAGCCGGCGGCGTCAAGATAGTCGTTACGCTCCGATTCAGTCGCTTCCGCTATCTGCTGAATGCGGTTTCGTGCCATGGATTCAGTCAGAGAGTATCTCCCTGTATCCAGACAGTCACCGTAAGACATCAAAAAGGTACCGGACTAGCATTAATCAGACGTCACTATGACGTCAGTCAGGCATGAGAATGATGGTATACTGGTTGACGATGTCACATTGGAAGTTCTCGAATATCTCAATATAAAGACAGTTTATTAAGGATTATGTCAGTTTGACACAGGAGCGACATCGTAAAGACGTATGTTTGACGCCAAGTGCTGCTGCTTAATCTTAGGTCCCATCAGCACCGTCTGTTCAGCTGGTCGGGCTCGCTCGGAATTTGCGAGACGGCGAGCGAGTTCAGCCCACGGTGCGTATTCAGCATGCTCGAGCAGCTCCCACGGGTTCGGTGGCTCATCGGTCCAAAAGAGGAGTCCACCAACTGGATCTTCAGGATCACCGTAACGATCTGGTGGAAGTGTCTTAACGAGCAGACTATCAATCGCCCCGCTAAACGTATCACCGAGCGTCGATGGCCACATTTCGTTCTGGCGACCAGCACTGGTCGCAAACGATAGTGCAAGTCGATAGCCGTCCTCGTTGGTGACCAAGAGCCCGAGCGCCTCGAGCTTTTCGCGGTAATTGTAGATCGTCTTTTCCGTAACGTCAGCCCGTGCTGCGAGCTCAGTCTTTGAAAGCGGTTCGTCCGCAACGAGCAACGCCGCCACAATTTTACCCGCCGAGTTCGTCCGACGCTCGTTACCGATTGTTGGGAGCAGCGCTGTTACGTCTAGCTCGGAAAGCGCCATCCGGAGTTCGTCAGCACGAACCTCTCTGGATTCATCCTCGCTCGAGAGATGTCGATGAAGGACACTGGCAGCCGCGTGTGGCGTCGCGACGAGCGCGTGGACCATCGAGACGGCTTCGGTAGTCGTTCGAATTCGCTTCCGCGAAAGGACACGTTGAATGGCATCACGGTACATCGAGCGGCCAGCAGTCCGGATCGAGACGTCGACGCCGAATTCTGGTGCGTCCTTGTGGACGTCTCGCGGTGACTCAAGGCAGTCTCGCAGCGAGTCTTCGATTCGGTGGACATCGGGGCCACGGAGGATGAACGAGCCGATAAGCGATCCTGTCGGTTCGGCCGCGTCGACCTGGGCTGTGAACGAGGTTCGTCGCTTGTCATTGCGATCTTCGAACAGTTGGCGGTAACACGCATAGTGAGAATTGTACGTTGACTGGATAGCCACCGCGTAGCCGATCGACTTTGAGAGTTCGGCGAGTTTGTCCTGTGAGAGTCCCAACGGGATACGAATCTCACGATGGACGTCAATTTCGAACAGGTCCAGCAAGTGTGTGATTGTGCCCCAGAGACCCTGTGCTGAGCGCACGATCTCACCACAGAAGTTTGAGCGATCCGTCGAGAGGTTGCCGTGTTTGAGTTTCGTTGTCATCTCTGAGAGGTCGTTCCCCCACTCAACTAGCGTGTCACGGAACTGTTGGCCATTTTCGAGTGCCTGGTCGGACGCCCCGCCAATACAGCGGGCGTTGCGGACGATCGCCGGCGGATCCTCGATGGACTCGAGACGATCTGCGGGGAGGACTCGATCTACAAACTCTGGGCTCGCTAACGCCAGTGCAGTACTCACCGTCAGCGGCATCGGTCCGGTCGCCTTTACGGCCACCACAGCCTCTTCCCGCTTTTCGTCGTAACTCACATACCGTGTTCGGTCCGCATGGTCGTCTATTCCGCCGCGGACCAGGGTTACCCCTCCTTCCTGTCCACAGGCAGCAGCCGCCGCATGTTCGGCCGGTCCCATGTAGCGAGTGCGGTAGGGGCGGGTGCTGCTGGTGCTGTCATCGCCGTCCAATTCCTCCCCACCCACTCTTGTCTGCGTGGGTACACGGCCCTGTTGTTGTTGTTTACCGCCGCGACTAACGAAGTCAGAGATCCGGCGCTGGCTTGCGGTTTTGTCTTCGAACAACTCAAGAGCTCGCCGACCAGACGGCAGCAGTTCGACCTTCCGGTCTGTTCGTGGACCGAAGCGCTCGATGAAATCGGCGTCATGATAGTCGCCGACGAGTTGCCGAACGCGTGAGTCGTTATCACCAGGATATAGCGCATATAGCTCGCTATACGTGAGAATACCGCTCGGGTCGCGGTCCAATTCGCGCAGCATAGTGACCGCAAATTCGCCTTGCTCGAGGTTGTTGGCCAGATGCTGTTGTCGCTCGTTAAATTGCTCCGTATTACGATGATGATTGCACCATTCACTAACGCCAGGGAGGTTCGCTCGATGGCTGTTCGCGAGCTTTGCGAGCGTCACAGTCGATCCGACAAGCCGGACGTCACAGCTGTCGGCCAGCACTGCAAGCAAATCACAGACGTCGATCCGAAGGTCACGACGGACATCGTCGACGAATGACTCACGCACGACAACGCTGATCGTTGGGTCGCGCTCGAGGCCGTCGAACAGACTTGCGGCAGCGAGCAGATCTTCGGTGCTCGCGAGCGGTTGGTTTGGTAGCGAGGCGAGTAAGTCGTCGACAAGCTGGCGGGCATTGGCCGATCCGTCGATCGTCACTGACTCTCCTGCGTACCCACGTGCGACGTTGACGATATGTGACCGAATCCAGAACGGAACGCCATAGTCTTCGAGCACATCGTAGCACTCGAGCGTATCGAGTTCACCAAACAGATCGGTAATCGACTTGGCAAGTGCACTTCGGAGGTCGTTGCTTTCGAACAGCGCCGCCCACAGATCTGTACTGGTTGTCTCGCCGAGCTCGACAACTGCTGCAGCTGCTGCCGGTTGCTGATCGGTCAGTGTCAGGCTTCCGCGGGACAGCTCTTCGCGATCAGCACGGGCTGCCCACTGCTCGAGTTCGTCCTGGATCTCATCCTCGAAAGGTCCTACACCAGATTCATCGGAAGCGAGTTCGTCCCCAAAGGCATCCTCGTAGAGGCCGCTGTATTCTTCGGCCCATTCTTCGAATTTCCGGCGATCGGACTTGATCTTGGACTCAACAAGGGTTTCGAATCGACTGGAACCGATCGGTTTGAGGTCCATTTTGTCTGCGTCGAGGGTAAATCGCTCAACGCGCTGCTCGACTTCCTCAAGCTGCGTATCGTAGGGTCCGACATCAGTCAGCAGTCTGTTGTAGACGTCTTGCTCGTCAGCACGGTTGGCGAGGTAGCGTGAACGGAGCTCTGCAGCACCTGCTCTTGATTCGTGGCTGTCGATTACTTTTGGCGTTGAGTGCGATTGTCCGCAATGGGGGCAGTCAAGCGTATCTTGGGACTTTCGAGCATGCTGCTCGATGAGCCAGGGCGTCTTGCATTGCTTACACAGGACAATTTCGATTTGTTGCCCGTTGCAATTGCGCTGCTCACTCTGCGACCGTCGAGACTTACCTCTGTTTAGGCTGTGTGGCATTCATGCGCCCGAATTGAGCGCTGGCGATCGGCAATCGCCGTGCCTGCAATCAACAGTTCCTCTATCGACGATTGCTGGCCAAAGCCAGGGCTACGCGGTGGGAAAACTATTTGATCACAGGCCAAGAAGGGAGTACCAAGCCAGTTCCTCAAGGGGACGTGGCTGTCCCCATTCTGGTCGGTGTCGGGGAAGTGTGATTCCCCGTCCCTCTCGGCAACTTTGTTCTCTAGTCCATACCAACGACTGACAGACGCAATCGGTATAAAATAACCGGCGGCCGTGTGATTATCAGACGGTTTAGTGGATGTGACTGGCTCGCGCTGAGCTGTGCTGCTTTGTCGCTCGCTCTGCCGCAGCAAGCAAGATTTACAAACTCTCGGTGAGTAGCTAGTTCTACTCTGGCGTACGCACATGCACATCCTTTGGCGCCAGAGCTGTCCGGTGCGTGATGCGAATGTGGGTTCCAATCACGTGTTCGCAAGCGCACCGACACTCAATGACCAAGAGCCCCAGCGTTCAGCTGAGAACTTCGTTATCTACCGACTGGTAGGAGGTCACGAGGTTCATCTCTGGCTTAACTACCCCTTTGTCACCGGTGGTAATAAATATTTGCACATCGTGATGGTTCCATATGTCCATAGTGATGTGTCTCAAGGCGCATTCCAGTGCGGTTAAACCACTATATGCCAATGTACAGGCTCAATGTCACCTCCAATGGTACCGTGGATGACGAAGGCTGATCACTATATCCTCGAGTTGCTCGATCGCGTCGGATTCGCGTTGCCGCCGAAAGCGATCGGTCTGGGACTTCGTGAGGAGTACGGGGATGCTGCCCCTACCTGGGGACATGTTGCTCGTCGATTGCGAGAAGATCTGTCGGAGCACGGCCTCGTAGAGCAGCCGTATGAAGATGAGGTCCGAGGCTACTATGCGATCAGCGAATTGGGAAAACGGTATCTTCACGATCCACACGCCGAACCGGAGGAATTCGTAGCTAACGTTGATAACGAGAAGTGAAACCACTCCTCGATCAATCTGCTCTTGGATCCCCTCATTCGTGTGGTTTCCCACGAGTTCTCACTGGTCAGTAAATCTCAGTGGGGGCTAATATTTTCACTGGGGTTAACACCGTCAAAGTGTGTGACGACTATAACTTGGTTCTTATTTATACGACCTATGCGATGTTATCTCAGGAAATACAATGGTTCCTATATACTGTTTGAGCTCTGAATTGTAGGTGGGTGTGCTTGGACACGGTAGGATTCGTACAAGCTGATCGCCCATTCTACAAGTTTGTCGTTTGAACTAATTATCATTGCTATGTGTTTCCCGTCCCCAAATTCGTTATAACCTGCAACAGCGACCTTCCGATCATCGTAGATCCCAATGCCGAGCGTATGTTCATAGTCGAGAACAAAAGGCTGGTAGTTGCTATATGCTGATTCGTCCACTACAAAGTGTGTATATGGGTTTTTCGTAGTATTGGCGTAGGTCTGCAAGTCGAGGATCGCTTCACTTTCAACACCAAGCTCAAGTAACCCACGATAGCCGTGAAACAGCATTGGATTATAAATAGAGCACACAACTCGAAAGCGGCTTATGCTGCGGTCAAAGAGCTTGATCGCTGTCCAAAGTGCCGATGAAGGCCGGGTGGGTTTCGAAACTACCAGCTCAGCGTCAGCCAGCTCTTGAACTGGAAAGGTTGCATCTTCCGGTGAGAGGCGTTGTACCCATGGTGCTTTCTCAATGAGCTGCTTGATGGACGTTTCCGCATCAGAATAACGTTCCAGTATACGGGTACCAGCCGACGTAATCTGTTGGTATCCTCCATTATCTTGTGTCCAACCATACTCCTCGAAGGTGCTGAGAATGCGCCTAACTGTGGGCCGTGAGGGAGAACTGCTGATTGCCGTTTGTAGCTCACTTTTTCGAAGAGATTGCTTCTCGAGCTCTCTTAGGATATTGAGGGGATATTCCGAACGTGTTAGAAACGACATTTGCTCGATTGACATTGAGCGAAGACACTGTTCGATCACATCTAACAATAAGTAGCCACCAGCAGTCAGTTCGATTTCCGTATCTTGTCTCCTAGTAAACCCTCGATCACGGAGCACCGCTAGGTGAGTGGAGGCTGCCTGTCGAGTGATGCCAGCATGTTGAGATATCTCAGACTGTGATGCTGGATTTGACAAACTTTTTAAAGAACGTAACACTTCGAGGCGTTTTGAGTCGACTGTCTCATTTATTACGCTCCGTAGAACGAGCTCTTCACCGCTAAGAGGATTTCTAGCTGTAGGTATATTCATAGCCATACTTTTTGGTCTCTCTTTCTCTATCTCTTGAAGATTGCCTAACTGCTTCTAGTTAGAGCTAGCGTTCAATTTTGCTGGATTTCCTCTACTCGAGAGATATATAACACTATTAACAATACCGGTAGTTGATCACTGATTTGCGGGTACAGTGGATTTATTTGTGATCTAGATTGATGTATTCTCATGGACAAAGCTCGGCTTCCTCCTGCACCCTCTGGGCATCCAGTGATCGGACACACATTCGATTTCGCCCAGAGCCCGTTTAATTTCGTTGACCGTGCAACGGACGAATGTGGTGATATTTATCGAATGGAACTTCCAAGCGTAGAGGTCTACGTTTTAGCCCACCCCGAATTTTTCGAACAAGCATTGGTGACTGATATCGACGCCTTCGGGAAGACTGATGACTTTCAGCGGGTGTTTGGGAACGGAATGCTATCGACAGAGGGGGAGCAATGGACCCGCCAACGAGGTATCCTCCAACCGTTGTTTCACCGGGATCGAATCGGTGGGTACGGCGAGTATATGGTCGATGCTACGCAGCGCCGACTTGGAACGTGGGTGTCGGATGAAATTCGAGACATAGAATCGGAGATGCAGGATCTCACCTTGGAAATTTTCTTTGCGACACTCTTCGGTCACGAATTGCAACCGGGAGAAGGTGACGACCTTCGTGAAGCATCTGCTGGACTCAACAAGTGGTTTGAACCGACGTCTTGGCTCCTGCCGAATTGGATACCAACGCCAGCACGGCGGCAGTTTGACAACTCGGCAAAGCGTCTTCGAACGGAAGTTCGGCGACTGCTTGCAGAGTACGATGAGGGATCAGACAGTGAGGGTTCACAGACGACTGCCTTCCAGCATGAGACCCTCCTATCGAAGCTTCATGAAGCACTCGAAGCAAGTGGTCAAGATCATCTCAGCCTGGAGGAGGTTGAAGATCAGATGCTCACGATGATTTTCGCTGGCTACGAGACTACTGCCGCGGCGCTTGGATTCGCTTGGTACTCGCTAGCCTTGAATCCCGATGTCCGACAGGCGTTCCACGATGAACTCGATACTGTTCTAGATGGGAGACCACCGACACAGGCAGATGTCGCAGACCTTGATCTCACAAACCGAATCGTTACTGAGACACTCCGGCTGTACCCACCCATTCATACGATTCCACGGCAGACGACACAAAACGTGGACGTTGGTGAGTATCAAATCCCTGCCAACGAGGAAGTCCACCTGTCTACTATCTCGGTGCATCGTGATGAGCGATTTTATGATGATCCCCTCGAGTTTAGACCCGACCGATGGGCTGGAAACCTCGAAGAGGAGCTTCCGGACCATGCGTTCATTCCATTTGGTGGTGGCCGCCGGACTTGTGTTGGTCGGGAGTTTGCTCGGCTCGAGGCGACACTAGTGCTGGCAACGATTGGTCAGCACTGGACTCTCGACTGGGCTGGTGACGATACAATTACGATCGAGCCGGAGATCACTACAAAGACAAAGAACGGTCTGCCGATGCGGGTTCAGCAGCGATAGAGAACAGTAGATAGTAATACGGTTTCTTTATTCAGTATAGACCGTGAATCTGAACTGGTCGATTCGTTACGTAGATATGGCTCTGACTTTATGAGAATCCTGTTTAAGCCCCAAGTCGGTGAACGAATGCGCTGGGGTTGAAGGAGACCGTCTTTCAACATGTGTCCAAGAACACGAGGCTCTGACTGGTCCCTTGCAAGAATCCGAAGGATTGGGCAAACAGCCCGTATAGGTGTCTATTCGGATCGTTCACCCGACCCCGGAGACATCAAACCATGTACATTGGAATGGATACGCATGACCGCTACTCACAGGTAGCGGTCATGCGACAGGACGGCAGTCTTGTCGATGAATACCGCCTTTCCCATGGCACCGAGCGCGTCGAACTCGAAGAGTTCGCGCGCGAGTATGCCGGATCAGCGGTTGCCATTGAAGCAACCGGGCACTACCGCCCGATTTATGAAACGCTCGACGAGCACATGGACGTTACGCTCGTCAACCCGAGCAAGACGCGCGTAATTGCCGACGCGAAGGTCAAAACTGACCGCGTTGACGCGAAGATGCTCGCTCATCTTCTGCGTGCGAATCTTGTCGCTGAAAGCTACGTTCCGCCCAAGGACGTGCGCGAACGACGTGATCTCGTTCGCGCACGCAAGGCACTTGTCGAAGACCGAACTCGGGAGAAAAACCGTGTCCGAGCAGTTCTCAAGCGTACCGGTAACCAATACAGCCGCGAACTGTTCGGCCCGACCGGGCGTGAGTTCCTCGCGGAACTCACGCTCTCAGAGGTCGATCGAGCGGTTCTTGAGGCACATCTCGCGGTGATTGATACGCTACACGAACAGATTACGAAACTCGACAAGCGTATCGAAGACACCGCCGCTGCGCGTCACGACGCGCAGCTGCTCATGACCATCCCAGGTGTAAGTTATTTCACGTCGCTGCTGATCACGTCTGAACTTGGCGAGATCAACCGGTTTAGCAGCGCAAAGAAGGTTATTAGCTACGCTGGGCTTGATCCATCCATTCGGCAATCTGGCGACAAAGAAGTTCGTGGTGGAATCTCGAAAGAGGGCTCAGCGCCGTTGCGCTGGGCCCTCGTTCAGTGTGCCAACGTGGCTGTACGGTTCGACGACTACCTAGGACAGTTCTANAGCGGAAGAATCACAATATCGCAATCGTTGCAACAGCTCGGAAAATGCTCGTTGCAATGTTTCACATGCTCAGCCGTGAGGAAGTCTACGATCCACCAACAGCATAGTCGCTGAGTGGCACCATCGCGGTGCCACTCAGCAGGGCATTCGCCCACTGTTAGCAACTGCTACCGCTTTCAAGATAACCTCCGCCTGAGGGCTGTTTCCACTCAATTGTAGCGACGTCGTGCGGTTCTACGTCACCAACACGTGCCGGCCACTATCGACGACGAAACAGCTATTAGACGATCCGTGGTTTGGTCAGTCGCAGGATTCTCATAGGTGTTGAAATGCTATTACTTAGACATATTCTGAACAAAACCGCTGGTCAATGAGGGATACTTATTGACCTGATGACCAATTTTCTGTTAAAAAGAGGTAGGTCTCACCGAATAGAATGAGTGCAAGAATCCCAACGGGGACGGCCCATATACCACCAATGTTCAATATTTCCAGTAGAACTCCGACAGCTATACCAGCGATCAAGAACAGGATACGCGAACCGAGTGACTCGCGTTTGGAGGATTGCTCAGGCATTATCTATAGCACGTTGTTGGGGAGTTTAAAAGCTATATCCCATTGAATTCTTGGCACTAACTATCGCGCTACTTCCTTTCTTGAATCAGAGCCTGTCATAGAAAGCGTCACGTACGAAGCAGCAGAGTGCGGAAAGTGTGTCCAGCACAACCGCAACCCTGCAAGATGTGGATTCG
>NZ_AOIA01000112.1 GCF_000337695.1 Natronococcus jeotgali DSM 18795
TCTCCGACTCGTCGTGGCCATTACCAACTACGAGCGAGGAAATAATCCGGGCTGTGAGAAGCTATGAGATGGATTCTATGACAGGCTCTGAATCATTCAAAGTGACCGATCAAGATTATGAACGAGACAAGCAATATTGAGTTCACGGAATTGCTTCCACCATCGTCGTGAGCGGACGAACGCACCGTATTTCCGTTTGAGCGTTGAGTTTACAGTCTCGGATTGACTCCGCTGACCGTAGAGAGCACCGTCTAAGCGTGCGTTCCATGCCTTGTGGAGCGATGTAAACTCACGATGCTTGATCAGTGGGCGAACCTCGTGGTGACGGGCAAGTCGTCTGATTTTCTGGTCGTCGTATCCCTTGTCGCCAAGGAGAACCGCTACTTCACCGGTATTTCGCTTGATGAGCGACGGCGCAATTTGCGAGTCATGTTTTCGGGTCGTCGTCACATATAAGTCGATGATTGCGTTGGACCTCGTGTCTACGAGGAGCGTGACTTTCAACTGCTGAATCGTCAGCTTCGTCCGCTCTGTATAGTGTTTCGAGGCATGACTTCGGTCAAATCCGGAAGCGTCGATCCCGACAAC
Source organism: Natronococcus jeotgali DSM 18795 (assembly GCF_000337695.1). GTDB lineage: Archaea > Halobacteriota > Halobacteria > Halobacteriales > Natrialbaceae > Natronococcus > Natronococcus jeotgali. The sequence continues at coordinate 589 of NZ_AOIA01000112.1, forward strand.
ACCGTTGGTCGGGAGGAGTGTGACCGAGAGGTTGAGCAGGACGCGCCAAACCGCCATATCGAGTCGATTGAACGCCTTACACAACGTCGAAGGGGAAGGAAGCTCCACCAGTTCGATGGCTCTCCGAATCCGAGGCATCTCGATAAGCTCGTCAAGCAGGGTTCGGTACGTCGTATTCTTTCGTACCTTGAGACAGAGCAAGACAATGTGCTGGTGAAGTGTGTACCGCTGTTTCGAGAACTTCGAAGAGTAGCGAGCAACAGCTCGCCGAGCCAAGTGATACGCCTGCTCAACGAACCGAAGCAACTGCGACTTTGGGAGGGCCTGCATTCGGTCACACTACTACTCAAACCTGTAACTCTCTGAGGATTTCAACAGAGCCGTAGATATGCATATTGAACGACTCCCTAGAAGAACGAATTACGTGAATTTCGACTGTTGGCCTATCCAAAATCCGAATAGCATTACAAGGAGTANTATGCATATTGAACGACTCCCTAGAAGAACGAATTACGTGAATTTCGACTGTTGGCCTATCCAAAATCCGAATAGCATTACAAGGAGTAGGATAACAATAGGAATCCAGAATCCGACGCTAGTAAACAACTCGACAGAGAGTAACTCAGGGGAGAAGACAGCCAGCCAAAGGGGAATTCCAATCAGCAAGCTTGTTGCAGCAACGAGGATAAATTTGGGATAAGAATCCATCTCTACNGGGGAGAAGACAGCCAGCCAAAGGGGAATTCCAATCAGCAAGCTTGTTGCAGCAACGAGGATAAATTTGGGATAAGAATCCATCTCTACGCTCAAATAAAACTCCCCGTCTGATAACGTTATTTCCCTAACCAATATATGCTTGACCTATACGTAACGCGGGTTTCACACGACATTCTGAATAAAGGAACCGTGCTACCAACTACTAATAAGGATACTTACGACAGCTCGTAGCCACACACTGCCTTTGAAAAAGGTAGCAGTGATCAGCGAACGACGCCGTTGACGTCTATCGGCTGGTCGAGGCCGACGAATTTCTTTCGCCGGTAGATGGTCTTAGTCCTTCGAGTCTTCGCCACGGTCGACCTGGACCGTTCTTTCGTCGGGTCGCTCAAAGGCGATCAGTCGATCGCCGGCCCATACGTTTAGCTCGGGTGGGTTGTCCCAGTCGATGTCGTCGGGATCAATCTCAAGCGCTTCGAGGACCTCTCGCGGGACGGTGAGCATCATCACGCTCCCGTCGCCTTCGAACCGAATCGAACTTGCGAGCGGGTCTGTCCGTCCGTCGATCCGCTCTTCCGTTCCGATCGCCGGGACCATACCGATCTCCTCCACGGCATACGGATCGAACCGGAACGAGCCGTCCTTGAGACCGGCTGCACGGATCGCGTTCGTGGCCCGGACAACGATTGATCCCTTCGCCTTTCGGAGTTTAGCGGACTGAACCTCTCGAATGTCGACTTTCTCGTCTTCAGTCATGGAGTTAGATTGTGCCTGTGCCATGGATCCGTGTTGCGCGGCCTTGAGGCAAGGAGGCCGTTAACCAGAAGCCGGTGCGCCGAATCGAACGGCGACAGCGCCGCGAGGACGCCGCCCGCCACGACACCGGTAACGTCCACCAGGCGTCGGAGTGACGTCACTCCGACAATGAACAGGCATCAGTTTGGTGTCTCTATGACTACACGGGACCCCCGTCTCGCCGACCGATCACGCCGGCGGTGATGTCTTCGCCCCGGCCCGCTCGCGCTGCGACGCCGCTAGCGGTGTGCCAGCTGTATGGGCCAAGTTGAGAGGACACGTTGGCGGTCTCGTTGATCAGCAGCACGTAGTAGCCGGACATCAGCCTTCGACCTCCTCGAACAGCGCCTCGGTGTGGGCCACTAAGTCGTCGCGGTTCGCGTGCTTGACCGTGAGCTCGGCGAGTCGCGCGCCGGGGCCCCACAGCTTGCTGCTCTTCAGGTCCTTTGCGAAGTCTTGGACAAGTTCGTCGACGTCGTGGCCGATGTTGTTCGCGACGCGGTCCCAATAGCGCTGATTCGGTGCATCGAACAGATCGGGATCGCCGTCGAACTCGACGATCGTCTTGGCGAGCCCGTAGAACGCCTGCACGTGGCCGTCGATCAGGACGTCCCACTCATCGGGTTCTTCCTCGTAGCAAACATCGCCGTCCTCGAGCTCCCCGACAAGCTTGTTGATCGCGTCCTGCTTCGGGAAGCGCTTGTTTCGAAGGTTCCAGAACTCGCCAAACTCCTCGAGGGTCTCGATCTGGTGCGTGATCGAGATCTCGCCTTCCGTCCGCTCGGTGACGCCACCGCAATCGCGAACGATCGTCGCGGGCCCGGAGGCTTCGACGACGAACGCACGTGGAAGTGCCGTCACCTCTTCGTTCTCGTGGACACCGTCGGGATCGTCGTGGGTGGCACTCTGCATCCTCAGAGCCCCTCCGCCGGTGCCGATCCGACAGCCTGGCCGTCGACGCGGTACTCGGTCTGGTTGCGCTGCTCGCGTGGGTTGGGCCCGCGCCGCAGCGAAAGGATGTGATAGCAGCGGTCGCGCTTACGCTCGAGTTCAACGGCGATCTCCGGCTCGACGTCGCCGGCGGTATCAAGCAGCTGGGAGTGCTGCTGACCATGTTCGAAGGCGAAGTCGTGGTCGGGTGCGTTGCGCTCGTAGCCCGCGATGACGCGGGCCTCTTCGGCCGTTTCCGCAACGTCTCGAATCTCAATTTCGGGTGCCATGGATTCAGTCAGGGAGTGTGTCTCCCTACATCAATATAATGTATTGGAAGAGGCATAAAACCACCGATCGGGAACGGGCGGACGCGCTAGGTCAGGCGTCCTCAACCCGCAGATCGCTGCCACACTGGCAGTGATAGTCACCGGGATTCTTGACGATCTTCGAGCGCTGGTAGCGCGGGTCGCGCTTCTCGCAGTCAGTGCAGATGATCCAGTATTCCGGGTCGGCAAAGCGTTCGCAGTGACGATCGGTGTCGAGTGGGTCGACCCAGCGGGTGAACGTCGGGCCGTGGTCGGCTTCGCCGTGCTCGTGGAATTGGTAGGCGTGGATCAGTTCGTGGCGGACTGTCCGGGCGAACTTCTGCCAGCCGTACTCGCGGTATGCGTCCCACGAGAGTCGGATTGTGATCTGGCCAGTCGCTCGATTGTAGCCGGCCTTTCCCGCCGAGCGCTGCATTCGCGTCGACGTCTCCCAATCGATCGATTCGACCGGCAGCTCGGGGAAGTGCTCGCCGGCGACGTCGGCAGCGTGCGATGCCGCCCGAGTTCGCAGCTCCGGCTCGGTCTCGGGCCCGGTCTCACTATCACCCGCGCCGCGGCTGTCGGTCGTCTCGCTATCGGCAGCGGCCTCGAATGCATCAGCAAGTGATAACTGTTCCGTGGACATGGTTGGTGGCCGTCTATTCCTCTTCGACGACCCGCCAATCCACGCTTTCGTCCGTGTGGACTTCAACGCCGTCGTAGAGTTCAACGACCTGCTCCGCAGTGGCCTTCAGGCCGTCAGATAGTGGCTTGAACTCCTGATTCTGCGAAACAACGACTGATCGGGGAACGGCTTCCCACTCGAGCGGGAGCGGGAACCAGCGCTCGAAGGCGACGTTTGCGCCGGTGTCGGCGTAGAGCACGACCGTCTGAGCCGGCAGCAAGCCGGTGTCTTCGGACTCGAGCGTCCGGGCAACGGCGACGAAGCGCGTCTTTCTATCAGCCTGCGCGTCGCTAGGTTCGTCGTACATCGTCTCGATCGTTTCGCGGTCGATCATCTCCACCTCGCTCGCAAGGCTTCGGTTCTCGGTCTCGGCTTCCGTTTCCGCGTTGGGTTCTGCAAGTGCCATGGATTCGGTCAGGAAGTGTTTTCCTGTACCCATATATTGTATGGGAAACGCAATAAAGGTATCGGATCGCTCGCGTCCTGTGGCAGACCGGTACTTTTAATATATATCCCATACAATATATGGGTACGGGGAGACACACTCCCTGACTGAATCCATGGCACCCGAAATCGCAACGCAAAACAGCGGCGAATCGACGAACGAACCGACGATCACGGACATTGACAACCGGGACGTTCGCGCCCTGACTGAGTACATGACCGTCCTCGAGGACATCGACCATGTCCGCGACGCTGACGATATGTACATCGTTATTACGGAAAGTCAGTACACGGTCGACCTTCGCGAAGGCACCTGTGACTGCCCCGACGCGACGTACAACCTCGGTCCTAAGGAAGAATGTAAGCACGAGAAGCGGGCCCGCTACGCTACCGGCGACCGTTCGATCCCGGCCGGCGTCGACGAGAGGGCGATTGACCCCGACCTCGGCGAGCACGTCACGCAGAGGGACTGACGATGCCGGAATGCGATAACTGCGGCGCACACGTCACCGATGACTATCGACGCGTTTTCGCCGCGAACGACGGAACGCTGTACGGTTGTCGCGCCTGTCGTGAGCAGGTTGAAATATTCAACGGTGCCGGCGCTGGGGTCGAGACCGAAACTCTTCGGCTCTAGCCGCGGCGGCGCTACACTAATCCTCAGTTTATGCAACCCAACACCCAACAGCGTGCGAGCTCGCGGTCTCGAGAGGTGAATGGGGCGAGTGAGACGGTGGAGGTCCCTGCCCGGTACGCTCGAGAGATCACCGCCCGCGAGCGGTTGCTTGAGCAGTGTCCGATCGACGTCTACGTGGCCGGCGTCTGCGACCGGTATTCATGGCCGTGGCGTCTCGTCGCTGCGAATGAAGCCGACCGGCCTGGCCTTCGTGAGAGCTGTGAGACGCTGATCGTCGACTCAGTCTACTCGGATCCGTACTATCCGGTCGGCGACGTCCTCGAGGCCGCCCACGCAGTCGACGCCGACTACGTCGTCTCGAAGGACTACCCTGACGAGCCCCGGACAGCGCTCGACGCACACGGCCGGTTCCTATCGCTCTGGCGGCGCCACAAGTGTGACGCCGAACCGATCCCAGTGCTTTCGACACACGACCTCTCGAGTTTTCGCGGACAGTGCCGCCACTACGCCCGACGAGAGGACGACGTCGGAACGGTCGCGGTCGGTGGCCTTCGCGACGCCCGCGGTGCCGTTCAAGTTCGCTACTTCCGCGAGGCCCGGAAGGTTCTCGGCTACGACGTCGACCTCCACGGTCTCGGTGTCGGGACGTCGACCGAGCTGATCGGTGCGCTCCAGGAGTCGATCGCTGACGACTCCGACCGACCTCTGATTGATTCGTTCGACATCAGCACGCCAGAGAACGCCGTGCGAAACAACAAGCTGGCGGACAAGCGGTGGTCTCAACACCGTTGTCCGCTCCCTGAAGGTACCGATTCGACGACTGTACGCGCCGGCTTCGCCGAAGCGACTGCCCGAATGCTCGCCTACGAGCTCACCACTGGCTGCGACGAGTCGTTTTCACAAGATGGGACGCTGACACCTGACGTCTAGCGACACCCGAGCGCGGCGACTGAAGAGAATCGGTAGTTTTAATATACTTCCCATACAATATATGGGTACAGGGAGGCATTCCCTGACTGATCCATGGCACGGAAAGACGACCTCCAGACCGAATTGACCGAGAACGAAGACGGGTTCTGCACGCTTCAGGTGCAGAGCAAGCGCGGTGACGGTACTCGCGACGAGGACCGCGTCAAGGCCACGCTCGGGCGGAACTCGATCGAGGAGATCGAGGAGGACCGCGAGCAGTTCCTCGAGATAGTCGAGGACACCATGGCCGAACGCCGATCGAGCAACCAGAGCGACAGCGAATAGATCCATGTCGCTCTGTTTTGAGAGCGCCGCCGAGAGTGACCAGCGACCTGTCGTTGCCGAAGCCCGCGCCGTGACGGCACCCGAACGGCCAGCCGACCGGCAGCACGAGAAGGTCATACAGAAGCTCTATGAGCGGCGAATGATCGACGAGAACCGTACGCCGGCGCCCGATCCCGATCGCGCTCCAATCCGCATCGACGACCCCGGCTGCACCGAAGGGCAGTTCCGCCAGATGGTGCTCTAGCGGAGGTCCTTTTATGACAAGCACTCAAAATTACAACACCAATTTGAATCAAACCGTCGAAAGCGCCGCCCACGAGCGTATAACGGGGGGATTCTGATGGGAGCTGTGACGTTCGAGACGCTGGCGTTCGGGAAAACCGTCGAAGAAGCGTTCTCGAAGGCTGTCGAGGACGCTCGGAATATGCACGGACACGGCGGCTATACCGGTACGATCGCTGAGAAAGATACGTTCGAGGTAATACCCGAATGTGAGCACAAAGACCGGCAGAAACGTACTGTCGCACGCGAACTAATCGAAGAAGGGGACAAGCGGATACAGAGCAAGCGGGGTCCCTCCGGAGTAATCAACTGTTCGGGCACGATCGAAGCAAAACGGTATCGCGAACGGAAGGATCTCAAAGGCAAGCACGGCGACGTCTGGCTGTTCTTCGGTTGGGCGTCCCGCTGAACTCCTCCTTTTTGAGCGACGTTTAATAGATCGTCGCACCCGGTCGATCGATTGAGACAGCTCCCACAGCCGATTGTCTTTGAGCCCGTCTGGCAGCACCAATCGGTTAGATCTTTTCTGGCGAAAGAAGGGTTCCAAGGTTCGCAGCTTGATCGTGTTCGGTACTTCTCTCTCGGTGGCGTCTTTCGATCTGGGATTAAAAATTACCGAACATAGAAAATACTTGATCGCACCATCTTCTTGCGAAGGTTTTTACAAACACGCTGGCAACATCCTGTTGCGGGGCCCCGCTCAAGACAAATTCAATGCCATGGATTCGGTCAGGGTTGTGGGCCCCGCAATTCTAAGCGCTGAGTCACTTTTCGTGAGATATAGCTCTGCGTCAGCCGAGCGTCTGACTGAACCACTTGTATGAGCGACTTCTTACGGACGGTGAGGAGAATCACCGGTGCCACGCCTGACAGTTACGATCACCGAGGAGCAAGCCGAACTTCTCGAGGAAAAAACGGGGGACGGCGGCGAGTATGAATCAAAGAGCGAGGCGGTGAGACATTTCATCACTGAGTATGAACTGCTCACCGAACGGGTCGACGAGCTCCAGCAAGAACGGGACCGTCTCGAGCGAAAGCTCACCGCGACGAACGAACGGGTCGACGAGGTTACTGAGTTACTCGGCTCTGCACGTTTATAAGCTCCCGTCAGAATGGAGGAAGAGGTGGTCGATTTCCTCCATCAGTCCATCAAGATCGCGGTCTGGCTGGTCGCGGACCCACGAGAACATGTTGTAGATCGCCTCTTTGAGGCCGTGTTCGAGCTGTGCTCGGAGCGACGAGGCTTTCGAGACGAGTCGCTCCGAGACGCTCGATTCCGGACCAAGACGAAGGAGGCTGTAGGTGAGCATCTGGAGGTGCCAGTGACGACTGGCACCGTCAGAATCACGCATCTCGCAGTCTCCCAGGCCCAAATCCTGCTTCGAGTCCTCGAAGAACGTCTCTATTCGCCATCTGTAGGAATAGCTCCGAATGATATGGGCTGAAGGCGCGTCGATCTTGTTTGTCGCAAGGTACTTGATCGGGTTCTCCTCCTCGTCGTCAGTCACTTTCTCAGCGATCACCAGCCGAACCTCGCCCAACTTCGACACAGGCAGCGTCTTCGTCCAGATCTTGTACGTTTCCTCGTCAATCTCCCGTTCTTCCTTGTCGATGCGCTCTTCCAGCGCATCGACGCGCATCTCCTGGTTTGCGTAGGTCACTTTCCGGTTGCTCCGAAGCGGCCCGATCCAGTCCTTGCCGTATGATTCGACGTGTTTGATCAACTCCGAGTCGTGTGCAAACCACGAATCGAAGAGGTAGGTGTCCGCAGGCACACCTACCTCTTCTTCCAGTTCCGTGACCATCTCCCGGGACAGATCGTACTTCGTCTCGTCTGCGTCATCCTGATCCTCGTCGTCGGCTTTCTCGTACTGGCGAAACACGAGCGGATACGACGTTTTGTCGTCGGTGTAGAACGAGTAAACGAGATCCTGTCCCCAGACAGGCTCTCCTTCGGTATGATCGTAGAACTCCCCAGCACCGGGAAGTTCCTTCCCGGTTCGCTGGAACACCGAATCGTCGATGACGATGTAGCCATCCTGTGACCACCGCGTCTCACCGTGTTTTTGCAGTTCCTCTAACCGCTCGTGGTTGAGCTGGTCTTCGTCCCAGTCGTACTCGGTGAGGAACTTGTTGAGCGCTCGGTCACTTCCTGCTGGAAGTACCTCTCGTGCGATCCCAGTCACGGTCTTGCTGCGGGCCGCAGCAAGACCTGTCACGTACGTTTTGGCGTGATGTGTCTGGTGATACGACAGCGAATCGAACTCATCCAGCGGGTCAGTACACGACAGGAAATCTGTTATCGGCAGCATCAGCCCTTGACGCCGCCTACAGCACGCCCCAACTTAAACGTGCAGAGCCGAGTGAGTTAGTTGAGTACGTCGACGAACAGAGAGAGCTCGAACGCTACCGTGAGCGTCGTGAGCGGCTGCTTGATCAAGCCGGTGCGCTCATTCGAGCGAAATGGTGGCTCACCGGCGTCCCGGTCGATAATCTCGAGGAGAGTGCCGACGACTGAGCCGAACTCCAGGACGACGCCTCAAGAATGGCTGATCTTAACCAACGTCGTTGACGTTTCCTGTCACGAATGAGATACGCACGGCGAACTGACTATCCAAACTGGAATTCCACTCTGTTTTGGGATAGTGCTCACCTCTTTCTCAATGAAAACCTCAACGTTGGCATTTCCAACCACCAATGAGACACACACGACGGACCGGCCATCTACACTGAAGTCTCAATCTGTATTGAGATACTAGCGGTCTCATTCTCATTGAAAAGCTCAACGATGTTGGTTAACCAAGAATTGTTCAGATATAATAGCGAACCTACATCACACTCCAGATTTCCGTCGTTTCGATCCAACCCCATGTTTCCGACGTAATTTTCAACCCCCCTCGTTTCCGTCGTTTCCGTCGTTTCTGTCGTTTCCTCACGCCCCACCCCAGATTTCCGTCGTTTCGATCCGCCTCCGTGTTTCCAACATGGTTTTCAACTCCCCCCCCCCTTGTTTCCGTCGTTTCCGTTGTTCCCTTACATCCCACCCCAGGCTTCCGTCGTTTTGATCCAACCCTATGTTTCCGACGGGGTTTTCAACCCCCCTCGTTTCCGTTGTTTCCGTCGTCTCCTCATACCCCCCCCAGATTTCCGTCGTTCACTCCACCCATCTGGAGGGGATTTACTCACGTATCCAGTCCTGCATGCGACTGTCCTCAAGAATCGTTTCGCGGACGACTTGGGGATCTTCGATGAGACGGTTTTGGAGATGAATCCCGCCCGCACTCCCCTTGTTGATCTTTTCAATTTCGACAACACCGAGGAACGCTTGTTCTTTCAGGATGTCTCGGAACCGTCGGACGGAAAGGATATCCATATCTAGGTGATGGCAGATCTGTTCATACTGGTCATACACGCGGCTCGTCAGGAAGGCATCATCATTGGAATTAAGGGCCAGTTCCGTTAGCGCGAGCAACGTAGCCTTTGCCTGTGTAGGTGCGCCGTTTACAAGTTCTCTGAACCGGTCTTTTTCCGCGTGTTGCTGAGATTGGCGGACATGTTCCTCCCTCACTTGTTCTGCACCGGCTTCGTAGGCAACTTCCCCGGCATGGCGAAGGATATCGATTGCCTTCCGAGCATCGCCGTGTTCTTGAGCTGCGAAGGCCGCTGAGAGTGGGATCACGTCTTCAGTCAGGATGTCGTCCTGAAAGGCGTCCTCACGATTGTACATGATTTCACGAAGCTGGTTTGCATCATACGGTTTGAAGAACAGCTCCTTGTGCTGAAAGCTGCTTTTCACTCGCTCGTTCACGTTATCGACGTACTGAATCTTATTGCTGATCGCGATGACACCGATGCTACAGTCGATTTTGCCTGCCTCCTCAGCGCGTGAGAGTTTCATCAGCACGCTATCGTCGTCCATCAAGTCAATCTCATCCAAGATGATGATCACAGAATCGAATTGGGCATCAAGCGTCTTCCAGAGGAGTTTGTAGTATTTCGACGTACTAAGACCAGTATGTGGAACTGAAATATTGGTAGTTGATTCATCGTTCAACTTTGTTGTAAGTGAAGAAATAGCCTGAGTCTCAGTATTGTCTTCTGCACAGTCGATGTAGGCGATCCCGATATCGGTACCGTCCTGGGCAGCATTTTGAGCACGTTGACAGACGTGTTTTGAGACGAGTGATTTTCCAGTTCCTGTCTTTCCGTAGATCATCACGTTCTCCGGAGAATATCCGTGAACGGCCCCGTTGAGTCGTTTTGCTAGTTTCGATATCTCCTCGTCCCGACCGACGATCCGATCGGCACCAGGAACGTGACCGATTTTCAGGAGATCCTTGTTCGCGAAGATGCGATGCCCGGATTCAAAGAGTGGGTCGTCCACAGAACCTGATGAAGAATCGAACGTCATTGAATATCACACGGTGTGAACGGTAGGGATATAAATCTGCTGGAGAGAGCCCCCCCACGTTTCCGACGTTTCTCTCCCGAACCTGCCGTTGATATGCCGTATAGCCTCGAGTTCACTTTATTGATAGTTGAACCGTGTTTCCGACGAAGAAGGAAACATTCGGGGGACAGCGTGGGGATGAGAGTTTTTGAAAGGGGAACCCACACACCCCACGTTTCCGTCGTAATTTATCTCGAGAAAGGATTCCATTTGAAGGGACCATTCAAAATCCGAAACCGTGACAAGAGCCCTAGTAACGACCGTTCATAAACGGTCACAGCAATCCTCTCGAAAGGAGATTTCCTCTGAGTGAACGAAAATCCTTCCGTTCACTCTTTGAACGAAGTATACTTACTGGGGGCTTCTCACCCTACCTACTTTAAACTATGTGTTCTGGTGGATTATTCTATGGGGTTCGCGGCTATCTATCTTCGGTTACGACGGAAACGTGGGGTGGGTGCCTAGCGAGTGTCCACCGAGGAGCCATCTTCATCAAGGCGATCCTCCTTCGTGTTGCACTGCTAGAGCCTGTCATAGAATCCATCTCATAGCTTCTCACAGCCCGGATTATTTCCTCGCTCGTAGTTGGTAATGGCCACGACGAGTCGGAG
>NZ_AOIA01000113.1 GCF_000337695.1 Natronococcus jeotgali DSM 18795
TGGGGCGGTACGCGCTTGAAAAGATATCGAGCGCGCCCCAAGGTTTCCTCACCCGCGTCGGAGACGCGGGAAAGAGCGCAAGAGCATACGGAAGTCTGACAGTGTCCGGCACAACGACGGACGCTGACGCGAAAGCGTGGTCTAGCGAACCAATTAGGCTGCTTGATGCGGCCAATTGCTGACAGAAAAGCTACCTTAGGGATAACAGAGTCGTCACCCGCAAGAGCACATATCGACCGGGTGGCTTGCTACCTCGATGTCGGTTCCCTCCATCCTGCCCGTGCAGAAGCGGGCAAGGGTGAGGTTGTTCGCCTATTAAAGGAGGTCGT
>NZ_AOIA01000114.1 GCF_000337695.1 Natronococcus jeotgali DSM 18795
CGACTCCCGGTCGCCGTACACCCAGACGTCCTTCTGTTCGTCGTACTCGATGTTGCTCTTGGTCCGCGTCGGGACGGACATGTGTGGGATCTCGCCCAGCTCGAACTGGTCGTAGAACTGCGCGGCGAGATCGAGCAGCTGTTCTTTCGCCTGCTGGTCGGTGTCTGCGCTCATTGGTTGACGGTGAGTTTCGCGCCTTCGACGCCTTTCACGTCGAGGTCGAACGCGGCGTCGTCGGCGATCTCGTACTCGAGGACGGCCTCGTCCTCGCTCGATACTTCGGGTTCCCACTTGACGAACCACTCGCCGTCCATCTCGACGGCGGTCGCGCCCTCGGAGAGGTTGCGCGGTTCCGCGGAGACGATGTCGGTGATCTCGAGGCTCTCGTTCGTGCTCGAGTGGTTCTCGACGACCAGGGAGACGGACTGGCCGTCGCCGTTGGCCTCGCAACGGCGTTCGACGAGGACGTTGTTCATGATGCGGGCGACCGCGTCGTCGATCTCGGGTTCCTCGCGGTCGGTGACCTCCGCGACCTTTTCGGCCATCTCCGGCAGGATCTTCCCGAGGACGTTCTGTTTCTTCCGGCGCTTTTCCATCGAGCGGCGCTTGTTCAGGAAGCTCTTGAGTTCGCGAGCCGCCTCCCGGATCGCCAGCTCGATCTCGTCCTCGATCGCGGGCACGTTGGCGATGGCGTCTTTCGACTCGCTGGTAAAGGGAACGTTCGTCGAGGCGACGTGGACCATGATGACGGCGGGGCCGTTGGGCAGCCCCGAACCGCCGGGCTGGTCGAGCCCGTAGTTGCGCCAGCCGATGGACTTGACGACGTCGGTGGTCGCGCAGGCGCCGCGCTGGTAGACCAGCGGGACGCGGTTGGCAAACCGAAGGACGTCGGCGCCGCCCTCGGCGGGGATCTCGCCGCCGTAGGCGATCCCGGCCTCGACGATGAACGGATCGCCGGAGTGGACCTCGGCGTCCCGGGTCGCCGCAGCGTAGAAGTCGGCGTCGAACTCCTTCTCGAGGCCCGCGCGGATGAGGTCGTCGGTGATCGGCGAGAGACACCGCGTCGGCGGCGCCATGATGTCGGTCGCTCGCATCGCGTCGACGAGGTCGCTGGTCGCGTCGCGGTCGCCCGCGAGTTCCCGCACCAGCGGCGGGTCGTCGGGGACGGTCACCATCACGTCCCAGACGGCGTCGGTGACGTTCTCGCGGGCGGTGTCGCCGAAGGAGACCTCGTCGTACTCCTCGGTGAGGTCGGCCGCGCGGTCGACGTGCTCGCGGAGCCGCCGACGGGTGAGGCGGTGGCGGTCGTCGTCCTCGTCCTCGAACTTGGCTGCGAGCCGGCTCGCGAAGCCGTGGATCACGTCGTCGTCCTTGCGGGTGCTCGTCGCGGCGTCGGCGAGTTCGTAACAGTCCGCGACGAGCCGGGACTCCGCGACGGCGTCCTCGTCGGGGTCGACGGCCTCCTCGGGCGCGTCCGTCAGCGCGTTCCAGACCGCGTCCGCGGCGTTTTCCCGGACCGTCTCGCCGAAGACGGTCCCGTGCTCGCCCGCGACGTCGTCGGCCGCCTCGGCGACGAGTGCGAGCAGTTCGTGGTGGGCGATCCGCTCGCGGTCCGCGACGGCGTCGGCGATGGCGTCGGCGAACGCGGCCGTCGCGTCGGGACCCTTGTTCGCGGTGGCGTCCGATACCGCCGCCTGCAGGTCGATCCCCTCGTCGGCCGCGGGCGGCGTCCAGCGCATCTCACGGCCGTAGTGACGGTCCCGGAACGCGTCGATCACCGAGTCGGCGGTCTTCTTGCCGACGCGGGTGAACTCCTCCTGGAGAAAGCCCGAAATCGTCTGCGAGTCCGTCGCCGAGAGCATCTTGATGACCGTTCCGAGCTCGACCCCGTGGGGGTGAGGTCGGATCTCCTCGGTCTCCTCGGGGAGCTGGTCGGTCCCGCGCTCGAACTTGAAGTGAGCGTTGGGCTCCTCGAGTTCGAGGCGGGCGTGGGGGTTGACGACCGCCGTGTGCTTGACGTAGTCGTGGAGCTGCTGGCGGGCGCGCATGTTCCCCTCCATCTCGAGTTCGATGCGGGTGCCGTGGGGGCGGTCCCAGCTGGTGGTCTCCTCGACGCTGATCTCGGGTTCGTTCTCGTCGGTGTCGACGATGAGTTCGAAGTACTCCGCCTCGCTCGAGCCCTGGGTTCGGCTGGTGATCTTCGCGGGTTTCCCGCTGGTCAGCTGGGAGTACAGCACGGCCGCGGAGATGCCGATCCCCTGCTGGCCGCGGGACTGTTCGCGGGCGTGAAAGCGAGAGCCGTAGAGCAGCTTGCCGAAGACCTTCGGAAGCGACTCCTTCGTGAGCCCGGGGCCGTTGTCCTCGACGATCAGCGTGTAGTAGTCGCCCGACTCCTGGATCTCGACGTAGATGTCCGGCAGAATACCGGCCTCCTCGGCGGCGTCGAGGGCGTTGTCGACGGCCTCCTTGACGGCCGTGACCAGGCCCCGAGCGCCGCTGTCGAAGCCGAGCATGTGCTTGTTCTTCTCGAAGAACTCGGCGATGGAGATCGCTTGCTGGCTCTCGGCCAGCTCCTCGGCGATCCCCGACTCCTCGCCGAGCGTCGACTGGAACGACGTCATCGTCTCCCTGTACTAACGGCGGGGGTAAAAGCCGCACGCTACCGGAGTGAAAGTGGACTACCGCGAGTCGTTCTCCTCGGCCGCGTCGTCGGGTCGGGGAACCGAGTCGCCGTCGTCGATCGGCGGCCAGTGCCACGCGTCCGCCTGGACGACCCCCAGCAGGTTCCGTCGGCGGTCGGTCAGCTCCTCGAGGGCGTCCTCGAACGCCTCGTCGTCGACGGTCGGAATGTCGTCCTCCCGGAGCCGGTCTAAGTCGGGCCGCGGGGGCACCTCGTCGGCGGGCTCGATGAACGCCGTCTCGAGCGTGTCGAGGTAGCTGTCCGTGCTCGAGCGGGCGTTCTCGACGAGGGCGGGGTCGAGCTGGACGTCGTCGTCGACGCCGTAGCGAAACAGCGTCATGGCCTCGTCGAAGACGGGGACGGCCATCGCCGAGGCCCGTTCGCCCTTCTCGCTGTGGTAGTAGTGGAGGATCGGGTAGGCCTTGTGCTGATCGGCGAGCTCCGAGAGGTCGGCAGCCAGCGACTCGACGGGGAGATCCAGCCCGTCGAACCCCTCGTCGGTCCAGCCAGCGCGGACGAACTCCTCGCTGCGCTCGCCGAGCCCGGTGACGCTGTTGGCGAACGCCCGCTTCTCGGAGACGGCGCCGATCACGGTGAGGATGTAGGAGACGCCGAGCGTGACGAAGGCCATCCCCGTCGCCGTCGTGAACGAGCTCGCGATCTCCCAGACGCCCGTGGTCGGCGAGTAATCCCCGTTCCCGTTCGTGAACATGGTGTAGGCGACGTAGTAGAGCCGCCCCGTCCAGTCGGCGGGCGCTCCCGTCTGGGAATCGACGAGGGCGACGTCGCCGCCAGCGAACAGGAACGTCCAGCCGAGCCACAGCAGCGCGATCCACATCGAGAGCGTCAGCGTGAGAATCAGCGGGCCGGCGATGCTCAGCGCCCGGGGGTGATCCCTCGTCAGTATCCGAAGGCCGCGCCAGACGGCCGTCGTCAGCCGTCCGGAGAGCGGGCCCGAGCCGCCGTCGACCCACAGCGCCGTCCAGATGATGTCGACGATGACCGCGATCAGCACGACGGTTCCGACCGCGAGGTACAGCGGTTGCATTTCCGGAGGCTACCGTCTCGAGGACCGTCAACGACACCCCGGTTACTGCACGGTCGGGGGGCGGGTCCGGACCCGTCGTTACCGGTCGTCCTCGACGACGTCGGCCAGCACCTGCGCGATCTTCCTGTTCGTCTGGGGGCTGTAGTGGCCGCCCTCCCCGCGCTCGACGTACAGCGACTCGACGTCCCCGCCGCCCGAGAGGTGGGTCGCCATGTCGACCGTCTCGAGGTCGTCGTACTCGGTGTCGAGCCGTTCCATCAGGTCGCCGTAGATCGGGCCGTGCTCGGCCTCGTACTTCGCGTACCGGAGCTGCTGGACCATCACGAACACCGGCGTGAACCCCTGCTCGTCGGCGTAGTCGACGAACTCCTCGATCAGGGCGTCGAACAGATCCTCGTGGGTGTCGAACAGTCGCTCGTGGTAGCGAACGCGGGGCCGTTCCATCCGCAGCTCGGTGCGGGTTTTGGCGTCGTCGAGGTCGATCCCCGGAACGGATCGCCCGGTTCGTTTCTCGAGTTCGATCCCCGCCTCGTAGAGGGCGTGGCGGACGTTCTCGGTATCGTCGAGCAGATCCGCGGTGTAGGGCCGCGAGGCGTGGTGCGGTTCGAACCAGTGATCGTAGTGGAAGTCGTGTTCCCGCAGGACGTCGGCCTTCGACTCGAGGTCGAGCAGGTCCTCCTTCTCCTCGATCGGGCTCTCGATGCGTTTCAGCGCGCCGTCCTCGAGGGTGTACCGGGGTTTGACCGCCAGGATGTTGCCGAACTCCTGGTAGTGTTTCCACACCGAGAGGATCCGGGCGATCGAGGAGGCGGTGACGACCACGAAGACGTAGTCGGTTTCCTCCTCTGGGTACTGGCGTTTCAGTCGCATCAGCGCCTGGTCGAGCCCGTAGTTCCCGCCGCCGTAGTTGGCGACGTGGGTATCGAGTTCCTCGGCCAGGTAGTGCTGGAACGTCTCGTCGTCGTCGACCTCCCGGCAGAAACAGTAGGAGTCGCCGTACGTCGAGACCGTTACCTCGGCGTCCTCGTTTCGCTCTTTCGCGCGACAGACCCGGCTGCCGTACTCGTCGGTCGAGTAGGTGACGACGCTGCGGACCTCCTCGCCGGGGAGGTGGTCGCCCGTATCCTTCTGTTTCTCCCGGTTGGGCTGGGGAACCCAGCCGAGTTCGGCGTCGAAGCTGCTGAACTTCCCCAGCAGTTCGCGGTCGATCCCGGGAAACTCCTCGGTCGCGACGGAGGGGTTTCGCTCGAGCGCCCGGTAGGAGACGCGCTCGAGAGCGACCGCTGCCACGAGTATCGCACCGACAAGCGCGACGTACGGAAGCATTCGCCCGGTGGTTTCTGAGCGACCCCGAAGTGGGTTGGCCCGGCAATGGCCAACGCGTCGCCGGCCCCGCGGGTCAGCGGACGACGGTGACGGGAACCGGCGAGTGCCTGACGACGACCTCCGCGACGCTGCCGAGCAGGAGCCGCGTGACGCCCGATCGCCCGCGACTCCCCATCACGACGTGGTCGAACTCCCCTTCCTCGGCGCAGTCGATGATCTCCCGGGCCGGCGGGCCGATCCGGCTCCGTTTCTCGAGGGAAACCTCGCGTTCGGCCGCGATCCGCTCGGCGCCCTGTAGCTGGTCGTCGGCCTCCTCGAGCAGGTCTCCGATCTCCTCGCCGGGATCGGAATCGCCGGCGGCGTTCGGAATCAGCGGGACGCTGTCGGTGTCGACGACCGTCAACGCGAGGAACTCGCCGTCCGGAAACAGCCCGATCGCGTACTCGAGAGCCTCCCGCGCGGGCTCCGAGCCGTCGAACGGGACGAGGATTCGGGGTGGCATGCTATCGAGAGCCTAGGGAAGGACGCTCTTGAGTCTGCCACCTGAACGACCGCCCGCGACGGCGATCTCGCCGGTTCGAACCCCGGGGCTCGAGCGATCACAGCGCGAGGTAGGGGCCGACGCCGAGCAGGACGGCCCCCAGCGCGACCTTCAGCCGCGCGGGATCGACGACGTGGGCGACCCTCCAGCCGACGACGACCCCGAGAAGCAGCGGCGTCCCGACGACGACGGCCAGCGGGAGGAGGACGTCGCCCTGGACGGCGTAGCCGGCGGTCGCGAACGCCGCGATGAAGATCGACTGCACCTGCGCGACCGCGACGGCGAGCAACATCGGGACGCCGACCAGCACGAGCGCGGGCACCGCGAGGACGGGGCCGCCGATTCCGAGCAGACCGCTAGCGACGCCGAGGACGAGCCCCAGCCCGGCGAGCGCGGCCTGTCCCTCTCGAGTCAGCGGATCGACGTCGACGATCGGCGTGAACCCCCGGCGCTCGCGGTAGAGGATGACCCCGCCGACGGTCGTCGCGACGCCGCCCAGCAGGATCCCGAACAGCGACCGCGAGACCAACGGGTTGATCTGGGAGCCCAGCAGCGCCCCGAGGACGCTCGAGAGGCTGAGCACGATCGCGATCGCCCGGCTCTCGCCGGTTTTCATCTCGCCGGAGTGGAGGTAGGCGACGCTGCCGACCAGCCCGGTGACGACGAACGTCGCGTGGGCGGTGCCGGCGACCTGGCTCGCGGGAAGCGGCGTCAGCGAGTACAGCGCGATTGTCACGAAGATCCCGCCCGGACCGATGGTGGTGATGCCGATGCCCGAGAAGAACGCGATACAGACGAGCAACAGCACCAGCGAGAGGTCGAACGGGAGCCCGAGCATGACGGTATCGGGTCGATTAGCTCGGCGGATGTGATTCTTCCGGTAGCGAAACGGATCGATTCTCGGACGGCGTTATCGCCGTCGGTCGCTCATAGGATTCGAGGAGGAAGCCCACGACTGTAGTCGTGGGTAACTTACAGGATGTTCACGATCGTCTCGTAGAGCGACTGCACGGTCGTCGCGCTGCCGAGCAACAGGACGATCCCCGCGGCGAGAAACGCCGCGTTCTCGTACCACTCGACGTCGGAGAACTCGTTGACGGCGCCGATGAGCGCGAAGACGGTCACCGGGAGTCCGATCGCGCCGTTGACGGCGGGCATGACGATCGCCAGCTGGACGGGGCCGAAGCCCGTGTACGCGAGCAGCGGCAACGCGACGCTCGCCGAGAGCACGATCAGGCCGATGACCGTCCGTCGGAAGGCGACGTCGCCGAAGACGGTGCGGCGGCCGAGCGACTGGGGGATCATGAACCCGGCGCCGAACAGCGTTCCCGTCGCCGAGGAGATCGTCGCGAGAAACACCGCGACCATGAATACGATCAGCGCGCCCTGGCCGAGGATCCCCGCCAGCGGAACGCCCGGCCCGGTCAGGGTCATCTCGCCCCCGCTGAGGGTGACCGCCGAGACGATCATCACGAAACTCCCGATGAGCAGCGTCGTCGCGATCCCGACGGCGTTGTCCTGGCGGTACCGTCGGAGATCGGTCCACTCCTTGGTCGGCTGGATGCTCGACTGGATGAAGAAGTTCGGCCAGTAGACGGTCGTCCCCAGGAGAGCGATGACCGTCGTCAGGTAGCCGATGTCGCTCTCGAGCACCGGCTGGAGGCCGGCAGCGACCGACTGCCAGGGAACGTCGAGTCCCGCCAGAAGCAGGCCGTACGAGCCGAAGACGGCGAACACCATCACCGCGATAGCCGCCTCGATCCGATCGTAGACCTTCAGCTGAACGAGCCCGATGCCGAACCCGGCTGCGAGCGAGATTCCCACGAGGACGTTGTCCAGGCCCGGGACGAGCCACGCGAGCGCCGCGCCGGCGACGGCGTAGTTCGAGACCGCCCACAGCGCGGACATCAGCGATATCGTGACGACGAGCGCGGAGCCCCCGATCGGCAGCGTATCGACGATGTAGTCGGCGAGGGGTTCGTCGGTCACCGCGAGCCTGGCGCTCATATCGTGGAGCGCGATATCGATGAGGAAGGCCAGCGGGAGCACCCACAGCAGGGAGAACGCGAAGTTCGCGCCGGCGTCGGCGAGGATGTAGACCGACCCCGCGCCGAAGACGTTCGCGGCGAACAACACGCCGAGTCCGTACCGGTAGAGCGCGCTGTGAATCGTTTCGCCCCCCGGAATCGCCTTCACGACGTCGGACGCCGTCGCCGAACTCACGCGCGACCACCTCGAGAACCGGGCCGACGGAGGGGTTCGTCGCCGGGACGACCGTCGACTCCGGTCGGCCGTCCCGCGTTCGGCGACGTCAGTGCCGATCGGTCGTGCCCGGAGTTCGACCGTCCGGACGGGGTTTCCTCGAGCGTCGACTCGTCCGTGCGCGTAGGTGTGCCTTGCATACTGGAAACCGGCGGTAGTGTCTAGCTGTTCGAGCGTGAGTACGGAGGGATCGTCTCGGATGCCAACGGCGTATCGATCACGGTTCCTCATTCGTCACGCCGATCCGAAGCGTGGAGAGTCGCCGGCCGGCAGGCGAAGGCGGTCGCGCTCGCGCGCGTACGCGAAGTTTTATACCCAGCCAGGCGCTACCCGAAAACAGGTTTCTCATGTCCCAGGAAAGCGAGTACGGCGCCGGACAGATCCAGGTCCTCGAGGGCCTGGAAGCTGTACGAAAGCGGCCAGCGATGTATATCGGCTCTACCGACGCGCGGGGGCTTCACCACCTCGTCTACGAGGTGGTCGACAACTCGATCGACGAGGCCCTCGCCGGCCACTGCGACGACATCACTGTCACCATCGAGGCGGACGGGTCGGTACTCGTCGCGGACGACGGCCGCGGGATCCCCGTCGACACCCACGACGAGTACGACCGCCCCGCGCTCGAGGTCATTCTGACGGTCCTCCACGCCGGCGGGAAGTTCGACAACAAGTCCTACCAGGTTTCGGGCGGTCTCCACGGCGTCGGCGTCTCCGTGGTGAACGCCCTCTCGGAGCGCCTCGAGGCCGAGGTCAAACGCGACGGCGGCGTCTTCCGCCACGCGTTCGAGGGCGGCGAACCCGTCGGCGACATGGAACGGGTTCGCGATATGGAGCCCGACGAGGAAACCGGAACCGAAATCCGGTTCTGGCCCGACGGCGACATCTTCGAGACCGGCGAGTTCTCCTTCTCGACGCTGTCGAGCCGGCTGCGCGAGCTCGCCTTCCTCAACTCGGGGGTTCGCATCACCCTCCGCGACGAACGCGAGGAGACCGACGACGGCGCCGCCGTCGAGGAGACCTACGAGTACGAGGGCGGCATCCGCGAATTCGTCGAGTACTTGAACGAGACGCGCGCGGTGATGCACGACGACGTCATCTACTTCGAGGGCGAGGACGAGAACGTCCAGGTCGAGGTCGCGATGCAGGCGACCGAGGACCTCCAGGGCTCGATTCACGCCTTCGCGAACAACATCAACACCCGCGAGGGTGGTACCCACCTCACCGGGTTCAAGACCGCGCTGACGCGGGTCGTCAACGACTACGGCAACGAGCGGAACCTGCTTGGCGACGTCGACGGCAACCTCAAGGGCGAAGACATCCGCGAGGGACTGACCGCGGTGATCTCGGTCAAACACCCCGACCCCCAGTTCGAGGGCCAGACGAAGACGAAACTCGGTAACTCCGAGGTGCGAGGCGTCGTCGAGGGCGCGATGCACGAGCAACTGGGGACCTACTTCGAGGAACACCCCGACACCGCCGAGGCGATCGTCGCCAAGGCCGTCGAGGCCGCCAAGGCCCGCAAGGCCGCCCAGAAGGCCGAGGAACTCACGCGCCGGAAGTCCGCCCTGGAGTCGACGTCCCTGCCGGGGAAGCTGGCGGACTGCCAGACGCGAGATCCCGACGAGGCCGAACTGTTCATCGCGGAGGGCGACTCCGCCGGCGGCAGCGCCAAGCAGGCCCGGAACCCGGAGTTCCAGGCTATCCTCCCCATCAAGGGGAAGATCCTGAACGTCGAGAAGCACCGACTCGACCGCATCCTCGAGAACGACGAGATCCGCAACATGATCACCGCGATCGGCGCGGGGATCGGCGACGAGTTCGACATCGACGACGTCCGGTACAAGAAGATCATCATGGCGACCGACGCCGACGTCGACGGTGCGCACATCCGCACGCTCCTGTTGACCTTCTTCTACCGGCATATGCGGCCGCTGCTCGAGGGCGGGTACGTCTATGCGACCCAGCCGCCGCTGTACCGCATCCGGTACCGCGGCGAGACCTACGACGCGATGACCGACGCCGAGCGCGACGAGATCGTCGAGGAGGTCTGCGACGGCAACCCCTCCCAGGTGCAGCGGTTCAAGGGACTGGGCGAGATGAACCCCGAGCAGCTCTGGGAGACGACGATGAACCCCGAGAATCGCATCTTAAAGCAGATCACCGTCGAGGACGCGGCCGCGGCGGACAAGATGTTCTCCGTGCTGATGGGCGACGCGGTCGAACCGCGCAAGCAGTTCATCAAGGACCACGCACCGGAAGCCGAGTGGATCGACATCTGAGACGAACGACCGCGCGCACGCAGATACCGACGCAGACACTACTGGTGACTATACACGCATGAGTTCGGAAGTACCCGATCCGACGGACATCGAGGCGGCATCGGTCGATTCCGTCCGGATCGAGAACGAAATGGAGCAGAGCTACATCGACTACGCGATGAGCGTCATCGCGGGCCGGGCCCTTCCCGACGTCAGGGACGGTCTCAAGCCCGTCCACCGGCGCATCCTCTACGCGATGCACGAGCTGGGCGTCTCATCGGGCTCGAGCCACCGGAAGTCGTCCTCGATCGTCGGGGAGACGATGGGCGACTACCACCCCCACGGCGACAGCGCGATCTACGACACCCTGGTCCGGATGGCCCAGGACTTCTCGATGCGGTATCCCCTCGTGGACGGCCAGGGGAACTTCGGTTCGATGGACGGCGATCCGGCCGCAGCACCCCGGTACACCGAGGCCCGGATGGCCCCCGTCGCCGAGGAGTTGCTCGAGGACATCGAGAAGGACACCGTCGACTTCTCGGCGAACTACGACGACCGCCTCCAGGAGCCGGACGTGTTGCCGGCGGCGTTTCCGAACCTGCTGGTCAACGGATCCTCGGGGATCGCCGTCGGGATGTCGACGAACATCCCGCCGCACAACTTAGGCGAGGTGATCGACGCGACCGTCGAACTGATCGAGAACCCCGACGCGACCGTCGAGGATCTGATGGACCACGTCAAGGGACCGGACTTTCCGACGGGGGCGAACATCGTCGGCCGCGACGCCATCTACTCGGCGTACAAGACCGGCCGCGGCCGGGTTCGGGTTCGCGCCGAGTTCGAAGTCGAGGAGTGGAAGAGCGGCCGCGAGCGGATCGTCATCACCGAGTTACCCTTCCAGGAGAACAAGGCCCGCATCGTCGAGCGCATCGCGGAGGACGT
Source organism: Natronococcus jeotgali DSM 18795 (assembly GCF_000337695.1). Taxonomy (GTDB): domain Archaea; phylum Halobacteriota; class Halobacteria; order Halobacteriales; family Natrialbaceae; genus Natronococcus; species Natronococcus jeotgali. The sequence goes on from NZ_AOIA01000114.1 coordinate 11,058, forward strand.
CAACGAGGGCGACCTCGAGGGGATCACCGACCTGCGCGACGAGTCCGACCGCGACGGCGTTCGGATCGTCGTCGAACTCAAACGCGGCGCGAACGTCGAGGTCGTCAAGAACAAACTGCTCGAGAGCCACCTCGAGAAGACCTTCGGCATCATCAACCTCGCGCTGGTCGACGGTCAGCCCCAGGTGCTCTCGCTCAAGGAGACCCTGGAGGAGTACGTGGACCACCGCCGCGAAGTGGTGCGACGGCGCAGCGAGTACGACCTCGCCGAGGCCGAGGACCGGGCCCACATCCTCGAGGGGCGGCTGAAAGCCGTCGAGAACGCCGAGGACGTCGTCGAACTGATCCGCGACAGCGAGGACCGCTCCGCGGCGAAGGCGCGACTCCAGGAGACCTACGGGTTCTCCGAGGAGCAGGCCCAGCACATCGTCCGGATGCAACTCGGCAGTCTCACCTCGATGGAGGCCGCCGAGATCGAGTCCGAGTACGAGGAGGTCCAGGCCGAGATCGAACGGCTCACGGAGATTCTCGAGAGCGAGTCCGAACTGCTCGCGGTCATCAAAGACGAACTCCGCGAGATCAAAGACGAGTACGGTGACGAGCGCCGAACCTCGATCATCGAGGACGAGGGGACGGTCACTCACGAGGACCTCATCCCGGAGGAGGAGGTCGTCGTCGTGATGACCGAGGACGACTACGTCAAGCGGATGCCGATCGACGAGTTCGATCCCCAGGGTCGGGGCGGCAAGGGTATCATCGGCGCGGACGTCAAGGAGGGCGACCGCGTCTCGACGGTGTTCCGGGCGAACACCCACGACTACCTGCTGTGTTTCACGAACCGGGGGAAAGTGTACCAGCTCAAGACCTACGAGATCCCCGAGATGGGCCGCACCGCCCGCGGGAAGTCCGCGGTCAACATCCTCGACCTCGATCCCGGCGAGGACATCACGGCGATCGTCGACACCGACGCCTTCGGCGACGGCGAGTACGTGACGATGGTCACCCGGAACGGCTACGTCAAACGGACCGCCGGCGAGGAGTTCGACAACATCCGTTCGACGGGAATCATCGCCGCCGATCTCGAGGAGGGGGACGAACTGGTCGACGTCGAGGTCACCGACGGCTCGACGGACCTGGTGATCGCGACCGAGGGCGGGATGACGATCCGGTTCGACGAGGACGAGGTTCGCGCGATGGGCCGGAACGCCCGCGGAGTAAACGGGATCAAGCTCACCGACGGCGACGCCGTCGCCGGCCTGGTTGCGACCGACGAGACCGACGAGCGAGCCCTGCTGACCGTCACCCGGAACGGGTACGGGAAGCGCACGTCCCTCTCGGAGTACCGCACCCAGTCGCGATACGGGAAGGGACTGATCGACATCAAGACCGACGACCGGAACGGTCCCGTCGCGACCGTCAAGGCCGTCGACGACGACGACCACCTCGTGATGATGAGCGAGCGCGGTCAGATCGTCCGCACCCGGGTCGACGAGGTCTCGACCGTCGGCCGGAACACGATGGGCGTGATCGTCATGGACGTCGAGGACGGCGACGCCGTCGCGAGCGTCGACGTGCTACCGGCCGCATCCGTGGCCGACGAAAACGAGCGCGCTAGCCAGAACTGAGGCCGCCGCGTTTTCGGCTTCGAAATCGAGAGAGGCGCTAAGAACGGAACTGAGTGGTGATCCCAGTCAGTCAGTGGTTCGGCTCCTCGGCCGGCGCGACCATGTCGTCGATGCGCAGGATGAGGATGTTGTTCGTGTCGTCGCGCCCGTCGAGGGTCCCCTCGATGACGAGCTTCGAAAGCGGCGTCGGCCCGACGACGACCGAATCGCCCTCCTCGATACCGCCGGAGGTTCCCTGCATGTGGATCTCGGCCCGGCAGAGCTCGGGGTGGTGGACGCTCGAGAGGTCGATCTCCTCGACGATGACGTCCTCGAGCGGTTCACCTTCGTGTTCGATCGGAACCGAGGCGGGATCGTCCATCTGCTGGATCTCCAGCGCCTCGAAGGCGGCGGCGGTCGGTTTGTAGCCGCCCTTCGGCCCCGGAACACCTTCGACTAGCTGGAGGGCCTTCAGACTCTGCATCTGATTGCGGATGGTTCCCGGATTCCGATCTACCTGTTCGGCGATGTCCTCGCCTTTGATCGCGTCCTCGGATTCCTTGTGCAGGTTCGTCAGCGCGCGGAGAATCTTCTTCTGACTGGGAGTGAGTTCGATCGATGACATGGTGTAATCTTCGTGATTGATTTCCTTAAACCCGACGGGTAGGCCGGGGAGTTCGCTCGATTGGAGGTGGGTCCCCAACGCAGTAATCAGTTTTCATTCCGCCGTCCCCGAGATTCGGCGCCCCGGTGCCGGCGCGACGGGCTAGCCCGGCAGAACCCATCCCTCGACGACGACGTCCTCCAGGAGGAACATCAGCGCGACGCCGACGACGAACGTCGTAGCGTTGAGACGCGTCACGATCGTTTCGGCGTCGAACCGGATGAGTTCGGCGAGTTCGACCAGCACCTGCAGGATCGCGCCGATCGCGATCGCGTAGAAGACCATCGCGAGCAGCGCCGAGTCCGCGAGGCTCCCGAGCCAGCCGCCCAGGATGACCGGGCCGCCGGCGAGCACGCCCATGATCGCAAAGTGGTGAATCGGCGGGCTCGTCCTGTCGCGGGCGACCGCCGCCACGACGGTCGGCCCCTCCATGATGTTGTGCATGACGAACCCGATCACCAGGAGCGTGACGAGTTCGCCCCGTCCGAGGACGAACGCCGTCCCGATGGCCAGTCCCTCGCCGATGCTGTGGAGACCGAGCGCGACGGCGATCAGGTACGCGACGTGGAGGCCGCTCTTCTCGGTGCCCGCCGCCGTTCGCTGGCGCCACTTGCTGAGCGCGTACATGATGCCGAACGTCGCGGCCACGCCCCCGATCCCGGCGAGCGACGCGAGCGACGCGCTCTCGAGTTCGGCGCCGTAACCGAGGACCTCCCCGATCATCTCGAAGGCGATAAAGGCGAGCACGCCGCCCGAGAGGGCGAGAAACCCGTGGACGAGTCGGTAATCCAGCGCACGGATGAACGGGAACCAGAGCATGCCGATCGCGACGGGGACGACCCCCGCCAGAAAGCCGACGATCGTGAGCATCCGGAGGATGTCGGCGGTGCTGGCTCCCGCCATCGACTCGATGTCGCCGAACGGAGACGTAACGACGAGTAAACCGACGACGAAGGCCAGAACGCCGAGCGGAGCGATAGCGAGAACCCAGTGTGGCACTCGTTCGTGGATGGGTAACCCGTCATCCATCGGACGACACCTCGATCTGGTCGTTTCGCTGTCTCATTGGAACACTATTAGACGTGTCTAACTATATGCCTTTCTCACGCAGCGCTCGAGTGAAGCGAATCGAACGTCGATGCTGAGCGACGACGCTTCGACGTTCGATACCGGTCGCTCACTGCTCGGCGTCGATCGGTCGTGCGACGCGGACGTGGTGGGCGACGGATTCGGGCAGGGACACGGCGTCCTCGCGCCCGCTCGAGCGCGCCGTCACCATCCCGAACGGTGCGACCTCGAGGATCTCGAGTTCGACGCCGGGCTCGATCCCGTGCTCGGCCAGATACGAGAGGATCTCGGGATCGCGGTCGGCGACCTCCTCGACGACGACGACCTCGCCCTCTTCGAACTCGGTTACCGACTCCCCGTCCGGACGCTCCGGCGGTTCGAGGTCGGCGCCCGGGATCGGCGACCCGTGGGGGTCGACCGTCGGCTCCTCGAGTGCTGCCGCGACGCGGGCCTCGAAGTCCTCGCTGATGTGGTGCTCGAGGCGGTCGGCCTCCTCGTGGACCTCCGACCAGTCGTAATCGAGGTGTTCGGTCAGGTACGACTCCAGCAGTCGGTGGTGGCGAACGACCTCGAGCGCGACGGTCTCGCCCTCGTCAGTGAGCGTGACCCCGCGGTACTTCTCGCGGTCGATCAGGCCCCGCTCCTCGAGTTTCTCGAGCATGCTCGTGACCGTCGGCGACGTAACGTCTAACTCCTCGGCGATCGCCGACGTCTTGATCCGGGCGTCGGTCCCCTGCTGGAGCTGGTAGATGACCTTGAGGTAGTCTTCCATCACGTCGCTCAGCATCATTTCGCTCGAGTTTCGAGCCGTCTAACCCTAAACCTATCGGCACCGATATTCCGGGTAAACCGGCACGAACAAAACCGTGCCCGCGAATGTCGTCGTATGGGACGGACCGTTCGAATTATCGGTGCGCCGATGGACTACGGAGCGAACCGTCGCGGCGTGGACATGGGACCGTCGGCGATCAGGTACGCGGGACTGGCCGACGGGCTCGAGGACGCCGGGGTCGAACCGATCGACGCCGGCGACCTGCACATCCCCCGCGCCGAGGAGCGCGACCCGGACGCCGCACAGCCACGAGAGGGAAACGCCAAGTTCCTCCGGGAGGTCGGCGACGTCTGTTCGCGACTCTCCGAGGAAGTCGCGGCGGCGATCGATGAGGGGGCGTTTCCGCTGGTCCTCGGCGGGGACCACTCGGTCGCGGTCGGGTCGATGGGCGGGGCCTCGCGGTCGGCGACGCTGGGCGCGGTCTGGTTCGACGCTCACGCCGATCTCAACACCCCCGAATCCTCGCCGAGCGGCAACGTCCACGGGATGCCCCTCGCCGCGGCGCTGGGTCGGGGCGCGTTCGCCGAAATGGAGTGGGCGCACGCGCCGAACCTCCGCGAGGAGTCGATCGCGTACGTCGGCCTGCGCAGCATCGACGAGCGCGAGCGCGAGTGGGTTCGCGACAGCGAGATGACCGCCTTCACGATGGCCGACATCGACGAGCGCGGCATCACCGCCGTGGTCGAGGACGCCCTCGATATCGCGACGGCCGGCACCGACGGGATCCACGTCAGCCTCGATCTGGACTGGCTCGACCCGAAGGCGGCCCCCGGCGTCGGGACGCCGGTTCGGGGCGGGGTTACCTACCGGGAGGCCCACTCGGCGCTCGAGCGGGTCTCGACCCGCGACCAGCGCGAGGACGTCGTTCGCTCGATGGACGTCGTCGAGGTGAACCCGATCCTCGACGAACGAAACGAGACGGCGACGCTCGCTGCCGACCTCACGGCGAGCGCGTTCGGCAAGCGGATCCTCTGAGCCGACTACACCTCGGTGCGTGTGAACAGTACTCGGGGCGGTTTCAGTTTCAACACCTTTGTATCGGAGTGTTTCGGAGTGACAGGTATGACAGAAAACGTCGTCGTGCTCGGCGCCGGCTACGCCGGGGCCGGTGCGGTCAACACGCTCCAATCCGAACTCGATGACGACGCGCGGCTGACCTGGATCGCCGACGTCGACTACCACCTCGTGCTCCACGAGTCCCACCGCGTGATCCGGGATCCGGACGTCCAGTCCGACATCACCATCCCGGTCGAAGAGATCGCGGCGCCCTCGACCCGGTTCGTCGAGGACGAGGTCACCGGGCTCGACACCGACGAGCAGGTCGTCGAGCTCGCCGACGGCGAGGACGTCGACTACGACTACGTCCTCGTCGCGCTGGGCAGTCAGACCGCCTACTACGGCATTCCCGGCCTCGAGGACCACTCCCTGACCCTGAAGAGCTTAGACGACGCCCTCGAGATCCACGAGGCCGTCACGGAGGCCAGCCGCGAGGCCACGCGGGGCGACCCCGCCCAGATCGTCATCGGCGGCGCCGGCCTCTCGGGCATCCAGACCGCCGGCGAGATCGCGGAGTTTCGCGACCGCCACCGCGCTCCCCTCGAGATCCACCTCGTCGAGGCCCTCGAGGAGATCTTCCCCGGCAACGACCCCGAGATCCAGCAGGCGCTTCGCGACCTGCTCCAGGACGCGGGCGTCCAGATCCACACCGACGACCCGATCACCGAGGCCGACGACGACGTGATCCACTTCGACGAGGGCGAGCCGCTTTCCCACGACGTCCTCGTCTGGACGGGCGGGATCACCGGACGGGACGCCCTCGAAACGGCCGACCTCGAGAAGGAGCACAACCGCGTCAACACCGGCGCGAACTTCCAGACCTCCGACGAGCGGGTCTTCGCGATCGGCGACTCGGCGATCGTCGACCAGGGCGACCGTCCCGCGCCGCCGACGGCCCAGGCCGCCTGGCAGGCCGCGGACGTCGCCGCCGAGAACATCACCCGCGCCATCCAGAACCGCCCGCTGAAGACCTGGGAGCACGAGGACAAGGGGACGGTCGTCTCCGTCGGCGACAAGGCCGTCGCCCACGGCGTCAAGCCCGCGTTCGGCCTCGCGCTTCCCGTCGACACGTTCGGCGGCGTTCCCGCGAAACACCTGAAGAAGGCCATCGCCGCCCGCTGGATCGCCGACGTCTCGTCGATGAACCGCGCCCGGAAGGCCTGGCCGTCCCTGTAGTCGCTCGCGGTTCGATCAGTCTTCGGCGAGCGAGTCGCCGTCCATCGGCCGGGCCGGCACGCCCGCGACGGTTTCGCCCGGTTCGACGTCCCGCGTGACCAGCGAGTTCGCCGCGACGCTCGCTCCGGCGCCGATCTCGACGCCCGGCAGGACGATCGCGCCCGCCCCGATCATCGCCCGCTCGCCGACGACGACCTCGCCGGTGCGGTACTCCTCCTGAAGGAACTCGTGACAGAGCAGGGTCGCGTCGTAGCCGACGATGGCGTGGTCCTCGACGGTGACCAGCTCCGGCCAGAACACGTCCGGGGTCGCCTCGAGCCCCCAGGAGACGCCGTCGCCAACCGCGGCGCCGAGCCGACGCAACAGCCAGCGCTTGAACCGCAGGCTCGGCGAGATCCGAACGAGCCAGACGACGACGTAGTTGATCGCGACCCGGAGCGGGTTCCGCGCGTCGGGCCAGTGAGCGAGCGAGTTGCGCGGGCCGCGGGTCGCGTGGCGGCGAACGCGGTCGTGTCGGGAGGACGTATCGTCGGTCACTGCGAGGGGCGTAGGGACCGTCGGCACATGAAACCGATCGATCCGACCGCCGCGAGTCAGCCGTCGACGACCGCGGCGTCGGCCGTCCGTTCGCCGGGAACGCCGATCAGTTCGCGAAACGCCTCGCCGGAGAGCTCGCAGCGGTAGGCGGGCTTGTACATCATGTTCGCGCCGCCGGCCCGCACGTTCCAGGCCGTTTCGATCTCCTCGCGCAGGTAGTACTGGGCCCGGACGTTGCCCTCGCGGACGTAGTAGTCGCTGAGCCGAATCGGGTGGCGATCGAACAGCCCTCCGGGCTCTCGACCGTCGACGATCGCGACCGGTTTCTCGAGGTAGAGTTCGCCGTCCCGCGCCCGCTTGGCGTGGGCGTTTTCGGGGTGGGCCTCGAGGACGGCCCGCCGCGTCTCGGGGGGCGTCTCCGGGGAGACGACCGCGACCGAGTCGACCGTGACGTAGCCGATCAGGTACCGGTGGGCCCGGTCCCCGCCGGGGCGTCGGAGCCCCGCGTAGAAGCCGACGACGTCCCCGGGCTCGAGGGCGCGCAGCCGAGAGACGTACCCGCTCGTGCGGTGTTCCCCGTAGGTCAGCGCCTCGAAGTTCGGATCGCGATGCAGCGGCCAGGACTCGAGTTCGTCGCCGGTAACCGCCTCGCGGCCGCCGCGGACGGGCTGGGGTTCGATTCGCGTGGTCAGGTCGGCCGCGACGCCGTCGTCGCCCCGAAGCGGCCACGAGCCGAGCGTCTCCGCCTCGTCGGTCGCTCGAGTCTTCTCCGGGATCGGTACGTACTCGAAGCGTCCGTCGTCGTACAGCGGTCCCAGCGCCCCGAGGTTAGTGCTGTCGGCGCCGACGCCCGCGAGGACGACCGTCATAGCCGTTCGTTTCGGCGGGGTGGCGATAAGGTCGCCGGTGTACTCCGGCGCTTCGACCCCGCGGATACCATCGTCGCTGGGATCGGCGTACTCGCCCCTCGAACCGTACCGTTCCGGGGCGTGAACTCGTCGAATACGCTACCAGTGAGGTCGTCCGGCCGGCAGGCGGCGCCGCCCCGATTCCGAAACGACGGGACGCGCCCGCGCTGTAACGAAGACGGAGTGTCGGTTTCTCGAGGACGGCGTCCGACTACGGCTCCTCGGGGGGCGACCCGAGCGCGTCGACGACGCGAAGCGTCCCGTCGGGACAGTCACACCCCGTCGTCGCGCTGATCGGAACGATCTCGCCGTCGGGACGGAGCCACACGGCACAGACCGCGCGACAGCGATCGCACACCGCGGCTCGCTTCTCTCGGTTTTCTGCTGTCATTCTTGCTTCGGGAGAGCGGTACGCGGTCGGCGCCGTCTCTCCCGGTACCGATCGCTACGCCGAACCGGAATATTGAACGCGGTGATCGTCCGTTCGAGTTACTGATCGTTTACCGGGATTATCCCGTCTTTCGGCACGTTCTCCCGAACCCCGCTGGTACTCGCGTTTTCGTTCGCAACAGAACGTGGGACCGCAGTCGCGGCGAAACTGCTCTCAGGTCTCGTTTTCACGCCTCGGTCTCAGCGGTCGCTTCGCTCCCTCGTTCGTCGCGTCGTGAAAACCGGACCGCCGAGAATTGAACAGATGCAAGACGGTCGTCCTCGCTTCGCTCGGACGCTGCGACTTGCGTGCTCAATTCTCGGCTTTTCCACGGTTCCGCCGCTCACGATTTCGTTCGCAACAGAAGTGGGACCGCCGAGAATTGAACTCGGGTCCTACGGACCCCATCCGCAGAGGATACCACTACCCCACGGTCCCGTGCGTTTAGACGGATGGTCGTCGGTCGTTTAAGCGTGTCGTTTCGGTTCGGGTGTGTACACGGTACTCAAACCAGCACGCGCTCGAGGTCGACGACGGTACCCGATTCGGCGTCGGAATCGCCGACCAGTTCGCCCAGACAGACGGCCGCGCCGTCGGGCGTGGTACAGGCGACGAGCGAGCCCCGTTCGACGTCGTCGGCCTCGAGGACGCCCGGCGCGTAGACCGGCGCCCCCGTCGCGACCTGTTCGGCCGCGCTCTCGGCGATCACCACCCGCGGGATCCCCTCGAGGATCCGTTCGGCGGGATCGACGACCTCGAACAGCGGGTCGGGGTCGTCGTCCTCGAGCCAGAACGCCAGCGCGTCGTAGAAGTCCCGGGCGGTGTGCAGCGTCGTATCGTCGAACGGCGTCGTCGCCGTCCGCCGGAGGTGTCCCATGTGGGCGCCCGTGCCGAGTGCGAGTCCGAGGTCGTGACAGAGCTTGCGGACGTAGGTCCCGCTCTCGCAGCCGATCCGCAGGAGGAGACGACGGTCCTCGGCCTCGAGTACCTCGAGGTCGTAGATCTCGCGGGTGCGAAGCCGCCGGGAGACGGCGCTCTTTCGGGGCGGCTTCTGGTAGATCGGCCCCTCGAACTCGGCGACGACGTCGGCGGCGTCTCCCGGTACCGAGCCGTGACACTCGAGGACGGTGACGTACTCCTTTTCGCCCTCGAGGAAGGTCTGGGCGAGCCGGGTCGCGTCGCCGAGCATCACCGGAAGACAGCCCGTCACCTTCGGGTCGAGCGTTCCGGCGTGGGCGGCGCGGTCGATCGGCTCCGCGCCCCGTTCGGCGAGGGCGTCGGCGACCGCGTCCCGAAGCCAGCCGCTGACCTGGTGGGAGGAGGGGCCGGGCGGTTTGTCGAGGTTGACGACGCCGAACGCCAGCAGTTCGGCCGGCGAGCGCTCCTCGGGTGGGCCACGAAGCGCCATCAGAACTGGTAGTCGACGCCGGTGACCGGAGTCTTTCCCTCGTCGCCGTCGGCGTCGTACTCCTCGACGGCGGTAACCAGCATGTCGAGGACGGCGTCGGGCTCCCAGCGGGCCGTGTTCACCGAGAGGTCGTAGATCGTCAGATCGCGGATGTCGATCCCGTAGTACTCCTGGTAGCGCTGGGCCTCGCTCGCCTCCCGGGCTTCGGTCTCCTCGGTCGCCCGCTCGGGATCTTTCCCCTCGCGCTCGGCGATCCGCTCGCCTCGGACCGCCGCGGGGGCGTCGAGCCAGAACCGGAAGTCGGCGTGGTCGCCCGCGAGCCACCCCGCCAGCCGCGACTCGAGGACGAGGTCGTCTTCCTCGGTGGCGATCTCCCGGAGCCGCCGGTCGAGGTCGCGGTCGATCTGATCGTTCTCCTCGGCCAACTTGTTGAACTCGAGAGGGGTGTAGCCGCGTTCGTCGGCCAGTTCGCGGAAGATGTCCCCGCCGCTGACGTGGTCGAGATCGAAGGCCTCGGCGAGCAACTCCGCAGTCGTGCTCTTCCCGCTTCCCGGCGGGCCGGAGACGGTGAGTAACATATCCGAACTGCGGCGGGGCGGGTAAAATGGGTTTTGAATCGTTCGACGGGATCGCCACCGAGATTCCAAACGGAGCGAGGACGCGGGCTCGAGACGGCTCAGGTGCCGGGGCTCATGTCGATGTTCAGCGCCTTTCGCAACAGCTGCGTAAAGCCCATCGAGCACAGGAAGTACCAGACGATCCAGGCCCACATCGGACCGAGAAGCCCCTCGTCGAGCGCGACCTCGCCGACGATGGGCATGATCATCATCCGGTCGGTCTCGGAGAGGTGCCCGCCGCGGATCTTCCAGTACATCCAGAGGAACAGCGGGATCGTCAGCAGCATGATCCAGACCATCGGTCGGAACTGCTCTTTGAACATCCCGATGTTGTCCGTCATCGCTTCCATCTGTTCCTCGCGGACCTCCTCCATCTCCGTTTCGAGGCGTTCGATCTCGGCGTCGCTCGCGCCGCGTTCCTCGGCCGCCTGTTTGCGCTCGCGGACGTCCTTCTGTTTTTCCTGCATCGCCTTCATCCGCTCCTGATACTTGCCCATCCGCTCGGGGTTCATCAGGTTCGCCTGGAGGAGCGTCGAGTACAGCCCCGTCAGCAGCGCGACCGAGAGGATCACGGCGTAAAACGGAAGCGTGGTGTCGAGTGGCCCGAGGACGATATTGAGCGTGCTCCCGACCGTGTTCTGTACCGGATCGAACCAGTAGCCAAACATCAACAGCAGGGCGCCGACGCCGGCCATCTTGTCCCACTGCGACCAGCTCGCGGCGTCCTCGTCGATATCCACGTCCGAGGCTCCGCCGGCGTCCCCGTCACCGTCGAGGGCCTCGTCGTAGGCCTCGCGATCGGCGATCTCGAACCCCTCGTCGCCGTCGACCAACACTCCCTTCTCGATCAGTCGACCCCACTGTCCGCTCGTCAGGTCGTCGTTGACGTCCCCCCACTGGACCTCGCCGCCGTTTCTGTCGGCCTCCTCGCGGATCGACTCCAGAGCCTCCGCCATCGAGGAATCCTCCCGGACGAGGGCGTTGATCTTCTCGGCTGTACGCGTCATCTGCCAGAGGCTAGGGTACGTCCGATATACAAGTGTTTTTCTTCGCGTGCCCGAGCAGCGATCGGACTCGAGCCGGAATCGGTCCGGCTCAGGCGGCGTCTTCGATCGTCGCCCTCACGTCTTCCCAGACCTCGTCGGGCGCCTGGCCGCCGTCGATGCGCTCGAGGACGCCCTCGTCGTCGTAGTACTCGACGACGGGCTCGGTGTTCTCGCGGTAGACCCGGAGCCGCTCCTTGACGGTCTCCTCGGTGTCGTCCTCGCGTTGCTCGAGTCGGCCCTCGACCTCGGGGTCCTCCGGCGGGTTGTACTCGACGTGGTAGATGTCGCCGGTCTCGGGATCCAGTCGACGGCCCGTGAGTCGGTGGACGAGTTCGTCCTCGTCGACATCGAGATACAGGACGACGTCGAGGTCGGTCATCTCGGCGAGTTCCTCGGCCTGCTCGAGGTTTCGCGGGTAGCCGTCGAGCACGTAGCCGTCGGCCTGGGAGAGGGCCTCGTCGACGATGGCGTTGACGACCTCGTCGGGGACGAGTTCGCCTCGATCCATGTACTCCGCGGGCGTATCGTACTCCGTGTCCATCTCGGAGATGTCCATCTGCTTGTTCGCGCGGAGCGCGTCGCCGGTGGTGACGTGCTCGACGTCGAACTCCTCGGCGATGTTCGCGCTCTGTGTTCCCTTCCCCGCTCCGGGCGCTCCCAGGATCAGGATGTGTGGTCGTGCCATGTTCCCCCGTTCAGCGGCGTCGCATAAAGGCTTAAAGAATCGGGCACGTCGCTACGGGTATGACTCGATTCGACGCCGCCGAGCCGGCGGAGCGACGGAAACTGTACGCTGCGGGGATCCAGGCCCACCGCGAGCGCGGGGCAGGGTTCGTCACCTTCGAGGTCGACGAGGACTCCCTCTCGGAGACCGCGGACCTCGATCCCGAGCTGGGGACGCCGTGGGTGCAGTTCGCCGACGGGACGATCAACCTCGACTGCACCGACGAGGAGCTCGAGTCGCTCAAGGGGCTGCTCTCGGAGTTTCCGGTGTTCAAGATCGACGAAATCAACCGTTCGGAGGAGGCCGAGGGGGTCAACGTTCGGATCAGCGCGAAAGCCGACCCGAACCGGATCGCCCAGTTCGTCGACGCCGTCTTCGCCCGCGTCTACGGCCTCCCCGAGGACGTCCGCGTCTGGCTCGTCGACCTCTGACCTACTCGATGCGAAGGTCGCCGCCGGAACTGCCGTCGCCATCTTCCCCTTCGTTCCACTCGAGTTCGAACTCGACGCTGAGCTCGGCGGGGCCGCCCGAACTCGAGGTCTCGCGCTCGGCTTTGATCTCGAACGTCGGCCGCATCGGCGGGGCCATCGAAACCGACTCGCCGCCGGCCTCGAGAGTGAACTCGCCGTCGTCGATCGAGTCGGCGACCGACCGAAGGTAATCCGCGATCTCGGGACGCTCCATCGAACGCTCGAACTTGAAGAGTACTTCCTCTGGCATACGCGAAGAAAAGATCCGGCAGTTATAAAGTCTATCGTCGAATTCGAAACGGCGAGAACGAGCGGCGAACGTCGGTTGTCAGCCGTTGCATTTATCGCCCCCGGACAGAGACAACAGGATACGTACGCCCGCTCGATTCGAGTCCCGAACGCGATCGGCGCGCCGCGTCGAATCGGCTCCGGGCCGAGGAACGATCCGTCGCCGCGGAACCGACTCGACCGTTCACCTCTCACTACGCATGACGCTCCCCAGATCTTCGCTCGCTCGACCGCCGTTCCGATCAGAGACCGACGTGGCGCCGACCGCCGCGAGGTGGCCGCCGTGCGCGTAATAATTGTCGGCGCCGGCGAGGTCGGCCGATCGATCGCACAGAACCTTCAGGCGTCACACGAGGTCGTCGTCGTCGACCGGGACGAGGAGATCGTCGAGGACCTCACCTACTCGATGGACGTCCTCGCGATCCGCGGTAACGGGACCGAGATCGGCACCCTCCGGGAGGCCGGCATCGAAGACGCCGACCTCGTGATCGCCTCCACCGACAACGACGAATCGAACGTCGTGATCTGCGGCGCCGCCAAGACCAAAAGCGACGCGTTCACGATCGCCCGCGTGCGACGCCGGACGTTGCTCGAGACCTGGCAGGGAAGCCAGGGGGCGTTCGGGGTCGATTTCATGGTCTGTACCGACCTGTTAACCGCCCAGACGATCTTTCGGATCTCCGGGCTCCCCGCGGCCCAGGACGTCAATATGTTCGCGGGCGGGCTCGTTCGCATGGCCGAGTTCGAGATCGGCGGGGACAGCCCGGTCGCCGACCGATCGGTCCAGGAGGCCGACTGTTACGACTCGATGACGTTCGCGGCGATCTTTCGCGACGACGAGATGATCGTCGCGAGCGGGGAGTCGATCATCCGCCCCGGCGATCGGGTCGTCGTCATCGGCAGCCCCGACTCGGTGAAGGGGTTCGCCTCGGACATCACGTCCCCGGGTCAGGACGAGGACAAGGAGATCGTAATCATCGGTGCCAGCGAGATCGGGTTCCAGACCGCCCGAGAGTTCGAGGACCACGGCTACAAGCCGCGCCTGATCGAACGGGATCACGAACGCGCCCGCGAGGTCGCCGAGGCGCTGCCGAACACGATAGTGATGGAAAGCGACGCCACCGACACCGAGTTCCTCGTCAGGGAGCACGTCGACGAGGCAGACCTCGTCGTGGCGACGCTTGACGGCGACGAAAAGAACCTCCTCGCCTCGCTGCTGGCCAAGCGTCTCGGCGTCGATCGAACGATCGGGGTTATCGAGAACCACCAGTACGCCGACCTCTTCGAGCAGGTCGGCGTCGACGTCGCGATCAACCCTCGAGAGGAGACCGCCGAGGAGATCATTCGCTTCACCCACGCCGACCACACCGAAAAGATCGCGATGGTCGAACACGACCGCGCGGAGGTCATCGAGATCGAGGTCGGCGAGGACAGCGTTCTCACGAACCGATCGATCGCCGAGGCGACCGCCGACCTCCCCGAATGCGTCGTTATCGGCGCGATCTCTCGCGGCGGCGAGCTGATCACGCCGCGGGGGACGACCGTCGTCGAACCGGGCGATCACGTCGTCCTCTTCGTCGACGCGGCGGTGCTCGATCAGGTTCTCGAGGGACTGTAGCCGCCGCATCCGTGCGAGTCCGATCCCGGATTCGGGGTCTCTCGACGCGGCCGCCCGGAACGGGGATTCGCCCCATTTATGGCTCTCTGCTGGCGTTGGATATGTATGTGGTTGTTATTCGTCGCGACAGAGCGGTCCCCCTCGAGTGAACCAGGGACGACGAAGACCCGACAGTCGATCGAGGGATCCTGAATGCCGCCGTCGACGATCGCCGCCACCGATCGATGTCGAGCCGGCCTCGAGATCGACGACCCGCGCGAGGAGCGTGAACGATGAGCGACGAGGAGCTCGCGAAGGATCTCGGCCCGCTGGCCGCGCTGACGATCGGGATCGGAACGATGATCGGAGCCGGCATCTTCGTGCTTCCCGGAACCGCGGTGGCGGACACCGGGCCGTTCGCGGCGGTCACGTTCGTCCTCGGCGGCGTCATCGCGCTGTTCACGGCGCTTTCGGCGTCGGAGCTCGGGACGGCGATGCCGAAATCCGGCGGCGCGTACTTCTACATCAATCACGCGCTCGGGCCGCTGTTCGGCTCGATCAGCGGCTGGGCGAACTGGATCGGGCTCGCGTTCGCCTCCGCCTTTTATATGTACGGGCTCGGCGAGTACGTCAACACGCTCGCCGGCGTTCCGGCGGTCGCGCTCGGACCGGTGACGTTGGAAGCGGCACAGCTCATCGGGTTGGTCGGGGCGCTCCTGTTTATCGGCATCAACTACTTCGGGGCCAAGGAAACCGGCGGCCTGCAGATCGTCATCGTCCTCCTCCTGATGGGAATTCTCGCGCTCTTTACGCTCGTGGGCCTGTTTAACGCCGATTTCGCGACGCTCACGTCCGGCGTTCCGCCGGGTTCCACGGGGGAGATCCTTCCGGTGACCGGAATCATCTTCGTCTCTTACCTCGGCTTCGTCCAGATCACCTCGGTCGCCGAGGAGATTAAGGAGCCAGGGAAAAACCTTCCGAGAGCTGTTATCGGCTCCGTACTCATCGTCACGTCGGTCTACGCGCTCTTTCTCGTCGTCCTCCTCGCGTCAGTACCGACGGAGCTGGTCGCCAACAACGAAACCGCGGTCGTCGACGCGGCGGTACTGCTGTTCGGCGAGTACAGTATCGCCGGCGTGGGGCTGGGGTTCGTCGGCTGGATCCTGCTGCTGTTCGGCGGACTACTGGCGACCGCCTCCTCGGCCAACGCCTCGATCCTGTCGTCGTCGCGGATCAACTTCGCGATGGGACGCGAGAAGATCGTTACGCCGGCGCTCAACGAGATTCACCCCCAGTTCGGCACGCCGTACAAATCGATCGCCATCACGGGCGGTCTCATCGTCGTCTTCCTGCTCGCCGGGAACCTCGAGTTACTGTCGACGGCCGGCTCGGTACTCCACCTCATCGTGTACGGCCTCCTGAACGTCGCGCTGATCGTGATGCGCGAGACGGAACCGGAGGGGTACGATCCGGACTTCGAAGTCCCGCTGTACCCGATGGTCCCGATCGTCGGCGCCATCACGTCGTTCGCGCTGATCGCGTACATCGAACCGTTCGTCATCCAGCTCTCGGTCGCGTTCGTCGTCTTTGCCGGCATCTGGTACTTTTTGTACGCCCGCTCGCGCGTGGAGAACCGCGGGGTGCTCGCGAACTGGGTGCTCGACCGCTCCGAGGAGCTTCCCCAGTCCGCGGTGTCGGCCGTGACGTCCGTCCAGCCGGAGGGCGACGACTACCGCGTGATGGTTCCGCTGGCGAACCCGGCCACCGAGAAACACCTCATCACGCTCGCGTCGGCCATCGCCAACCAGCGAAACGGGACGGTCGTCGCGGTCAACGTCGCGAACGTGCCGGACCAGACGTCGCTGGAGGCCGCTCGAGACCGCGGCGCCCACGACGCGGCCCGGGATCTGCTCGAGCGGGCGCAGAACGACGCCGAGACGTTCGGCGTCGACGTGGAAACCCACGTCGTCCTCTCACACCGCGCGTTCGAGGAGGTGTTCGCCGCCGCGAACACCTACGGCGCCGACATCACCGTCATGGGATGGGGGCCAGACTCACACGGCGCGCCCGGCCGAGCCGAGTCGGCGATCGACGAACTCGCACAGTCGTTGCCGTGTGACTTCCTCGTCTTTCGGGACCGCGGGTTCGATCCGTCCAGAATTCTGGTTCCGACCGCCGGGGGTCCGGACTCGGACCTTTCGGCCGCGGTCGCTCGGATGCTCGAGGCCGAGTTCGACGCTCGGGTCACCCTGCTACACGTCGCCGACGACGTGGACGCGGGCCGGACGTTCCTCTCCGAGTGGGCCGCGGAGCACGGTCTCTCCGACGCGGAGTTGCGAGTCGAAAGCGGCGACGTCGAGGAGCGCATCGAACGCGCCGCGGAGGACGCGACGCTGTTGATCATCGGCGCGACCGAGAAGGGGCTGCTCTCGCGACTGGTCCGCGGATCGCTGGTGCTCGAGGTGCTCAACCGAGTCGACTGTTCGGTGCTGCTCGCGGAGAAAAAGCACGACCGAGGTCTCCTCGATAGATTCATCGGTTCCCGCGAGCGGGACGCCCACTCGGAAACGGGCGTCACGACGAACCCGTCGACGCCGACGGTGGAGGGCGACTCGGAGGAACGAAATCGTTCGCAATCGGAGCGGTAGTTCTCGCTTCGCTGCCGTTTCGGTCGTGCGGACCCCTGTCTTTTGCTTTCGCGCGCGACGAACAGCGGAAACCGACGGCGACGCACACCTCGACCGACGTCCGGGGACGAGGGCGGCCGACGACGCGTCGACGACGCCGACGAGCGCTCCGAGGGCAGCGGGTCTCCTCGAGGAGCGAGCGCGAGGTCCGTCCCCGCCGACGCAGACTCAGTTCTTCGGACCGAACCGGTTCGCGTCTTCGGTCGGCTCGGCGAGGACCGGTACGGAGACCGTCATGTGAGGAGATCACAAGCGACAGAAAAAAGGCCCCACACTCTAACTGGCTCCTGATGGAGCGACACGCGAGCGCTCGAGAGCGTCGGTCGAGATCGAAGATATTCGCCCGACAGCGCGCAGCGACGCGAATTCGACGGGGACGTTTCCAAATAGATAAGTGCCCGCGGCAACCATCGACCGACATATAAGCGGTCTTCAAACGAGGTGAACACAATCTTCAGCGAAACTATGATCCCCATGCAGGCGCAATCGCGCGTCGATGTCTTCGAGCAGATCTTCCTGGTCTTTCTCGGACTCGGGACGCTCGTCGGCATCGTCGTCGTCACGTACACCTTGTACAACGCGTACAAGTATCGAGACGATAGCGGACGGACATCCGACGCGGATACGCCGACACTTGGGGAGTTACCGACTGGAGGAGAGGGCGGTAAGAAACTGTTCCTGTCGTTCGGCCTGAGCGCGATTATCGTTATCTCGCTCGTGGTCTGGACGTACGGAATGCTGTTGTACGTCGAGGATCCCGGCAACGATATCCCGCAGGAGGACGCCATCGAGGTCGACGTCACCGGGGAAGGGTTCGCGTGGTTCTTCGACTACGAGAACGGCGCTTCGAGTACGAGCACCATGACCGTTCCCGAAAACACGCCGGTGTGGGTCAACGTCACAGGTGGTGACGTTTGGCACACGTTCGGCATATCCGAGCAACGCGTAAAAGCCGACGCTATCCCCGGCGAAACCGACGAGACGTGGTTCATGTCCGGAGAAGCGGGTGAAACATACGAGATCGAGTGCTTCGAACTCTGCGGTCCGGGACACACGCAGATGACCGGTACCGTCGAAGTCGTCGAGCAGGAGGAGTTCGATCAGTTCCTCGAGGAGGAAGCACCGGAAGATGAAGGAAACAGCTCTGAGGGTGAAAACGCCAGCGACGGCGGCAACGCCAGTGATGGTGGGAACACCAGCGACGGCGGTAACGCCACTGACGGCGGTAACGCCAGCGACGACGGCAACGCCACCGACAGCGAGAACGGTACCGAAGCGAACGCTAGCAACGAATCGAACGGAGGTGACGCCTGATGAGTGACCTCCCGCCGATGAAGTCGGCCAAGCGCTGGCTGGTGACGACCAATCACAAGGACGTCGGCATCCTCTACATCGCAACCGCCCTGTTCTTCCTGGTGATGGGCGGCGTGATGGCGCTGCTGTTCCGGGCCCACCTCTGGCAGAACGGCGGAACCGGGCTGCTCACGAACAGCCAGTTCAACCAGGCCGTGTCGACCCACGGCCTGATCATGGTGTTCTGGTTCCTCTCGCCGATCGCGTCCGGGTTCGCGAACTACTTCGTCCCCCTCCAGATCGGGGCGAAAGACCTCGCCTTCCCGCGACTGAACGCGCTGAGCTACTGGTTCTACCTGTTCTCGGGGATCCTGTTCGCGCTCTCGTTCTTCCAGGGCGGCTCCTGGGAGGGCGGCTGGACGATGTACNCCGCGACTGAACGCGCTGAGCTACTGGTTCTACCTGTTCTCGGGGATCCTGTTCGCGCTCTCGTTCTTCCAGGGCGGCTCCTGGGAGGGCGGCTGGACGATGTACGCCCCGCTGAACGTCCCCACGTACACGCCCGCTCTCGAGGCGACCACCGGCAGCAACGCGGCGGTTCTCGCATTGTTGCTGTTCGTCTTTTCGATCACGATCGGGACGATCAACTTCCTCGTGACCATGCACCGCTCGCGGGCGGAGGGGCTCGGCCTGTGGAACATGCCGCTGTTCAGCTGGTCGTGGCTGTTGACCGTCTGGATGATGCTGTTCGCGTTCGCGGCGCTGCTGGCCGCGCTCCTGCTGTTGTCCGTCGATAGAATCTTCCTGACGCAGTACTTCGCGACCGATCAGGGATCGGGACTGCTGTGGGGACACCTCTTCTGGTTCTTCGGTCACCCGGAGGTGTACATCGTCTTCTTCCCCGCGCTGGGGATCATGTTCGAGACGTTCCAGACGTTCACCGGACGACGGCTCGTCGGCCGGAAGTGGGTCATCATCGCGATGGTGCTTGTCGCGGTGCAGTCGTTCCTCGTCTGGATGCACCACATGTTCCTGACCACCATCAACCTCGAGATCAAGACGCTGATGATGGCGACGACCATCGGGATCTCGCTACCCTTCGACCTGATGGTCTTCGCGCTGATCTACACGATGGTCAAAGGTCGGGTGCGGTTTACCACGCCGTTCCTGTTCAGCCTGGGCGCACTCGTGCTGTTCATTCTGGGCGGGATCACGGGGGTCTTCCTCGGGGCTGTCGTGCTGGACTACGAGTTCCGGGGGACCTACTGGGTCGTCGCGCACTTCCACTACGTGATGGTCTCGGGCGTGACGGCGCTGATCGGCGGACTGTACTACTGGTGGCCGAAGATCTCCGGGAAGATGTACTCGGAGACGCTGGGCAAGCTCAGCTTCGCCGTGTACTTCGTCGGGTTCAACCTGCTGTACTTCCCGATGTTCCTGGCCTGGGAGACGCCGCGACGGGTCTTCCACTTCGGTGAGGACCTGCAGATCTACCACCAGCTCGCGACCGTCGGTGCGTTCGTCCTCGGGGCGGGCGTGCTGTTGGTGTTCGCGACGCTCGCTCACAGCTTCCTCGCCGGCCCGCGAGCGCCCGAAAACCCCTGGGAGTTCTCCCGCACGGCCGAGTGGGCGATCCCCTCCCCGCCGCCGCTCGAAAACTGGGACGGCCGCCCCTCCTACGCCAGCGGTCGCCTCGAGTTCGTCGATGACTCCTCGGCCGCGGCCGACGGCGGTGTCGCCCACGAGGGACCCTCCTCCGCGGTCGCCGCCGAGGACGCACACGCCGACCACGCGAGCGTCTGGCCGCTGGGCGTCGGTGCCGGGATCGCCGTCTTCTTCCTCGGGCTTTCGGGAGTGACGCCGTACGCGATCGAGTTCGCACAGGGAACCGGCGTCGCCCCGGAGAACCTCACCGGTACCGCCGCCGAGCCGACCGTCGTCTATCCGATTCTCACCGTTCTGGGCGCGGCGATCGCGGGGTACGCGCTGTTCGAGCTCGGCCGCGAGCGGTTCATCGTCCCCGAGATGGCCGTCGCCGAGCGGTGGCCGTTCGAGGGGGTCGGTACCACGAAGTTCGGCGTCTGGGTGTTTCTGGCCTCCGATGTCGTCGTCTTCGGGGGGGTCATCGGCGCGTACGTCTTCATGCGCATCCACGCGGGCTGGAACGACTGGACGACCGTCCCGTTCGCTACCTGGCCCGGTCTGCTGAACACGTACATCCTGATAACCTCGAGTTTCACCGTCGTCCTCGCGCTCGCGATGGCCGAACGGCGGAACAAGCGGGGACTGCTCGCGTCGCTCGGCGCGACGCTTCTGCTCGGGCTGGCGTTCATGGGCGTCAAGGGCTACGAGTACAGCGTGAAGTTCGCCGACGGCGAGTACTGGTGGTACGGCCTCGAGTACTCGATCTACTACGTCACGACGGGGATGCACGCGCTACACGTCATCTTCGGGCTGTTGATCGCGGGCTTTATGCTCTACCGCGTCTGGTCGATCGACGCCTATCTCGAGGACCACCGGCCGGTGGAGTTCTTCGGGCTCTACTGGCACTTCGTCGACATCGTCTGGGTGTTGCTCTTCCCGCTGTTTTACCTGCTGTGAGGGCGGGGCGGCTCCTCACCTCGCCCCGATCGGAAGCTTACAAGCCGACGGCGGCGCAACGATCGGCCATGTCCCTCGAGCTCTCGACGTTCGCGGATCGACTCGACGAGCGGCTTCGCACCGACGACTACGCCGACCTCGACGCCAGCGCGAACGGGCTGCAGGTCGGCCCCGACGAGGGCGTCGTCGAACGGGTCGCCTTCGCCGTCGACGGCGTCGCGGAAACGTTCGAGCGCGCGGCCGCGGCCGACGCGGACGCGCTCGTCGTCCACCACGGGCTCTCCTGGGGCGGGTTCGATCAGGTGACGGGGCGGACCTACGACCGCCTCGAGCCGCTGTTCGAACACGACCTCGCGCTGTACGTCTCCCACCTCCCGCTCGACGGCCACCGGGAGCTCGGTAACGCCGCGGGCGTCGCCGACGTCCTCGATCTCGAGGATCGAGCGCCGTTCGGCGAACTCGGCCCCGAGCACGTCGGCCAGCGCGGCGTCGCGAGCGAGCCGTACGCGCCCGCCGAGCTCGCCGATCGCCTCGAGTCCGAACTCGAGACCGACGGCCGCCCCGTTCGGCTCCTCGAGTTCGGCCCCGACGAGATCGAGGACGTCGCGATCGTCACCGGCAGCGGCGTCGACTGGCTCGAGGAGGCGGTCGCGGTCGGCGCGGACGCGCTCGTCACGGGCGAGGGCAAACAGCAGGTCTACCACGAGGCGAAGGAGGCGGGGATCCACGTCGCGCTGGCGGGCCACTACGCCACCGAGACGTTCGGCGTCCGCGCCCTCCAAGCGCTCGTCGAGGGGTGGGGCCTCGAGACGACCTACCTCGAGGCGCCGACGGGGCTGTAGGCCCTCGTTGACGGCGGATGGGGACGCGTACACCGTCGAGCGGGCGCGTAACGTCGTCGTACTGAACGGATCGGACGGAGCGGGCGTCCGCGTAGCGCGTTCGACCGCGCCGTCGGTCGCGGTCTCGTATTCGCGGGATCGTTCGCGACCGCGCCGCCGAACCTTCCGTCCCCGTCTCGCCCCGGCGCGCTGTTGGCCCCCGTGAACCCGCCTGCAGCCTGCCGATAACAATGGTCGTCGCGCGGGAACCTACTCGCAATCTCGGGGTCGTTCCCGGAGAGATAGGTATGACACGAGAGATCCCTTCCAGACGAGAGTGGTTGCGGACGGTCACCGTTACCGCGACGGTGATCGGCGGCGCATCGGGCTCGGTCGCCGGCGGCGGGCGACCGAACGCCGCGGTACCCGACGGCGGCGACGAACCGGCGTGTACGGACCCGGAGTCCGGAGCCGTCGACGTCCGGCTCGTCCCCGCCTGCGTCGACGACGGAACGGCGGTCTTCTGTGCGAGCAACGACGGTTCTCGTCCGGTTTCCCTCGAGTGGCGAGCCCTCGCCCCGCCCGCGGAGCGCATCGAGTTCGTCGACTGCCGGACGGTGCGGGTCGTCGGCGAGTTCGAGGACGTGATCCTCGAGGCGACGTTCCTCTCGGGCGGCGAGATCGGCAACGTCATCGAACCGGTCGGCGGCGTCGACGGGGTTCGCACGTTCGACGTCAGCGAACTCGAGTCGATTCCCGACGACGCGATCGTCGGCACCGCAGAAGCGTTCCGGGACGGCCCCGTCGTCCCGGGCGCCGGCGACCTCACGGGCTCGAACCCCGAGTTCGACGCCTGCCAGGAGGCGGCCTTCGGCGAGGTCCTCGTCGGCGACGGCACTGACGGCGCGGACTCGACGAGCGATTCCGACGGGGAAGAGGAACGCGAACCGCGCGGGGGGGAGCCCGACGCCGACGAGCTCGAGTCGCTGACGGTACCCGCGGGGGAGACGACCTGCTTCGCCGTCGACGCCCCCGACGGCCCGGTCGCCGTCCAGCTCTTCCGGGAGGGGAACCTGCTCGTCGAGCGGACCAGCGCCGCCGACGTGGCGTGCCCGCGGTCGGTTTCGGCCGACAGCGGGGAGGTCGTCGAGCCGCCGGAGGCGTTCGTCGACGACCGACGAACCGGGGAGTGAACCGTCGTCGGGTTCGGCGAGACCGCGGCGTTGAAAGCGCTGGACCGCCGACTCGAGGACATGACCGACGAGCACGGCGGCGAGGACGCACACGACGAACCCGAGCGCGAGACGTTCGAACACGATCCGGTGGGCCACGCCGAGGCCCGCGCGGGGATGACCGTCGGCGAACTCGCCGACGAGTACGGCAACGCGGGCGTCGGCGCGGCGAACCTCCACGAGGCCGTCGACGTCACCGAGGCGATGTTCGACGACGACGTGACCGTCTTCTTCGGCCTGGCGGGCGCGATGGTGCCGACGGGAATGCGCCGGATCGTCGCCGATCTGATCCGGGACGGCTACGTCGACGCCCTGATCACGACCGGCGCGAACCTCACTCACGACTCGATCGAAGCCATCGGCGGGAAACACCACCACGGCTGCGTGCAGGCCGAGGGGAAAACGGAGCGCGAACACGACGAGACGCTGCGCGACGAGGGAGTGGATCGGATCTACAACGTCTACCTCCCCCAGGAGTACTTCGCGACCTTCGAATCGCACCTCCGCGAGGAGGTGTTTCCGGTGCTCGAGGAGGAGGCCGAGGAGTCGGGTCCCGTCTCGATCGAACGGCTCACCCGCGAGCTCGGGCGGGCCAACGCCGCGGTCAACGAGCGCGAGGGCGTCGACGAGGGCCCCGGCATCGCCGCGGCAGCCTACGAGAACGACGTCCCGATCTACTGTCCCGCGGTCCAGGACTCCGTCCTCGGGCTGCAGGCCTGGATGTACTCCCAGACCTCACCGTTCTCGCTCGACGCGCTGGCGGACATGACCGACCTGACCGACCTCGCGTTCGAGGCCGACGAGGCCGGCGCCTTCGTCGTCGGCGGCGGCGTCCCGAAGAACTTCACCCTCCAGACGATGCTGGTCGCGCCCAGCGCCTACGACTACGCGGTGCAGCTGACCATGGATCCCAAACAGACGGGGGGGCTCTCGGGGGCGACCCTCGAGGAGGCCCGCTCGTGGGGGAAACTCGAGAAGGACGCCGAGAACGTCTCGGTGTACGCCGACGCGACGATCACGCTCCCGCTGGTGGTCGCCGCCGCGCGGGAACGCCTCGAGTAGCGAGCGAGTCGGCGCTCGGGCGGGTTCAGTAGGTCCGGTAGCTCGCCGTGCCGACGTCGATCCGAACGAGCCGGTTCTCCTCGTAGGCGTCGCTGGGCGCGTCGTACTTCTCGTTGATCCGGCGTCTGGCCGCGTCGGTCTCGGCCTCGTCCTCTACTACCGTCGCGGTGCCCAGCAGCGTCACCATCCACCGCGTGCGGCCGTCGTCGTCGTTTTGAATCGACAGCGACACCTTCGGGTTCTCGCGGACGTTCTCGAGTTTGCGCCCCGTCGTGACGACCTCGACGGTGTCGTCCTCGTAGCGGAACCAGACGGGCGCGACGTGGGGGCGCCCGTCGACGCAGGTGCCGAAGTGAGCCATCACCGGTTCGTTCTCGAGCAGTCGTTCGGCTTCTGGTGGAACCGTCGTCACGGCCGGAGATGGGGGCCGAGCCCGCAAAAGCGGCCGCCCCGCGACTGCCGACGCGTCCGGTTTCCCCTCCGTCAGTTCCGGCGCAACCGCGACCCGGGCGGCGGTCGTGTGGGACATCGGTACGGCAATCCGTATCAGACCGACGCACGGAGCCGACCCGCGTCGAGGGTGACGTAGTGAAACAGCGTCCCCGTCAGCCCGCTGTCGGCGATCCGCCGGCCGGAGCTCTCGACGAGTACCGCGTCGTGGTAGCCCGTGGGAAACTGGCGGGCGAGCCGTCGGCTGAACGCGGTGTCCTCGTTGGGCACCTCGGGGAACCCCCCGGTCTCGAGGAAGGCCCGCCGGTGGACGAAGAAGTTGAACCCGGGGAGAACGGGGCGCTCGAGGCGCGGGAAGACGTGGTTGATCGTCCCCTCCATCAGCTTCGCCCGCAGGGGTCCGGTCATCCGACAGGCCGAGCTGGCGGCCGCGAGGGTCTCGCGCTCGACGAACCCGAGCATCGCGGTCAGGTAGTTCGGGCGAACGCGCGTGTCGGCGTCGATAAAGGCCAGCCACTCTCCCCTCGCGGCTTCGCCGCCCAGGTTTCGGCCCGCGGCGATGCTCGAGCCCGTTCCCTCGAGGACGGTCGCGCCGTGTGCCCGGGCGATATCGGCGGTCCCGTCGCTCGAGGCGCCGTCGACGACCATAACCTCGTCGACGTAGTCGGTCTCGAGGGCCGCGATGCTCTCGAGGCAGTCGGGGAGGTAGTCGGCCTCGTTTCTGGCGGGGACGACGAAACTCACGTCCGGCACCGGGGGAGACATCCGTGCGCTCGAGTCCGCTGCCCTCGAGTATAACCTTCGGGCGGGCAGGTGCCGACTGTCGGGGCTACCGATCGCGGCGATACTCGGTAGATCATGAACGTTTATTATGGTCCGGCCAGTAGGGTGGCGTACAGATGTCGGTCGTACCCGTACGCACGCTCGCCTGATTCTCCGACGACAGCACCGTCCGCCGACGACGCGACCTTCCGACCGACAATGAGCACCCGACCCCACACCACCCCGACCGAACCGACGCCCAGCCAACCGACGACCCGAACGACGCGACCGACGGCCAGCGAACGCGCCCCGGCGACGTTCTCGAACGGCCACACCGACCGCCTGCAGAACCTCATCGACGAGTGGAACACCGCCTTCGCGGACGGCGCGAGCGGCGAGTGAGAACCGTTCGGTAGGATCCAAACCGTCTTTTGGCTCTCGAGCGTAGGCCCGCACGGCCGATGACGACCCACTCGCTCCGAGCCGGACTCGGCACCCGGTCGTGACGAGCCCTATGAGTGCCGAGGCCGTAAATTTAAGATTAGATTTTTCGCAATAAACGCCGATTCGACCAAAATACGGTGAAAATCACCTATTTCGTGCCCGTTTGTGTTATTCCAACGGTTGAGAGCGGTTGTCATTGTGTGACGGCTCGGAGTTTCCGCTAGTTTCGAGTTCTATGCCACCATAGGACACGAATCTAACATTGGTTATGCCGGATTGCCTGTACGTCATGCTTGATTACTAACTGCTACTCGCAACGTTGTATGCCATTCAATAACACGCCCATCACAAAAATACTACCGGATAGACTGATTCCACAACTATTGTCGACCATATAGCCAGTTCATGTTCTACTGCATACTGGCATACAACCAGCTAAAACATTCTATATGATAATATTGGGCTATAGATGCTCTAACAGAAGTCTATCTTAATCCAGATCTCCTTCCCAGTCTAAGGGGAAACAGTCAATGGTCTCTATTGTCTTGATCAGCTCTGTCTTACCGGTCTTAACAAAATGAAGACGAAGAATCTCTCCATCCCATTCTGACTCCTCATCTTCAGGGACTTCATTTCCCCTTTCCAAATCAGAACCAACTATCGTCTCCGCTCTATCGATGAAAATAGGGATACACCGATCAAACTCCTCGAACTCCTCCAGTTTTTCTCTTAATCCAATCTGGATGTTTCGCCTCGGACCACGATCTAACTCTCGTAGAGCTCGAATCTTACGTGATTCTGAAACAGCTTGATTGAATATACTTCGGGAAAGTCCTACAACATTGTCTAAGGCGAGAGTATCTGATTCCAGTACTTCCTCAACAGAGTTCGTCTCAATATCTGCATGGCAGATCGTCTCATCCCGTATATCTGCAACCACTTGCGACTCCACAAATGCATCGTCTAGCACTGTGAGAAGGTACTCCCGAATCGCTTTCCGGTATCGATCAGTCGTAAACGTCCTGTCGGAGGAGACCACTGATATTTCGCCAGACCGTCCCCGGAGCGATCGGACGTTTTGATGGCCTTCAGGACATAGAAGGGCCATCTGGTCCACATCCAGTAAAAATGCGTAGCTGAACATCTGAGAACGGATCGGACGAATCATACTTGGGTCGCGGTCCTTCTCGTAGTATTTACTGTCAAGAACCGCAATTGGCGAATTCCCCTTGTAGAGAACGTGATCCGGCTGATGGCGCGCCTGGTTAGTATCTTCGTAAGGATAGATCACGTCCTTGCTTTTGACACGAACATCGTCAAGACCGCTGTAGAGAGGGTTAGATCGCAGGTCGTGAATCTCTTCCTCTAAAACAATCTGGGTGAACTCTTCGAACAGGTTCTCCATATCGAAGAGATAGTCCATTGTCAGCTCTTCATCGCCGGATTCTAGTGACTGGCCTGTTGTAGAGGAAAGAATCATCTTTGAGACGTCAACAATCCGGTTGTAGTATCCGCGTTGACGTGGTAACTGATCACTCGTGATTTCGCGGTAGACTGCCGGATTACCCGTATTTCCATTGATACCCATTGATTCGAGCTCGTTGACTGCATTATGGAGATCGGAGAAAATCCGGTAGTATTCTTCTTGAGTATGTTGATCAGATCGCGTCTGGAAGAGCTGCAGTAACTGCTTTCCAGCACAATGGATCAAAGCGTTAATCGGCGTATTGTAGTCAATAACCTTCTGTACGTAGTGCTGCTTCGGAACGCCCGTTTCGATATTGAGGAGG
The DNA here is from genome assembly GCF_000337695.1 of Natronococcus jeotgali DSM 18795. Classification (GTDB taxonomy): domain Archaea; phylum Halobacteriota; class Halobacteria; order Halobacteriales; family Natrialbaceae; genus Natronococcus; species Natronococcus jeotgali. Next base: position 38,624 of record NZ_AOIA01000114.1, read on the forward strand.
CTACGCTCGACATCGATTCGTCCTCTGCTGTCGATGGCATCCACTCGTTTGGTTTGGAACTGTCGGATGAAGCCATGCCGCTGAAGCGGTTCAAGACTGTTCAGATAGTTGACTGCGATAACGATGAAGATGTCTTCCAGTTGAATATCCTCAGAGAGGAAATCCTTGATAGGGATACCGTGGTAGTCAAGTGATCGATTATACCGCTGGACCGTGAGAAACATGTCGAGAATCTCGCTCCATCCGATCTTCGGTTCAATCTGGAGGCGAGAGGTTGGAGTGAGATTAACGATTCCAACGATATCCTCTACAGAGAGCGTTAATTCGTCACCCTCAATCCGTGCTTCAACAACTTTGTACTCGGTATTGTCTTCTACCGATCGGCGTCTTTTGACGAAGACGTTGGCACTTTCTTGCTCGAACGCCGCCTTTTCGAGTTGCTCTTCAATTCCAGGTGGGCATTTTATGCTACGCTCCCCGTGCTCTCTGATCGAGACCTGTGATGGGAGCTGAGTGGCACTCATGGCCTGTTAGTTGTCCATTCCCATCCGCTGTTGCTGAGTTTGCTGTTCACTCTTTGCAAGTTCGGTTGCGGGTAGCAGGTCGAACATCTCGAAGTCGTCGTCAAGCTCGCTGTAGTGAGTTACAAGATCATCGACCTGCGTATAGGTAGCCGAATTCAGCAATCTTGGAAGGATGTAGGTACGGAATGCTTCACCAACTGCACGTCCGGGATCATCTTCATAGACACCGCCGTTCACAGTAGTCGATCCCAGGAAGATAGCGACGTCCCGGTAGTGCATCGGACCGAACTGCATCACGCCACTGTTCTCGCTTCCATCGCCGTGGTTTAGTCGGCGGTAGTCCTGGCGGAAGAGCTCCTTAATCTCCTCTGTATTCACAGTGCTTTCCGAAAGATGATCGGTAGTCCAGCGCGAGAAGAGTTTCTCGAGTTGTTCTTCCTCGTAGTCACTGACCTTGATCATCGCGAACCGTCGTGTAATCGCATTATCGAGCTGGTTCACGGTTCGGTCAGACATATTCATCGTGCAGATGATATTGACGTTATCCTCAAGTTCGATGGTCTGGTCCTCTGTCCGGAAAATCGTTTGATGTGGGTTCTCGATTGCTGTGTAGAGTTGGCCGAAGATCTGAGAGATATCGGCCCGGGTCAGTTCGTCGATAATGACAGCGTATTTTTCGCCATATTCACGGGAACGGACAACGGCTTTTGAGACACAGCCGAGTTCTTTTCGGTAGCTAATCGAGTTTTGAGAATAGTCTGGTGCCACACGGCCGACGATATCTTGGCTGGTCCAGGATGGGGAAGCAGTGTCGAGTGTGTATCCGACGCAGGTTTTGAGCGCAAGCTGTTTTGCGAAGGTGGTTTTCCCGGTTCCAGTTGGACCATAGAGGACGACGGGTTTACCTGCTTCAATCGCTCCCAGTGCAGTTTTCCGCACTGAGTCAGGGACGAGGATGTCTAGTTCAGTTGTATAGTCTCCTCGAGTTGCGACTTTTTGTTTGAGTTTAAATGATGCATGGTTCGATTGGAGAATTGCCTGACGAACGTCGCCAAGACCTTGCTCGCCATCGTGGTGAATATCGATTTCTTGGTCGTCAACAAGGTAATCAAGGACTTGTGGACTGGCTGCCTGCTGGATGACTCGTCTTGCGAATTCCGAATCGTCAAGGATAGTATCAGTCAGATCTCGCACACGCTCATACGTATATTCGCCAGACTCCGGGCTCATTACTAGGTATATGGTAATCTCTCATGATAAGTATTATCCTAGCAGATAACCGTTCGAATCAGAATCATCTACAAACTACTGGTACTATCACATAATGTTACTAATATCTGAACCGCGGCTATTGCCTAACTTTCTCATTAACTTGAACTTCCAGTGAGAACCTGGTCACATCTGTGACTGTTCTTCGTACTGGTCCATGAACAGCTCTATTCCACGGGTTGCCACGTACTTGTAGCTGAACCCGTGTTCATCGCAAAACTGTTCGAACCGTTCACGGAGTGCGTTTTCATAGCTCGTTGTTGCCATCTTAGTCACCTCGTGTTCGTTGTTCCTCCTCCAACGCGGGTGCAACCACGGAGGAGTCTGAGGAACGTGGGTGGCCGTAGTATTCGGCACCGCAGTTTGTGCAATAGTAGATCGCCGGTTCGCCCGTGTTCGGCTCCTGGATGTCGAGCGGTTGGTCCTCACACTTGGGACAGGTGCGGGTCACTCTGGATCACCTGCCGCTAGATGGTACTGTGTGCGGTCGTCCAGCGTTTCCAGATACTGTTCGAGGACCTGCTTGTAGGTGAACGTGGAGCGCTCGGCAGTTCGCCGGATCTCGTCCAGATGTTCGGTAATCAAGTCCTGAACGTTCCGCTCCAATGTCCGTTGTGCGCGATCCTTTCGCCCATCTATGTGGGTAGGTCCCGTCTGTGACGTGGCGGCATCGGGAACCGGTGCAAGCGGGATTATCTGTTCAACTTCGTCAGGAGGGCACAGAGCAGTCCCCACAGCGATTGCCTCGTCTTTCCGCATGTATCCACGCTGGAGCCATCCTGCGAACATCCCGTAGCTCCGCGGGGTGTAAAAGTAGGTGAGTTCCTTTCTGCTTTCGTCTCGATCTTTGCGCCGAATAAGACAGGGTTGGCCGTGACGGATGTCGCCTTTGATCCGTTCATCCAACTCTGCTTTCAGTTCTTGAACAGTAGTTGTATGTTCAGTCAGTGTGCTCACCCTCGGTGGACAGGTACAGCGGTTTCCCGTGTTTCTCGCAGTACGGATTCTTGATCAACTCGTGGAGATCGTACTGGTTCAGAGACTTGTCGATCCATAACTGGTATTGACACTCCTCATTGTCTCCGAAACAACGTACCGTCACCTCGTCAGCGGCTTCAAGTAGTTCAGCGAGTTGGCCGACCAAGGTAAGCGGAAGCTGGTGGTTCACTGTGGATTCACCTCGATATGCGTGTTGTTGTCCGGTATCAGTTCGTACTCCCTGCGGCAGTCCTCGCAGACCACCTTCTCTGTGAAGCCGCCGCTGATACTGTCCCCATTTCCGTGGCCGCATTTACACGTCCACTCGATCTCAATGACCTCAAGTTCGATATCGTCTATGTGTATCTCATCCATCAACATCTCCTCTAAAAGTGGAGGTTCGGGCTACGAACCCGGTACCTCCTTCATTGTCTCGCGGTCCACGAGACAGCGGTAGTCGTAGTGTTCCTCGAGTTCCCGGTTGCAGACACCGCATTCGCCTTCAACCGTGATGTAGCCATCCCGTAGCACGATGCTGGCCCGGTCGTAGTCTGAATCAAAATTCGCCGCGCATCTGTGGTCCTGAAACTCTTGCCAGCACTCTCGATGGGCTTCACCTTCGCGCTTTATCTCGTCTTGTTCGTAGAGGTCAATGGTTTCGCGTTCATCTGCGAGGCCACCGCAAAACGGGCACGTCACGCTGTGCTGGTCAACCACCGGGTTGTCGATCTTTTCCACGTCTACGGCGGTGCCGTCCCACTCACCGGATTCGACCTTCTCTGCGTGAGTGCCACACAATTTCCGTCCGGTGTCATCCTCATGAGTGGCGAGTTTCCCGGTCTTGCAGAGGTCACACTTCATGCGCTCACCTCCTCGTCAGCCCGTTCGGTTTGGACCAGTTCCCATGTCTCAACAGCGGTTTCACCGCATTCGTTGCAAGAGATGGTGCGGAGCATTGTCCGATCTTCAAACACAGGTTCATTGCGAGAGACATTCCTTGACTCGCAATTGTGGCATTTCATGCGCTCACCTCCTCAGTATACGCATTTCCGTAAGCAGGTTGGACAATCCGGCGTCCAGCAGACTCATAGACATCAGAGACAAGCGCATCACAGTCGTCACACCGCCACTCCCGATATATGACTTCTGGCGCTTCTTCCGTATCCGCGCTTTTGAACGTCCGATTCTCGTGGTCACAATCCTCTGTTCCAGCGGTTGCAAAGATATACTCTCTACCGCACTCATCACACGATTCATCATCGTGCCGATCATCTTGCTGCTGGACATGACCGCACTCACGGCATCTCACTCGCATTCTATCCTTCCCCCAATGGACGCTCATCTCGGTCCAGATTCCGTACGTTGACACTGCCGTTCTCGGGATTGACGCGGTACTGGACTGCCATCACCGGATACCGGTACTTTTCAGCGCCGATAGACTGGATCACGAGTTCCTCATCAAGTACGCCAGTCAGTTCTTTCAGGAACTCGCTGGTGCGCTCGTCCATGCTCATGTCGTCGCTGAATACCTGGAACGGTGAGAGCCCCCAAATAACGATCTCGCCGTCCTCCGTGATCTCGGCCTGCGGCCGCACATCGTACTCGTCCAGAAGAAACTCCATTCCCTCGGTATCAGAGAGTTCAGCCTTGTTCGAGGTAGTTACGGCATTGATATTTGCCATTATGCGGCACCTCCGAGACGATTCACGGCATAGTCATCAACAAGCGTATCGACGATACAGCCGTTGCACAATCCGCGTTCTCGGACTTCAACCTCTTTCTCACTGGCGGCGATTACGTATGTTTTCTCAACGTTGAATCCACACTGACCGCATTTCACGCGGCCAGTTTCAGCATCTGCTTTGTCAAAAATACGTACTTTAGTTGCACCCATGACAATCAAACCTCTGAACAACTACTGTGTTCTAAACTTTAAATAAATTACTAATAGTAATTTTGAGTGATGGAGTGCCCGAACGTTCGGCGTTCACGACACACGAACAACCTACCTTCTTCCTTACTTCAGAGGGAAAACGCCCGCAGCGGTTTCCCGACCTATATAAGTTCCATAGATCCTGATCTAGACTTATTTGATATCCGGGCCGAAGATCTTAGGCGTATATATACGCTTTCGGAATTCCTTGTCTACTCCCAGTCGATCAAGAAGGATATAAAATGACACCTTCCTAATATCTGTTACTACATCTTTATTATTTATCAATCTTTCATCGGTATTCCGGTGGAGAAGTGGATTACGAGCGTTGCGAGCTAACTCTATAATATCCATCATCTCCTGAGTATCGAAATCAATATCGAGATATTCAAGATAGATTTTTATCTTCGTCTTGGAACTGGCTTCATAAATGTGGTCCTGGTCCAATACGTACTTGAGATGCTCTACTTGATCTTCGTCCCATGTCTCACGAAAATGCTCAACAGCCACTTTCCGAACCTCGTTCCTTTCATCTTTGCCAATAATCTCCTCACCCGGGCCCTGGAGATAATCGTCATAATTGTAGTTTGCGTTCGACTCAAGTATAATCCAGTGCAGGAGGAATTTTACCGCCCAGAACGTATCAGTTTCAGCTTCAAGAAAGAGACACAGATCCCGTAAAATACGAGAACGCTCGTTCGCTGACGCAGTATCAAGTGTTGTCAATGCTATATCAACAAATCCATCGATAGAGTACAAACTAGACTCTGGATGAGGTATTTTGATCAACTGAAGACCTGTATTATCTATCGAAAACGTATAGCTCATCCCACCTCGTGCTGACTCAGAAGATTCATCCGCCTGGTAGTACGTTCCCCAAGTGACATCACGATTCTGAGCAAACGAGTAAATGAAGGACAGCCACTCAGCCAATTCCTTTGCTCGGCCCTCATTCGCCTCGATATAGCACTCTGCAGTCGGCCAGTATCCAGATCTAAACTTACTCTCCTGATTCCGTCGTTTTTCTTCAAACTCTTCCGCTAATTCTAGCGGCTTAATCAAGATTCCAAACTCATCGTTCTGATATACCTCTCCCTCTGGAATGTACAGGTTACAAAAGTTGAATACGTACGTTGGCACCTTTGACGCAGCAAGCTCCTCAGAATTTGATCGATCTCCTGGTCCCTTTGAGCTGGTACTACTGTTGAAAGATGAACTGTCTGGATTGTCCCCCATACAAACCAATCAAGAGCGCGACTGGTAAAAGCGTCCTCCTACCGAAGTGAAAGTAAAAACCAGACAGATGTATTCTCGCCTAACAAGTATCGTCAGTTAGCCGCCAGCCCCAGCCGGGTTCATACTCTACCTGGTTCTTACCGGCCATAACGTACAATCCGCTTTCAATCTCTTTCCGCACCCGATTATCCAGTACACCGCACTCCACAACCTCCTCCAAAACCTCAGGTAACGTCTTGTACGTCTCCTCCAGAACCAACTCCAGATAACCCGGATCGCTCAATTCCCGTCGGAAACGCGGCTCTCCCTGCTCGTTCTCAAGCCGCCGCTTCATCGATTCAACCTGCGCTTCCAACTCTTCGATGCGTTCCTCACTGCTGCGGTCTGCAAGCGTACCGTGCTTCCGGTAGACCCGGGCTTCCTGAATCAAGACATACAGGTACTTAGACCGGCTGGAGAACCCTTCCTCGAGAGCTTCTTCACTCCAAATCTCGCGTTCCTTCTTACTGCATGTGAACGTGATCTGCGTTGAGTCCTCGGCCAATCCCATCGATTCTTCCCATTGCGGTCGATCGGTCATCATATGCTACTTAGCGCGGGTAGATCTTATATCAGCTGTACGACGTACTGCCATGATAGTGATCTACCATAGGTGTGGTGATGGTCCAGCCTTGTGCCGATTCACCGCGAACATGTCAACTGATAACAGTTTCTCGCCAGTGGAGTGCCGAGGCCATCAATTCACATCCAACAGATCTCGTATCTATGGCGTCCTCGCTTACTCGTCGCAATAACGACTGTCGGTGAGACTCGCGCTATCTGCTCGGCCTGAGAACTTCCGAACTCAGTGTCGTACTGCTCGCTGTCCTTCCTGCGCGGCGAGTGATCGAGATAACGGACTGCTAACCTAACAGAGGGATATTCGGCGAGAGGTCGCCCTTCTACACAGCATACGGAGCGGACGATTGTCACGGTCGGATACTCGAGTGTAACGGGCTACTGGACGTCACGATCCGATCGATGGGTGAAGCCACTGTGCGTTCTATTACACTCGCGGTTGGAAGTGGGTGTGAAGCAATGTTACGAAAGATGTTCACAAACGCTGAGCCGAGCGACGCCGACTCGGCGATGCTGATCGATCAGTACCTACCCAGGTACGACGTTACGACGAGCCGGCACGTGGTCGTGGATGCCGATTCCGGGACGACTTACGACGCGATGCTCACGGCCGACCTGATGAAGCTAGGGCCGATCGTTCGTAGCCTCGGACGACTGCGAGACGTTCCACGGGTACTCTCACATCGGATCCGGGGAACTCCCAGAACACCGCCACCCGAGCGGATGCGATTCGCCGATGTGACGGACACGACGGAGTGGACACATCTCGATGAGGTGCCGGGTGCGGAGTTCGTCTTCGGTGCGGTCGGGAAGTTCTGGCAACCGGAAATCGAGTGGCGACAGATCGAATCGGAAGCCTTCCCGGAGTTCGACGAGCCTGGCTACGCGAAGCTCGCAATCAGTCTATCCGTCCGACCGTACGGCGAGCAGCGGACGCTGCTGTCTTACGAGGCGCGCACGGCAACAACGGATGATCGCGTAAACCGGAATTTCCAACGGTATTGGCGGCTCATCGGTCCTTTCGCGGGCTATCTGATGTCACGGGCGCTCGAGCGTATCAAGGCAGACGCGGAGGCGAGGGCGAAACAAGAATCGATGAACTCCAGCACTGAAGCCGAAAATCGAAGCCGGCCGAACTGGAGTCGCCGACGAGTCACCGTAACAATAGTGTCCCTCGTTGTCGCCGTATATCACTTTGTGCTACGACCCTGGTATCGTCGCTGGGAAACGAATGGGGATGCAGCGTAAGCTCCCCTTCCGGGTACCGACATATGCTCCGTCCTGTTACTGGCATCTACAAATAGCACTACCCCCTCCTCGCTCTGAATCTTATTTTGCAGAGAAGCGTACTCTTATTTTGTTATCTGTTTACGTGTCACACGATGGCTAAGTACGGTGCTAACAGACGGTCGTTCATGCAATTGGCAGGAATTACCGGCGGAACAGCCCTCACGAGCAGCGCTGCCGCAGACACTGACGAGGCGGAGGAGTCGAACGAAGCCGACGAGCAACCGGTATACGGCGGCACAGTCGTCCAGGTACTGAGTATGGGCGGCACGATCGCGAGCACGCCAGGCGACGGCGGCGCCTCACCGTCCGAAAGCGGCGAGGCGTTGATCGAATCGGTGCCTGAGCTCAACGAGTACGCTGACGAGATCCTGGTCGATCAAGTCACCCAGCTCGGAAGCTTCAACATCGAGCAGGAGCACGTCGCCGAACTTGGCGAGAAGGCCCAGGAGACCGAAAACGTCGTCGACGGGATTGTCGTCACCCACGGCACCGACACGATGGAGGAGTCGGCCTACCACCTCGATCTGGCGCTCGAACTCGATATCCCGATCGTCTTCACCGGCGCCCAGCGCCGCCCCGATGAGGTCAGTGCCGACGGGCCAGCGAACCTCGTGACGTCATTTCGCGCCGCGGCCCACGACGAGATCCGTAGCGGCGTCTACGTTGCGTTCAACGAGGAGTTGCACGCGGCCCGCGACGTGACGAAATCTCACACGCGTAAGCTCGAGACGTTCGAGTCGCCGGATAAGGGACCGATCGCCCAGTTCACCCGCGACGACGTTCGGCTGTACCGGGAGCCGGGGAGCTACTCCAAGTCGATCGACGCTCTCCGTACCGACAAAACCGTCTCGATCATTTCCTCCGGACAGGGGATGAGCGACCGACAGCTCCGGTTCGCGATCGAGGAAGGCGACGACGGGATCGTCCTCAATGGGTTCGGTCTCGGGAACACGAACGAGACGCTGAGCCACGCCGTACGAGACGCGATCGACGGCGGGATCCCCGTCGTCGTAACCTCGCGATCCCACGCCGGACCGTTGAGCGCAATCTACGGCAACGGCGGCGGTGAGACGCTTCGGAGCCACGGCGCCATAAGCGGTGACGACCTCCCAGCCCACAAGGCGCGAATCAAGCTGTTGCTGGCACTCGAGGCGTACGACGACTTGGAGCGTATTCAGAACTGCTTCGGAGAGTGGTAAACGCGATCGGCCGACCCGCTCGCAGTCCGATCCGTGAGATGCTCGCGATCTGCAGTATCTTCCTGATGGGGCCGTTCCCGAACGGTAGGGTACCCAACTACCACCGACCAGCCAGACTTCCTAACGGGGTACGGCTGCTCAATACGGTCTCGAGTGATCACTCCTGATACTATCAGCCCTGACACTATCGACTAATAATCATTTTTCGTGATCCGGGTGCCGGCTACGAATCTCACGTCGACTTTTCGGAATAGCCTGCTATATGACAACTATTCACTCGAGAAGCACCAGGAACGCCAGCTAAGAGACAGAGACGGGCAATCCTCTCGAAGTGCCGACGGAGAAAGCGAGACGCGCTCGGATCGACAGTCATTGTCCATCAGTACCTTCTTGACGAGTGTGAGATCAATTCTCCGCAATGACCGATACCCGAAACTGGACCGGCTCCGCCCGCGGTGCGATCGCGCTGTTCGCACTCGGGATGGTCGGCGTGATCGCCCTGGCCGTCTACTCGGTTCCGGCGCTGCGGGACCTCCCCGAACTGTCGACGGTCTCGTATCCGACGCTGGTGGCGATCGCGTCGGCGAACTCGGCGCTCCTGCTGGCGGTGGCCGTCGTCCTCGGCGCGGTCACGGCCCCGCGCCTCGAGTTCGACTCCCAGACGTTCGCGTGGGCGGCCGGCGGGACCCCGGACTGGGGCGAGGTGCGAGACTCGCTTCCGCTCGCGGCGGCGCTGGGCGCGGGCCTGTTCGTCGTCGTCACGGTCCTCGACATCGCGTTCGCACAGTTCACGCGGCTCCCCGCCGACGCCAGTCCGACGGACGGGGAAGCCCTGCGCGAGCTCTTCGCGTCGGTTCCGATGCGACTGCTCTACGGCGGGATCACCGAGGAGCTCCTGTTGCGCTGGGGGTTCATGGCACCCCTCGCGTACGTCCTCTGGTGGGGACGAAACAGGGTCGGCGACGCGACCGAGGCGCCGTCCGGGACGATCGTGTGGGTCGCCATCGCGGTGAGCGCCGTCGCGTTCGGTCTCGGTCACCTGCCCGCGCTCGCCTCGACGATCGGGCTCACGACCCCCCTGATCGTCCGCACCGTCCTGCTGAACGCGCTCGTCGGGGTCGTCCTCGGCTGGCTGTTCTGGCGACGGTCCCTCGAGACCGCGATGATCGCACACGCCGCGTTCCACGTCGCCCTCGTCGCCGTCTCCACCGTCCTGATCGCGGCGACCTGACGGTGAGGCGACCGTCGACTCGAGGCGGCTGTGACCGGGGCGGTCGTGGAACGCGGCGTCCGTCTGCTGGACGGACGTGCGATGGAGCCGAAACTCCCTCTCAGTACCGCCACCGACCGTACTACCCCGATTCGACGTACAGCGGCACCTCCCGCTCGTCGACGCGTAGCTCCTCGGGTTCGAGCGGGCGCGCCTCCTCTCGGCACCGCTCGTAGACGGTTTCGGCCCACTCGCGGGCTTCGGGGGAGGCCGTGTCGATCACGGCCTCGAGCTGGGCGGAGTCGGGATCGTGGCCGCAGATGCCGATGCGGTCGTCCATGATGTTGAGTCCGCAGCGGTCGTCGTCCGGAAGCGCGTCGTGTACGAAGACGGTACAGTTGTCGCACTCGAGGGCCCGAGCGGTCCGATCGGGGTCCCAGTTCACGATCGCCCGGAGGATCGGGGGCGAGTAGACGTACTCCGTCTCCATGCCGTCGATCACGCGTCGGCAAAACGTCTCGAGGTTGCCCGACTTGTAGATCGTCGTTCCGAGTCCCCGGATGGAGTCGGTCGACTCCAGTAGACGGGTGACCCGATCGACGGGCTCGTAGGGGTAGTTCGGCCCGGGGTACGCGACGACGGCGTCCTCGAAGTGTTCGACGGCGAACCCCTCCATCTCCCGGGGCAGCCAGCGCCAGATCTCGCGGAGCGTCCGCCCCGTTTTCATCCCCTCGCGCAACTCCAGGAAGCGGTCGGTCACGTACTCACCCAGCGGCGTGAGTTCGTAGCGGGGGCCGTCGCGGACGATCCAGGACCGGTCCTCGAGGGCCCGAAGGACGCGCCCGATCGTGGGATCGGACGCCCCCGTCGCGGCGCGGAGTTCGCGCCGATCGCACCGCTCGTCGAACAGCGTCTCGAGGGCCTCGACGCGGTGTTCCGACCGCGCCAGGAACGCGATGTCCCGAACTGCCGGATCCATGCTATCTAGTACCACTCCGAGTATAATACGTTTCGTGCGGACCACGAGTATCCGGGTCCGCCCTCAGCAGTAGTACACCCAGAACTCGTGGCCGGCCGAACAGCGGGCGACGCTGTGGTCTCCGAAGGCCGCGACGTACGGGCGCACCGTCGGCTCGGCTTCGCGGTCGGGCACCGATACCGCCACCGGGGCATCACACTCCGGACAGGCGACCTCCGCGACCGGATCCGGATCCGTCGGCGCCGGCGCGGACCTCATCGCGTACTCTCGTCCAGTCGTCCCAACATGTGATCGATGACCTCGGCGTGTTCGTCCTGCGGACTGAACATGACGATCTCCGAATCGGCCTGCGCTCGAACCGTGTGGCCGGGAGGCCAGTGGAACAGTTCGCCGGCTTCGGTCACTTCCTCGCTCCCGTCCGCGTAGCTGGCGGTGAGCGTCCCCTCCAGAACGTACCCCCAGTGGGGACACTGGCAGAGGTCGTCCTCGAGCCCCTCCAGCAGCGCCGAGATATCCGTTCCGGCGGCCAGCGTGAAGTACTCTCCGCTGAGTTCCCCGTACTGGCTTGCGTCCCCGAACTCCGTCTGCTGGCGAGCGACGGCGGCCGGCGTGTCGACCCTCACCGGCACGTCTCGTTTGTGTTGTCTCATTTTGGACACCTGAATCCAGAAGACGGATTCGCCCCCGCACGACTCGGCTACGCGGGCCGTCCCCTGGTACTTCTACCCACGGTCCCGAGGGAAGTGTAGGTATCTAGTGAATATATTCACCGGTCGAATATCGTGACAACGCTCGGGAACGTACTCGGCGGAACTACCGGCGATTCGCCGCTGAGGCCGCCAGGGGAGGCGAGGGGTGCCGACGGCCTCTTCGATACTCGCGTTCGAGCGGGTAGTCGCCGAACTCAGTTGGCGACGTACCGGGCCACCATGACGATCGGAACGACCGGGATCGCCAACCCCGTGACGATGAGGAAGACGGCGACGATCGCCTTCTCGAGCTGACTCGAGTCGTCCCAGACCGCTCGCGAGAGATCGTCGATGCCGTCTGCGGTTCGTTGGATGAGGTCGGCCATGTAACGGATGCACCGTCGCGAACGCCCGTAAAACTTCGTCCAGAGTATGACAGTCCCGACTGGTGACGACCGTCGGTGACCGCCGGAGACCGCCTCGCGGACGGCGTCACCGTCCCCAGCACGACGTCAGTCGTGAGCGTTCTCTCGCGTGGATGTGACACTCTCGATCGTCCCGCGATAGGTTCTCGTCCTCGGCGGAGTCGTCGCACGCGGGGTGTACGTTCCGATCGCTATCCGGGCGTCGCAAGGAATCGCCTTCGAGCGGGCGAGAAACGCCTCACTCGATCGCGTCCAGAAACTCCTCGAGCGTATCGGTGAGCTCGTCGACCCGTTCGCCGTCCTCTTCGGCCGCGTAGCGGACGATGTAGACGTCCTTCTCGTCGGCCTCGCGGGTCGTGTCCACGCCGTCGATTCCCTTCCAGATCCCCGTGACTTCGACCCGGCCGTACCGCTCGTGGTCGTACGAATCCCCCCGCTCGATCACTCGGTCGGCGCCGGCGCTCGGCAGTTCGTCCTCGTCACCCATCGGTCTCGACGGTCGTCTCGGTTACCGTCACTGTCCCCGGGCTCCCGACGGTGATCTCGAGGCGACCGTACCGGAAGGCGACGCGACGGCTGGCGTCGGTCGGCGGACGAAACAGCGCGTCGAGCGCGTCCGTGTCGACCGCCGCGTGCAGCGGCTCGAGCGCCGCCGGGTCGGTTTCGGTAAACGCCGCGACGGCGGCCACGACCGCCTGGCTCGCCGGGTCCGCCGACGGATCGTACTCGAGTTCGTACCGTCGCCCGTCGGCGCGGCGGTCGAGGGCGGTCGCCGACGGCACGAGATCGAGCGCTCCCCCCTCGAGTTCGTCGTCGTCCCGGGATCTCGAACCGGAACCCGACGACGCGGTAGATCGATTACGGTGGATCATGCTTGAAACATCGAACGGCCGGCACGTGAGGGTGACTTTTACGTACGTAACCTCTTTATAAGCTCATTCGGCGGTACCGATCAGCGTGCTCGCGATCAGGCGTCTGGTGCCCCGCTGGAGTCGGGAGGCCAGCGCCTGCCGGGAGATCCCGAGGTCCTCGGCGACCTCCGCCTGGGTGGCCCGCCGCGGCGAGTCGTAGAAGCCGCGGGCGTACGCGAGCGTCAGCGCCTCGCGCTGGGCCTCGGTGAGATCGTACTCCTGGCCCGACTGCAGCGGCGAGAGCGCGTGCAGCTCCGTGAGTTCGATCGGGATCTCGTGGTCCGTACAGTACGACTGAAACTCCGAGACCGCCCGCTGTTCCTCGGCCCGGACCTCGAACGTCCACTCGCCCTCCCGACCGACCGCCGAGACGAGCGCGACGTCGGTCTCGAGGATCGCGGTCAGCACGCTCTCGTACTCGAAGTCCCAGTCGATGCGGACGAACAGCTCCCCGTCGACGTCGTCGACGACGCGGAGGTCGTCGATCCCGGGGTGGTCGATCCCCTCCAGATTGAGTTCCGTGGAGTCGTCCCCCTCGAGCCAGAAGTACGGGATCAACACGTCGTTCGTGGGCACGACCCGATCGAGCTCGATTTGGGCGTCGGGGAACTTCGAGAACACCTCGGCGAGCGGAAACTCACCTTTCGTCGCACTGAACGAGGCCTCGATCGCCATACCGATGCTCGTCGCGAGCGCTCAAAGGTCTACCGCCGTGCGGTTCGCCTCGAGTCCCGACACGCGACGGGCGAGCCGATACCGCCGCCGGCTCGTCCGGGCGTCGCGTCCGGAGCTGGCTACCCGCGAGGCTAGTACTCGGTGACGGTCCTGAGGGCGACGCCGAGCAGCGTCAGCAGGACACCGGAGACGATCCCCAGCGGCGGCGGGAGGGGTACTCCTCTGGCGATTCCGACCGCGATGACGACCGTCGAGAGTCGAACCACACGCGTACGTACCGCGGTCACACTGAAAAGCTCGCTGCGCGCACCGTCAGCGCCGGTTCGTCGCTCGCGGCCGCACCCATCGCGTGCAACCCACACAATTAATACTGCGGATATTGTTGTGTGTTCTCATGCCAATGGATCCGCGCGACGAGGAGGACGTCGACGAGTCCGACCCGTTCGTCTGTCCGGTCTGCGACGCGACGTTCGAGTCCCAGCAAGCGCTCGAGGACCACGGCGAGAGCGAGCACGAGGACGCCGAAATCGACACTAAAAGGCCGTAAGCTCCCGAGACGAGGCCGGTGTGACGTCGATTCTCCGTTGGTGTCACCGAGGAATACAGTTAACTAATACTATCACGAAGAGAATAGATACGGGTGAGCTGATAGATGTCCCTGACCCACGATCCGCGACCGCCGCTTCCGGACTGGATCACGGACGCGTACGCCGTGCTCTCGGCCCGGATCGTCGATTCGACCGCGGGCGGCGAAGTGCCCGCGGTCGATCGCGACCGAGCGGTGGCGATCCTGCGCGCCGACGAGGAACTCGCCCTCGAGTGTGCGGACGCCGAGCACGCGCTCGCGCGGCTGCTCGAGCGCGGGTACCTCTACGAGGTCGATACCGAACTCCGCGTAACCTCGCCGTCCGAGTAACGGCCCGTCCGGTCCGTCGTCGAACCCGGAGCGGAGTCGCGTTCGCGTCCGACCGAGGGAGCCGTAGAGACGTCTGTTCTGAGCGTTCACCGTTCGTCGCGTCGGAGCCGCTCCCGTCGGTGCTCGAACTCCTCTCGGAGAGTTCGCCGCGGGCGTAGGCCACGCGTCGCTCCTCGAGTGCCCGGTCCGAGCGTCGGGTCGAGGAGGCTGCCACTCCGCGGTAGAGCAGATACCCGGGGCCGAGGACGACCGCCAGCGGAACCAGCCAGGAGACGATCATCGTCCCCCCGACGCCGGTCGATCCGTTCCAGCCCCACATGTGCTCTCCACTCCACACGCCCATCATCGGCCAGGCGAAGAGCATCAGCAGGATCGGCAGGACCAGGAGGACGGCGAGAGACGGCAAAGTACTGCGGGAGAGTTTCTCGAGTTCGGGAACGAGTCCCCGGACTCGCGGGTCAGCGACGGATCCCGACTCGGCTGGCGACGGTCCGCAGCGACTGGGTTACCTCGGCGGGATGTGCCAGCCCGAGCCGGTACCGGATTCGATCCTGGCGCTTGAACGGCTCGAGCGCCCCCGGCTCCTCGAGTTCCCAGATCCGCGCCGCATCGCCGACACCGCAGCGCCGACAGACGGCGTTCGCCGCCCGGCGGCCCGCCTCGTTGGCCGACTCCATCGAGGCCAGATCGCTGTTGGTCCGGACGTAGTCGCTCGCCAGCGTCAGGTTCTCGATCCCGACGTCGGCCGGGGGACGGCTCCGCAGCGAGCCGACCGTGTTGACCAACAGCGGGGAGCGGTTCTCGACGCCGCCGGCGGCGTCCCCGTCTCCCCGGTGCGTCTCCGACGCACCGCCGACCTCGACGAGCGCGGGATCGAGAAACCAGTCGACCAGCAGACCGTCGTCGAGCTCGGTTCCGGGACCGTCGAGGTGCCGTTTGAGTTGCTCCCAGATCTCCGTCGCGATCTCCTCGCGGGAACACCGCCGGGCGGGCTTGTCGTAGACGATTCCGGGTGTGTCCCAGTCGGAGGCGATCACCGAGAGGACGCCCTCGACCTCGTCGGGACCGCGCTCCTCGAGGTCGTACCCTGTCCAGAACTGCCGCTGGGAGATCGACGTCAGCGCCCAGGGGGCGTCGGCGTACACCTGGTGGCCGCGGGTCAGCTCGAGGTCCTCGCTGAGATAGAACTGGATGCCGTTCATCCAGGCCGTCTCGAGGCGCTCGATCCGTCCGAGTTCGGGCGCAACGCGGGCCATCCCCGGCGTAACGAACTCCGGGGCCACCTCGACGGGTACCGCGAGGACGTACTCGTCGGCACTCGCTCGACGCCCGTCGGTCAGCTCGAGGCCCGCGATTCGCCGCCCGTCGAACGCGAGTCCGCGGGCCGGCGTCTCGGGGTGGAGCTCGACGCCGAGATCCTCGAGGGACGCGACCCAGGGATCGATCCAGACCTCGTTGGTCGGCCCGTTCAGGATCCGTTCGGTCGGCCTGGTCGGGTCGAGCTGGCCGAGCAGCAGCTGCAGGTAGATCGTCCCGATCGTCCGGGCGCTGCCGACCTCCGGCCGGAGCGCGACCAGCGACTGCGTGGCGAAGGCGAGCCGATCCTGGAACTCCTGCGAGCGGTTCTCGGCGTCGATGAACTCCCACCAGGAGACGTCGTCGAGCTCCTCCTCGCGGCGCTCCTCGCAGGCCGTCAGCAGGTACGCCAGCCGCTCGAGCAGGAACCGGACGTCCCCGGGCGGCAGGTCCTCGGCGAACGCCGGCCGGAGCGCCTCGAGCCAGCCCCGCAGCGAGTCCGGACTCCGCGTCTCCGCGACCCGATCCGGACGGTGCGTACTCGCGATCAGCGTCGCCTCGGTCTCGACGAGGTTGTCGGCGACGCTGCCCGTTCCGTCGGGGATCCGCTCCATCGTGTCGATCACGTGGCGGTAGAACGCCGGGAAGAAGCGAAACCCGTGTTCGCCCTGTAGCCCGTCCGGGTCGCCGTCGATCGGCATCGAACGGGCCTTCCCGCCGAACCGATCGTTGGCCTCGTAGACGGCCACGTCGAACCCCCGCTCGGCGAGTTCCTGCGCTGCGGTGAGCCCGCCGATCCCGCCGCCGACTACGGAAACCTTGGTCATTACAGCGACTAGACCGACGACGCACCTAACGGGCAGGCCTAACAGTGGTTCCCCGATCGTCCATTCCGGACCTGTCGGTTTCCGAGGAAACGCCTATTTGTCCCTGTGTGGTGGGAGGTATTCGCATGATTCGATCGTTCAAATCACCGGCAGCGTACGTACAGGGCCGCGACGCGCTCGACCAGCTCGGCGATCGGCTCGAGCCCGTCGCGGAGTCGGCGCTGGTGCTCGCCGACGCGGACGTCCTCGAGATCGTCGGCGACCGGGCCGAGGCGAGTCTTCGGGACGCCGACGTCGAGCCGACCCTCGAGGAGTTCAACGGCGAGGCCTCGGAGGCCGAGATCGATCGCCTCACTGGAATCGCACGCGAGACCGGTGCGGACGCGATCGTCGGCGCGGGCGGCGGGAAGGCCCTCGACACGGCCAAGGCCGTCCGGGAGAACGCGGGCGGGGCGATGGTCTCGCTGCCGACGATCGCCTCGACGGATGCCCCGACGTCGGCGCTGTCGGTGATCTACTCGGACGAGGGCGAGTTCGAGCGCTACTGGTTCTACGAGGCCCATCCCGACCTGGTGTTGGTCGACACCGCGATCGTCGCGGGAGCCCCCGCGCGGTTTTTCAGATCGGGGATCGCCGACGCGATGGCGACCTGGTTCGAGGCCGACGCGGTTCGCCGCGCCGACGGGGAGAACTTCTTCGGCGAGGGGCCGACTCGCGCCGCCCACTCGCTCTCGAGACTCTGTTACGACCTCCTGCGGGAGCACGGCCGCTCGGCGGTCCGAGCCGTCGAGCAGGGGACCGTCACCGAGAGCGTCGAGGCGGTGACCGAGGCGAACACGCTCCTGAGCGGACTGGGGTTCGAAAACGGCGGGATCGCCGCCGCCCACTCGATCCACAACGGGCTCACGCAGCTCGAGGCCGCCCACGGCGCGACCCACGGCGAGAAGGTCAACGTCGGAACGATCGCCCAGCTCGTCCTCGAGGGACGGGACGACGCGTTCGTCGACGACGTGATCGAGTTTTCGATCGCGCTCGGACTGCCCGTCACGCTCGAGGAGGTCGGCGTCGACGATCCCTCCGAGGACGACCTCGAGCGGGTCGCGCGGGCGACCGTCGACGAGGGCGAGACGATCCACAACGCCTTCGACGCGAGCGTCGAGGAGGTCCGCGACGCGCTGGTGGCGGCCGACGACCTGGGCGCGCGGCGTCGCGCGGACGACTGAGTCGCCCGCGGAGAACGAACCGCTTTTACTCGGATTGGTCGAACCCACGCCATGGAGCGTCTGCTCGCCTCGCTCGACGACGCACCGATCATCGACAAGGACGGCTACGAGTACCTCGTCCACCCGATCAGCAACGGCGTCCCCCAGCTCGAGCCCGCGCTGTTGCGGGAGGTGGTCGTCGAGGTGATGCGAACCGCCGACCTCGAGGTCGACACGATCGTCGCCCCCGAGGCGATGGGGATCCACCTCGCGACCGCGGTCTCCTTACAGACCGACATCCCGCTCGTGGTGATCCGCAAGCGCCCCTACGGGCTCGAGGGGGAGGTGTCGCTCCACCAGGAGACGGGCTACTCCGAGTCGGAAATGTACATCAACGACGTCGAGGAGGGCGACCGCGTGGTGGTCCTCGACGACATGCTCTCGACGGGCGGGACCCTGGCCGCGATCTGTGAATCCCTCGACGAGATCGGCGCCGAGATCGTCGACGTCGTCGTCGTGATGCGCAAGGTCGGAGACTCCGCGCTCGACGAGACGCCCTACGAGGCGACCAGCCTCCTCGACATCACCGTCGAGGACGGCGAGGTGATCGTCCACGACGTGCCGGAGTCGATCGACGCGGGCGCGATCTCCGATTCTGTCCACGATAGTGGATAGATAGCGGCTGTAATAGGCAAGAGATGATCGTCATTGCGAACGCTTTTGTACGGCGGTTCGCAACCTGGCGGCCACAGATGTCGACCGAACGGGACGGAGAGATGGACCTCGAGTACGGCCTCGACGACCGACCGCCGTGGCCGAAGTCGGTCCTGCTCGGGCTCCAGCACGTCGCGGTGATGATCGTCCCGGCGACCGCGGTGGCGTACATCGTCGCCGACGGCGTCGGACTCGCACCGGGGGATACGGCCTACATCGTCCAGATGATCCTGCTCTTTTCGGGGCTGGCGACGGTGATCCAGGCGTACACGATCGGTCCCGTCGGCGCGAAGCTCCCGCTCGTGATGGGGACCAGCTTCACGTTCGTCGGGGCGATCACCACGGTCGGCGCCGAGTTCGGGCTGGCCGCGGTCTTCGGCGCCGTCCTCGTCAGCGGGTTCGCCGTCGAGGGCGCCATCGGCTGGCAGTTCGACCGCGTCAAACCCTTCTTCCCGCCGCTCGTTACCGGCCTGGTCGTCGTCGTCATCGGCCTCTACCTGATCCCGACGGGCATGGAGTACGCCGCGGGCGGTGCTGGCGCCGCCGATTTCGGCGCCGCGCACAACGTCGGGCTGGCCGCGCTCGTGCTCGCGATCGCGGTCGTACTCAACCTCTTTACCCGCGGCGTCGCCCGCTTGCTCTCGATTCTCGCGGCGATCGTCGCCGGCTACGCCGTCGCCGTCCCCCTCGGGATGGTCGACTTCTCGCCGATCGCCGAGGCGTCCTGGATCGCCGTCCCCTCGCCGACCCGGTACGGCTTCGAGTTCGAGCCGATCGCGATCGTCACCTTCGCCTTCCTCTTTCTGGTCTCGGCGATGGAGACCGTCGGCGACATGTCCGGCATGACGGCCGTCGAGGGTCGCTCACCTGACGGGGAGGAGGTCCGCGGCGCCCTCCTCACCGACGGGGTCGTGAGCTCGCTGGGCTCGATCTTCGCGGTCTTTCCGGTCACGACGTTCTCCCAGAACGTCGGGATCGTCAGCTTCACGGGCGTGATGAGCCGCCACGTCGTCGCCGTCAGCGGGGGTATCCTCGCCCTGCTGGGACTGAGCCCGAAGATCGGCGCCGTCGTCACGACGATTCCGAGCGCCGTCTTCGGCGGCGCGGTGCTGCTGATGGTCGGGATGGTCGCCGCCAGCGGGGTTCGGCTGATCGTCCTGCACACCGAGCTCGATCGCCGGAACATGGTGATCGTCGCCGTCTCGCTCGGACTCGGGCTCGGCATCGCGACGACGCCGGAGGCGATCCGGGGCCTTCCCCCGGCCGCGCGGACGTTCTTCGGCGAACCCGTCATCCTGACGGCGCTCTCCGCGCTCGCGCTCAACACCGCCGTCCCCGGCGAGCAGAGTCCGCTGTTCGACGAGGCGGCGCTCGAGTCCGTCACCCGACCCGGTCCGAGCGACGACTGAGTCCTCGGGAGTCCGCGAAGCGGAGCGAACTACTTCGTCCTCGGCGTCGAACGATACCGCGTACCATGAGCGAACGCACGGAGGGGTCGTCCCCGGACATCGGCGCGGAGATCGAAGGCGACGTGACCGATATGACGTCGATCCTCGGCGACACCTACCGGGGCGAGCTCGACCGGGAGACGACCTGGCGCGGACGGCTCGACCAGACGACCTCCTGGGCGGTAACGGTGATGGCGGCCATCCTCACGTGGGCGTTCTCGAGTCCGGACAACCCACACTACATCGTCCTCGTCGGCGTGCTGGCCGTCGGACTGTTCCTGTTGATCGAGTCCCGACGGTACCGCGACTACGACGTCTACCGATCGCGCGTGCGGTTGATCCAGGAGAACCTGCTCGCGGAAGCGATCGATCCGTCGGGATCGGTCGAGCGACGGAACTGGCGGACCGAGCTGGGCGAGGACTACCGAACGCCGACGATGAAGATCACGCTCGGCGAGGCGGTGGCGAACCGCCTTCGGCGCATCTACTTCGCGCTGCTGGTCGTCCTGTTGCTCGCCTGGCTCTTCCGGATTACCGCGTTCGCCGCGAGCGAATCGCCCCTCGAGGCCGCGAGCGTCGGCGCCCTGTCCGGCGCCGTCGTCCTCGCGGTCGTCGGCGCGTTCTACGCCGCAGTCGTCGCGATCACGCTGTGGCCCCGCGAGCGCAAGGCGAAAGGCGAGTTCCGGGAGGACGAGAAGGCCGGCGAGTGGAAGGACGACGGAGTCGACTGAGGCGATCGGTTCCGCGGGCCCCGCTGGCGACGGCTATAGTAGCCACTGAAAGTCAGTGCGCACCCGATCGCACGACTACTGTGCGATCGGTGTGCAAACAGTTTCAGTTGGTACTATCGGACTCGGAGTCGAACGCGTCGGCCTCGAGCGGGTCGGCCGCCTGCCAGTAGTCCTCGTAGGTGTCCCGTGCCCACGAGCGCACGGCCGGGTCGTCGGTGTCGATCGCCGCCCTGAGCACGCCGCTGTCGTCTCGAAGCAGCAGGCACACGACGTCGTCGACGATCATGACCGCGATCGGAACGCCCTCGTCTCGGACCCTGAGCTCGGCCCGATCGGACGCGACGAGCGATCGCAATCGATCGCGAAGCGCCGACTCGCCGGCGAGGGCGTCGATCGCGCGCCGGGAGAAGACCCCTTCGAACCGCTGTTCGCCCGCGGCCGTCCGGTTCTCGACGACGGTCAGCGTCTGCTCGTTGAACGCGTGGGAGAACGTCCGAACGTCCTCGCCCTCGCGCAGCAACTCGAGCAGGCGCGACAGCGGTGCGTTCGGCCGCATCTGGGTGGGTTGGGTGATCGTCGCGTCGGCCAGCCGCCGCAGGTCGACGTCCATCGCCTGGGTTGGAAGGTAGTCGACGACCTCCCGGAGCCGCAGCTCCGCCTCGAGGATCTCCCGGAGATCGGTCACCCCCGCCGCGACGAGTCGGCCCGTCGCGGTCGCCGCGTAAGCGTCCCCGTCGCGTCCGATCCAGGACCGTTCCTCGAAGTCCCGGAGGATGCGCCCGAGCGTCGCCTGCGAGGCGCCCGTCGCCTCGGCCAGCTCGCCGCGGGTGCGCCGCCCCTCGGCGAGCAACGCCAGCGCATCGACCCGGTTCTCCGAGAGCGCGAGGAACTCGATCTCCTCGAGTGCCGATTCCATACTCCGTCTCGTCGGTCCCGTCGGAAATCGCTTTCGTACCGTGAAACAGTTTCGTGGTACGAAACTCGGTCGCCCCTGCCGCACCTTTCTTACTATGAAATTTTTTACGAACGAAATTATATCCCCACGACTCCTACAGAGTAGTACGACGATGCTTCCGGAATTTCAACTCTCTACGGACGAACCGACCGAGGTGTTCGATCGGTGACCGATCGACGAACGGTCGCGCTGTTCGCGCTCGCGAGCCTCTTCTTCGGCGGCACGTTCGTCGCCGCGAAGGCCGGCCTCGAGTACTTCCCGCCCCTGCTGTTCGTGGCGCTGCGGTTCGACGTCGCGGCCGTCGTCATGGTCGCGTACGCAACGGTGCGGTTCTCGCGGGCGGAGCTGACTCCGACGACCGCCGGCGACGTCATCGGCGTCCTCGCGACCGGGGGGCTGGTGATCGGGCTGGCGAACTCGCTGCTGTTCGTCGGCCAGCAGTACGCGACCAGCGCCGTCGGCGCGATCGTCTTCAGCCTCAACCCCATCCTGACGCCGGTGTTCGCCGCCGTCTTGCTCTCGAGCGAGCGCATCTCGAGGCGTGGCGCGACCGGGCTGGGACTGGGTCTGGTCGGCGTCGCGCTCGTCGTCGGTCCGGATCCCGAGTTGCTGGTCGGGGGCGACGCCCTCGGGTACGCGATCCTGTTCGCCGGCGCCTCGAGCGCCGCCCTCGGGGCCGTCCTCATCCGGCGGGTCGACGCGACCCTCTCGAGTCCGGTCCGGATCGCCTGGGGACTGCCCCTCGCCGCGGGGTTGTCCCACACGCTGTCGCTGGCTTCCGGCGAGTCGGCGTCCGCGATCACCTGGGCTCCCGGCGCGGTCGCCGCGCTCGGGTACGTCAGCGTCTTCGCCGGCGTGTTCGCCTACCTCGCGTACTTCGCCCTGCTCGACGAGACGGGCGCGATCGAGGCGAACCTGGTATTCTACGTCGTCCCCGTCGTCTCGACGCTTGGCGGGTGGGCGATCCTCGGCGAACGGATCGCCCCGCTCGCGATCGTCGGCTTCCTGACGATCTTCGCGGGCTTTGCGGTACTCGGCAGCGAATCGATCGCCGTCCGCCCGCGGCTACGCGCGTGGCTTCCCTTCGAACGATCGCGGTCGAACGCCGCGGAATCGGCCGATCGACCGTCGGTGCGAAGCGATTCCCGTCCCTCCCGGTCCGACTGAGCGGGCGTGCTTGAGAGCGCCGGCCCGATTCCTAATCGCCCGCCCCGCGTAGGGCGGGGTAGTTCCGATTCGGGGCCGACGCGCCGCGACGCTCCGGATCGACTGTCGTACCTATGTCACTCTCGAACTACGACCTCCACGAACGACTCGATCGACTCTCGAACGCCGCTACCGATCGCGACGTTCTGGTCTCCCTGGCGGTTCCCCCGGACGAATCGATCGGCGAGGCCCGCCAGCCCGTCGAGGCCGACTACGCCGAGGCGACCCAGCTCGACGAGCAGTCGCTCTCACAGCCGCTGGTCGACGCCCTCGAGGCGGTCAGGGATCGACTAACCGACTACGAGGCGGTGCCCGAAAACGGACTCGCCGTCTACGCCGGCGTCCCCGACGGCGACCTCGTGACCGCGACGTTCGACGACCTCCCCGTCGCGATCGAGGAGTCGATCTACGAGCACGGCAACGAGTTCGACCTCTCCCCGCTCGAGGCCGTCACCGAGCCCTCGGCGACCTACGGGCTGCTCGTCGTCGAGCGAGGCGGCGCGGCGCTTGGCCGACTCGACGACGAGGGCGTCGAGGAGATCGACGTCTTCGACAGCGACGTCCCTGACAAATCCAGCGCGGGCGGCCAGTCGGCAGAGCGCTTCGAGCGCGACCGCGAGCGTCAGAAACGCGAGTTCTTCGACGACGTCGCCGACCGAGCCGCCGTCACGTTCCTCGAGGACGACGGGATCGACGGCCTGCTACTCGGCGGCACCACGGTGACCGTCGAACGGTTTCGGGAGGAGGCCGACCTCGACCACGAGCTCGAGGACCTCATCGCCGGCGAGTTCGCCGTCGAGTACGCCACCGCACAGGGCCTCGAGCAGCTCGCCGAGAGGGGCCAGGAGGCGATCGAGGAGCGCGACCGCGAGGCGGTCCGGGACGCGCTCGACGAGTTCCTCGCCGAGGTCGGCTCCGACGAGGTCGCCTACGGAGAAAGCGACGTCGACGACGCCCTCGAGTACGAGGCCGTCGACACGCTGTTGCTCTCGACGACCCTCGAGGGGACGACCGTCCAGGAGCTTGGCGAACGCGCCGAAGAGCAGGGCGGCGAGACGCTGCTCGTCCCCGACGACTTTCCGAACGGCGACCGCTTTGCCGACGCCTTCGACGGGATCGGCGCGATCCTTCGGTTCCCGATCGAGTGATCGTCCCGACCGCGAAGAGAAATCCTCATAGGAGCCGGAACGAAATACCCGGACTAACGTCAATGAGTCTCGTCACTACCGGTGGCATCGCAGCGAGTATCGTCCCGTTCGATCCCACGTACGGCGTCACGATCGTCGCGACCGCCATGCTGGCGTTGTTCATGCTCGCCATGGTGTTTTTCGCCGTCGCGCCCGTCGTCTCCTCGACGTGGAGCGACCGGCTCGGAACTGACGGCGTCGCCGCGGTGGCTCCCGCGGACGGCCGAGCGACCGCCTCCGATACCCGCGAGGACCGGACGGCCACGGCCGCTCCCCAGGACGACCGGGCGGCCGCGTCCCGGGACGACACCGCCGAGGCCGAGGAGCCGACCGCCCCGTCCGGAACGGCGGGCGCGGAGTCAGCCGACGGCGCCGCCTCCGACGACGCCCTCGCCGGAGGCGCCGGCAGCGTCACGGAGGGGACGTTCACCGACGACGAACTGGGGAAGCTCGTCGAGCGCGCCGACGGCAAGGTTATCGGCACCGTCGCCGAGGTCGGCGGCGATCGAGCCCGCGTCGAACCGCGCCCGGACGCGCTGGACCAGCTCCTGGTTCGACTCGGCCGCGCGGAGGTCGGCGACGCCTTCGTCCTCGAGGAGGGCGACGTCGACGAGATCAGCGCCAACCGGATCCACCTCGAGCGCGAGTTCGTCCGTCCCACGGGCGGGGCGGCGTCCGGGACCGACGGCGCCACGGCCGCGACCGAGTAAGAGCCGACGCCGAATCCGCTCGAGCCGTCCCACGAAAACCGACCGTCGTAGGTACCACGCACTTTTCTCGACCGCGATACCGTCGGCGCATATCGCCGTTCGCGGAGGACGACTCGCGTCGAAACCGCCGACGGTAGGCTCGTCGGCGACCACCATGGCCACCGGCGCCGACGAGACGCGGTCGCTCGAACCGGCGGCCGTCCGCGAGCGCACGGACGGCTCGTCCTCGAGGACGGTCGCTCGCTCGGGTTCGAGTCGTCGGCTGCCGACGATCCCGGTCGGGAGACGTCGACCGGGGACGCCGCCGAGACCCTCGAGGACGTCGACTCGCAGCGCCGCGGCGTCGACGCGGAGCCGTCCGCGGTCGCCGACAGCGATCCGGACGAGACCTCGGGCCGACGCCGAGATCACGAACGAGAACGAGCCGCGCCGAACGGACGCGGCGGTCGATCCGGACGACCCTGAGACGTCCTGACGGCGACCGACGCCGCGTCGCCGGGAGCGACGCGACGGCCGTTCGCGAGCGGTGCTCCCGTTCGATCGTTTCGTCGGTCACCGGACCGTATCCGGTTCTGTATAGCATGCCAGGATTTACGAATGGAAGAGGGATGCGGCTGCCGCGTCGACCTCGGCGCGCGGGTGGTCGTCGCTCCGGGTTCGGCGCGCCGGTCCGACGGCCGATCTCTGGGTCTCCGGGCGTATCGGTCGAGTCTTCGGGACGATCGGTCGCAGGGACGACGTTCGGGAGCCGCTGCCGGGCCGCGAACTAAGTCGCTTCTCGTCGTACCGTCGCCGATGCCGCTATTCGGTGACAGCCGCGAACGAGATGGTGTCGACGTCGACGGACCCGCGGACGCACAGGCGATCGTGTTCGTCCACGGCGCGATGTTCACCCGGACGATGTGGCTTCCCCAGCGGCGGGCGCTGGCCGACGAGTTTCGGGTCGCCGCGTTCGACCTCCCGGGTCACGGGGTCTACGCCGACGAGAGCTTCCGGATGGAGCCGGCGATCGACCGCCTCGCGGAGACGATCGAGACCACGACCGACGGCAGCGCGGTGCTGGTCGGGCTCTCGCTGGGGGGCTACGTGGCGACCGAGTACGCCTCCCGCCACCCGGAGGCGGTCGACGGACTCGTGCTCACGGGATCCAGCGCGAACCCCGTCCGCGGCATGGAGCTGGCGACGCGGGCCAACGGCGCGCTCACCCGCCTGCTCACCCGTCCCGACGTCGGGAAACGCGCCGTCGAACGGCTGGCGACGCGGTGGGTCCGCAACCGCGATCTGGAACCGGACGTCGAGCGGGCGATCATCGAGGCGGGCTTTTACCCGAAGCAGTTCGGCGACGCGGGACCGGACGTCGCGGGCGTGGACTTCCGGGAGAAGCTCTCGACGTACCCGGGACCGACGCTGATCATCAACGGCGAGAACGACAAGATCATGCGCCGGGGCGAGCGCGCCCACGCGGCCGCCGCCCAGGACGCACGCATCGAGGTGCTCGAGGGCGTCGGCCACATCTGCAACCTCCACCGACCGGAGACGTACACTGCGCGGATCCGGAACTTCGTGCGCCAGCGCGTCGCGCCTCGACGGTGACGGCGCTTCGACCTCACTCGCCCGCGTCGATCCCGTGGCTCTCGAGCGCCAGCGTCTCGGGCTCGAGTTCGTAGTAGCGCTCCCAGACCGGTGCGAGGCTCACGACGCGGGTCCCCTCGAGCTCGGCCTCGCGGTGGCGGTGGTGGTGGCCGACCAGACAGAGTTCCGGCGAGAGCGCCTCGAGCAGCTCGTCGACGCGCTCGCAGCCGGGGTCGTAGCCGTACGACAGCAGTCCCGTCGGCGCCTCGTGGACGAGCAGGACGTCGACGTCCGAGAGCTCGGCCGCCCGCTCGACGTCCTCGTGAGTGAAGTGTCGGCGCCGTTGCCCGGAGAGCTCGGACCGTGGCAGGTCGTACTTCGTCGGCGCGTAGTTGCCCGACAGCCCCGCCACACGGACACCCTCGACGGTCGCCGCCGAACTCGCCAGGAGGTGGACGTTCCGGGTTCCCGCCGTCTTCCCCTCCCGCAGGGCCTCGATCGTCTCGAAGTCCTCGTTGTTGCCCGCGATAAACCACGTCGGCGCCGGCAGCTCGTAGCGCTCGAGGTCGCCGACCTGGAGGACGGCGTCGGGCTCGAGCCGTCGGTAGTGCTCGAGAAGCGTCTCCCGTCGATCCGGATCCGAAGCGTGGGCGTCACCGAGGACGAGCATACCCGAAGCCAGGGGTCGGAGCCGGAAATACCGTCGGCCGCGAGTGGATCCGTCGGGAGCGGTGACCGTCACGGATCGCCTGACGAACGGTTATACGCCCCGTCGTGGATCCTCTCGGTATGGTCGACAGCCGAACCTACGAGTTCGAGGGCGCCAGCCCGTCGATCGACGCCGAGGCCCGCGTGAGCGGGGACGCCGTCCTCGTCGGCGACGTCGCGGTCGCGGCCGAGGCGAGCGTCTGGCCCGGAGTCGTCCTGCGGGGCGACGTCGGTCCCGTTCGAGTCGGACGGGGGACCCACGTCGGCGACAACGCCACGCTGCACGCGGCGACCCTCGAGGACCGGGTGATGGTCGGACACGGCGCCGTCCTCAACGAGGCGGTCGTCGAGACGGGCGCGCTGGTCGGGTTCAACGCCACGCTCAACACCGGCGCGACGGTCGGGGCCGGCAGCATCGTCGCCGCCGGGACCGTCGTGCCCGACGAGTACGCGATCCCGCCGGAGTCGTTCGTCCGCGGCGTCCCCGCCGAGGTCACGCCGCTGGCGGAGACCGGGATCGACCCCGAGGCGATCTTCGAGGAGTTCTCCTCGGGGGCGTACACGGATCTGGCGAACCGACACGGGGAGCTGTTCGAGTAGGTACCGACAGCGCGGTCAGCGGACGGCACCCGACTCGAGCAAACGGTCGATCGCCGCCTCGTCGTAGCCGACCTCGGCGAGGTACCGCCGCGTGTGTTCGCCCTGTTCGGGGACGGCCTCGCTCGTTTCCGTCGGCGTCTCGCGGTGACGGGCCGGAAACCCGATCCTCGGCGGTGCGTCCCCGTGACGCTCGACGAGATCGCGGGCCCGAAACTGCGGATGCTCGTCTAACTCCGCGGGCGCGTAGACTCCGGTGACGGCGCCGTCGACGTCCGCCAGCGCCGCCTCCCACTCGTCGCGCGTTCGCTGGCAGAACAGCTCCTCGAGCTCGGCCCGCAGGGCCGCTCGCACGTCGGGGTCGTCCGAGCCGTGCTCCGCGACCAGATCCTCTCGACCGACGGCCTCGCAGAACGCCCGCCAGAACTTCGGCTCGAGGGCGGCCAGGGTCACCCAGTTCCCGTCGGCGGTCTCGTAGCTGTCGTACCACGGCAGCCCGCCCGTCAGCGGCGTCTCGCCCGGTCTGGGCTCGGCGGGGTCCCCGGTGAGCGCCTGGTAGGCGACCGCCTGCGAGAAGGAGGCGACGACGTCGGCCAGCGCGACGTCGATATACTCGCCGTCCGCGTTGCCCAGCTCCCGCGCGAGGACGGCTTCGACGATCGCGAACGCCGCGAAGAGCCCGCCGGCCATGTCGCCGATCGGGTAGCCGGGGACCTGGGGCGTCGCGTCGGGGGACTCCCTGGTCATGTCGAGCAGACCCGCGATCGCGACGTAGTTGAGGTCGTGGCCCGCCCGATCGGCCCAGGGACCGTTCTGGCCGTACCCCGTGAGCGAGCAGTAGATCAGCTCCGCGTTGTGCTCGGACAGCGTCTCGTAGTCGACGCCCAGTCGCTCGACGACGCCCGGACGGAAGCTCTCGAGGACGACGTCGCTCTCGGCGACGAGCCGGTAGAACGCCGCTCGCCCGTCCTCGCTTTTGAGGTCGATCGCCACGCTTCGCTTGCCCCGATTGACCATCTCGAAGATCGCGCCGGTCCCGCGATCCGTGAGCGGCTCCATCGACCGGGCGTAGTCGCCCGCGCCGGCGTCTTCGACTTTCACTACCTCCGCTCCCGAATCCGCCAGCAGCTGGGTCGCGTACGGGCCGGGCAACAGCCTCGAGAGATCGAGGATTCGAACGCCGTCGAGTCGCATACCGGAGGCGTCTCGGTAGCGATACTTTACAGTACCTTCGAGCGCGGTCGTTGCCCCGGGCTCGCGCTACGCCCGCTCGACGATCGTCGCGATCCCCTGGCCGAACCCGATACACATCGTCGAGAGCCCGACGTCCTGCCCGGTCCGCTCGAGTTCGTGGACCAGCTTCGTCACCAGGGCCGCACCCGTCGCCCCCAGCGGGTGGCCGTGGGCGATCGCACCGCCGTTGACGTTGGTTCGCTCCCAGGGGGCGCCCGTCTCCTCGAGCCAGGCGGCGACGACCGCGGCGAAGGCCTCGTTGACCTCGAACAGGTCGACGTCTGCGAGTTCGTACTCGGACTGCTCGAGGATCCGTTCGGTCGCCGGGATCGGACCCGTGAGCATCGTTACGGGGTCGACGCCGACGACCTCCGTTTGTCGAATCCGGGCCATCGGCTCCCAGCCGCGGGCCGCGGCTTCCTCCTCGCTCGCGATCAGCAGCGCCGAGGCGCCGTCGACGATCCCCGAGGCGTTACCGGGGTGGTGGACGCCCTCGCCCTCCTCGCGGAAGGACAGCGGCAGCTCGGAAAGGGTCTCGCGGTCGGTCTCGGGGCGGGGGTGTTCGTCCCGGTCGACGACGACCGTCTCGCGGGTCGCTTCGCTCCCCGCTCGACCGTTCGAGTCGCGCTGCGACTCGCGTTCCTCTCCCTCGAGTTCGGTCTCGACGGGGACGACCTGGTCGTCGTACCGTCCCTCGTCCCAGGCCTCGCCCCAGCGCCGCTGGGAGTCGACCGCGAGCTCGTCGAGTTCCTCGCGCGCGAACCCGTAGTTCTCGGCGATGCGCTCGGCGCCCTCGCCCTGGTGGGTCAGCTCCTCGAAGTGCTCGAAGTACGTGTCGGTGACGGCGCTCTCCCCGTCGACGCCGTCGACGCCGTCCGAGCCCAGCGGAACGCGGGTCATGTGCTCGACGCCCCCGGCGACCAGCACGTCGTGCTGGCCCGCCATCACGTTCGTCGCTGCGAAGTTGACCGCCTGCTGGCCCGAGCCGCACATCCGGTTGAGCTGGACGCCCGGCACGCCGTCGCCCCAGCCCGCGACCATCGGCGCGATGCGACCGATATTGAGCCCCTGCTCGTCGACTGGGGTGACGCAGCCGTAGATCACGTCCTCGATCGTCTCCGGGTCGAACCCGTTGCGCTCCTCGAGGGCCTCGAGGGGCGCGGCCGCGAGGTCCTGGGGGTGGGTGTCTCGGAACGACCCGCCTCGCTTACCGAACGGCGTCCGTACCGCGTCGACGATGACTGCCGTTTGCATAGTGTATACGTTCCCGACTCCGCTGATAATCGTTCGGGCCCCGGAGACGGCGACCTCGGATCGTTCGATCGCTCGTCGGTCGGATCGTCGCCCCGAGCGTGGGAACCGTTTACGTCACGGAGCCCCTATCCGACGGTGATGACGGACGATCCCGAGATCACGGCCGACCGACCCGACAGCCCGATCCAGCTCGCCGGCACGGACCACATCACCCTTATCGGCAGCAACGAGGACGACACGATCGAGTTCTACCGCGACCTGCTGGGGATGCCGCTGGTGCTCAGACAGCCCAATCTCGACGATCCGGAGTCGACGCACCTCTTCTTCGATACGGGCGACGGGCGGATCCTCACCTTCTTCGTGAACGACGACCGACAGTCCAGCGAACAGCCGCTTCGCCACCAGGTCGGCTCGGTCCACCACCTCTCCTTCTCGGTCGAACCCGAGCGGTTCGTCGAGACCAGGGAGGCCCTCGAGGACGCGGGTCGGGGCTACAACGAGTTCGATCGGGGTATCTTCCACTCGCTGTACACCCGCGATCACAACGGACTGACGATCGAGCTCGCGACCGACAAGTTCGATATCCCGGACGACCGCCGCGGCGAGGTGCTGGCGACCGCCCAGCGCCTGCGCGTCGAGGACGGTGCCGACTTCGCCGAGGAGCGCCACCTCGAGGCGGCCCTCGAGGAGCTGGGGATCGACAGCGAGACGTACGAGCTGCCGGACGCCCCGACGGGCGCCGGGCGCTGAGTCAGTCGGGCAGCTCCTCGCGGACGCCCTCCATGAGCGAACGGACGTTCGCACCCTCGTCCTCGAAGGCGGTCGGATAGACCCCCAGCGTCGCGACCAGGTCGTCGCCGGCGTCGACCGTCTCGCTGACCAGGACGTCGACGTCGACGGTTCGCCCGCCGAAGGTCGCCTCCCCGGCGAACGTCGACACGGTCGCCGACTGCCCGAGGGCGGTCAGCTCCTCGTCGGCCTCGTGTTCGACGTCGCCGAGCCCGCCGTGGACGCTCGCGACGAGGTCGACGAGCCCGCTCGTCGACCGCTCGGCGAGCGGGTTGAACTCCCGGCCGAGCACCCCGACCTGCGGGCTCGAGAGCACGGCGAACTCCGCGCCCTTGTGCTCGCCGAGCAGTCCCATGTCGACCGTCTTCTCGTACTCGGTGAGCGCATTGATCAGGACGACCTCCTCGGAGACGATCCAGGCGCTGACCGTCTCCTCGAGGCGGAGCTCGTCGACGGCGGTTCGTTCGTAGCCGGCCTCCTCGCGGACCGCTGGATCGATCCCGGCGGGCGTGGCCTCGTGGCTGTCGAGCCCGACGGTCCCGAGACAGCCCGCGAGACTCGCGAGTCCGACCGTTCCCGCTCCGGCGAGTACCTGTCTCCGTTCCATTCAGTCACGAATTCGAACCAGTAGTACAAGGTCTTTTGGATGCGGGAGATCGGGGTCGATACGAGACGGGACCTAGGCGCAAGGGACTGTCATCCGTCCGTCGATTGGATTCGCTCGATGGCTTCGTCGAAGCGCTCGGGCGGCTGGGCTCCGACGAGCGTTCCGGCTCTCTCGGCCTCGGGATCGAAGACGGCGAACGTCGGCGTCCCCGAGATTCCGAACGAGCGAGCCTGCTCGGCGTCGTCCTCGATCGAGGACTCGAACTCGTCGCCTCGCTCCTCGAGGCAGGTCTCGAGGTCGTCCGCGTCGACGGAATCGACCGAGCGCGTGTACTCGAGGAGCGCGTCGGCGTCGGCCCACCCTGACTCCTTCTCGCCCTGTTCGTCGAAGATGGCTGCGTGCCAGTTCCAGTAGGCCGACGAGTCGTCGTCGCAGACCTGTGCCCACGCACACCGCGAGGCGACCGTGGCGGTCATCGAATCCGAGCCGAAGTACGGCAGCGGGATAAAGACGATTCGAACCCGCCCGGGTTCGACGTGGTTCCTGACGAGTTCGGGAAGCGTCTTCCGTTCGAACTCTTCGCAGAACGGGCACTGGAAGTCGGTCCAGTAGTAGATATCCAGCGCCGCGTCCGGCGACCCGACGATCGGTTTTCCGGTCAGGTCGATGCCGAACGACGTCGTCTCGTCGCTCGCGTGGAGAGTCAACGAACGGTCGTGGTCGTCGTCGCTTCCGTCGTCGCGCGCGAGATAATAGGCTCCGCCGCCGGCGGCGACGACGGTACCGGCCAGCAGGGCGCGACGGGACGGCTGATCGAGGCTCATTCGGTACGGCCGACGTTCGAACCGCCGGGCCGTAACGGATCCGCCGATTTGCTGAGCCTGCAAAACGGGGTCGGTGATTTGCCGACGGCGCCCCTCGGTTCGTCCGTGCACTCGAGCGAGATTCGATCGTCGGTCCCGGGGTGTGTCTCCACGGCCGCCCGAGCCGGAAACGGGGTGAACGAACGGTGAGCCCGCGCAGCCGTGTCGCCGGCTTCGCCCGAAATCTCACCGAATCGATGACCTACCCCTTCGAGAGCTGGCGGGGAACTGCCGAGCTGGTCCTCGTCGGGTTCGCCACGTACATTCTGCTCGTCGTCAGCACGATGCCGGAGTTTACAGTTCAGATGCTCGTCGACGGGTTCCACTGGTTCGACTACGTCCTCGTCTCGCTGACCGAGACGATCTACCGGACCGACGGCCTCTCGGGGATCGCGATCATCGTCCTCTACGCCCTGTTGACGGGTATCGCGGTCGTCAACGCCGCCGCGCAGCTCCGCTTGGTCGGACTCTCGAGCCTGACCGACCTCTCCGGCGTGCTTCCCGGTCTCCTCGCGTCGGGCTGTGCGAGCTGTGGCGCCGGGCTACTCGGCTTTCTGGGATTCGCTGGCGCGCTGACGCTGCTGCCCTACGACGGGACGTTGCTACAGCTCGGCGGGCTCGTCCTCCTGGTGTTCTTTCTGGGACGGGCGGGACACCCCGAGCGGTGTGCAATCGCGCCGGGAGCGGACGGATGACGGGATCGGTAAACCGAGACGTGTTCGGGTTCTGATTCGGAGTATCGGCTCGGGTTTTTATTGAACGGCGGGTCGGACGTCGAACCGATGAACCTAGAACGCCGAACGGTCGTGAAACTGACCGGGCTCGCGTCCGGAACCGGCGCGATCGCGGGAGTAGCGAGCGGAACGGAGTCGTCGACCGCGGAACGTTCGACCTCGTGGGAACGGGGTCGATCGGACGGGATTTCGGTCACCGTCCTCGGCTCCGGGGCGTCCTCGTTCGAGAACGGCCGCGCGAACGCCGGCCACGTCGTTCACGTCGACGGCGAGCCGACGTTCCTGCTCGACGCCGGCGGCGGCGTCGGGGCGCGACTCGGCGAGGCCGGCGTCGATCTCACCGCCCTCGACGGGGTCTTCCTCGGACACCTCCACATCGACCACACCGCGGCTCTCCCGGCGGTCGTCAAGGCCGCCTACCAGCGGGGTCGCGACCGCCCCCTCCCGGTCTACGGTCCGACCGGAACCGACGACGTCCCCGGCACCGCGGCCTTCCTCTCGCGGCTGTTCGATCCCGAAACGGGCGCGTACAACTACCTCGAGCCGTTCGTCGAGCGCTACACCGACGGCAAGCTGGAACTCGAACCGACCGAGATCGACGCGACGGTCGGCGAGGACGACGGGATCGCCTGCGTGCGCGACGAGGACGTCACCGTCGAGGCGATCCCCCAGACACACGGGGCGATTCCGGCGCTCGCCTACCGATTCACCTGTCGAGGACGGTCGATCACGTTCAGCGGCGACACGTCCCTGGTGACCGACAACCTCCGGCGGCTCGCGGACGGGACGGACGTGCTCGTCCACAACCGCGTCGTGGACGCCCACGTCGATCCCGACGAGCCAAAGACGGATCTGCACGCCTACGCGGCGGAGATCGGCGCGACCGCGAGCGCCGCCGACGTCAGGACGCTCGTGCTCTCCCACCTCAGTCAGACCGACGAGACGGAGATCGAGCGGGAGATGGAACTGATCGCACGGGAGTACGACGGGCCGATCGTCGCCGTTCGGGATCTCGTCGAAGTGGATCCGGACGGTCGGATCGGCGCCGTCGAACCGATCGAAAACGACGTCCTCGTGTGCGAGTGAACTCGACCGTGCTGGGACGGTAGCGTGTCGTTCGGAACGCGGCGAGGCGCGAACCGAGGCGGACGTCCTCGAGATGGAGCGCTCCCGTGCGTTCGCGGCGGGGATGCGCGGGCGATCCTTCCGCGTCGAACCCCCTACAGACGTCACCGCCTCTCGTTCGCCCACGACGAGCATCACATCCAGTCGTCCCTCGACGCTGCGGACGCGGGCGTCGCCGACCTCCGAGTCGCCGAGTCGATCGCGCCGCTCGAGGGGCCTCGAGCTTGCGCGACAGAACCGCTAGTCGCTACAGGTCGAACAGTTCCGACGCCGAACGACGAGTCCGATACCGCCGAGCGCGAGCGCGGTGACGAGCAGCTGGGCGCCGCCGGCGGCCAGCCCGTACGCGAGGGCGCCGCCTGAGACCGCGGTCGCTCCGGGGCCGAGACAGCAGAGACTCGCCAGTCCGGCCAGTCCGAGCTTCGCCCGTCGCGACGCCGTCTCCGAGTTCGTCGCCATCGGTCACGTCAACGGGAACGGTCCG
The DNA here is from genome assembly GCF_000337695.1 of Natronococcus jeotgali DSM 18795. GTDB lineage: Archaea > Halobacteriota > Halobacteria > Halobacteriales > Natrialbaceae > Natronococcus > Natronococcus jeotgali. Next base: position 73,718 of record NZ_AOIA01000114.1, read on the forward strand.
TATATCGTTTGTGGCACTCGAGGGGCGACGCCCCGGCGTCTCGACCGGTCAGTCGCGGTCGTGATCGTGCTCGTGGTGGCCGTGGTGGTGATGCTGACCGTCGTCGTCCCCTCCGCCGCGGTGGGTGAACTGCCCGGCGAACGCCCGGTCGACGACCTCCGAGAGCGCGGGATGGACGTGGACCGACTCGCGGATGTCCCACACCGTCCCGGTGCCCGCTTTCATCGCGACGACGACCTCCTCGATCAGGTTCGACGCCTCCGGGCCGACGACGTGACAGCCGAGGATCGTCCCGTCGGGTTCGATCAGCACCTTGACGAACCCCTCGACCTTCATCGCCTTCCCGCGGGCGGTGTCCTCGTACCGGTACGTTCGCGTCGCGTACTCCCGCCCGGCGTCCCGGAGTTCGCCCTCCCGAGCGCCGACGCCGGCCACTTCCGGCGAGCCGAACACGGCGAACGGCATCGCCGTGTAGTCGACGGGCTCGAGTTCGTCGCCGAACAGGTTCCGGGCGACGGTCCGAGCCTCGTGGTTCGCGTTGTGTTTCAGCAGGTACTCGCCGACGACGTCGCCGAGCGCCCAGATTCCGTCCGCGGTCGTCCGCAGGTACTCGTCGGTCTCGACGAACTCCGCGTCGTCGGTCTCGACGCCCGTCGCCTCGAGGTTCAGCAGGTCCGTGTTCGGTCGCCGACCCGCGGCGACGAGCAGGGCGTCGCCGGTGACGGAGACGGGTTCGCGATCGGACGCGTCGTCCCGCGCCGGGGGGTACGGTCGGGCCTCGACGGTCACCTCGCCGTCGGCTTGCGACGCGGCGACGGCTTCGTACCCCGCGTAGACGTCGAACCGGTCGGCGTAGCGCTCGGTGAACGCGGCCGCGATCTCCCCGTCGGCGTCCGGCAGCAGGTGCCGACGACGGCCGACGATCGAGACGTCGCTCCCGAAGGTGCCGAAGAAGTGGGCGAGCTCGGCCGCGATGTAGCCCCCGCCGACGACGACCAGGCGCTCGGGCGGCGTCTCGAGCTGCAGCGCCTCCGTGCTGGTGAGGTAGTCGACGTCCTCGATGCCGTCGATCGGCGGGATCCAGGGCCGCGTTCCGGCCGCGATCAGGACCGTGTCGGCCCGCACGCGCCTGCCCGCGTCGGGGCCGTCGACGACCTCGACCGTGCGATCGTCGACGAACCGACCCTCCCCCTCGAGCAGCGCGTGCTGGTCGGAGGCGCCGAGCCCGTTGCGGATCGAGTCGGCGCTCTCCGAGACGTCCTCGGTGACCTCGCGGACGATACCGGCGAAGTCGACGTCGGTCACGTCGGCGCGGATGCCGAACTCGTCGGCGCGCTCGACGGTCTCCATCACCTCGGCGCGGTACAACAGCTGCTTCGAGGGGATGCAGCCGCGGTTGAGGCACGTGCCACCGAGCGGCCCCTTCTCGACGACCGCGACCGACTGGCCCCGGTTGGCGGCGGCGTTGGCCACGTCCAGTCCGGATCCCGAACCGATGACGAGGAACTCGACCTCCGTCGTTTCGGCGTCCATAGCGGACCGACGGGCTCGAGCCCTATCGTTCTTCCACCGCGTTCCCGGGGTCGACGTCTACCCCGCTCTCGCGACGATCGCCGGATTCGCCGCCGTCGGCTCCGAGTCCTCGGTCTCCTCGATGACGTAGCGCTGGCCGAACATCGGATCCAGCAGGGTGTCGACCGGCGCCCGGTCGTCGCGCAGGACGGGGACGTCGTCGGTCTCGGGGTCGTCCATCCGATTCCGGAGCTCGTCGCTCAGGTTGACCCCGAGGTCGCGCTCGTCGGTGCGCCGCTCGAGCTCCTCGCGAGTGAGCCGTTCGTCGTCTTTCGTCGCGACGAGCTGGACGTTCTGGACGGCGTCGGAGTCCGAGGTCCGGAAGCCGTAGACCTGCGGAAACACCTGCTCGGCGGTCGCGTGCTCGGCGCGGTAGAACTCCGAGCCCGAGCCCTCGGGCGCCGCGATGACGTTCGCGAGCAACACGCCGTCGTCGCTCAGCCGATCCGCGGCCAACTGCATGAACTCCTCGGTGGTCAGGTGAAACGGCACCTGATCCTTCTTGTAGGCGTCGAGGACGATCACGTCGTACTCCTCGTCGGCGTTTTGCAGGAACTGCCGACCGTCCTCGGCGTGGCTGGTCATGTGCTCGCCGTGCTCGAGCCCGAAGTACGCCTCGGCCGCTGCGGTGACCTCGGGGTCGATCTCGACGACGTCGACGTCGACGTCGTAGTGGCGCTGGAAGTCCTGCGGGCCGGTGTACCCGCCCCCGCCGATGAAGAGGACGTCCTCGACCTCGTCGGGATCGTCGGCCATCAGCATCGGCAGGTGGAAGTACTCCGTGTAGGCGAAGACGTGGCGATCGGGGTCCTCGAGGTCCGTCGCGCTGTGGCGGGCGCCGTCGAGGTACATCGTCCGGACGTCGCCGTCGTCGACCACCTCGAGCTGCTGGACGGCGGTCTCGGTCTCGTAGACGACGTCGCCGCGGTGGTCGAGCGCGGCGGGGGTCCCGCTGGCGGCGACGACGAGCAACGCGACGACGGCGACGCTGGCGACGGTCGGCCTGCGGGGTGGCGACGGCAGCGTGAGCGCGACCGCCGTCGCGACCAGTATCAGTCCGAACGCCACCCCGATCTGGGCGATGCTCAGAGCGGGGATGAGCACGAACGTCGTCGCGCCCGAACCGAGGATGCTCCCGATCGTCCCGAGCGCGTAGACGTGTCCGGAGGCCTCGCCGACCCCGCGCTTCCGGGAGAGCTCGGCCGCGTAGGGGCTGATGAACCCCAGCAGGTACGTCGGCGGCCCGAAGAGGATGACGACGGCCGGCAGCGAGGCGTACCTGGGCGGGAGCGCGAGCGTCGACGTGTACGACAACAGCAACTCGTCGGCGTAGACCACCACTGCGACGTACACCGCAGTCGCGAGCATGAGCCAGACCATCTCCCGGACGGTCGCCCGCGCCGCCCGCTTGCCGCCCTGCCAGTAGCCGAGGCTCAACGCGGCGAGCAGGACCGTCAGGATGCCGCCGACGGTGTAGATGTGGCTGCCGAACTGCGGCGCGACGATCCGCACTGCGAGGATCTCGAGCCCCATGCTGGTGATTCCCGAGACGAAGACGGCCAGTTCGGGCTTCGTCGGCCGGTAGGACGCGAGCGCGTTCCGCATTCGTTGTCACCACAGTGTAGCCGGGACCGTGAGTACCTGTCGGCTCGATCCCGTCCCGCCTCGAGCCGGCTACGGCCGCGTCATCACGAGCGCGAGCACGAACAGTCCGGCCGCGACCGCGAGAACGGTCGCGGGCCCGACCTCGACCAGGCCGACGACCGCCGCGCCCGCGACGATCGTCCAGCCGAACAGCAGCGACAGCACCGCGTTGAGAACGAGCAGCACGCGCGGGTCTCCGCCGGAGGACTCGAGGCCCTCGCGGAACCCGTCCCGGTCGGCGTCGGGGTCGGCCATACCGGAGTACGGGAACGTGGCTCACTTAGCCGTTTCCGTCGGCCGCCGGGGCCGACACTTATGCCGTTGCCGACGAACGACGGGGTATGCGGGAAGTCACGGTCTCTCGACGGATCGACGCGACGGCGGTCGAGCTCTCCTCGCGGTTCGATCCGCCGGCGATCGTCGAGGCCGAGGGGAGTTTCACCGTCGCGGACGTCCGCGAGGACGGCGACGCGACGGTCGTCGTCGCCAGCGGGCCCGGTATGTCGCTCCCGCTCCGGTTCGAGTACCGCGAGGATGCACTGTACTACACCCAGGAGGGCGAGCAGGGACCGTTCGAGTACATGGAGACGTGGCTCGAGTTCGACGAGCGCGAGGACGGCACCGAGGTCCGGTTCCGGTCGTCGGTCTCGCTCGCGGCCCCGCTGCCCTTCGGCGACCGGATCGCCGCCTGGAAGCGAAAGGGCGAGCTCGAGCGGGCGCTCGAGGCGATGGCCGACGCGTTCCAGACTCCTCGAGGCGAAGGCTGACGTGTGCTACGGTCCGCGAAGAACGACGGCCTCGTCGTCCTCGCCGGGGAAGGGATCCTCGAGCGCTTCCGCCCGCTCCCACTCGTCGTCGGTGACCAGACAGTCCCGAAGCCGCGAGCGCAGCGGTTCGTCCTCGAGGTCGGTCCCGATGAACACGAGTTCGGTCCGGCGGTCGCCGTGCTCGTCGTGCCACGCGAGGTCGGGGCGGTTCGACCGGTAGAGGTCGCGCTGTACGTCGGGGAGCGCGGCGATCCAGGGTCCCTCGCTCGTCGCCCGAACGGAGGGGCCGGCCTGGGAGATATCGACCTTCGCGTCCCGCCCGGGGAGCCACGCGACGCCCTTCGAGCGGACGACGTCGTCGGGCAGCTCCCGGAGGAACGCGGCGAATCGCTCGGGGTGGACCGGGCGCCGTTCCCGGACGGTGATCGAGTCGACGCCGTAGACCTCGTCGGGGTGGCGGTGGTCGTGGTCGCCGTGGCCGTCGTGACTACGGTCGCGGTCGTCGGTTTCGGACGTCTCGCTCTCGCCCTCGACGCCCTCGAGCGCGCGCTGCCACCCCGCGCCTTCCCCGAGCTGGCCGGGATCGAACAGGTCGATCCCGAGGAGTTCGTCGGGATCGATCGCGCTGAACTCCGTTCTGCGCACCTCGGCGTCGGGACGGAGCGCCCGAACCAGCGCCTCGGCCTCCTCGAGCTCGTCGGGCTCGCAGAGATCGACCTTGTTGAGGAGGACGAGGTTCGCGACCTCGAGCTGTTCGATCAACAGGTCCGAGAGCGGGCGGTCGGCCTCGTCGGGGTCGGTGCGCCGTTCGGGGACGTCCTCGCCCGCGAAGGCGTCGAGGAAGCGTCGGGTGTCGAGCACCGTCACCAGCGCGTCGAGGTCGTAACGGGCCGCGACCCGCGAGCTGGTCGTAAAGAGCCGGGCGACGGGTTCGGGCTCGGAGATTCCCGAGGACTCGACGAGCAGGTGGTCGAACTCCCGCTCGCGGGCCAGGCGGACGACCGCCGTCTCGAGGTCGTCCTGCAGCTCACAGCAGATGCAGCCGTTCGAGAGCTCGGCGACGCCGCCGGCGTCGAGATCCGACCCCTCGGCGACGAGCTCGGCGTCGACGTTGACCTGCCCCATGTCGTTGACCAGGACCGCGAGCTCGCGGTCGCCGGCGGTGCGAAGCAGGTGGTTGAGCAGCGTCGTCTTGCCGGCGCCGAGCCCGCCCGAGAGGACGGTGACGGGAATCGCGGACATATGGGTGTGTTGGAACTCGACGACTAAGGTGCGTCGGCTCGAGGACGGGAGCACGACACCTTTTAGGCTCGAGCGCCGAGGGTCATCGATAATGACACTCGCCGAGCGGATCGAGCGGTTTCGGGAAACTCTCGAGGAGTGGCTCCGGGGGCTCTACCACGGGATGATCAGCCACCCGGCCTACGAGAAGATCGAGGCCGAGGCCGAGGACCTCGAGGACGCGTTCATGCTGGCGTGTTTCCCCGACGCCTTCGGGATCCCGAGCCCGGTGTCGTACTACACGGCCGAGTTGCTGCCCTACCTCGAGGACGAGTACGAGGCCTGGCAGCGACGCCTGTGGGACCGGGGGTCGGTGGTCGAACGGAAGGGCCACCAGTACCACTTCTGATGACCGAGTTCGTCTTCTTCGGCGGGAAAGGCGGGGTCGGCAAGACGACCGTCTCGAGCGCGTACGCCCTGAACTGCGTCGAGGACGGGCTCGAGACGCTGGTCGTCTCGACGGACCCGGCCCACAGCACGGCCGACGTCTTCGACCAGGAGTTCGGCGACGAGCCCCGCCCGGTCGAGGGGTACGACGGGCTCTCGGCGCTCGAGATCGACCCCGAAGCGGAGGTCCAGGACCACCTCCAGGGGCTGAAACGCCAGCTGAACGCCCAGCTGTCGGCCGCGATGGTCAACGAGGTCGACGTGCAACTCGAGATGGCCCACCAGACCCCCGGCGCCTACGAGGCCGCGCTGTTCGATCGCTTTGTCGACGTGATGCGGTCGGCCGAACCCTACGACCGCGTGGTCTTCGACACCTCGCCGACGGGGTCGACGCTACGGCTGCTCGCGCTGCCGGAGCTACTCGAGGGCTGGATCGCGCGGCTGGTGGACAAACGCGAGCGCAGCATCGATCGCTACGAGAAGGCCGCGATCGGCAACCGCGAGCCCCGCCGCGTGATGGACGGCGATCCGATCCTCGCCCGCCTGCGCGAGCGCAAGGAACGCTTCGAGTTCGCGGGTGAAACGCTGCGCGAGAACGCCGCGTTCTACCTGGTGATGAACCCCGACGAGCTCTCGATCCGGGAGACCGAGCGCTCGCTCGAGACCCTCGCCGAGGCGGAGCTGCCGGTCCGCGGACTGGTGGTCAACCGACTGACGCCCGGGCCCGACCCCGACGAGGAGGGACGGGGTGCCCGCTATCTGCGCCAGCGGGTGGCGACCGAGCACGAGCGCCTCGAGCGCATCGAACGCGAACTCGACGCGCCCGTGTCGGCGACCATCGAGACCCGCGTCGAGGAGGTCCGGGGGAGCCTGCTCGAGGACGTCGCGAGCGCCCTCGAACTCGAGTCGGGGGCGGGCGGGCGCGCGCGGACCGACTAAAGGCGGTCCGCGGCTCGCCGGGGCCGGGTTGAGGGGGGTTCGGTGTCCACGTGTCGGATTCCACACCATCTACGGCAAAAATCCTCAATAACCGCGCCGAAATTTGTCTACGATCCGTGCTCTCTGAACGCAATGAATTATATTTATAGTCGCTCCGTACGACCACCCGCTCGAGAGAGGATATCATGGTAGGTGTAATCTGGATCGTGGCGCTGGTGCTGGCGACGTTTACCGTCGCGTACGTCGGGTACGGGCGGTACCTGTCGCAGTTCGTGGGGCTCGACGACAGTCGGGAGACGCCGGCGCACAAGTATCAAGACGGACAGGAGTACGTGCCGGCGAAGAAGCCGGTGCTGTTGGGGCATCACTACTCGAGTATTGCGGGCGGCGCGCCCGTCGTCGGACCGATCACCGCCGCGCTGGTCTGGGGGTGGGTTCCGGCGGTGCTGTGGGTCGCGATCGGCAACCCGCTGCTGGGTGCGGTTCACGACTTCGTCTCGCTGTCGAGCAGCCTGCGACACGAGGGGAAGTCGATCGGGTACATCATCGGCGAGTACGTCGGCGAGCGCGGGAAGAACATGCTGCTGTGGTTCGCGTTCTTGCTGACGATCCTCGTCGTCGCGGTGTTCGCGCTGGTCATCGGGGTCGTGTTGAACGCGTACCCGTCGGCGGCGACCGCGAGCCTGCTGTACGTCACGCTCGCGTTCGTCTTCGGAGTCTGGCTCTACCAACTCGGGCTCCCGTTCTCGGTCGGAACGGTCGTCTTCGTCGCGGGCGTGTTCGCCTCGGTCTGGGTCGGCATCCAGTACCCGCTCGCGATCGTCCCCGGCGACTATCCCGCCGGAACGATCGTGCTGTTCGACTCGGCGCTGTTCTTCCCGGAACTGCTCGAGAGCGCGAACATCGGCGCGTGGGTGCTGGTGATGCTCGTCTACGGCGCCGCAGCCAGTATCCTCCCCGTCTGGATGCTGTTGCAGCCGCGTGACTACCTCTCGTCGTTCCTCCTGTACACCGGAGTCGGCGGGAGTCTGCTCGCGGTTATCGTCGGCACGTTCGTCACCGGAATGGGTACCGACGCGGTCCACCCCGAAACCGGCGCGCAACTGAGCTTCGATATGACGACCGGGGCCTGGTACGGCTTCTTCGGAGCGAGCGGTCCCCTCGCGGGTGACCTCCCGCTCATGCCGCTGTTCCCGCTGTTGTTCCTGACCATCGCCTGCGGGACCATCAGCGGCTTCCACTCGCTGGTGTCCTCGGGAACGACGGCCAAGCAGCTGAACAAGGAAACCGACGCCAAGCTGATCGGCTACGGCGGCATGCTCGCGGAGGGGCTGCTGGCCGCGGTCGCGCTCTGTGCGGTGACGGTCGTCGCCATCCCGGCGGCCACGGGCGGTATCGGGCTCGCGCTGCCGAACTTCGCGACCGGCGGCGGGGCGATCCTCACCGCCCTCGGGATCCCCTTCGAGTACGCCGCGCCCTTCATGGCGCTCGTGCTCGCGAGCTTCCTGCTGACGAGCATGGACACGGCCGTCCGACTGGGTCGGTACATGCTCGAGGAGATCGTCGGCACGCCGGAGACGCAGGTCGAGTCGTACGCGGCGAACCGCTACGTTAACACGTCGGTCATCGCCGTCGTCGCGTTCTTCCTGCTGGCCAGCGGTCGGTGGGAGGACCTCTGGACGCTGTTCGGCGGTGCGAACCAGCTGCTGGCGTCGCTGGCGCTGCTTACGGGCACCATCTGGCTGGCGAACTGGGACCAGTCCAAACAGCTGATCTCGACCGGCGGACCGATGGCGCTGATGGGCTTTATCACGACGATCGGCCTCCTCTGGACCGGGCTCTACCAGATCCTCGGCGGTCGACTGCTCGGAATCACCGCTGACGCCGAGACCGGGCTGCTCGGTCAGGCCTCGGCGGTCGTCCAGCTGGTCATCATCGCCGTCCTGATCGGACTGGCGCTCTCGCTGTTCAAGATCGGCTACGACAACATGACGACGGCCCGGAGAACGGGCGACGGACTCACGACCGACGTCGGTTCCGACGACGACTGATCGCGGCCGGAACTCGCGGTTTCGACCGCGGCGACGACGCCTTTTCGCCACCAGTCCGAGACGGGCTCGAGACGCGTCCGAGTCGGGCATCTAGACGAAACCGACGGGTTCGCGTCTCGCCTACAGCTGGAGCCGTCTCGCGAGCAGGTCGAGCAGGCCCGGCTCCTCGCGCTCGATCGGCTCCCAGAGTCGGAAGGCGGCCCCGACGTCGGCGTTCTCGCTGGCGACCAACTCCTCCTCGTCGGGCGCGACGACGATCAGGTTGATCTCGTAGTGGCCGTTGTAGCCGTACTTCAGGAGGGTTCGGCCGTCGAAGCCGGCGACGCGCTCGCGGATCGAACCGGGGATCGTGGGCGCGACGGCGACGAACGTAAAATCCGTCGAGAAGTGGTCCTCGTCGGTGTCGATCCACTCGTCGGCCAGGCGCTCGCCCAGCTCGACGAACCGGTCGAGCGTCCGCTCGTCGACGCGGTCGACCCGTCGCACGAACAGGTGCTCGGTCGAGCCGTGCTCGCCGATCGAGATCGAGGGGTGGAGGAAGTGCTTCTGGCTGTGCAGTTCCATCCGACCGTACAGCGAGAAGCGCTCGCCGTCGACCCGGTACGCCTTCTCGAGGTCGTAGTTGTGCATGAGCCGATCGCTCACCCGATCGACGTACTCGTCGTCCCAGTCGGGGACGTTCGCGGGACCGTCGCCCGACGGCTCCCCGCGGTCGGACTCCGGCGGGCTATCGACGTCCATGGGTGGAGATGCCACGGCGGGGCCAAAAACTCGTCGGCACGCGTCGGCGGGTACGCTTTAGTCGTTCGGGGACGTGTACCGCGTATGGCCACGGAACGGGAGTCCTGCGGTCGCTGCGGAGTCTCGGTCGCCGTCGAGGCGGCGAACGCCGACCGCGACGACGGGGAGCGGGCCGAGCGCGATCCGTACGGCGAGGGCCGAATCGAGGTCGACGAACGCGAACTCAGGCGACTCTCGCCGGGCGCCTGGCTCTCGGGGATCGCCGAGCGGATCGGCTCGGTCGGCGATCGGATCGCCTGGGGCCGTCGCTAGTCGTTCCCGTCAGTTCGTCGTGATAACCTCGAGGACGTCCCTGGCCTCGACCTCGTAGGACTTGGCCAGCTGGCGGTTCGACCGACAGTCGATGGCGTGGAGGAAGCCGTCGCCGATGTCGGAGTGGAGGCTGTAGGCGAAGTCCTCGGCGGTCGACTCGGGCGGGATCAGATAGCAGTCGGGCAGGACCTCACCGCGCTCGTTGCCGAGGCCGTTCGCGCCGCCCGGGAAGACGGGGACGACTCCGAGGACGTCGAACAGCGCCGACTCGAGGGCGGCCTGGACGCCCGTCGCGCCGTAGCGCTCGAGGAACTCGCGGATCTCCTCGAGGCCCTGCTCCTGTTCGCTCGAGACGTCGCCCGTGATGGTGAAGTCGTCGTCGCCGGGCCGGTAGTCGACGACGCCGGCTTTGTCCGCGGATTTGAGCGCCTTCTCGGCGTGGGCGCTGCAGGGGACGATCGTCAGGTGGTCGTAGTCGGGGTCGCTGGTGATCTCCGCGTAGTTCGCTTGCGCTTCCGGCGTGTCCATCTTGTTCGCCGCGATCAGCATCGGCTTGGTCTCGGTGCGGATCTCGCGGGCGAGCGCGAGCCTGTCGTCGGCGTCCCACTCGGCGGGCTCGAAGCCGATACCGACCCTGCGGATCAGCCGCTTGATCTCGTCCTCGTTCGTCTTGAACGCGCTCATCTGTTCGGCGAGCTCTTCCTCGACGGCGTCGTCCTCGGTCGTATATCCGGACTCGTACCTGTTGATCCCCTTCTCTAAGATCCCGAGGTACCACTGGTCGAGTTCCGTCTCGAGGAAGTCGATGTCCTTTCGGGGATCGTGGCCCTCGGTGGGTTCGCCCTCGAGGTCGGTCTCGCCGGAGAAGTCGACGACGTGGACGAGCACGTCGGTCTCGTTGAGGTCGGTCAGGAACTGGTTGCCAAGCCCCGCGCCCTCGTGGGCGCCGGGGATCAGCCCGGCGACGTCGACGAGTTTCGTCGGGACGAACCGCGTCCCGTCGTCGCAGTAGCCGACCGACGGCGTACACTCCTCGTCGAACTCCGGGGCGGCGCAGTCGACGCGGACGTACGCCTCGCCGACGCTGGGGTCGATGGTCGTGAACGGGTAGGCCCCCTCGGGGACGTCGTTCATCGTCGCCGCGTTGAAAAAGCTGGACTTGCCGACGGAGGGTTTGCCGACCAGTCCGATCCGATAACTCATTGGGCTGTCTGGTGCGCCGACGCCTAAACGGGTTTCTGTCCGCCGTCGGCGTGTTACGGCACGGCACGGCGAAGCGAGGGGGCTCGAGCGGGGACGTCAGCTCACGATCGCGCGCCAACTCCAGCCGGCCAGCGCGAGCACGGCGAGCGCGAGCACGCCGAAGGCGGCCCACTGTCCGGTTCCGGAGTCGGCGATCGGCGCGAGGACGTCGACCAGTCCCGTCGCCTGCATCATCCCGACGACGAGCACGAGCAAGGCGAGGATCGACACGACGGCGATGCCGATCCAGTTGCGGGCCATCCACTTCGTCTCCCGCTCGGCTTCTCGCCTGTCGTCGGTCGTCTTCTCGGTTGGCTCCCTGTCGGGTTCGTCCATGCGTCGGTGTAGCGTCGACGCACAAGAAACGGTTCCACCTGCAGGCTCCGGGTGGCCTCGAACCCGGGACCGCCGTCAGGACAGCACCGCCTCGAGGGCGTCCATCGCCCGGTCGACGCGGTCGACCCGAGCGTTGTGCCCCATGTGGCCGACCCGAAGGATGTCGTCCTCAAGCTCGCCCAGCCCCGTCGCCAGCAGGACGTCCTGTTCTTCGAGGACCGCCCGCTGGAGCTCGGTCGCCCGTCCCTCGACTGCGAGGGCGGTGACGGTCGGCGAGCAGGCGGCCTCGTCGGTCGGGTACGGCTCGAGGCCCAGCTCCGCGGCGCGCTCGCGACACCGCCTCGCGGCCGCCTCGTGGCGCGCGAAGACGTCCTCGAGACCCTCCTCGAGCAGCAGGTCGACGGCGGCGTCGAGTCCGTAGAGGTTCGACGAGAGGTGCGTGTAGGGGAACCACTCCTCGTCGGCGGCCGTCCGCCAGGGGCCGAGGTCGGCGTACAGCGAGGGGTTGTCGACCGCATCCATGCGCTTCCAGGCGCGGTCGCTGACGGCGCAGGTAGCCAGCCCCGGCGGCGCGCTGAGACACTTCTGGCTCGCGCCGAGACAGACGTCGATCTTCCCGGTCGGCACCGGGGTCCCGCCCAGCGAGGACACCGCGTCGACGATCGAGAGCACGTCGTGATCCCTGAGAACGTCGAGGATCCCCTCGAGATCGTTCAGCGACCCGGTCGGCGTCTCGCAGTGGACCATCGTCGCGACGTCGAACTCGCCGCGCCTGTCGAGAACGTCCGCGACGACGTTGCCGTCGAGCGGTTCCCGCCAGGGAACCTCGCTGACGACCGCCTCGCCGCCGTAGTTCTCGACGAAGTCGGTGAACCCGTCGCCGTAGATCCCGTTCGAGAGACAGAGCACCCGATCCCCGGGGCCGACCAGCGAGGCGACCGCGGCCTCGAGCCCGAGGATCCCCTCCCCGCCGAGGACCACGACGTCCCTGTCGCCGTCCGTCCCGTCGCCGGCCCGGTAGATCCGCTCGAGCTTGTCGGTCAGCCCGCGGTAGAACTCGAAGAACTCGGGCTCGAGGTCCGGGTTCGGCGTCGGCTCCCCCATCGCCTGTCGGACGGACTCGGGTACCTCGGTGGGCCCCGGCGTCATCCGCAGCCTGTCGTCGAACATAGCTTGACCGGGGGGTTCCGTCCCAATAAAGCTGGCCCGGCCTCAGCCGCGGCTCCCGTCGCGACGCCGTCGGAGCCGCCCGCGGACGATCGGCGTCGCGGGAAAGATCCCGACCGCGGTGCGCTCGATCTCCTCGACGGCGAAGGCGTCGTGACAGACGAACCGCTCGACGGTGTCTCGAGTGAGCTGGCAGCCGCCCGCGGCGCGGCTCCAGAGGGGGTTCAACAGCTCCTGGCCCGTCGCCCGCCAGCCGTCGGCGCGGACGTGCTCGAGGAAGCGCAACTCGCCGCCCGGTTTCAACACGCGGGCGACCTCCTCGAGGGCGCGGTCGGGGTCGGCGATGGTACAGAAGACCAGACTCGAGATGACGACGTCGACGCTGTCGTCGGCGTACGGCAGCGACTCCGCCTGCGCGTCCCGCAGGGAGACTTCGCAGCCGACCTCGCGGGCCTTCTCGTCCGCCTGGCGGCGCATGTGGGGATCGGGCTCGATCGCGCGGTAGTCGATGCCGTCGCTTCCGTCGGCGACGTACGGGAAGTTCGCCCCCGTCCCGGCCCCGACGTCGAGCACGCGACCCGAGAGGTCCGCGGTCAGGTACTCCCGGTGGGTCCCGAACAGCAGCCGATCCGGAACGACGGTATCGTAGACGGCCGCGACGAACGGGTGGTCGACCCCCCCGAGTTCCCGTTGCGGGCTCGAGTCGAGCATACGCCTTCGAGTCGAACGCGGGGCGACAAAAAGCTGCTTCCGGGGCGAATCGGTCAGCGGATGGTGGCCGGGATCTCGTCGATGACGTCGGTCGCGAGGACCCCGGGTCCCATCTTCGCGGTCGCGAGTTCGCCGCTCTTGCCGAGGATCCACGCGGCGAGTTCGGCGGCGTCCTCGCGGTCCATCCCCTGGCCCAGCAGCGAGGCGGTGATCCCCGCCAGCGTGTCGCCCGTTCCGGCGACGGTCAGCGCCGACGTTCCGGTGTCGTTTTCCATTCGATCGCCCCTGGCGACGATCTCGTCGGTGCCGCCGGTGAGCGTGATCACCGCGTCGGTCTCGTCCGTGAACTCGCCAAGCGAGTCGTACTCCCGGTAGATCCGCTCCTCCTCCGCCTCGTTCGGCGTCAGCACCGCTCTCGAGAGGTCGGCCTCGATCGAGGGCTCGATCGCGATGGCGTCGACGACGGTCGGGACCTCGAACCGATCGACCGCCTCGCGGATCGCGCCGGGTTCGGCGTCGGCGAGTCCCGGACCGATCACCATCGCGTCGGCCCACTCGGCGACCTCGACGGCGCGCTCGACGGCGACCGCGTCGAAACGCTCGCCCTCGTACTTGCTGGCGAGCAGGTTCGGGTCGTGGCCCGCGACGATCTCGTAGATCTCCTCGGTGACGACGGCCCGGACGTGGTCGGACCCGGTTCGGAGCGCGGCCCGCCCGACGAGCGCGGGCTGGTTCGGGTACTCGACGCCCCCGCCGACGACGCCGACGCGGCCGCTGTCGGTCCCGGACTCCTCGCTGACGTTCGAGAGCGTTCGCTGGAGTCGTCCCATACGTACCGCTTCGCCGGCGGTCGGGGTAGCCGTTCGGCAAGCGCTCTCCGGTCGGCGCGGCGGTAACAACGTAGTAGGTGGGCGTCGTACGACGCCCATGTTCGCGAACCGAACCGACGCGGGCGATCGACTCGCAGCCGAACTCGCGGATCGGGGGATCGACGCCGACGTGGTCCTCGGGATCCCCCGCGGCGCGTTACCGGTGGCCCGGCCCGTCGCGGACGCGCTCGAGGCCGACCTGGACGTCGTCGTGGCCCGAAAGCTGGGTGCGCCGTCGAACCCCGAACTGGCGATCGGCGCCGTCGCGAGCGACGGCAGCGTCTGGCTGAACGACGACCTCGTCGATCGGCTGGGCGTCTCGGAGTCGTACCTCGAGGACGTCCGTCGACGGGAGAGCGAGAACGCCCGCGAGAAGGCCGACCGGTACCGATCGGGCGACGCCGTGCCCGACCTCGCGGGAAAACGGGTCGTCGTCGTCGACGACGGCGTCGCGACCGGGGCGACCGCGACCGCCTGCCTCCGGCAGGTCCGCGAGGCCGGCGCCGAACGGGTCGTCCTCGCGGTGCCGGTCGGCGCGCCCGACGCCGTCGCCGCCCTCGAGTCGGAGGCCGACGCGGTGATCGCGCTGCTCGCCCCCGAGACCTTCCGGGCGGTCGGACAGTTCTACCGGGAGTTCGGGCAGGTCGCCGACGAGGAAGCGGTCGCGTACCTCGAGGGCCGCGAAGAGTAGCCACCGGCGCGGACGGATTCGGCCGGGGTTACCCGCAACGAGGGAAGGTCGCGACTTCGGTCGCGGGCGGAGTTACTCGAGCGGCGTGGAGCGGTTTCGCATGTCCGCGCCGCAGTTGGGACAGCTGCCGGGCGCCGTCGCGCTGACGACGACGGTCCCGCAGTCGAAACACTCGTATGTCGATTCCTCGCTCGGGTCGAGTTTGACGTCTTTCATGGTGGGGACGACGAGCGGTTCGGGGAAGCTGTCGCCGTGTATGAACAATAATAGGGATACTAGGTTCAACGTGTCCGTCAGATAACTAGCCCCGCCCTCGAACGGGGGTTCACTATTCAACCCCGGACGCCGACGGGAGTCCGATCTCCTCGAGAATCACCGAGAAGAGGGTCCGCTGGACGCGTCGCACGTGGCGGTAGAACGCCGCGGGCGAGATCCCCAGCGCGTCGGCGATCTCCTCGCCGGAGCGCTCGCGGGGCGACTCGAAGTAGCCCCCGTAGTAGGCCATCTGGACGACCTCGAGCTGGCGGTCGGTCAGTCGCTCGAGCAGGTCGGCCCGCAGGTCCCGCGGCGCCGTCCGCTCGACGCGTCGCTTCGAGCGGAGCTCGACGTCCGCGAAGGCGCTCTCGACGACGTCGGTGCCCGCGGCGGGGTCGACGCTGCTGGGAACGTCGACGACCAAGCGGGTGGTCTCGGGGGTGGCCTCGAGTCGGCGCAGGGTCATCCCGTGATCCGCGAGCCGCGGCGCCAGGAACGGTCGCGAGAACTCGAGCAGCACCGTCGACCCGTCCTCGTCGCCGATGAGCCGAGCGTTCTCGACCGCGACGAGTTCGGCTGCGGCGGCCGCGACGGCGGCCGCGGGAGCGCCGTCGACGGTGACGAACACCGCCACCGTCCCCTCGTGTTGGCGGACGCCGCCGTCGAACGACAGCACGCAGTCGAGACGGCGGGCGAGCCGCGCGAAGGCGAACTCCTCGTCGGCGACGTCGAACTCGAGGCGGGTCCGCGAGTCCGACAGCAGCGCCCGCTTGCGCTCGACGGCGGCGATCGCGGAGGCGATCGTCTCGCCCAGCTCCGCCAGCACCGCGCGGGTGGTGTCGTCGAAGGCGTCCGGTCGGTCGGCGTAGACCGCCAGCACGCCGTAGGCGAACTCGTCGTAGGACAGCGGGACCGCGATCGCCGACTGGTAGTCCCGCGAGAGCGCGGCTCGCCGCCAGGGCTCGTCGCGGAGGTCGTCGACGACGTTCGAAACGACCGTTACCTCGCGGGTCGCCGCCGTCCGCGCCGCGGGCTCGGTCGCCTCGGCCAGCGACAGCGAGACGCTGTCGAGGTACTCCCGCCCCCGCGCGCTGCCGTCGTGGGCGGCCGACTCGAGGGCGTCGCCGGCAGCGTCGACGGTGCCGATCCAGGCGAACGCGAACCGCTCGGCCGCGGTGAGTCGCTCGCAGACTGCACGCTCGATCTCCTCGCGGGTTTCGGCCCGAACCAGGGCGGCGTCGATCTCGCGGATGATCTCGTTCATCCGGTTGAGGCGCGTGAGTTGGCGGTTCCGGCGCTTGAGCTCGCGGTCGCGGTCGCGCAGGCGCCGCTCGCGCTCGACCCGATCGAGCGCGGCCTCGGCGGTCGCCGCGAGCAACTCGGTCACCTCCCTGGTCACCTCGTCGACGGCGTCGACCTCGGGCGAGCCGACGAGGAAGACGCCGTGGTCGCCAAGCGGCACGAACCCGGCGGTCCGCACCGCCGTGGTCGGGTCCGACAGCGTCGGCGACTCGCGGACGTCGGCGAAAAAGCGGGGTTCGCCCGCGAGGAAGACCTGCCCGGAGATCGTGTCGTCGTTGGCGCGCCTGGCCGGGAGCGGGCCGTGTATCCGATCCATCCCGGGCGAGGACGCGACGGGCCGTAACACGTTCTCGTCGGTGTCGAACCGCAGCGCCGCGCTGGCCTCGAGGCCGAGGACGTCGGTGGCGTCCGCGACGATGCGGTCGGCGATCTCGCGGTCGGTCTCGGCGTAGAGCAGCTCGCGGGCGGTGCCGTGCAGCGCCGTCAGCGCCTCCTCGCGGCGCTTGCGCGCGGTGACGTCCCGACAGCTGTAGAGGACGGTCCCGCCCTGGATCGACACCTCGCGGACGTTGACCAGCAGGGTGTGTTCCCGCCCCGCCTTGTCGGTGGCGGTGCGCTCGATGTTGGTCAGCACGCCCTCGGCGGCGAGCTCCTCGCGATCGAACAGCTCCGGCCCCAGCAGTTCGTCGATCGTCCCCATCTCGCGGATCTCGTCGTCGGTGTAGCCGAAGATGAAGTGGACGTTCGGACAGACGTAGGTGAACGCGCCCTCGTCGTCGGTGATGAGGACGGTGTCGGTCATGTTGTTGAGCGTCACCCGGTGGAGCTGCTCGGACTCGCGGAGCTCGGTCTCGAGGCGGACCCGCTCGGTGACGTCGACCGCGCGGGCCAGCAGCGCGACGACGGCGCCGTCCTCGTCCCGGACGGGCCGGACCGTCACGTCGAGCGTTCGCGGTTCCGAGTCCCGCTCCGGGTCGATGACGACCTCGAGCTCCCGGTGGGCGATCGTTCCCGCCGCGGCCCGGTCGACCGCCTCGCGGATCGGATCGGCGTCGGCTCCGTCCCACCAAGAAAGCCTCGAGAACGAGCGTCCCTCGAGCGCACCCGCGGTCGCCTCGAGGGCCTCGCACGCGACCTGGTTGGTTCGTCGGATCCGCCCGTCGGGCGCGAGGACCCACGAGTAGGCGTCCGGGTCCGCGAAGATCGACTCGAACTGCCGGGCTCGCTCCCGGTCGGCTCGCCCGGCCGCCTCCGACGCGATCGCGCGGTCGACCGCGTCCGCGAGCCCGGCTAGCCGCTCGTGGGGGAGGTACTCGGTGACCCCCGCGGCGACCGCGTCGCTCGCGAGGAGCTCGTCGCCCGTCTCGGGAGCGAGGACGACCGGTAACGCCGGCTCCTCCTCCCGGATTCGCTCGAGCAGCTCGAGTCCGGTTCCGTTCTCGAGCTCCCGGGCGGCGACGACGCAGTCGATCCCGGTCTCCGAGAGCGCCTCGAGCGCGGCGTCGACGCTCGCGACAGCGCGACTCTCGGCCGACTCGAGGTCGCGGACGGCGGCCGCGAGCCGGCTCGCGGCCTCGGCCTCGACGACGAGCAGTCGGCGATCGTCGCGGATCCGTGCGGAATCCATTCGCCGTCCCTTCATTCCCGTCCCGTGAGAACGTATCGATCGACCGCGCGGCGAACCGACAATCGTTCACGGACCGAGCCCGTACGGGCGTCCATGCGCGTCGCGGTTACCGTCGACGACCGGGAGCCCGCCGTCGTCGTCGAGGCCGTTCGCGGCCACGCCGACGTCGCCGAGACCGCCGTCGAACGCCTTCCCGCGGGCGATCTCGTCGTCGGCCCGGTCGGCCTCGAGCGAAAGACCCCGCGAGACTACGTCAACGGCGTCATGAGCCGTTCGGGGACGGATCTGTACGATCAGCTCGAGCGTCTGGCCGAGCGCTACGACCACGCCTACGTCCTCCTCGAGGGGGACGTCTCGGCGTTCGAGTCGCTGCGGACGAGCGTCGATCCGACGGCGATCCGGGGCTCGATGGCCTCGATCACGGCCCGTTATGGCGTCCCGGTGATCCCGTGTACCGACCGCCGACGGCTCGTCGACTTCGCGGTCCGGCTCGGGCGAAAACACACCGAGGGCCCGTCGAGTCGCGCGCTTCCCGTCGGCTCGGTGCCGAGCCGCAACGAACCGACCACCAAGCGGATGTACGGCTGCATCGAGGGGATCGGACCCGAACTCGCGGCGACGCTGTACGACGCCTACCCCTCGATGGCCGACCTGCTCGAGGCCAGCGTCGCCGACCTCGAGGCGCTCGAGGGGGTCGGCGAGCGGCGAGCGCGGGCGATCTACGGGGCGGTGCGCGGCACCGACCGATAGCGCAACAGCGGTTCGGAACGGGTCGCTCGTTTCGCGGCGTTTTGTCCGTTTTACGACGTTTCATCCGGTTCGGCGTGCCGAAACCGAGTAGCAGTCCAGTACCGAACCCCTGTGAATTGTTCTATCAGTCGTAATTGTCTGTATTACCTTGATACTGATGTACAGTAGTTGAGATGTGCTGTGTATGATAGAGCCGTATCGACGGGGCGTGATCGCGGCCGGGCTCGCGTCGATCGGCGGCGTGGTCGGCGCCGTCGGCCCCGGCGAGGGAGTC
This sequence comes from Natronococcus jeotgali DSM 18795, assembly GCF_000337695.1. Classification (GTDB taxonomy): domain Archaea; phylum Halobacteriota; class Halobacteria; order Halobacteriales; family Natrialbaceae; genus Natronococcus; species Natronococcus jeotgali. The sequence continues at coordinate 92,636 of NZ_AOIA01000114.1, forward strand.
GACGCGGACTCGAGCGGTAGCGTCGCGGACGTCGAAGGGGCGGCCGACGGAGAGCGAACTGACGAGGCTGACGACGAAACCGGCGGAGACGATACCGCCGCGTCCGCCCTCGAGCTGTCCGTCTCGGCGCCGAGCTCGGTCTCGGCGACGGACGGGCGCGTCGAGTTCCTGCTCACCGTCCGGAACTACGGCGACGGAACGGCGTCAGCGCCGATCGTCCTCGAGATCGCCTGCCTGGTCGACGAACTCGAGCCCCTGGAACTGGCGCCCGGCGAGGAAGTCGACGCCTACGCGAGCTACGCGAGCGACCGGTTCGGCCCGGGCGACCACGGGTGGACGGTCGCCGTCGGCGACCGCCGCGAGCGCGGGACGCTGTCGGTCGAGAAGGGGATCAGTCGTCGGTGACCTCGAGCTCCGCCGGCGGGAGCCACTCCTCGTCGGCGGCGACGCGGTCGGCCAGCACCGCGTTGAGGACGGCCCCGAGCAGCAGGCAGAGCGCGCCCAGGTAGACCCAGCTCAGGATCAACAGGACGGCGCCGGCGATCCCGAACAGCGCGACGCTCTCCGAACTCGCGACGTAGAGCCGGAAGCCGACCGCCAGCGCCGCCCAGGCGAGGGCGGCGAACGCCGTTCCCGGAACCACCTCCCGCACCGAGACGTCGGTCTGGGGGAAGAGGTAGTACATCGGGAGAAAGACCAACGGGAGCGCGACGAGGAGCCCGACCGCACTCCCGACCGCCGCGAGCAGTCCGCCCGCTTGGATCGGGAGGCTGATCCCGACGACCCCGACGAGCACGACCCCCAGCGCGATCGTGACCGTCGCGAGCGACGCGTTGAGCGCGGTCACGAGGGTCACGGTCGCGACGCTTCCCACGTACGACTGGCGATCTCGGGAGCCGTAAATCCCGGTAAACGCGCTGTTTATCGCCTGAAACGAACGGGCCGCGCTCCACAACAGGATCGCGAGCGCGAGCAGCGCCGCTCGGCGCCGATCGCCGCGTCCCCCCGCGATCTCCTCGATCGCCGCGTCGGCCAGCACGCTCCCGAGGCCGAACGTCTCGGCGACCCCCGTGAGGATCGGCTCGAGGGCGTCGACGAGCGCCGCGCCGACGAGCACGAGAATAACGAGCGGAATCAGCGTGTTGAACGCGTGGTAGGCCAGTCCCGCCGACTTGACGCTGATCTGTCGTTCCCTGGCGACGGCGACGACGCGACGGCCGACCTCGAGCCAGCGTGATCCTCTCATCGACTACTCGAGACGCACTCGAGCGGCCCGGGGTAAAATAGCGTCGAGAGTTACTCGTCGTGGACGACCGACTGGACGTGGCCGACGACGCCGTTTTTCAGCTCGACGCGGGGCCCGTCGGGGGTGTCCTCGTAGACGGTGCCGACCTCGCCGAGCAGCGGCTCGGTGTCCTCGGAGTGAACGTCCTGATCCTCCTGTACGATCTCGACGGTCAGTCCCTGTCGCAGCTCCTCGGCGGTCGGGCGTTCGCTCGACATGGACGGAGGTGGGCGCGTGCGTTCGAAAAGGATAGTGCCTGCATTCGCGTCGCGGCGTCGGCCGAGCCCCGAAGCGGGCCGATCGGGTTACTCGCCGTCGAACTCGAGCACCGCCGAGTTGATGCAGTACCGTTTCCCCGTCGGCTCGGGGCCGTCGTCGAAGACGTGCCCGAGGTGACCACCGCAGTTCGCACACAGGACCTCGGTGCGGCGCATCCCGTGGCTGGTGTCGAGGCGGGTCTCGACGCGGTCGTCGTCGACGTCCGAGAAGCTCGGCCAGCCGCAGCCGGAGTCGAACTTCGTCTCGGAGTCGAACAGGGTGGTCCCGCAGCCGACGCAGGCGTAGCTGCCGTCGTCCTTGTGGTCGACGTACTCGCCGCTGAACGGCGCCTCGGTGCCGGCCTCCCGGAGGATGCGGTACTGCTCGTCGGTGAGTTCCTCGCGCCACTCCTGGTCGTCGGTCGGCACGTCGGGTTCGTTGCTCATGGAACCCGATAGGATCCTGACGGGCAAGAGTCTGTCTCCCCTACCGGTGGGTCATGACGTCGGTGCTGCCACAGTCCGGGCACTGGGTCATCCGACCGAGCTTCGGAACCTCGAGTCGAACCCAGGCGTCGTCGCCGCCCGGCGCCTCGAACCCGCAGCGTCGACACCGCGACTGGCCGAGTGTGGATGCCATACGGTACCGTACGTCCTGGAGGCCTATATAGCTTGATTCCGGGACGATCCGTCCGCATCCGCGAGTCGAGACGCACAGATTGACGGTCCCCGCTCGCCAACGAGGGGACAATGACAGTCGCGCGAACCGTGGAGCTCGAGGGACACATCATCGACTCGGGGACGATGGGCGCCTGTTTCGGCGCCGTGATGGACATGGGCGGGGAGTTCGAGGTCGAGGAGTTCGAGGTCGGCCGACACAAACACGCCGAGACCTACTGCCGGCTGCGGGTGATGGCCGACACCGAGGAGGAGCTACGGGCGATCCTCCACGAACTCAACCAGCAGGGGGCGACCGTGGCCGATCCCCGGGACGCGACCCTCGAGGCGGCGCCGGGGGACGGGATCGTCCCGGTCGATTTCTACTCGACGACGAACCACCCGACGGCCGTCCGCGTCGACGGCGAGTGGCACGACGTCGAGGACGTCGAGATGGACTGCGCGCTCGTCGTCGACCGCGGCGACGAGGTCCGGGTCCGGACGAAGGTGCTCAACGCGATCGAGGAGGGCGACCTGGTCGTCACCGGCGAGACCGGGATCCGGGTCGATCCGCCCGAACGCCCGCGCAACGGCGGGGGCGGCTCGTTCGGGTTCATGCAGGGCGGGGTCTCGAGCGAGCGGCCCTCGGCGTCGCTGATCGAGGAGATCGCCGACGAGATGCGCGAGGTCAACGAGAACGATGGCACCGTCCTCGCGGTCTGTGGCCCGGCGATCGTCCACTCGGGCGGGCGGGACGCGCTGGCGGCCCTCGTCCGGGCGGGCTACGTCGACGCGGTCAGCGCGGGCAACGGCTTCGCCGTCCACGACCTCGAGCGGGACCTGTACGGCACCTCGCTGGGCGTCGACACGGAGAGCCTCGAACACCCCCGGAAGGGCCACAAACACCACATCTACACGATCAGCGAGATCGCCCGTCTGGGCGGAATCGAGGAAGCGGTCGCGGAGGGCGTCGTCGACGAGGGCGTGATGTACGAGTGCGTCACTAACGACGTCCCCTTCGTGCTCGCGGGGTCGATCCGCGACGACGGCCCGCTGCCCGACACGATCACCGACTCGATCGAGGCCCAGAACGCGATCCGCGAGCAGGCCCAGGAGGCCGACCTCGTGCTCATGCTCTCGACGCTGCTTCACTCCGTGGCCGTCGGCAACTGCCTCCCCTCGACCACGAAGACCGTCTGCGTCGACATCAACCCCGCGACCGTCACCCAGCTACTGGACCGGGGCAGCGCCCAGGCGATCGGGATGGTCACCGACATCGGGGCGTTCATCCCGATGCTCGCCGACGAACTGCTCGCGGAGAGCTACGAGACGTAGCCCGCTCGAGTCGGCAGCACCGTCCACTTTCGGCCCCTCTTGTCGGAATTCGGTAACGAATTCATCTCTGTGAGGGCTAGTAGTTTTATATGTATCTGTCGTATGAGCTATTCCCGATCGCCGTCGGGCGGCGCCCCCGGTCGGGCGACTGTCGGACGGCTGGAGTCGCAAATGCAACAGGAACACATCGACGCGGGCAAGGCGATTCAGAAGCGAACCGGGAAGACGTTCTATCTCGCGACGCGGTTCCTTCCGAAACGCGTTCGCAACGCGACCCACGTCCTGTACGCGTTCTTCCGCATCGCGGACGAGATCGTCGACGACGCGGCCGACGTTCCGCCGGCCGAGCAGCGCGCCGAACTCGAGTCGCTTCGCCGGCAGGCGCTCGGCCGCGCCGAGCCCGAGGACCCGGTGCTCGAGGCGTTTCGCGAGCTCTGTGACCGCTACGGGATCGAGGACGCGGAGATCGAGACCTTCCTCGACGCGATGGAGTCCGACGTCGACACCGACCGCTACGAAACCTACGCGGACCTCGAGGGGTACATGCGCGGCTCCGCGGCCTCCGTCGGCGTGATGATGACCGCGATCATGGAGCCCGACGACCCCGAAACCGCCCTCCCCCACGCCATCAAGCTCGGCGAGGCGTTCCAGATGACGAACTTCCTGCGGGACGTCCGCGAGGACGTCCTCGAGCGCGATCGGATCTACCTCCCGCTGGAGACGCTTCGAGCCCACGACGTTCCGGAGCGTCAGATCGAGCGCCTCGAGTACTCCGAGTCGTTCCGCGACGCGATGGCCGAGGAACTCCGGCGGACCGAGACGCTCTACCGGGAGGGCGTCGCCGGCATCCGCTACCTGCCCGAGGACTGCCAGCTGCCGGTGTTGCTCGCGGCGGTGCTGTACGCCGAACACCACACGGTGATCCGCAACCGGGAGTACGACGTCCTCTCGGCGGAGCCGTCGCTGTCGACGGTACGGAAACTCAAATGCCTCGCGAAGACCCGCTGGCACTGGCACTGGAACCGCGATCCCGAGGCGGTCTTCGACAGGGTGTCGGCGGTCCCCTCCCTCGAGCCGGATCGGCGCGGTCCGGAACACGGCGACGGCGTTCCGACGCGATAGCAGTACGGTTTCATTATTCAGCGCCTCCCGGAAATCAGCCGGATTGTCTGGTAACTACGTGTGCGAACTGAGCAGTAATAGTCGTCAATCAGTGGTCTTAGCTTGTGAACCGATGTCAACCGAATCTTCGATAACTTGAAAATCTGCTGAACCACACTGACAACAATCTTTTGTTCCAATAGGTTTTATCGTCCTATCCGACCATATTTTGGCAGCATAGGCCGACCCACAAGAGGTACACTGAGCCATTGTTCTTTCACTCTCTCCCTCAGGCATGTGCTACTGAACCATCTACTCGATGAAATACATTATGTGATTATCTGAGTGACAGCAATTTTCTCTGTACAGTCTTTTACCTGTACTGAACGCGAGGTTCATGCCCTACTCTGAACAACGAACCCGTATTACCAGCTGCCGATACCTTAAACGCCCCCGATATCGAGGCTGTGAGTTCGTTGTCCGAGGCCTCGAACGACGAGGTATGAGCGTCCAACACGACCCACTCGAGTTCGACCGAGAGAACGCCCGCCTCGCTGCGACCGGGTTGGCCGCCTGGCTTACCCTGACGGTCCTGGCGATCGTCCTGTTGCTCCAGTTCGGGCCCGCGATCAGCGGACTCTTCGTCTGAGCCGCGCCGAAAATCGACTCGCGTTCTCGCGCCGATCCGATTAGCTCCCGCCCGGGAGCGCCGTTTTCACCATCTCGAGGTCGTACCGGTCGGTCCGGAACAGCCCCAGACAGAACAGTCCGGCGACCCCCGCGGCGATCCAGTTGCCGTAGAGGAGGTTGACCGTCCCCCACAGCAGGACGAAGCTGACCAGGTCGTCGAGGACGAACACGCAGGTGCGGACGCGCTCGAGCAGCGCCGCCCGGTCGAAGGCGAGATCGACGAGGACGACGGCGACGACGCCGGAGATCGCCCAGCCGACGTAGTTCGAGACGGGGACGCCGTAGTAGGCGCCCGACTCGAACGCCCAAAAGCCGATCGCGACGGCCGCGGGGTCGAGCACGAGGTCGATCGCCACGACGGCGGCGACCGCCGCGGGCAGCCGGACGAGCGCGGCGTCGGCCCGCTCCCCGAGCACCAGCAGCGTCAGCAGGTAGGCGTTGAGCACCAGCGGGATGAAAAACAGCGGCAGCGCGACGGGAACCTCGCCGAGCAGCATCGGCCCGAGCTGGATCGTGTACTCGAAGGCGCCGTAGGGCCAGTCGGTCCGCACGCCGACGGTCTCGATCGCGTACGTGTACGCGGTCAGAACGGCGAGACAGGCGGCTGCCCGTCGGTCGATCCGCGGCAGGAGGCCGACGACCAGCGGCGAGCGCATCACCGCCGTTCCGAAGAGGATCAACAGCGGGTTGTACGACAGCGGCTCGGGCAACAGCCCCTCGGCGCTGGCCAGCAGCGTGAGCGCGCCGATCGCGGGAAACACCACCGCGATCGTAAACCGGTTCTCGCGGACGACGTCCTCGAGCCGTCGCTGGAGGGCGGCACGGGTCCGCTCCTCGGTTCGATCCGTCGTCACGCCGTCCACGTTCGGACACCTCCGTCGTTAGCCATACAGGATCACCCACAGTCCGCCCATCGTCAGCGCCGCGCCGACGACCGTGTTGATCGCCGGGAACCACCAGTAGGCCCGATCGACGGCCACGCTCGAGGTCGCGATCGCGACGACCCCCAGCGGGTAGACCGCCATCGCCGCGCCGAGGCGGGGATCGAGCGCGCCGAAGGCGACCGCGCTCGCGAGCCAGCACGCGCCGCAGTAGGCGTAGGTGCGGTCTTCGCCGAGGGCCGTCGCCGTCGTCCGGATCCCCGTCTCCCGGTCGGGTTCGATGTCGGGGATCGCCGAGAAGGTGTGCATTCCCATCGCCCACAGCCAGCCGCCGACGACGGCGAGGGCGGGCGGCTGCGAGCCGGCGACCGCAGCGTAGGCCGCTGCTCCCGGCATGATGTACAGCCCGTTCGAGACCGAGTCCAGCAACGGGGTCGTCTTGAACCGCACCGGCGGGGCGCTGTAGGCCGCGCCGAGGACGAGAAAGCCCGCGATCCAGGGCCAGGCCGCTCGCGGGACGAACGGGAACAGCGCGAGGCCGAGCCCGCCCGTCAGCGCGACCGCGGGCGGGACCGTTCGCTGGCCCCGATAGCGCGCCTCGCGGTCGTCCTTCTTGGGGTTCGCCGCGTCGATGTCGCGGTCGAAAATGTCGTTGACGCCGTAGAGGAAGACGTTCGCCGGCACCAGGAAGTACGCGAACAGGGCGGCCGCGGCGGGCTCGAACAGCTCCCCGATCGTCGACGCCCCGTAGGCGACCCCGACGAGTACAGGCCCGGCCAGGTAGAGCCAGAACCGGGGCCGCGAGAGGACGAGCAGGTACGACAGCCCGTCGACGGCGCGGTCGCTCGCTGACTGGCTCGATGCGACGGAGTCCGAGTCGTCGGTCATCGCTGGGCCGGCCCTCCGTCGGCGTCCGCCATCCGGCTCACCCGTGATCCTCGAAGACTTTCTCGGCGGTCAGTTCGCCGCTTATCAGACACATCGGAACGCCGATCCCCGGCGTCGTGTCCCCGCCGGTCATGTAGAGCCCGTCGACCCGCTTGGCACGGTGGGGCGGTCGGAACAGCGCGGTCTGGCGGAGCGTGTGGGCCAGGCCCAGCGCCGTCCCGTCGTAGCTGTTGTACCGGTCGGCGAAGTCCTCGATACAGAACCGTTCCTCGAGGACGATCCGGTCCCGCAGCTCCGTCCCGGTGTGGTCGGCCAGGTCGTCGAGGATCACCTCCCGATAGCGCTCGCGTTGCTCGGGCGTGTCCTCGAGGCCGGGCGCGATGGGGACGAGCACGAACAGGGTGCTGTGGCCATCGGGGGCGACGTCGTCGTCGGTCTCGGAGGGCACACAGCAGTAGTAGGCGGGATCGTCGGGCCAGGCAGGGTCCTCGAAGATCTGCCCGAAGTGCTCCTCCCAGTCGGTCGGGAGGACGAGGGTGTGGTGGGCCAGTTCGTCGACGTCGCCCTCGACGCCCAGGTACAGCAGGAACGCGGAGGGGGCGTACGTTCGGGACTCCCAGTAGTCGGCGTCGTACCCCTGCCGTTCGGCCGGTAGCAGCTCCTGGTCGGTGTGGGGGTAGTCGGCGTTGCTGACGACCAGATCCGGCCGCAGCGGTCCCGTCGGCGTCTCGACGAGGAAGGCCCCCTCCCGGCCCTTGATCTCGGTCGCGGGGCGGTTCGTCTCGTACTCGACGCCTAGCTCCCGACCCAGCTCGGCGATCCCGTCGATGACGCCGCCGAGCCCGTCCTCGGGGTACCAGACGCCGAGGTTGAAATCGACGTGGCTCATCAGATTGTAGAGGGCGGGGGTGTTCTTCGGCGACCCTCCCAGAAAGACCAGCGTGTACTGCATGATCTGCTGGAGCTTGGGGTGGTCGAAGTAGTTCTCGACGTGGTCCTGCATCGAGCCCAGCAGCGAGAGTCCCCGGGCCTGTCGCGCGACGTCGAGGTCGAGGTAGTCCCGCAGGCGGGAGCGGTCCTCGTAGACGAAGTGTTCCATCCCCACCTCGTAGTTTTCCCGCGATTTCTCGAGGTAGCGCTCGAGGGCCTCGCCGGCGCCGTCCTCGTAGGACTCGAAGACCCGCTTGGTGCGCTCGAGGTCGGGCGTGACGTCGACCTCGTCCCCGTCTTTGAAGAAGATTCGGTAGTGGGGGTCGAGGTGGGTCAGCCCGTAGTAGTCGGTCGGCGTTCGATCGAAGTGGCCGAAAAACCGCTCGAAGACGTCGGGCATCAGGTACCACGAGGGGCCCATGTCGAACCGGAACCTGTCGCGCTCGAGGCGGCTCGCTCGGCCGCCGAGCTGTTCGTTCTTCTCGATCACGCGCACGTCCGCACCCGCGTCGGCGAGGTAACAGGCCGTCGAGAGCCCGCCGACGCCGGCACCGATCACGGCGACGGACGTTCCGTTCAGGGAGTGCATACTCGAATCGTAGCGGAAGCAGGGTGATGAATGTACGCTCCGAACCCGTCGAGCCGAAATACCAACGTCTTAGTTCGTCTGCGAGATTCCACCTAGTAATGGATACGTCCGAACACGAGCACACGTCCGCTCCCGATCCGGAGGCGGACGGCGACTCGACCCCGCCGGGCGAGTCGCCGCGAGCCCGCGGGCCCGCCGAAGAGCTCGAGGAGCGCCGGAATCGGGAACGACAGCAGGACGCCGTCCGGGGCGCCTTCGAGCGCTCGGCGAGCGGGGCGCCGGCGGTCGGGTCGGTCGTCCGCGATCGCTTCTCCGCGGACGAGGTCTTTCAGCGGATCGTCGCGGCCGCCGACGAGGAGGTCACCTCCGGCAGCCGCGAGCTGCTGTTCAGCGGGATCGCGGCCGGGTTCGCGATCACGATCACGTTCCTGCTGTACGCCTCGATGTACGGCTCGACCGACGGCCACCCCGTTCTGAGCGCCCTGCTGTACCCGCTGGGATTTATCTACATCATCATCGGCGGCTACCAGCTCTACACCGAGAACACGCTGCCCCCGGTCGCGCTCACCCTCGAACGGCTCGCGAGCGTGCCGGCGCTGTTTCGCCACTGGACGATCGTCCTCATCGGGAACTTCGTCGGCGCCACCATCGGTGCGGCGGTGCTGGCGTGGGGCGGCGTCTTCTCCGAGGACGCGGCCGACGCGGCGATGTACCTCGGGACCCACGGGGTCGAGACGGCCTGGTCCGACCTGTTCTTCAAGGCCGCCTTCGCCGGACTGATCGTCGCCGGCGTCGTCTGGGTCACCTTCGCCTCTCGGGACACGATCTCGAGGCTCGCCGTCGTCTACCTCGCGTTCCTGGCGATTCCGATCGGCAACCTCTTCCACGTCGTCACCTCCTTCACCGAGATGTCCTACGCGGTTTTCGCCGGCGACCTCTCCTTTTTCGTCGGCCTGACCCAGTTCGTCCTCCCGGTGTTGCTCGGCAACACCATCGGCGGCATCCTGCTGGTCACCGTCGTCAACTACTTCCAGACCAGCGAGAAGCGTCTCGAATCCGCCCGCTTCGAGGGGATCAAGCGACGACTCTCGATCAGGGAGTGGCTGTTCGGCGGCTTCGTCGGTCGCTCGTACGTCCCCCTGATCGACACGGCCGAGCGGATAGAGGCGGCCGAACGGGAGGACGCCTACCGGGTCGTCGTCCCGATCGCGAACCCCCGCACGGAGTCTCAGCTCATCGACCTCGCGGCACAGCTGACCGAGCACCACGAGTCGGCGATCGTTCAGGTCGTCCACGTCGTTCAGACGCCCGGCCAGTCCGCCAGCGCGAGACAGCGCGACCAGATCGTCTCGGAGTCCGAAGCGTTGCTCCGGAATATCAGTCCCGACGCCGACGAGTACGACGTCGAGTTCGAGTACTCGACGATCGTCACCCACCGTTCGTTCGAGGAGATATTCAACCTGGCCGAGAGCAAACAGAGCGACCTCGTCGTGATCGGCTGGGGCGTCAACGAACTCTGGGGCGCCGCGCGGGCCGAACGGCCGCTCAGCGAACTGACTCGGCAGCTTCCCTGCGACTTCGTCGTCCTTCGGGATCGCGGTTTCGATCCGTCGCGGATCCTGCTGCCGACGGCCGGCGGCCCGGACTCCGATCTGAGCGCGGAGATCGCCCAGACCTTCCAGTCGACGGTCGACGCCGAGGTGACGCTGCTTCACGTCGTCGACGACCCCGACGAGCGCCAGGCCGGCGAGCAGTTCCTCTCGGACTGGGCCGCGGATCACGGCCTCCAGGACGCCGAACTCGTCGTCGACGACTCCGGCGACGTCGAGCAAGCGATCTGTCGGGAGTCCCGAGAGAGCACGCTGTTGTTACTCGGCGCGACCGAGCGGGGACTGCTCTCCCGGCTCGTCACCGGCTCGCTCCACTTCGACGTGATCAACGAGGTCGACTGCTCGGTGATCCTCGCCGAGCGGCCGAGCGATCGACCGCTCCTCAAGCGCCTGTTCGGGTAGCGCCCGCCTCCGCTTTCGACGAATTTCTGTAGGCGTCGCCCGTACGTACCGTATGGACGGACAGACGGCGGTCGTAACCGGCGGAACCCGCGGGATCGGCCGCGCCGTCGCCGCGGCGTTCGCGAACGCGGGTGCGACGGTGGTCGTCGGCGCTCGAGACGGCGACGCGGTCGAGGAGACGGTCGCGGCTCTCGAGGACGCGGGCGCGACGGCCGCGGGCGTTCGAACGGACGTCCGCGACGAGTTAGACGTCGAGCGCCTCCTCGAGACGGCCTCGCGGGCGGGATCGAACGGCGGGATCGACTGCGTCGTCGCCGCGGCCGGGGTCTACCACGGCGACCCGGGGGAGACGCCGACCGATCGGGAGTCGTACTCGGCGTTCGACGACCACTGGCGGACCAACGGGCGAGGCGTGTTCGCGACGATCCGGGAGGCGCGTCCCCACCTCAACGACGGGGCCCGCGTCCTCGTCCCGACGGGGGCGGTCGCGCGGAACGGGAAGCCCGGCTACGGCTCGTACGCGATCTCGAAGGCGACCGCCGAGGCCGTCGCGCGCGGGTTCGCGGCCGACACGGAGTACGTCGTGGGCTGTCTCGATCCGGGGCGGGTCGCGACCCGACTCTCGGGTGCGGGGGGCCGGGATCCCGACGAGATCGCGCCGATGTTCGTCTGGGCGGCGACCGACGCCCCGGCCGACGAGCTCGACGGCGCCGTCCTCGGTCTCCGGGAGTGGAAGCGAGCGACGCGGTGAGCTACTCCCGACCGTCGTCGGCGTGCTCGCTGTGCTCGTCGAACGTCGCTCGCGCTCCCGTCTCGGGCGACCACGGCGTTCCGTTTCCCGCCGACCGTTCCAACGGATTTCGTTGCACAGGCGAGCCTAGAAACGAACTGGCGGCCGCTCGGCGGTCGGCGTCGAGAAACCCGCAGTAAAACTCAGTCGATGTGACCTTCGCGGCGGAGCTGGTCGGCGTCCTGACTGGTGTAGCGCCACTCGATCGTGGCCTTCTCGTCCTGCCAGTCCCAGGGCTCGGCGACGACGACGTCGTCTTGCTCGATCCAGGTCCGGTACTTCATCCGTCCCGGGATGCGGCCGAGCCGTTCTTCGCCGTCCGCACACTGGAGCTGAACGTGGTTGCCCCCGAGGTGTTCGGTCACGACGGCGAATACTTCATCGCTGTTGGGCATACGGAGGTTCCGTCGCCCGGAGTTTTCTGTCACAGGTTACCTACGGCGGCCACACGTTTAAATGATTGGCGAGAACTGGTATCGTGGCACTCCGTCTCATAGTTCCCGTTCGGAGTCGGGATTCTCGAGCTCCCACAGCAGTTCGGGGAGGAAGGCGTCGAGGTTGTCGATCACGACCCGATCGCTGACGTTCAGCCCCTCGCAGTGGTCGTGGGCGGAATCGCGGATGTCGACGTGGAGGTCGCCGTCCTCCCGCCAGACGCCGAGGGGAAACACCGAACACCGGGTCGGCTTCCAGTCCTCCTCGAGGTGGAGCGAACACAGACCGTCCTCGCGAAGAAAGGCACAGGCGCAGCCGTCGTCGGCGACGTGCTCGTCGCGGTCTTTCCGCTCGCGAGTGACGAACTTCTCGCCGCGGAAGTCCGTCGTCGTCTCGGCGAGGTTCGCCCGCCGGGCGAGCTCGAGCAGGTCGTCGTCGTACAGCAAGACCCCGTGCTGACAGCACCAGGTGCAGTCCTCGACGCACTCGAAGGTCAGCTCGGGGTCGAACTCGACGACGACCTCCCGACCGGGGTAGACCTCGACGCGGCGGGTAGCGTCGGCGCTCACGTCCGTCGGGAGGCGTCGTCCGCGGAAGTGTCTTTCCTCTCGGCACGACGCTCGCGGCGGCGTCCGACGATCCGCGTTCGAGGCGAGCGGAACTCGAGATCGACCGCGGATAAACGGGGGGAGTTATGAACAGGATCTTTTATTGAGGTGTGTACCGTCACCTCTTTCATGGTAGATAGTAACAAACAACCGGAGCTCGAGCAGCCCGACCGGACGGTTCCGCGGAACCTCAGACAGACCGGCGACCCGGGCATCGAGATGCTGGTCTCGACGCGGGTTCGGAAGTCCCCGTTCTTTCACAAGTCGTTCAACGAGGAGGGCGCCTGGCGCGCGACGGTGTACAATAGGCTCTATCACCCGCGAGGGCTCGTCGAACCCGAGGACGGCGGCGCAATGGCCGAGTACGAGGCGCTGACCGAGGCCGTCACCCTCTGGGACGTCGCAGTCGAGCGACAGATCCGCGTGAAAGGCCCCGACGCCGAGGCGCTGACGGACTACGTCATCACGCGGGACGCGACCGAGATCGAACCGATGCGCGGGAAGTACGCCATCCTCTGTAACGAGGACGGCGGGATCCTGAACGACCCCGTCCTCCTTCGGCTCGCGGAGGACGAGTTCTGGTTCTCGATCTCCGATTCGACGCTGATGCAGTGGCTCCAGGGAGTCAACGTGGGGAGGGACTTCGACGTCGAGATCGACGAGATCGACGTCGCGCCGATGCAGATCCAGGGTCCCCGCTCCGAGGACGTGATGATCGACGTCGTCGGCGAGGCGGTCAGCGACATCCCCTACTACGGGCTGATGGAGGCCGAGATCGACGGCTGCGACGTGCTGGTGAGCCAGACGGGCTTCTCCGGCGAGAAGGGATTCGAGATCTACGTCCGGGACGCGACCGAGAACGCCGAGGCCGTCTGGGATCCCGTCCTCGAGACGGTCAAAGATCACGGCGGTCGCCAGATCGCCCCCGGCCACCACCGACGGATCGCCGCGGGCATCCTCTCGTGGGGCCAGGACATGGACCACGAGACGTCGCCGTTCCAGGTCAACCTCGGCTACCAGGTGCCCGACGACAAGGACGGCGACTACGTCGGCAAGGAGGCCCTCGAGCGCCAGCGGGAGCAGATCGAAAACGGCGAGTACCCCTTCGCGTACAAGCTGATCGGGCTGAAGTTCGCCGGGGAGCCCGTCCGGGACTACGCGCCCGATTTCTGGCTCGTCTCGGATCCCGACACCGAGGAGACGTGTGGCTACCTCACGTCGCCGTGGTACAACCCCGACCTCGAGACCAACATCGGCCTGGGCTTCGTCCCGGCCGAGACCCTCGAGGAGGCGACCGATACGCCGCTCGACGATCGGATTTACGACGAGGAGCTGGATCTGGAGTTCCGGGTGCACCTGCCCGACGAGTACGCCGAGGAGCCCGGCGAGCCGGTGTTCGCGACCGTCGCCGAGGTGCCGTTCACGGAGTCGGTCAACCCCAGCGCCCGCGAACAGGCCAAGCTCGGCGCGCGTAAGGAAGCCGAGGCCAACGAAGACTGACGGTAGCTACCGGGTCAACGGTAGCTAGCACCACGCTCTCTCCGCCTCAGCGAACTTTTTTACCGGGGACATCGGTTGATGCCTTCGGCGTCAGCCTCAACCCCTGGCAAAAACTTCGATGAAAAAAGGCCGCCGTCGCGGGGTTTCACCCCGGTCCGGCGGTGAATCGCTCGCGAATGCATGAAATATTCCAGACCCGATATAAATGCATTATTCGATTAAGAGAGAGGGCAATGCAGTTACAGGCCGTTATTCACTTGCGTGGTACAGGATACCATGACGATGGCCGAGTATTCACTTGTATGACACAGAGATACCATGCCGATGACCGAGGCACCGACACTGAACCAAAATTCTACCTCCCTACGGGAGTTACCCCGCCGTTCGATACCAGTCGCATCGGGCGTCTCTGGGCGTCGCTATCCAACCATACCGTCGAATCACCGGAATAGATTACCAATGTCGAGAAACCACCACCCGAACCACCCCAATGTCGACCAATCGGATCGTACTGTTCCCAGAAATCTTCGTCAAACAGGTGACGCAGACGTTGACCTCGTGACCTCTACCCGGGTTCGGAAGTCACCGTTCTGGCATCTCTCCGTCGAGGAGGGGTGTCATCAGGCGACGGTTTACAACCACATGTATCACCCCCGCGCGTACATCGACCCCGATGACGGAGGTGCGGAAGCCGAGTACGAGCTGCTGGTCAACCACGTAGCGCTATGGGACGTCGCGGTCGAGCGCCAGATTCGTGTCGCGGGACCCGATGCCGAGGCGTTCGTCAACTTCGTCATTACGCGAGAGGCGACCGACATCGAGACGATGCGTGGCAAGTACGCCATCTGCTGCAACCAGGACGGCGGTATCCTCAATGACTTTGTCCTGTTGCGGCCTGACGACGACGAGTTCTGGTTCTCCATCGCTGACTCCGACCTGCTGCAGTGGTTGCAAGGGGTCACAGTCGGCAATGACTTCGAGGTCGACATCGACGAGATCGACGTCTCGCCGATGCAGATTCAGGGGCCGAAATCGCCCGATGTGATGGAGTCGCTCATCGGTGATGCGGTCGAAGACGTTCCGTACTACGGACTGATGGAAGCGACTATCAACGACGTCCCGGTGCTGGTGAGCCAGACGGGCTTCTCCGGAGAGGCAGGGTTCGAAATATACGTCCGTGAAGCGACGAAGAACGCCGAGGCAGTGTGGAATCCAGTCCTCGAAACGGTCAAAGACCACGGCGGTGCCGCGACGCCAGTAAACGGTCGTCGACGTATCGCTGCCGGAATCCTGTCGTTGGGGCAGGACATGGACTACGAGACGTCGCCGTTCCAGGTCAACCTCGGCTATCAGGTCCCCGACGACAAGGACGTGGACTACGTCGGCAAAGCCGAACTGGAGCGTCAGAAGGACGCCATCGAAAACGGTGCGTTTCCGTTCACTCACAAACTGGTCGGTCTGAAAATGGCAGGCGAACCGATTCTGGAATGGCCCTCGGACTACTGGCTCATCTCGGACCCGGAGACGGGCGATGAATGTGGCTACCTGACGTCGGCGGGGTGGAATCCGGACCTCGAGACCAATATCGGCCTCGGATTCGTTCCAGCGGCGAAACTGCAGGCTGCGACCGACGTTCCGCTCGACGACTCGATATACGACGCGGACCTCGATGTGGAGTTTGCAGTCCACCTCCCGGACGAGTACGCTGAGGTGCCTGGCAAACCCGTATATGCGACGCTGGCGAAAGTTCCGTTCAAAGAGTCGGTCAATCCCAGCGCCCGTGAACAGGCCAAAATTCACGCCAGGGATGATATAGACGATTGAGAGTCGTTTCTCCGAAGACAAGTTGTGATGGACTCAGCGGATTACAGTGGTTCAAGGAGAAAGCCCACAACTGAAGTCGTGGGATGAACTCAGAATTGAGTGTATTTGTCATCGCCCGACAGATCGACTCGTTCATTGAACACATGAGGAGTACGCTATTTTAGGGAATACGGACGCAGGATTGACCGCTAGCCAACGAGAGGCACTCCTCGTCGCACTCGACACAGGGTATTTTGAAGACCCACTGAACGCAACTCTCAGCGAAGTCGCCGCTAATCTGGATATCTCTCAACCTGCAGCCAGTAGGCTCCTTCGTCGTGGGATCAAACGACTCATCGTTTCGTCCCTGATGGATGACAGTGAAAAGCCAGATTGATCAACGGCTACTCGGTGCAGTGGCGACGATATCACCCTGAGGGCACGATGTGTCTCCGTCAGCGTCCTCGGGTGAGCGTCGTGACCGAAACACGCTGTGTATGCACCCCGGCGGTATCAACATCTCGCTTGCTTGATGGAAGTATTCGCGTTACGTACGCTCGCCTACGTAACGATTCCCACCGAGGACGTCGTCCTCACTCGAGGCCGGCGATCCCGGCCAGCTTCTCGCCGGCGGTGACCGCGGATTCGCGGGTCAGCGAGTAGATCACGCCCGAAGCGGTCGCGGCGACCGACTGGCGGCGCTCGAAGGTGTCGGGCGAGTACACCGTTCCCAGTTCGTCCCCCTCGGCGACGCGGTCGCCGACGGCCACGCCGGGCGCGGGTTCGAACAGCCCCGAGCGGTCGGCCCCGACGCGTCCCCCGTCGTCGTACAGCACCGTCTGCGAGGGGGGATCGGGCGGCTCCGCGCGGAGCATCCCGAGCTCGCCCAACACGTTCCGGATCCCGTCGGCGCCCCGCCGGGCCGCCTCGAGATCGACCTGGCGGCTGTTCGAGAGTTCGGGGACGATCGCCGTCGTCCCGGCCAGCCGCGCGGCCGCCCGGAGCGTTCCCGTATACTCCTCGAGGGGGCGCTCCGGCCCGGGATCGGTCATGAGGTAGTCGGCGCCGAACACCGACGCGAGCCGGCGCGA
Source organism: Natronococcus jeotgali DSM 18795 (assembly GCF_000337695.1). GTDB lineage: Archaea > Halobacteriota > Halobacteria > Halobacteriales > Natrialbaceae > Natronococcus > Natronococcus jeotgali. The sequence continues at coordinate 109,488 of NZ_AOIA01000114.1, forward strand.
GTCGCGCTCGCCGCCCTGAAACCGGACGTGCTCGAGCATGTCGGCGGTGCCGCTGTGGAGGTCGACGACGACGTCGGCGGTCGCGATCAGCTCCCAGAGGCTGGCGACCGCCCGTTCCTGGAGGGTGCCGTCCCCGTCGCCGGGCCACACCCTGTTGAAGTTCGGGTTGACCGCGTCGACCGCCTGCGGGGTCACGTAGGAGTCGTGGTCGAACGCGAGGCTGTTGACCACCGGGACGGCGACCACGGTCCCCGCGAGTTCGGCCTCGAGCAGGGAGTCGTGGAGTCGGCGCAGCGCCGCGGCGCCGTTGAGCTCGATCCCGTGCTGTGCGGCCTGGAGGTACGCCGTCGGCCCCGCTCCGCCCTCGTAGCGGTGGACGGTTACCGAGACCTCGGATCCCGACGGGAGCCGCGCGAGCGCTCGCTCCGCGACGGAATGGGAAACGCTCTCGTGTTCCATACCCGATGGAACCAGCCCCGCGGCTTGTAGCTTTGGTCGGCGGCCCGGAACCGAGTTTTAAGAGATCCCCGGCGCTATACGGGGGTGTGAAACGCACGATCCACACGGACGACGCGCCCGAAGCCGTCGGGGCGTACAGCCAGGCGACGACCGACGGAGACGTCCTCTTTACGGCGGGACAGCTCCCGATGACCGCCGACGGGGAACTGCTCGACGACGCGTCCGTCGCCGACCAGACCAGGCGGTGTCTCGAGAACGTCGAAGCGATCCTCGAGGCCGAGGACGCCTCGATGGCGGACGTCCTCAAGATGACGATCTTCCTGAACGACATCGACGACTTCGAGGAATTCAACGAGGCCTACGGCGAGTTCTTCGACGAGGAGCCCCCGGCCCGGAGCGCCCTCGAGGTCGGCGAGGTGCCGAAGGGGGCCGCCCTCGAGGTCGAGGCGATCGCGACGCTCGAGTAACGCCCGCTCGCACACCTTCTCGCCGAGTCCCCGTCCCGACAGCGACGGCTGCGAGCGAACCGGGGCGTCGGTCCCCGCGAGCCGGGTCCCCTCTCACGGCCGCGAACCGCTACGTGAAGAGTCGGTGATACGACGTGGTTGCCGCGGCCGTCTCTCGGCAGCCGAACGGACGGGACGACGGCGACGGAGGACGCGGCGCCGCCCTCAGCACTCCTCGCGGAGGAACTCGACCACCGCGGCGGGCTCGGCGTCGAGGCCGCCCCCCTGGGCGAGCGTCTCGCCGCCGCCGCCACCGCCGCCGAACGCCGCGGTGACGTCCTCGACGATCCCGCTCGCGTCCGTCTCGCCGGTCGTCGCCGCCGCGACGAACGCGCTCCCGTCGACGCCGGTCAGCACGACGACGTCCCCGAGTTCGCCGGCGCGCTCCTGTGCCTGGTCGGCGGCGTCGTTCGGGCCGACCCCGTCGACGTCGAGTTCGCCGACGACCCACCGCTGGCCGTCTCGCTCCGTCGCCTCCTCGCCCAGCGCCTCGAGTCGGTTCTCGAGCAGTCGGCTCCGCAGTTCGGCGAGCTCGTCCTCGAGTTCGGCGTTGCGCCGGGCGACGGCGCTGGCTCGCTCGGGCAGCTCCTCGATCCCGGTCTCGAGGGCCCGCGCCGCCCGATTCGTCGCCCGCGCGCGGTCGGTTCGGGTTCGAATCGCGGTCGGGCCGACCGCGTACTCGACGCGGACGAGGTCGGCGCCGGGGTTCGAGATATCGAGCACCGCGATCGGGCCGATCTCGATCGTGTTCCGGACGTGGGTCCCGCCGCAGGCCGCGATATCCCAGCCGTCGATCTCGACGACCCGGACGGTGTCAGCCCGTTCGGCGTTCTCGGTGAGGTTGAAGACGATCTCGTCGTCGGCCCTGGCTCGCTCGGCGTCCATCTCCCGCCAGGTGACCTCCCGGGAGTCCCAGACGGCCTCCGCGAGCAGGCGCTCGAGCGAGCGGCCGTCGAGCGCGTCGGTGTTCCTCGTCTCGAAATCGATCCGACACTTCTCGGTTCCGATGTCGAACCCGCCGTAGCCGTGGTCCTCGAGCAGCCGTCGGCCGGCGCCGTACAGCAGGTGGCTGGCGGTGTGTGCGCGCGCGCAGTACGTGCGAAACGCCTCGTCGATCGATCCGTCGACGGTTTCGCCCGCGTCGAACTCGGGGGTCGACGCCAGCTCGTGGACGACCGCGCCGTCCCGCGTCTGGACGTCGACGACCTCGATCCCGTCGATCGTCCCCCGATCGGCGGGTTGGCCGCCCCCCTCGGGGTAGAAGTAGGTCTCCTCGAGTCGGACGTCGGTACCGTCGACGGAGAGTACCCGCCCCTCGAACTCGGTCACGGCGGGCTCCGCGGCGGCGCGGCTCTCCGTGGCAGTCGGTGTCATCGTCACGAGTATGGCGGCAGCCCCGTATAAACCGTACGGGACGGCCGGACTGGCAGTACTTTCATGTTCGGGCCGGGACCACGATTGGTATGAAGTACCACGATGCGATCGCTGCCCTCGAGTCGTTACAACGGCGGCGACCGAAACTCGGGACGGAGACGACCGCGGCGCTGCTCGCGGAACTGGACCACCCTCACGAGGACGTCGACTGCGTCCAGATCGCGGGCTCGAACGGGAAGGGGAGCACGGCGCGCATGCTCGAGCGAATCCTCCGGGAGGCGGGGTACGACGTCGGGCTCTACACCTCTCCGGATCTCGACGACGTGCGCGAGCGGATCCGCGTCGACGGGCGCAAGATCCCGAAGGCCCGGGTCCGCGCGCTCGTCGCGGCGCTGGAGGGCGCCGTCGAACGGCTCCGCGAGGACGGGGACCCCCCGACGTACTTCGAGGCGTTGACGGCGCTTGCGCTCTCGCACTTCGCGGCCGAGTCGGTCGACGTCGCCGTCCTCGAGGTCGGGATCGGCGGGCGCTACGACGCGACGAGCGCGGTCGACCCGGTCGCGAGCGCGGTCACGAGCGTCTCCCTGGAGCATACGGACCTGCTCGGCGAGACGGTCGAGGAGATCGCCCGCGACAAGGCCCAGGTCGCCCCCGACGACGCCCCGCTCGTGACCGGCGCCTCCGGCGCGGCCCTCGAGGCGATCCGGACGGAGACCGACGTCGTCTCGGTCGGTCCGGCGGACGCCGACGTGATCGCGACCGAGGAGGGGCTGGCGTCGCCGATCGAGAGCGCCGTCTCACTAACGGCGCCGGAGTGGGCGGTCGAGACGAACGTTCCCCTTCCCGGGCCCCACCAGGGGACCAACGCCGGCGTCGCGGCCGCGCTGGCCGATCAGCTCGCGCCCGTCGACCCGAAGACGATCGCGCGCGGGCTCCGCAAGGCTCACTGGCCCGGTCGGTTCGAGGTCGTCTCGAGGGCGCCGCTCGCGGTGCTCGACGGCGCGCACAACCCTGGGGCCTGTGAGACGCTCGCGGACGTCCTCGAGCGTTACGCGTTCGAGGACCTCCACCTCGTCTTCGGAGCGATGACCGAGAAGGACCACGAGGGGATGGCCGCGGCGCTTCCCGCGCCCGACGCGGCGTATCTCTGTCGACCGAACGTCCCGCGGGCCGCCGAGCTCGACGCCCTCGCCGACGCCGTCGGCGATCGCGCGGGGCGGATCGACCGCTCGGGGTCGGTGCTCGAGGCGGTCGAGCGCGCCCTCTCGCGCGCCGACGAGGACGACTGCGTGCTCGTCGCGGGATCGCTGTACGCGGTCGCGGAAGCGCGCGACCGCTGGTCCCGGCTGCAGGTGCCGAAACGGACGGCGACCGAGCGGGAGGCCCGCGCCGTCCTCGAGGGGATGGGGCTCGAGTCCTCGGCCGTCGAGGCGACCGCCGAACGGAGCGTCGGGCGGACGGTAAAGACGCACCTGCGCGAGCCCCAGGCAGACCGGGTCCGAGAGGCGTTCGCGGCGATCGGCGGCAGCTGTACGCTCTCGCGAACCGAGACCTCCACCCGACGGGTGACGACGGTGCTCTCGGGAACCGACGCCCAGTTCCGGGCGTTGATCGACGAGCTCGCGGCCGACGAGCTCGGACTGGCCGACGTCGCGAACCAGCTTCGAGAGGTCCTCGAGGACGCCGACCGCGAGGGCGACGGCGGCCGACTCCCGTGGGACCGGGAGACGGCGGTGATGGGCGTGCTGAACGTCACGCCCGACAGCTTCCACGACGGCGGCGAGTACGACGTCCTCGAGGACGCGGTCGCCCGCGCGGAGGCGATGGTCGAGGCCGGTGCCGACGTGATCGACGTCGGCGGCGAGTCGACGCGGCCCGGCGCCGATCCGATCTCGGCCGCCGAGGAGATCGACCGCGTCGTTCCGGTACTCCGACGGATCGAGGATCTCGAGGTGCCGCTCTCGGTCGACACCCGAAAGGCCGCGGTCGCCGACGCGGCGCTGGAGGCCGGCGCCGACGTCGTCAACGACGTCTCCGGGCTCGAGGACCCCGAAATGCGCTTCGTCGTCGCCGACCGCGACGCCTCGCTCGTCGTCACCCACAGCCTGGAGACGCCCGTCGACCCCGACCGCAGCGTCGCCTACGACGACGTCGTCGAGGAAGTCCTCTACGACCTCCGGGAGACGGTGCTCCGGGCCGAGCGCGCCGGAGTCGATCGGGATCGGATCGTCGTCGATCCGGGGCTCGGGTTCGGGAAGGACCCCGAGGACTGTTTCGCGTTGCTCGATCGGCTCGGGGAGTTCCGGGCGCTGGGTTGTCCGCTCATGGTCGGCCACTCCCGCAAGTCGATGTTCGAGCGCGTCGGCTGCGAGCCCGGCGAGCGACTTCCGCCGACGGTCGCGGTGACGACGCTCGCGGCCGCGCGCGGCGCCGACGTCGTTCGGGTCCACGACGTCGCCGCGAACGACGCCGCGGTTCGAACCGTCCGGGCGACGAACGGTCGGTAGCCGCCCGCACCGCGCGGGGCGTACACCGGGTCGCGGATCACTCGGACGAGCGCTCGACAGTACGCTTATGGGACTCCCTTGAGCAGTGTGGGACATGATCACGCCGTTCAACGACACCGGCAGACCGAAGGCCGGACGCACCGCCGACCGCCGACCTCCTCGCAACCGATCCGAGTGCTAAGCGATGGCGATCACAGTCAAAGCGTACGCGGAACACGAGCGACTCGCCCTGGTCCCGACGTTTCGACGCGACGAGGACCTCCAGATCACGGTCCTGACGCAGGCCAACACCGATCCCGGATCGAACGTCTTCCCGTTCCGGTTCGAGTACGACGACGTCGGCGAACTCGAGGGGTTCCTCGAGGACGATCCGACCGTCGACGAGTTCGAGCTCGTCGACGAGGGCGAGGACACACACATCTACTACATCCAGCACGCCGAGCGAACGAAGCTCCTGAGCCCGGTCGTCACGCGGGTCAACGGCTTCATGTCCTCGGCCGAGACGAAGTGTCGGGGTTGGTTCCTGCGGCTCCAGCTCCCCGATCGGGAGGCGCTGAACACGATCTGGGAGTACGCCGAGGAGTACGGCGTGAGCTTCGAGATCGTCGAGGTGTACGGTCGTCCGCGAAACGAGACGAACGTCGCCTACGGGCTGACCGAGGAGCAGGTGGAGGCGCTGACGGTCGCCTACCGGTGTGGGTACTTCAGCGAACCCCGGGAGATGGCGCTGAGCGACGTCGCCGACGAGATCGGACTCTCCTCGACTGCGATGAGCGGACGGCTCCGCCGCGGGATGCGAAACCTGATCGCCGCGGCGCTGTTGGACGACGAGGGCGTCGACTGATCCCGTCGCGGAGCCGGCGCGAGAGCGAGCCGGCTATCCGCTCGAGTCGACGACCTCGTTTCGCAGCGTGCCGACGCCCTCGTAGGTGATCTCGACAGCGTCGCCGGGTTCGACCAGCCCCGGGTTCGCGGGACTGCCGAAGGCGACGACGTCGCCGGGACGGAACGTAAAGCGCCTCGAGAGGTAGGAGACGATCTCGTAGGGGTCGAACAGCATGAGCTCCGTGTTCGCCTCCTGACGGCGCTCGTCGCCGACGTCGGTGTGCATGTCGATCCCCCGCGGGTCGAGGTCGGTCTCGAGCCACGGTCCGAGCGGCCCGGAGCCGTCGAACGCCTTCCGCGCCGTGCGGCCCTGCTGGTCGAGCGCGTCGACGTCGTTCATGATCGTGTACCCGCGGACGACGTCGGGCACGTCCGCCTCGGCGACGTCGTGACAGCGCTCGTCGATGACCGCCGCGAGCTCGCCCGCGTAGGTCAGCTCCTCGGTGAACGCCGGATACTCGATAGGGTCTTCGTGGGCCAAAAGCGACGCCGGCGGCTTGATGAAGAAGTCGGGCTCCTCGGGTCGTTCGTACTCCATCTGGTCGAGCGTCTCGGCGTAGTTGCGCCCGACGCAGTACATCGCCGAGGGCTCGCAGGGCGGGAGGAGGTCGCCGTCGACCCCGACCTCGTACTCGTCGCCGTCGGCGCGAACGACGCCGTCCTCGTACCGTCCGGTTACCGGTCCGTCGGCCGTTTCGATTCTCGCGAGTCGCATTGGCGGTGGTCGTCAGTCCAACGGTGTAGGTGTACCGATCCGATTTCGGACGTGTCGGCTCTACCCGTGTTACCCTTTTGCCGCTGCTCGTCGGAGGACGCTTCGCATGAGCGAGTACGACACCGACGTGCTGGTCTCGGCCGATTGGGTCGAGGACCGCCTCGAGGAGTTCCAAGCCAACGACCCCGACTACTGCCTCGTGGAAGTGAACAGCCCCGAGTCGCCCGACGAGGGCGAGTTCCCCTCGCGGTACGACGAGGGCCATATCCCGGGCGCGATCGGGATGCAGTGGGACGAGGACCTCTCCGATCAGGACCAGCGGGACATCCTCAAGAAAGAGGATTTCGAACAGGTCGTCGGCGACCGCGGCATCGGCGAGGAATCGACGGTCGTGTTCTACGGCGACGGCTGGATCCCCAACTGGTTCGCCCTGTTCGCCTACTGGGAGTTCACGTACTACGGCCACGACGACGCCCGCGTCTTGGACGGCGGGAAGGACTACTGGGTGAACGAGGACTACCCGTTGACCGACGAGGTCCCCGACTTCGACGCCGTCGAGTACGCCGCGAAGGGACCCTTCGAGAGCATCCGCGCCTACAAGGACGACGTCGACAAGGCTCGCGAGGCCGGCATCCCGATGGTCGACGTCCGCTCGCCCGAGGAGTTCTCGGGCGAGGTCATCGCGCCCGAGGGCCTCGGCGAGACGGCCCAGCGCGGCGGCCACATCCCCGGCGCCTCGAACGTCCCGGTGAAGACGAACCTGCGCGACGACGGCCGGTTCAAGGACCCCGACGAACTCGAGGCGCTGTACGCCGACTCCGGAATCGACGGCGAGGAGAGCGTCGTCACCTACTGCCGGGTCGGCGAGCGCTCGGCGATCGCCTGGTTCGCACTCCACGAACTGCTCGAGTACGAGGACGTTCACAACTACGACGGCTCCTGGACCGAGTGGGGGAATTTGATTCGGGCGCCGATAGAGAAGGGGGAGGAGTGAGCTGCGGAGCGGCGAAGCCGCGGAGCAAAGCGAAATCCTCCCGAAAGCGAGCGGGGAACGAACGTGACCCGTGAGAAAGGCGAGGGTGAGTGAGTGCAGCGAACGAACCCTCGGAAAAGCGAGCGGGGAGCGCAAGCGACCCGCGAGAAGGGGGAGAACTGAGCAGCGCGAAGTTCTCCGAAGAGCGAGCGGGGAACGAACGTGACCCGCGAGCAGCGCGAGGCCTTCCCCTCGAGAACCTGTCTCTTATACACATCTCTNAGACCGTCCGATCGCTCGAGACGATCTCGAGGCTGCTATCGGGGACTCGGTGGATCCCGCTCGAGCGCTGGTCGGGCACAGCGAGTCGGCTACTCCGGACTACTCGGTGGGTTCGTTGTCGACCTCCCACTCGAGCGTGACGGTGATCTCCTCGCGGTCGCCGCCGAGCATCGGCGAGCGCTCTTCGACCTCGATCCCGTACTCGAGCGTCGAGGACGGCGTCAGCGCCAGCGTCTTGTTGCCGACGTGGATGTCGATCGGTCCCTGCCCACGGATCTCTCGGGCGATGTCCTGCAAGAGGTCGGCTGCTTCGTCGCGCGAGACGTCCTCCTCGTAGTCCGTCTTCTCTGCCATGTACGTGTACCCACCGTGCGAACGGATATACGTTGGCGACGAATTGGCAGGGTCGATTAGCGGAGCACGTCCTCGAGGTTTCGGTACCGGATCGCCTCCCGCGCCGAGCGCTCGAGGTCGAACCGTTCGAACAGCTCGAGCTGGGGGACCTCCTGGCCGGGGTAGATGTAGTCGGTGCCGAAGATCAGCTGCTCCGAGTGCGCCTCGAGAAACGCTTGTCCGAACGCGGGGTCGCGGGTGAGGGCGTTCCAGCCCGAGATTCCCGAGAGGTCGCCGTAGAGGTTGTCGTATCGCTCGAGTAGCTTCGGGACGCGCCCGGGCTCGTCGATCTCGCCGTCGGGGTAGTCCCCGAGGTCGGCTGCCTCTACGTCGGCCGCGACGTGGGCCCACCAGCCGTGGGCGTGCGCGAGGAAGTCCACCTCCGGAAAGGAGGCGACGACGTCCTCGAGTCCCGGGAGGCCGACCTCGTCGGTCATCGCCTTCTCGTCGGTGTGAAAGAGGATCGGGACCTCGTACTCGGCGCACAGCTCGTAGATCCGTTCGGCGCGGGGATCGTCGATCGGGACGCCGGCCTTCAGCTCGCCGAACCCGCGGGCGCCCCGCTCGACGTATCGCTCGAGCAGCCCCGCGGCGGCGTCCTCGCCGTAGACGAGCGTTCGGGGATCGATCGTACAGAACGGGATCAACCGATCGGGGTACGCCCCGACCTGGTCGAGTATCCACGGACTCGAGGCGGGCGCGGGGTAGCTCTCGGGGGAGTCGAGCGCCAGCACGACCGCGCGGTCGATACCGTTGTCGTTCATCCAGGCCACGAGGTCGTCGGCGGAGAGGGGATCCCGGCCCAGGGTCTCCTCGGGGATCAGGTGACAGTGGACGTCGACGAGCGGCCCCTCCTCGAGGTCCCCCTCCTGCGGTGTTCGCCCCCGATCGGCGGCGCCGACAGCCCCAGCGCTGCCGAACGTTCCGACCGCGGCGATTCCCGCGGTGCCCTCGAGCGTTCGGCGTCGCGTCGTCCGCCGATCGTCGGCTGACGACTCCTCGCCGTCCGCCCCGGCATCGCGTTCGTCCATACGCGCCCTCCCACCGGCGCCGTGAAAATTTCGAGGGGGACCGGTCGGCGTTCCGACCGATCCCGTCGCGCCTTCCCGTCGTCGCGGCGACGACGGCCGGTAGTTCCTGGTGCTCCACCCTGCATCGCCTCTCGAGCGACGTGGTTGCAAGCAAGCGTTATCATGCTATGTGTCCACGATATCCGTAGGGAGTATGAAGAAACTCATCAACGAACCGGACGCGGTCGTCGACGAGATGCTCGAGGGAATGGTCGCGGCGCATCCGGGCCTGCGGCGGCTCGAGGGTACCGAGGTCGTCGTCCGAGCAGACGCCCCCGTCGAGGGGAAGGTCGGGATCGTCACGGGCGGGGGCAGCGGCCACGAGCCGACCCATGCCGGGTATATCGGCGACGGGATGCTCGACGGCGCGGCCGCGGGCGAGGTCTTCACCTCGCCGACGGCCGACCAGCTGAGCGAGATGATTCAGGCCTGCGACGGCGGCGAGGGGGTGTTCTGCGTCGTCAAGAACTACGAGGGCGACGTGATGAACTTCGAGACCGCCATCGAGATGGCGGAGATGGAGGCGGATACCGACGTCGAGTACGTCGTGGTCGACGACGACGTCGCCGTCGAGGACTCGCTGTACACGTCGGGTCGTCGCGGGGTCGCCGGGACGATCTTCGTCCACAAGGTCGCCGGCGCGATGGCCCACCGGGGCGCCGACTTAGCGGAGATCGAACGCGTCGCCGAGAAGGCAAACGACCGCGTCGGCACGATGGGGACGGCGCTCACCTCCTGTGTCACGCCCGAGAAGGGCGAGCCGACGTTCGACCTCGGGGAGGACGAGATCGAACTCGGGATCGGCATCCACGGCGAACCGGGGACCGAACGCACCGAAGTCATGTCGGCCGACGAGATCACCGACCACCTCGCCGAGGCCGTCCTCGAGGACCTCGATCCCGCCGAGGGCGCCGAGGTCGCGACCATCGTCAACGGGATGGGCGGGACGCCGCTGATGGAGCTGTACGTGGTCAACCGCCGGCTCCAGGAGCTGCTCGAGGACCGCGGCCTCGAGACCTGGAACGCCCGTGTCGGCGACTACATGACCTCGCTGGACATGATGGGGTGTTCGATCACGGTGCTCGAGCTCGACGACGAGCTGAAGGAGCTGCTGGCCGCTCCGGCCGAGACGCCGGGACTGACCGTGACGGAGGGCTGAGATCCGGATGGACCGAGAAACGCAGGCCGAGGCGATCCGCGAGGCGACGGCGGCGATGGCCGACCGGATGGCGGCGGAGAAGTCCGCCCTGACCGAACTCGACTCCGCGATCGGCGACGCCGACCACGGCGCGAACATGAACCGCGGGTTCCAGGCCGCCCTGGAGCGACTCGAGGACGCTGACGACGATCCCGCCGAGCTGGTCAAGACCGTCGGCGTCGCGCTGGTCTCGGAGGTCGGCGGCGCCGCCGGCCCGCTGTACGGCGGCTCGCTGATGAAGGCGAGCGGGGAGTTCGAGGACGGAATCACCGCCGAGTCGTCGGTCGCCTTCGCCGAACGGTACCTCGAGACCCTCGAGGAGCGGGGCAAGGCCTCCGTGGGGGACAAGACGATGGTCGACGCGGTTACGCCCGCGGTCCACACCTACAGGAAGGCGATCGAGGTCGACGACAGCGATCCCCTCGAGGCGCTGGGCAAGGCCGTCGACGCGGCCGAGCGCGGCGTCGCGTTCACGACGCCGATACGCGCGAAAAAGGGTCGGGCGTCCTATCTCGGCTGGCGCTCCGTCGGCCACCAGGATCCCGGCGCGACGAGCACCCTGTACCTGCTCGAGGAGCTGCTCGCGGTCGCCGAGGAGTACCTGAACGGCGACGTCGAGGTCGACGCCGAAGCCGACGTCGATCCCGAGGAGCTCGAGGAACCCGCTCTCGAGGACGGGGCGGACGGAGGCCCCTGATGGTCGGCATCGTCGTCGTTTCCCACAGCCGACGAGCCGCCGAGGGGATCCGCGAGATCGCCCGCGAGATGGGCGGCGACGCCCGGATCGAGGCCGTCGGCGGCACCGAGGACGGCCGCGTCGGGACGACGCCGGGGCCGATCCGCGAGGCGATCGACGCGGTCGCCGGCGACGGTGGGGGCGTCGTCGTCCTCGTCGACCTCGGCAGCGCCGTCATGAACGCCGAGCTGGCGATCGAGGAGGCCGACGCGACGGAGGCGGTCGTCGCCGACGCACCGGTGCTCGAGGGAGCACTCAACGCGGCCGTGGCGGCGACGTCGCCGACTGCGACCGTCGAGGCGGTCCGCGAGGCCGCCGAAGAGGCGGCCGAAGTGTCGAAGCTGTAGCGTCACTCCTCGACCACGAGGTACGTGCGGGCGCCGCGGCGCTCGAGGGAGACGCGGTCGGTCTCGAGGTTCGCGTCGACGTAGGCCCGGATCTCGTCGAGGTGGAGCGAGGAGACGTCGACTCGGCGCCTGGGTGCCGCGACCGTCGCGGCGGCGTCGGTCGGCTCGGTTCGCTGGCTCCGGGCGTCGATCCGCACCACGGTCTGGGACATACCTATCGATCGGGCGGACGGAACGTCAATCCGAGCCGTCCGGAGTGAAAGTGAAAGTGCGGGACGGCGGATCGGGCGTCGAATTCGATCGGCACGGCGGGCTACTCGAGGGGTTTGACCGAAACGGTCGTCGACCCGTCGGGAGTCTCGAGCGCGACTGTCTCGGCGATCGCCTCCCGGGCTCGCTCCCGCCACGCGTCGACCGCCTCGGCGTGTCGCTTTCGAACCCGTTCTGTTTCATCCGACGACGCGTCCTCGCGTTCGTCCTCGAGGGCGGGATAGCTCGCGACCGCGTCGTCCTCGAGGAGCGTCTCGGGGCGGACGTGGACGGCACCGGTTACGCGGGCGTCGTCGGCGCGGTAGACGTGAATCCGGGCCCGCATTCGTCCGTGAAACGGCGGCGTCACCCGGAGGACCGCCGCGCCGGGGTTCTCTCGCCCGTAGACGAAGGCGTCGACGACGTCGTCTCTCGAGACGGCGATCGAGCGGATCGCCGACGGGTCCGCGTCGGCTGTCATCGATCCGCCCTACGGCCGCCGCAGTGTTAACGGCGACGAGTCGTCGCTTCGGAGCCGTCGACCGACGCGTTCGAGCCGACCCCGGCGATAGAATAGCTAGTCCTTGATGTGTCGGGCGGGTGACGGTGCGCACGATGTGGACCCAGCGGGACGCGGGTGCGCCGAACGCCGTCGCTGTCGCGGGAGAGTCGCCGTTCGCAACGCCGTTCGACGACCCGATCCTCATCTTCGGGCTCGCGATGGTGATCTTTCTGGTCGCGCCGCTGGCGCTCGAGCGGTACCGCCTCCCCGGCATCGTCGGGATCATCCTGGTCGGCGCGGCGATCGGCCCCAACGGCGTCGACCTGCTCGAGCGCGACGCGACGATCCAGCTGCTGGGCGAGGTCGGGCTCGTCTACCTGATGTTCGTCGCGGGACTCGAGATCAACCTCGACCAGTTCGTCGAGTACAGGGATCGCAGCGTCGTCTTCGGGTTGCTCTCCTTTCTCGTCCCGCAGGCGGTCGGAACCGTCGTGGGTGTCTCCCTCCTGGATCTCCCGTTCGGAGCGGCGTCGCTGTTCGCGGCTATCTTCGCCTCGCACACGCTGCTGGCCTACCCCGTGGTCAACCGCCTGGGAATCGCGACCAACGAGGCCGTAACCGCGACGATCGGCGGGACGATCCTGACGGACACCCTCGCCTTGCTCGTGCTCGCGGTCGTGATCGCCGCTACCGACGGAACGCTCGACGCCGCGTTCTGGCTGCGGCTCGGTGTCGGTTTGACCGCCTTCTTCGTCGGGGTCTGGCTGCTCGTGCCCCGGCTCGGACGGTGGTTCTTCCGCGGCCGCGCGGAGGAGAGCTACTTCGAGTTCCTGTTCGTCATGGCCGTCCTCTTTCTCTGTGCGTTCCTGGCCGAACTCGTCGGCGTCGAACACATCGTCGGCGCCTTCCTCGCCGGACTCGCGCTCAACCGACTGGTTCCCGAGACGGGCCCGCTGATGAACCGCATCGAGTTCGTCGGCAACGCCCTCTTTATCCCCTTCTTCCTGCTGTCGGTCGGGATGCTCGTCGACGTCCGCGTCCTCTTTGCGGGCGCCGACACGCTGTTGATCGCCGGCTCGTTGCTCGTCATGCTCTTTCCGACGAAGTACGCCGCCGCGTGGGCGACCGGACGGCTCTACGGCTACGACCGCGACGAGATCCGAAGCATGTTCGGGCTCTCGATCGGCCAGGCCGCGGCCGCGCTCGCGATCGTCCAGATCGGCTTCGAGACCGGCGTCCCCGGGTTCGATTTCGCGATGATCAACGCGGTCGTGCTGATGATCCTGGTCGTCAGCGTCGTCAGTCCCGCCCTCGTCGAGCGCTCCGGCGGCGTCCTCGCCCGAACCCGCGAGCGACGACCCTACGACCCCGACGAGACGCCACAGCGGATCCTCGTCCCGGTTTCCAGCGAGTCGCGCCACGCCGAGTCGCTGCTGGATCTCGCATTCGCGATCCGCGATCCCCGCGTCCGCGAGCCGGTGCACGCGGTCTCGGTCGTTCGCCCGGAGTCGCTCGCTCGAACCCGATCCCGGGTCGCGGCGGCCGAGGATCGCCTCGCGGACCTCGAGGAGTACGCCGCGGGCGCCGAGGTACCGATCGAGGGTCACGCGCGGATCGACCACAACGTCGCCTCGGGACTCGTCCGCTCGGCGCTCGAGAACCGGATCTCGACGCTGGTCATCGGCTGGGACGGCGCCCGATCGCGGGAACAGCAGGTGTTCGGCCACACCATCGATCAGGTGTTGCGCCGAACCACCCAGCTGACGCTGGTCGGGCGCGTCCACGACCCCCTCAACGCGACCCGACGGATCGTCCTGATCCTCCCGCCGGGGATCGACCGTAACGACGGCTTCCCGGAGGCGCTGCGCACGGTGAAGCTCCTCGCCGAGCGAACCGGAGCGCCGATCCGCATCCTCGCGGTCCGCGACGACCCCGAGCAGTTCGCGGACGCGCTCTCGGGCGTCGATCCCGGCGTTTCCGAGACGCTCGAGTCGGCGGTCGACTGGACGGCGCTTCGCTCGCGGCTGCGCGAGGCGGTGCGAGCCGAGGACCTCGTCGTCTGCGTGAGCGCCCGCCGGAACGACCCCGGCTGGCACCCCGAGTTACAGACGCTACCCAAGCACATCTCCCGGCTCACGGCGGGAAACTTCGTGATCATGTACCCCGCGACCGAGGAGCGTGAGGACGATCGGCGATTCCTCCGGCTCGAGTAGTGATCGGGGTCGGCGCCTACCTCAAGTTCGACGAACCCGATACGCGAGGATGCCTCCGCCGGCGAGAAGGCGGTATACTGAGTTGCGTGTGGCTGAGAACCCGAAAATAATATCAGAAAATGCGATTATTCTGAGTAAAAATTATTATTCGAATTAATTGAAAAACAATTGAATTGATCAGCGATTGGGAAGAATCACTACCGGATGCCAGGAACGACTATTGTCGGGGGGAACGTCCTCGATCGGGGGATCGTCGATCGCGTACTCGATTCCGTTTGTTTTACCGATTCCTACAGTCGCGAAACGGTGGTTCGGACCGCCGGGGGAACGCTCGCGTACACCGGGTACGACTCGTACCCGACCGAGGTCGTCGAAACCGACGAGCGGACGATCCTTCTCGAGGGACGACTCTACGACCGCCGCGATACCGAGGCCGCGCTCCGAAACGTAGCCACGTGGATCGACGGAGGGAACACCGACCGGCTGGCGGAGTGGGTGGCGACGCGGGACGGCGACTTTCTCATTACCGTCGTCGACCGTTCGAGCGGGAGCATGTGGGTCGTAAACGACACTTTCGGTCGACTCCCGACCTATCGGGTCGCGATCGGAGACGCGACGATCGTCACCCGCGAACTCAAGGTCGCGCGTCGGCTCGCGGCGGTTCTCGAGGGACGACCCGTCGGAGTCGATCGGCTCGGCCTCGGCCAGATGCTGCTGTTCGGCTATCCACTCGGCACTCGAACGCCCTTCGACGGCGTTAGACAGTTGCCGCCCGGATCGCTGCTCGAGGTCGCGCGCGACGACGTCACGTCGCTCCACGAGTTCCGGTTCGACAGCTACGAGAACGACGACCGGGGCGTCGTCGAGAACGCCCGTACGTTGAAAGACCAGTTCGTCGAGGCGTGTCGCCGACGGGCCGGAACGACCGAGACGTCGATCATCTCGCTGAGCGGCGGGCTCGACTCGCGCGCAGCGATCGCCGGCTACGATGCGGTACGGGACGGCGTCGCCGGGGGGACGCTGCTCGCCGCGACGTCGGTACGAGAGGACGGCTCCAACGTCGACGAGGCGAACGTCGCCCGCGAGGTCGCCCGCGCGCTCGGAATCCCGTGGTCGTCGTACTTCGTCGACAGGACCGAGCGCCACCGGGAGACGCTCCTGGAGATGACCCAGGGGATGAACACCGTCGGCATGGCGCTGGGCCTCGACTTCGCCGAACAGCTCGCCGCAGACTACCCGGGGGCGACCCTGGTTACCGGCGACGGCGGCGACAAGGTCTTTCCCGACCTGACCCCACCGACGGCGGTCGACTCGAGGTCCGACCTCGTCGAGACGCTCGTTCGAACGAACCAGCAGTTCACGCCGGACGAGATCGAGGCCGTGATCGGTCTCGACGCGGATCGACTCGTCGACTCCGTCGCCGAGCGGATCGACACCTACCCCGAACGAACTCTCGAGGGCGCCCACGTTCACTTCCTGATCCGCGAGCGCGGCATCAATATGCTCAACCACGGCGAGGATCGGACTCGCCACCACCTCTGGACGACGACGCCGTTCTACGCGCCGGGGCTGTTCGCGACGGCGATGGCCTGTCCGCCCGAGCAGAAGGCGGAAACCGAGCTGTACCGGGAGTTCCTCTCCCTGCTCTCGCGGGACCTCGCCGAGATCGAGTACGTCGACTTCGGCGTGCCGATCACCTCCACCGAGTACAGGGCCAAGAAGTTCGCCTACGGCTGGCTCGGCGCTCGACCCCGACTGAAAGAACGCGTCCTCTCTCTGGTGCGGACCCAGGACGGCGAGGCCGGGATTCACTCCCGGCAACTGCTCGCCGAAGCCGTCGACGACGCCGACGGGATCGGTCGCCACTTCTCGGCGGAGGAGATCCAGCGAATCGCGTGGGACGGAAGCGGGCATCGACCGCACCAGCGATACCAGCTGGCGACCCTCGTCGCCGCGCTCGATCCGATCGAGCCGCCCGCACGCCAGTCGGCCCGGAGTCGGCCCGTGCTACAGGGCCAGCACTGAGCGATCGTCGCCTACCGTTCTCGCCCGCCGTCGGGGTCCGCGATGGCGGGCTCGAACACCCGCGCCCGCGCGTCGGTCGAGACGCCGTAGGCCGCGTCCGCGAGCGACTCCGGGCGGTCGTCGCCGTCCCCGTAGCGGGCCCGCAGCGAGGCTCGCACCGCTTCGCGGACACAGGCTCGAGTCGCCGCGCCGACGGCGGTCGCGCTCCCCGAGAAGGCCGCGGGCTCGCCGTCGGGGTCGTGGCCGACGACGACCGCGTCGGTCGTCGTTCCGGGAAACCCCGTTTCGGCGAGCAGTGTCGCCGCCTTCGCCTCCGCAGCGACCGCGACGAGGTTCGCCAGCGCGCCGTCGGCGAGCCGTCGGTCGGCGTAGACGAGGACGTTGACGGTTCCAGCGGGCGAGTCGGACGACGGCTCCGCGTCCGGCAGCGTCCCGCCCGCGGGCTCCATCGGTAACACTGCGGGGTTCGAAACCCCCGCGGTCGCGCAGGCCGTCACCGGACCGCAGCGGGCGCCGCGGGCGTGGTCGGCGTCGACGCCGGTAAACAGCACGGGCCCGGGGTCCTCGAAGCCCGCGCGCTCGAGGCGCTCGTCGGCGTACGCCCCCAGGTCGGTCCGGGCCCACCCCTCGGGCACCGAGACGTTGTACGCGCAGTCGGCTCGTTGTCGGCCCCCGTTCCAGCCCGTCGAGAGCCACTCGGTCTCCGGTCGGGCGAGCCGTAAGACGCCGTCCCGTCTGTGACTCTCGAGGTGGGCTCGGTCGCTCACGGCGGACACCTCAGCGCCTCGAGGAGTCGGTCGTTCGCGTCGCGGTCCTTGACCGCCACCCGGACGTGGGAGTCGAGCCCTCGAAACGTCGTCGCGTCCCGGATCGCGACTCCGGTATCGCGGGCGCGCTCGAGAACCCCCTCCACGCTCCGGTCACCCACCGCACACAGCAGGTACGGTGCGTCCGACGGTTCGACCTCGAAGCGGGTCGACAGCGCCTCCCGTATGCGATCGCGCTCGCGGGCGACCCGGGTGCGGGTCTCGCGGACGAACTCGTCCTGGCACAAGCAGTGGGCACCGACGCGTGCGGCCGGGGTGCCAAGCGACCAGGTCCGGCGGGCCGTCTCGAGGTCGTCCCGCAGTTGTCCGCTCGCGACCGCGAATCCCGCCCGCAGCCCGGGGAGGCCGAACAGTTTCGTGAGCGAGCGCGCGACGACGACGTTCTCGCGGTCGAACGCCGCCGCGGAGGGCAGGTTCGTGAAGCCGAGGAAGGCTTCGTCGACCAGCAGGGTCGTCCCGGCCTCGCCGCAGCGAGCGGCGAAGGCCTCGAGCGCGTCGGGGTCGGCCGCCTCGCCCGTGGGGTTGTTCGGCGTGCAGACGACCGCCAGCGCGCAGTCCGCGAGCGCGTCGGTCCCGATCTCGAGTGCGTCGTCGACGCCGACGAAGGCGGGCGTCGCGCCCTGCAATCGGACTTCGCGGGCGTACTCGCCGAAGCTGGGGTAGGGGACCAGCGCGGTGTCGCCGGGCTCGAGGGCTCGTTCCATCGTCAGGCGGATCGCGGCCAGCCCGCCCGGCGTCGGGATCACGCGCTCAGGATCGCAGCCGACGAACGCAGCCGCGGCCGCCCGGTAGTCGGGAGAGGCGTCGTCGGGGTAGCGGCGACTCTCCTCGAGGGCGTCCCGGTAGACCTGCGCCGTCCCGTCGGGCGTCTTGGGGTTCGTGTTCGCCGAGAAATCGAGGACGTTGGGATCGGGCTCGCCGCCGTGGGGGACCCGCTCGGCGGCGCGGATCGCGTCAGGATCCACGGCTCCCCTCCGGAGGATCGGCCGCGCGATCGGTCGGCCCGTCCGCGCGTTCGTCGCGCTCGTCGATCCCGAGCCGCCGGCAGACGTCCTCGAAGCGGTCCCTGACTGCTCCCATCCCGCCGTCGGGAACGAGCGAGAGCGCGCCGCCCATCGCGACGCCCTCCTTGGCCTCGCCCGCACAGTAGCGGGCCATCGCGACGTGATCATGCCCGTCGAACCCGGGGTCGGTGACGGTCAGTTCGCAGTCGAGGCGAGCACACGCTTCGGGGAGCGCCTCATCCTGCTCGTCGGCGACGAAGGAGGTCGTCGCAACCTCGAGCGGGGAATCGATCCCGGCGTGTCGGAGGAGCGCGGCGACCGCGACCATCTGAGTCCCGCCGGCGAGGATCACTCGAGCACCGTCCTCGAGCGCGCCCGCGGCGATCCCGGTGACCGCGGCCTGGACGGGGTCGCCGACGGCCCGGATCGCCCGCAGGGGGGCGTCCTCGCAGTCGCCCGCCTCGAGCCCGCTCTCGGCGAGTCCGCGCTCGACGACGCGGCGCTTTCGCTCGAGGGGGTTCTCGGGCAGCGACGAGGACACCCCGACGGACTCGCCGAGGGCGGTCAAGGCGCCGAGGGCGGTCGTCGTCCCGCCGGGGATCGTCTCGCCGAGCAGGAGTTCGTCCTCGGGGAGGTCGCGTCCGTACTCGCGTGCGCGTTCGAAGATCCGTTCGGCCTCGGGAACGGTGACGGGCTCGCGAACGTCGGCACCGGGGTCGGCCTCGAGATCGACCGTCGGCGCCGCGGTCGGCTTCGCGAGGCCCGCGTCGACGACCGTCAGATCGAAGCCGACGGCCTCCCGAACCGCGCGGGTCACCGCTGCGGGCGTCGGACAGCCCGTCGGACTCACCGGGACGACCGAGGCGTCGGTCGGCTCGCCGTACGCGAGGATCTCGGCGTCGGCCGCGGGCGTGTGGGCCATCAGCTCCGGCGCGGCGCCCGCGGCGCTGATGCCGTCGATCAGCGCCGTCTCGGTCGCGCCCGCGGCCAGGACTACTCGCATCGTGCCTCCGCGATGCGGGCGTCTTCGAGTCGGTTCACGTTCACCGCCAGCCGCGGGTCGTAGCTCGCCTGTGTCATGGATTCGTCCGTCGTGCCGACGACGTTGACCCCGGTCGGCGCGAGGTGGGAGGCGTCCTCGAGTCTGGTCTCGAGGCCGACCCCCAGACGGCGCTTCAGCGCCGCGGGAACGCAGACGGTTCGCGAGGCCTGGCCCCCGCCGTGGGCCGCGAGGACGCGATCGACGACCCCGCCCTCGAGCAGCGGAAGGTCGGCCGCGACCGACAGCACGGGCGGCTCGACCGCGGGGTGCTCGAGGGCCGAAAGCAGGTCGGTCACGTACCCCTCGCCGTCGGTTTCGATCGTCCGGACGCCGTCGGTTCGCTCGAGGTGAGCAGCCGTTTCGGGGGCGTTCGGCGAGACGACCGCGAACGTCGTCTGGACGCGACTCGCCTCGAGGCCCGCCAGCACGCGGTCGACCATCGGCGTCCCGGCGATCGGGTGGAGGGGTTTTTCGTAGCGACTCTCGAGGCGGGTTCCCCTCCCGCCGCACATCAGGAGAGCGTCCACGCGATCACCCCCGCGTGCAGTCCGACGACGCGACCGACCTCGGTAGCCGCGCCGAAGACGTCGCCGCTGATCCCGCCGAAATTGCGTCTCGCCCAGTACCAGGGGAGCGCGACCCCGACGAGGGCTCCCGGGAGGGCGATCACCGCGGGGTGGGGCCAGAGGAGCGCCGCGGCGCCGAGGACGATTCCCGCAGGTGCGACGAATCGACCCGGAGCTGCGGTCTCGGTCAGCTGGCTGCCCATCCCCTCGTGGCTCGCGGTTCCGAAGCAGGCCATCGCGGCCAGCCCGAGCCTGGCGCCGACCTCCGCGGCGACGGCGACGCCGACGGCCGTCGCTGGCGGGAGGTCGGCGACGCCGAGAGCGCCGAGCGCGAGCCCCGCGACGGTGAGCGACACGGCCAGGAGCGCACCGACCCCGGTGGTCGTGTCCTTCACCACCTCCCGTCGGCGCTCGCGGTCGCCGTGGACGACGAGGGCGTCGCCCAGGTCCGCGACGCCGTCGAGGTTGTGGACCCCCACGACGGCGTAGACCGCGAGCAGGTACGCCAGCGCGACCGTCGGCGCCGCGAGGACGTCGGCGGCCAGCAGCGGGATCGCGACCAGCGCGCCGACGACGAGGCCGACGAACGGAAGCGTCGCCGGCCGCGAGCGGAAGGCGTCCCAGTCGCCATCGCGGTGGCCGACGGGGAGCCGCGTCAGAAAGGCGAGCGCGCCCCGACAGGCGCCGAGCCACGCCCTCACGCGACCACCCCCGCAGTGCGTGCGGCCGCTTCGAGCGCGGCCCCCAGCGCGACCGCGAGCGCGGCCGCGACCAGCGCCGCGCGAAAGACCACTCTCGTCGCGCGCTCGCCGTCCTCGAGCGTCGGGAGCGCGGCGTCGGGGTTCAGATCGTAAACGCCGGGTTTGCGGAGCCGGACCGACAGCGCGGAGGCCAGCGTCGCCATCGGCCACCCCGAGTTCGGCGACGGCGGGGTTCGGGCCCACCCTCGAGCGCGGGCGAGCGCCCCGAGGTCGACCGCGGCGACGGCGATCGCGAGGGCGCTCAGCCTGGCGGGGAGCCACATTACGAGATCGTCCAGCCGCGCGCTCGCGGTGCCCAACGGCTTCGAGGGGTAGCCAAGCATCGAGTCCAGCGTGTTGACGCCCTTGACCCAGGCGGCCGCCGCGGCCGCGGCGGGCAGCGAGAACGGGGCGAGGACGGCGAAGGGCAACAGCGTCGCGACCAGCCCGTCCGCGAGGTTCTCGGCCGCACTCTCGAGGGCCGCGCTGCGCAACTCGGCGGGCGAGAGCTCGTCGGTATCGCGGCCGACGAGTCCCCGAACGCGGTCGCGGGCCGTCTCGAGGTCGCCCGCGGTCGCCGCGACGACCTCGCTCGCGAGCTCGAGCAGCATCCGCAGGCTGGTCGTCAGGTAGAGCGCGAGCCCGGCGACGGTCGCGCCCGCGACGGGGTGGACGGCCGCCGCGGCGAGAACGGCCCCGCTCGCGGCGACGGCGGGAACTAGCGGGACGACGAGCGCGATCGGGACGCCAAGCGATCGCTGGACGCGGTCGTCGTCGCTCCAGGGACGATCGAGCGCGCCGACGAGGCGGCCGAGCCACGCGACCGGGTGGGCCGCGTTCGGCGGTTCCCCCGCTACGCGGTCCAGGCCGAGGGCGAACCCGACCAGTGCGGCCGTCGTCAGCGTCATACGGATGGGTTCGTTCGCGCGTCGTTCGCGGTCGCGTTCGTGCTCGCGGTCACGGTTCAGCGCCTCCCTCGAGACGCGCCAGCTCCTCGGGGACCTCGGAGAGGGAAACGTCCTCGAGCAGGATCGCGGCACCGCCGACGGCCTCGATCCCGCCGTCAGTTCGGGGGTCGTCGCCAACGTGGATAAGTTCAGACGGCGAGGTCCCGAGTTCGTTGGCGGTCAGCTCGAAGATTTCGGGAGCGGGTTTGCGCCAGCCGCAGGCGACGCTGGTCACGGTCGCGTCGAACCCGTCCCGATCGAGGTCGGCACGGATGAGCGTCCGGGCGACGAGTTCGGGGACGCTGCAGTTCGAGCAGATCGCCACGGGACCGCGGTCGCGGGCGGCCGCGACCGCCTCGAGCGCCCCCTCTCGGGTCTCGACCGCGGGATCGAACGCCGCGACGACCGCGCGTCTGACGACGTTGTTCTCGAACTCGACGCCGCGGCTCGCGAGCGCGCGGCTGACGTGGGCCGGAAGCGGTACCTCCGCGTGCTCGGGCGGATCGACGTGCGGACTCGCGTAGGCGTCGGCCCAGTCCGCCGGCACGTCGACGTCTCGAGCCGCGAGCTCGTCGGCGACGGCCTCGGCTGGCGCCGCGGGTTGATCGACGTCGACGAGCGTACCGAAGAGGTCGAACGAGACTGCCACGTTCGCGTAACTAGCACAAGCTGACTTTACTCTCGCGGTCGGCGGGCGTCCGGCCCGGATCCGCGACGGCGCCGGCCTTCGCGGGCGCGCGAACCGGTTACCGGACGGCGTTCGAACTCCTCGAGAGGAACGCCCACGCTACCGCGAGGCCGAAATCGGCGAGAAAACCCGTCAGGCGACGCGGTTCAGTCGAGTCGAGCGAACGCCAGGTTGCCGGAGATGTTCTTGATGTAGATGTCGACGACGTCTCCCTCCTCGGCGCCGGGGACGAAGATCGTGTAGTTGCCCTTCTCCGCGACGCCGTCGCCCTTCCGGCCCGTCCCGGTGATCTCGACGGTGTATGTCTGGCCCTCCTCGACCGCGTCCTGCTGTTGTTGCTGCTGGCTGCTGGCCGAGCGCTTGGTCACGGGTCGGAACGCGCCGCAGGCGTCACAGCGCAGCATCGGGGTGCGGTTCTCCCGGACGAGGCGGGTGTCGGGGAGGCCACACTCCGAGCAGAGCACGTACTCGTCGACGTAGGCGTCGACGGCCGCGCTGAAGTCCTGCTCGGAGAAGCTCCCGTTGTACCGGGCGCGGCCGTTGTCGAACTTGCCGCTGGTCCCCAGCTCGCGCTGGATGAACCGGTGGAGGTGTTCGGCCTCGCGTGAGAGGACGTCGGCGATGTCGCCGAGGTTCGTAAACCGCGTAAACGCGCCGTCCTTCTGGGCGTTCGGGTCCGGAATCTCGAGGCGGCTTTCGTCGCCGCCGATGTCCGGAACTTCGTCCATCGCTCGACCGAGACTCGACTCGTAATCCATACCCGAAGCAAAACGGCGCTGACGTAAATCGGTTCTGCTCTCGGGGGACGGCGCCGAAAAACCCTGTTCTCAGAGGGCATCGCCGCCGCTCTCGCTGATCGATCCCTGGCTCTCGTCCTCGAGTTCCTCCAGGTCGCGCTCGGGGTTGGCCTCCCGGGCGTCGCCGGCCTCGCCCGTGATCTCGCCGTAAACGGCCTCGCGAACCGCCGCCGGCGAGTCGTACTGCTCGCCCGCCAGTCGATCGAAGACGCTACCCAGCGACTCGGTCTCGTTGGGCATGTCGATCGGCTCGCTGCCGTACTCCGTCGCCAGCTCCTCGCTCGAGACGGGGTACTCGAGCGAGCCCAGATCGCGCTCGACCTCCTCGAGGATCGCCTCGGGGCCGTCGGCGCGTTCGGACTTGCGTTTCTCGGCTCGGTCCTGTGCGCGGTCGCGACTCGGTCCGTCGTCGCTCATAGCCTGCGGTAAAACGGTTCCGACCAAAAGCAGTCGGCCGGCGAGGGCGGGCCGACGCGAGAGCGGCTCCACATCCGTTCGCGACCGTCGCTCCGGCCGCGGTGTCGTGACCACCACCTGCCCCAGCGACAGTTCCTCGTTCTGATATATAAGATATCAGGATAAACAGTTCGGCTCCCTCGAGAAGCGAGCCGCGTCGGTCGCCGCGCGGGACGGGTCGAGCTACAGTCAGCTACGAATCGGATCGGTTGGACGTGCTTTCCGCTCACGGCCTCACTTCGTTCGACGGTTCGCGAAAAACCAGTCCGCCCTCCCCGATTTGAACGGGGGGCAAGTCGATCTACAGTCGACTGCTCTACCAGTCTGAGCTAAGGGCGGGCGCACCTCAACGTAATCGCCGAGGCGAATATAAGGGTTATCATTCGGGACGGTCGCCGAGCCGCCCCACCAGATAATTGATATAGGTGGGATAACAACGGGGCATCTGAGAGGATGAGCAAGATCACGTTCCGCGCGGACGACGACCTCGTCGCCCGTCTCGAGGAGCTCGAGGCCTCGAAGAGCGAGGCCATGCGCGAGGCTCTGCGGGCGTACCTCGAGGAGTCGTCGTCGGACTCGCCCGAGCGGACGGGCGAGACGGCGATCGACGACCTCGTCCGCGAGCGCGTCGACGACCTCCTCACGGAGCGTCTCGCCGAGCGTCGGACCGCGGCGGAGCGCGGACAGGACGTCAACGTAACGATCTCGCTCGAGGACGCCACGAGCGGTGCCGACGCGCGCGCGTCGGCGGTGTCCGACGCCGATCCGATCGCGGAACGCGACGACGAGCGCAACTGCGCGCAGTGCGGCGAGGGCGTCGACGCCGATCACGTCTACTGCCCGAACTGCGGCGAGAAGACCGCCCGGCGGCTGTTCTGTGACTGCGGCGACGAACTCCGCTCGGACTGGTCGTTCTGTCCGAGCTGCGGCCGCCGGACGCCCGCCGCCGACGTTCTCGATTCGGCATAAGGACTGGTGTAATACACAGACGCTCGTGTCTGACGAAAGTTTTAATATGTTCGACAGTCTCGCTATTAGTCGCGTAAGACGGTTGTCTTACACCCGGCGATAAACGCCGAAAACCGCCCGATGTCGGGCGGCTCTGGCGTAAGACACGGTGCGTCTGACAGGGGCGCACCCCGTCTTACCCCCAACGGGGAATACAACAATGGAGCGTGTGACACTGCGAATTCCGAAACAGCAGATCGAGGAGGTCGAACGACTGGTCGATTCGGGCGAGTTCCCGAACCGAAGCGAGGCGATTCGGTCGGCCGTCCGCGAGATGGTCAACGAACAGTCCGACGGCCGGACCGAACAGGGCGGCAAGCGCAACTGGGCCAAGGTGTAACGATGCAGGATATCGTACAAGACGCCCTCGAGAACGCCGAGGAGGAGGCCCGCGAGATGGAAGCCGACATGGACGGCGACGAGTTCGGGGAGCCCCGGATCGTCATCGTCGGCTGTGGCGGCGCCGGCAACAACACCATCAACCGGCTGTACAACATCGGCGTCGACGGCGCCGAGACCGTGGCGATCAACACGGACAAACAGCACCTGAAGATGATCGAGGCCGACACCAAGATCCTGGTGGGCAAGTCCCTCACTAACGGGCTCGGTGCCGGCGGCGATCCGTCGATGGGCGAGCGCGCGACCGAGATGGCCCAGAGCACGATCAAGGAAGTGCTCGGCGACGCGGACCTCGTGTTCGTCACCGCCGGTATGGGTGGCGGAACCGGTACCGGTGCCGCCCCCGTCGTCTCGAAGATCGCCAAGGAGCAGGGCGCCATCGTCGTCGGCATGGTCTCGACGCCCTTTAACGTCGAGCGTGCCCGCACGGTAAAAGCCGAGGAGGGCCTCGAGAAGCTGCGCAACGAGGCCGACTCGATCATCGTGCTCGACAACAACCGCCTGCTCGATTACGTCCCGAACCTCCCGATCGGCAAGGCGTTCTCGGTGATGGACCAGATCATCGCCGAGACCGTCAAGGGGATCTCCGAGACGATCACCCAGCCGTCGCTGATCAACCTGGACTACGCGGACATGTCCACGATCATGAACCAGGGCGGCGTCGCCGTAATGTTGGTCGGCGAGACCCAGGACAAGAACAAGACCGACGAGGTCGTCAAGGACGCCATGAACCACCCGCTGCTCGACGTCGACTACCGCGGTGCGAGCGGGGGACTGGTCCACATCACCGGCGGCCCCGACCTCACGCTGAAGGAGGCCGAGGGCATCGCCGACAACATCACCGAGCGCCTCGAGGCCTCGGCCAACGTGATCTGGGGCGCCCGGATCCAGGAGAACTACAAGGGCAAGGTGCGGGTCATGGCGATCATGACCGGGGTCCAGAGCGCACAGGTGCTCGGCCCGTCGACCCAGAAGCAGGCCGACCGCTCCCGCGCCAGCATCGAAGGTGCCAGCGACGGCGACTTCGACGCGAGCAACAACGTCAAACACGGCGCGAAAAGCGACGGCGGCCGGAACGAACTCGAGCGCCAGAACGGCGTCGACGTCATCCGGTAATCCGATACACCGCTGACACACCACCGACGGATCCCGCGGACGACACGCGACCGGGCCGACACCGACACACCGCGGTTCGGTCGCGTTTGCGATCGACACACCACGCGGCGGCCGTCTGACACACCACCACTCGGCCGTCGCCACGATTGACACGACGCGACCCCGCGCCGGCAACCGACACACCACACCAGCCGGTCGTCGGGTATCGCTTCTCGAAGGAGTACTCGTCTCGAGTGGCGACGCCGGACTGGAACGGTTCGATGCCCGATGCGAGTACGACTCGTGGCGAGAACAGTAGCGTGTCTTACGACCTCAGGCCAGCGACTCGAGCAGCGAGCACTTCCGGCAGATCTCCCGGGTGGTGGTCGAGCCGCACTCGGCACACTCCCGGAGGTCCGGGCCGCCGCCGTCGTCCTCGGCGTCGCCTGCGCGGTCGTCGGCGACGATACCGGCCAGCTCCTCGTACCCCGAGAGGATCGAGTGGCGGGTTCCGGGGTGGTTCTCCTCGAGATCGTACAGGAGCTGCTGGATCTCGCCGCGGTAGGCCTCGCTGGCGTGGGGACACTCCGTGATGTGGGCGGGGAGGTCCTCGACGTGGGCGTACAGCGCGACCTCCTTCTCGGGAACGTCGCGCAGCGGTTTCGCGCGCGGGACGAACTCCGACTGCTCGCCCCGTTCGGACAGCGGTCCCAGGCTCGCGTCGAAGTGTTTGGCGATCTGGGCGACGTCGCCCTCGAGGAAGTTCATCAGCGCGGTCTGGGCCTCGTCGTCGAGATTGTGGCCCGTCAGCAGGAGGTCGGCCCCCAGGTCCTCGGCGTAGGTCGAGAGCAGATCCCGCCGGAAGACGCCACAGTAGGCACAGGCAGCCATGTTCTCGGGGTCGTCCTCGACGACGTCGTCCATCCGGATCCCGAACTCCTCCTCGTAGCTGACGAGCTCGTGGCGCATCTCGAGTTCGTCGGTAAGCTCGACGCAGGCCTCGACCGACTCGTCGCGGTAGCCCTCGATCCCCTCGTGGATCGTCAGCCCGACGAGCTCGATCCGGGGGTCTTCAGCGAACGTGTCGTGGAGGATCCGCGTGAGGACGACGCTGTCTTTCCCGCCCGAGAGGCCGATCACCCACGTCAGCGGGTCGTCGGGCGTCGCGTCCTGCGGGACGAGGTCGTCCCGACGCACCCGTCGACGGACCCGCTTCTCGACCGATTCCCGAAAGTGGTGCTGACAGAGGTGTGCCCCCGAGTAGGCCGCGTGCATGATCGCCTCCTCGTCACACCGGGTACAATCCATCGGCGGCAGTTACCGACGCGCGCGTATGTCGGTTTCGCCTCCGTGCCGTCCGAGACGTCAGGCCGGGACCGTCTCCCGGGCTTCGACCGCCGCGGCGCCCTCGGCGAGCGCCTCGAGCAGCAGGTCGACGTACCGTTCGCGGCCCGGCGAGGAGAACAGTTCGTGGCCGCCGTCGTACAACACGACGTGCTCGGCGGGCACCCGGTGGCCGATCGGTCGGAGGCTGATGACGGGATCGGCCAGCGAGCAGAAGACGACGGCGTCGTGGTCGATCGTCAGCAGCTCCGCCTGGGCGTGGCGCGTCTCGCGGACGAACGCCGGCGACACCCACTTCGGGGTCGTCGCGAGCTGGTGGTCGGTCGCCTCCTGGCCGAGGGCGTCTCGATCCATCTCGCCTGCGGGGAGACAGGGAAACGTCGTCGGCACCCGCGAGGCGGCCTCGAGCAACGGTTCGGAGTAGCGCTCGCCGTACCCCCAGAACGGGCTCAGGTAGACGTGGTTGTCCGCGCCGTCTAACGCCTGGCCGACGAGCGCGCCCGCGCTGTGGCCGAGCAGCTGGTACTCCTCCAGGTCGCGGACGTACTCCGCGATGGGCTCGAGCCAGTCGGCTTTGAAGTCGTCGATGTTCGTCGGGAGCTCGAAGGCGTGGACCCGGTAGCCGGCGTCGGTCAGCTTCCCGATCAGCCAGCTGACGTTCTCGTGGGTCCAGCGGTTGCCCCAGCCCATGACGAAGACGAGTTCCTCGCCGCCGTCCTCGTTGAAGACGCGGTGTCGCATACGCTTCCCTTCGCCGGGTACGGGTAAAAATCTGCGCTCTTGACACGACCCGCCCGCCAGCGGGCCGGCGATCGCTCCGACTCGCCGTCGACAACCGTCGGACACGGGCCATGCGTTTGCTAACGGCTTTCACGCGGCGTCCTCGAGTGGGCGTATGCTCGACGCGTTTCGCTCGCGGCTCTACCGCCTCGGATTCAATCTGTTTCCGGCCTACCGTCGTACGGGAGGCCGCGTCACGTACATCGCGCAGGACTGGACGGAAGTCCGCGTGAAGCTCCCGCTTTCCTGGCGCACGAAGAACTACGTCGGGACGACCTTCGGGGGGAGTATGTACGCCGCGGTCGACCCGTTTTACATGATGATGCTGCTGAAGAACCTCGGCGACGAGTACGTCGTCTGGGATAAGGAAGCGGAGATCCGGTTCAAGAAGCCGGGCCGAGAGACGCTGTACGCCAGGTGTACGATCACCGACGAGGAGATCGCGGCGATCGAGGCCGACCTGGCGACCGAGGGGACGGAGTCCGTCGACCGCCACTACACCGTCGACCTCGTCGACGGCGAGGGGACCGTCCACGCGACGGTTCGCAATACGGTGTACGTGACGACCGACGGGGAGAAGGCGGCCTGACGCCCGCGGCGGACTCGCGGCGATCCGAGTCGGGACTGAGAAACCGTTTTGCGACTCGAGGGCCGACTCCCCGTCATGAGCGAGTTTTCCCGCGAGGACGCGGTCGACCGGCTGGAGACGCTGGTCGAGACCGTCGAGCGCGAGCGCACGCCCGTCCCCGTCCGGGAGATCTGGGCGTTCGGCGACGTCGCGCTCGGGCTCGACCCCGTCGAGCGCCTCGACGTCTACCTCACGAAGGACGTGTTGATGCGCGACGACGGGTCGTCGACGGACGGAACGGACGTCGGCGAGGAGTACGGGATCGAGGGCGTCGGCCAGTCGGTTCGGGCCGACTGGGCGGCCGAGTATCCCGAGTACCTGCGCGCGAACGCGAACGGCCACGCCGCCCCCGAGAAGTGTCTGGCCGCCCAACTGCTCGGCGAGGACGAGCCGATCCACCTCGAGGTCTGTAACGCCGGCTTCGAGGACAACGTCACCCAGCGGTTACGCGGCGCGAAACTCCGGGAGGATTACACCCGGCTGCTCGATCCCCGCGGGGTGTGTCTCTGGGTCGACGGCACGAAAAGCGACGAGGCGTTCCGCAAACTCCGCGAGAGCGACCTCGCCCTGCCGACGCTGTCGGCCGCCCTCGAGATGCTCGGGATGGACGAGACGGAGGCCAGCGAGGCCGCACGGGACGTTCACGCCTGGCGCGAGCAACAGGAGGGGGCGACGGTGCGGGGCGACGTCGTTTGACTCAGTAATCGATCGAGGCGAACACGACGAGGAGGATGACGCCGGCGAGGGCACCGATGACGAGGAAGGCCTCGTCGAAGTACCCCCGGTCGGCGATCGCCCCGAAGACGACCGGGCTCATCGCCCCGAGCGCGAGGTAGACCGTGCGGAGGGCACCCAGGCTCGTCCCCCGGGTTCCGTCCGGCAGTCGGCTGGTGAGATCGGAGATTACGATCGTCTCGAATCCGAGGAGAGTACTCGCGAGAACGGTCAGCGGGACGAACAGCCACGCCTCCCCGGCGACCGGGAGCGCGACGAGCGCCAGCCCGGCCGAACTCACGAGCGCCAGCAACGGGATCCGGACGCCGACGCTGTCGTAGGCCCGTCCCGCGATCGGCTTCATCAGGATCCCCAGCGCGAAGAAGAAGCCGAACAGCGCGGTCGAGGCCTGCGAGGAAAGGCCCTTTTCGTCGACCAGGTACGTCGGGTAAAAGCCCATGAACGCCTGGATGATCACGGCCCACAACACGAGCAGCACGGTTCCCCGGAACACCGCCGGATGGGAGAGGCTCGGGACGACGTCCTCGAGCGAGAGCGCCTCGCGTAGCGGCCCCGTCGCCGACTCTCCCCTCGGGAGCGTCCGCCAGAGCCCGACCGCGGCGAGCACGAACAGCGGCACGGCGAACCCGAACCCGTACTGCCAGCCGACCGCGACCGCGAGGGATCCGGCCGCCGGCGGCATCACCGCGTTCCCGACGTCGCCGGCGGCCATCGTGGCGCCCGTGGCCGTGCCGAGCTGGTCGGAGTAGATCTTGTCGAGTATGGTGAACCTCGAGACGCCGTACAGGGCGGTTCCGAGGCCGAACAGCGCCGTCGCGAGGAACAGCACGATCGCCGACTCCGCGACGACGACGAGCGCGAGCATCGTCGCCGCGAGGAGGGAGCTGGCGATCAACAGCGGGCGCTCGCCGGTCCAGTCCGCGAGGATGCCGCCGGGGAGCTGTCCCGCCGCGTACGCGATCCAGAGGACCGTCAGGAGCAATCCCGCGGTCGTGAGCGTGAGGTCGTACGCCCCACGGATGTGGGGCAGCAGCGCCGGGTAGATCATCCGAACGCTGATCGACAGAAACCAGCCGAAGGCGACGGCGAGCAGGATCTTCCCGCGTCCGCCGCTCCGGAGGTCGGCGACCGCGCGTTTCGCGTTCGTAAGGTAGCGCACGAACCGAGATCGTCACCCAGTCTACGGGTTTTCGGTCGCGCTCTTCAGTCTTGTTATCGGACGGCGATCGTCACAACGGAGTCCCGTCCGGCTCTCGAGCCCGGGGCCGATCACGCCCGACCGACGGTGACGAAAAACGGGATCTCCTCGCGGCGCCGATAGGAGCGGTCCTCCATCTGTTCGATCACGTCCCGTCCCATCGATCGCCACTCGCTGCGGAGGGCGTCGTACTCCTCGCCGCTCATTTCGCCCTCGAGCATCGTCTCCCGGTCGTCGGCCAGCCCGGCGCCCGTCGCCTTCCGCTGGGCGATCGTCAGCGCCGCGTCGCCGTAGGGCGGTTCGATCGTCCGTTCGTGATCGTAGCGGCGCGTCTCGAGCACCTCGAGCCCCGCCTCGTCGAAGGCGTCGCAGGCGTCGGCGCCGAGCGCGACGTCCGTTCCGACGCCTTCCAGATAGGCCCGTCGGGCCCGATCCTCGAGTCGCTCCTCCGAGGGGACGCTCGAGTCGACGGCGACGGCGCCGTTGTCGGGCTCGACCGCAGCGACGAGATCGCTCGAGACGCGGGCGAACTCCCGGATCGCCGCCTCGGGATCGGGCAGGTTGATCAACAGCGCCTGACAGACGACGAGGTCGAAGGCGTCGTCGGGAAACGGCAAGCGGAGGGCGTCGCCCGCGACGACCGGAACGTGCTCGCGGGCCCGCTCGAGTAGCGCCGGGTCGGCGTCACAGCCCACGACCTCGCCGGCCGACTCCGCGGCGAGGACGCGGCTCAGTTCGCCGGTGCCGCAGCCGACGTCGAGGACGCGCTCGCGGGAGCCGAGCGCGAGGGGCTCGAGCGCTCGCCGGGAGTCGTCCCACATCCCCTCGCGGGTCCGCTCGAGGTAGTCTTCGGAGAACTCGCGCACGGCCCCTCGTAGTGCCAGCGGGAGTAAAAGCGGGTCGGTTCCGAGCGGCGTCGAACCGTGCGTTTACGTGTCGTCTCGGAGTTCCCGCGTCTTCTCGATGTTCCAGGCGAAGCCCTTCCCGTCCTCGGTCGGCGTCTCGAGGGCAAAGGGCAGTTCGCGCAGGTCGGGGTGGTTGACGATCGCGCGCATGCCGTCCTCGCCGATGTAGCCCTCGCCGATGAGGGCGTGTTCGTCCTTGTGGGTGCCGACGTCGTGTTTCGAGTCGTTGAGGTGGACGTACTCGAGGTGCTCGAGGCCGACCTCGTCGTCGAACCGGGAGACGGTCTCGTCGACGGCCTCGGGCGTGGTGAGGTCGTTGCCCGCGACCAGGGTGTGGGCGGTGTCGATGCAGATGCCGATCTCCTCGTCCGTGCGGTCGATGATCCCCGCGAGGTGGGCGAACTCCCCGCCGAGCTTGGTGCCGCTACCCGCGTCGGACTCGATGAGGATTTGTACGTCTTCCGGAACCTCGAGGTCGTCGATGACGCTCGCAGCGTTGTCGAGCCCG
The DNA here is from genome assembly GCF_000337695.1 of Natronococcus jeotgali DSM 18795. GTDB lineage: Archaea > Halobacteriota > Halobacteria > Halobacteriales > Natrialbaceae > Natronococcus > Natronococcus jeotgali. The sequence continues at coordinate 141,589 of NZ_AOIA01000114.1, forward strand.
CCTTCGACGCCGGCGCCCGTATGCGCGCCGAGGTGGACGTTTACGTACGGAATCCCCAGCTTCTCCGCGGCGTCGAGTTCGGCCTGCATGCTCTCTTTGGACTTCCGGCGGAGGTCCTCCTTGGGCGTACAGAGATTGACGAGATACGAGGAGTGGATCACCCACGGTCCCTCGAGCAGGTCGTCGCTCTCCTCGCGAAAGCCCGCCGCGGCCTCGTCGCTGATCTCGGGTTTGGCCCAGACCTGCGGCGAGGTCGTGAAGATCTGCCCGCAGTTACCGCCGAAGGCGCGCTGGCGGTGGACCGCATTGCGGACGTCGTCGTAGGGGGGCGTTTCGTCGTCGGAGGAGACGCGCGAGCCGGAGATCGAGACGTGTGCGCCGACCTTCATGGCCGAGAGTGGGTATCGCCCGGTGATAGGTACTTCGGAGTCGTCGGACCGACCCCTCGGAGTTCGATCGGAGGCCCCATAGATCGGGGCCGTACTCCGAGGTTCTGAGAATTAACTCGATATTTTGTACCCGTTCGTTCCCAACCCCGACACGAGGGGAACCACGATGACGATCGCCGACGTCGAACGACGGCACCTCGGAGCACCGATCCGACCGATCGTCCGCGCCGCGGGCGGGCTCGTCGTGGCGGCGGGTATCGCCGGGCACGCCGCGCTCGGTACCGCTGTCGCGCTGTTTTTCTACGTCCTCCTGTTCGGGCCGTGAGGGGCGTCTGCTGTCCGTAGCCGTCCCCCACTCGCCCCATCGTTTGTCCGCACCGCCCAAAGAGCGGGAATTGCGGCGCTCCGTTCGCGAACGGACTGGCGTCCTACCGTCCGTCCTCGAGGACTTCCCGATCGCGAACCCAGGCGTCCGCGCCGTACTTCCGGTCGGCGAGGTCGCGGGCCGCCTCGAGTTCGTCCTCGCGCCACTCCCCGTCGGTCGCCCCGCACCACTCCCGCAAGGAGTCGGCGACGGTCTCGACGGCGGTCTCGCGGTCGAGACTGGTCTGCTCGCGGATGCTAGTCACGCGATCGACGAACGTGTCGGCGGTGACGTCGGTGTCGAAGACGTCGACGTGGTGGTCGGGTTCGAGGTCGTACGACAGCGACCCGTGCTGGATCACGACGTCCCGTCGGCGGTACTGGGCGTTGCCGCTGAGTTTCTTCGCGTCCGCTCCCGCGCTCGCAGGCGCGACCACGTCGTGAGCCGGATTGATATCCCGCAGGTAACAGGAGGGGTAGTAGATCGACGTCTGCTCGGCGCCCGCGAAGTCGGCGTCGATCCCCATACGGTCGAACGCCTCGAGGATCGGCTCGCAAAACAGCGCGTAGCAGTCCATCAGGTCGCCGGGTACCTCGTCGGCCGGCGCGACGATCGTGTAGGAGATGTCGGCGTACCGGTCGTGGTAGATCCCCCCGCCCCCGGTCTGTCTGCGGGTGACGTCGATCCCCGCTCGCTCGCAGTAGGTCCAGTCGACCGAGTCGGGATCCTGTCGGTAGCCAAGCGAGAGCGTGCTCGGCTCCCACGAGTAGACGCGAACGGTCCGGAGGTCGTCCTCGATCGCGGTTCGGCCGGCGACCTCCTCGAGAGCCATCTGGGTCGCCCCTTCGCGAGCCTCGTCGGCGATGAGCCGCCAGTCGCGGTCGGCAAGCGCGGTCATGCTCGAGCGCAGGACGGCGAGGCGGAAAGCGATTCCGACGACGCGTTCGTTTCGTATCGCCACTGGCAATTTACCGACGGGCCGTGTCGGTGCCCCGTCGAGACGACGGCGCGTACGGATCGGCCCGCGTAGCCGTTGTCACGACGTTTTTACGTGCCGAACGGGTAGCTTCGGGACATGGTGCGGAACGTCGCCGAGTTACTGCCGGAGCTCGAGGCAGAGGACTTCTATCTCCTCTCGGGCGTGGAGCAGGGAATGCGCTTCTCGGAGTGGGTTCAGCGGGAGAAGCTCCCGAAGTTCGCCAGTCTGACCGAAGAGGAGGTCGATTACCGCCTCGAGCGCTGTCTCAAGCGCGGGCTCGTCGAGAAGAAGACGATCCAGTACGAGGGGTACACCCTCCAGTTCGAGGGGTACGATGCGCTCGCGTTGCGGACGCTCGTCGAACGGGAAACGATCGGCGAGTTCGGCTCGCCGCTGGGGGTCGGCAAGGAAAGTGACGTCTACGAGGTTCGCTCCTACAAGCCCCTGGCACTGAAGTACCACCGCGAGGGGTACACGAACTTCCGGGAGGTCCACAAGGAGCGCGACTACACCTCGGACAAGGAGCACGTCTCCTGGATGTACACCGCGCGCAAGGCGGCCGAGCGCGAACACGACATTCTCGAGGAGCTGTACCCCGACGTCGCCGTTCCCCGACCGATCGATCAGAACCGTCACGCGATCGTAATGGAGAAGATGGACGGGGTCGAGCTCTCGCGGGCGAAACTCGAAGCCGACCAGGTGCTGGGCGTCCTCGATCTGCTCGTCGGCGAAGTCGCCGGCGCGTACGAGGCGGGGTACGTCCACGCCGACATGAGCGAGTACAACGTCTTCGTCAACGAGGAGGGAGTGAAGGTGTTCGACTGGCCCCAGGCGGTGCCGACCGACCACGCCAACGCCGACGAGTTCCTCGAGCGGGATCTCGAGAACCTGCTCGGCTACTTCCGACGAAAGTACCCCCGACGGGTTCCCGACGACCTCTCGAGCGACGACCTGGCCGAGTCGATCGCCGACAGCTCCTTCGAATCGATCCGCGAGTGACGGTACACGCCGCCTCGTGTTACCCACGGCACCGACGGATCGCGGGCGTTCGAGACGCCGCCGAACGAACGGTCGTCGATCGTACATTCTATCTCGATATAGGGAACGGATCGGAACCGACTTCGGTCGTATCGGGTATGCTGACAGTCGCTACGTAGGAACTACCGCAGACTTATCTTGTCGGAGTTCGCAGTTCTAGTATGGTAGTCAATGCCACCCAAACAATCGACGGCGTCGGTCGCTGGGGCGGCGGATTCACCGGTGGATTGGCCGGCGGCATCGCGATGGGGCTGATCCTCTCCCTCGGCGGGAATCAGATCGAGCTCCTCGGGGGGCTCGCGCCGATTCCGGCGGCGGACGTCGGCGCCGGCTGGGCGATCCACCTGCTGCTCAGCGTGCTGTTCGGGCTGGCGTTCGCGACGGTAATCTCGCTGCGGCCGATCCAGAACGTCGTCAACACGTTCCGAGAGTACCTCCTCGCGGGAATCGTCTTCGGAACGGTGCTCGGGCTCGTCGCCGGCGGGCTCATCTTTCCGGTCGCGATGACCCGAGCCGGGGTCGGCGCGTTTCCGCTCCCGTACCTGCCGGTTCCGGGACTGGCGGGTGAGCTGTTCGCGGCGTTGCTGTTCGCGATCGGTCACCTCGTCTACGGGCTGGTCCTCGGCGCGGTGTTCGCGGCGGTCAACGGTATCGCACCGGAGATGATCCGCCGTCGGGTTCCCGCTTCCGATCAGTAGTCACGAGGACGCACCGCTCGACGGACGGTCGGCGACGGAGCCGTCCCCGAATCGACAGTTCATTATCCCGACCGCGACTGTGAGACAGTATGCCGAAGACCGCGATCAACCTCTACAGCGTTCGCGAACTCGAGGATTCCACGCTCGGAGTCCTCGAACGCGTCGCCGACGCCGGGTACGACGGCGTCCAGTTCGCCGGCGAGTACTCCCCGCTGCACGACGATCCGAACGCCGTCGTCGAGGCGCTCGAAACGCTCGGACTCGGCGTCGTCCCGCCCCACGTCGGGATCGAAACGCTCGAGGACGACCGCGCCGCCGTCCGGGAGGCCTACGCGCCCCTCGGAATCGACGGCGTCGTCGTCCCGTGGCTCGGTCCGGACCGGTTCGAGTCGCCCGGGGCCGTCGAGGAGACGGCGACGCGGATCGAGGCGCTGGCCGACGACCTCGCCGACGAAGGCTGGGCGCTGTCCTACCACAACCACGACCACGAGTACGCCGACCTCGGGAGCGAGTCGGCCTTCGAGCGCTTCCTCGAGGCGACCGATATCGGGATCGAACTCGACGTCGGCTGGGCGCTCGCCGCCGGCGACGACCCCGTCGAGCGTCTCCGCCGGCTTCAGGGCCGAATCCGGACGGTTCACCTGAAAGATATGCGCGTCGACGGCGACCCCGAGTTCGCCGAGATCGGCGAGGGAGACGTCGACGTCCGCGCTTGCGCCGAGGCCGCCGCGGACGCCGGCGCGGAGTGGCTCGTCTACGAGCACGACGACCCGCGCGAACCCGCCGCCTCGCTCGAGCGCGGCGCCGCGGTTCTCGGGAAGCTGTAGTCCCGCGGTACGGCCGTGGCCTCGCCACCCGCGTTCGGCCGGACCGTCCCCGTCGGAACGGCGTCCGCACGCGGTGCGAGAGGCCGGCCGTCGAAGCCGAGGCCGGGCGAGTCCGGAGGGGTTACGCGGCGTCCGATCCGTCGCCGGTAAACCCGTAATACGTTTATAATAGTTTATCTTTGCGAACTGTCCCTGGGTGCGTTCTCGGAGGTCCCCGCAGCTCCTCGAGCGGCCTTCTCTCGAGCGCCTCGGAAGGGGAGCCGAACGTTGCACAGCGAAAACGTCCGGCGGCCTCGAGACCCGCGCCCGACCGGAGTTCGATCGGTCCTCGAGCCTGCTGAGAGCGGCCGCTTCGATGGACCGTCGTGTCCGGTAACTATTGTCACAGTGCAACGGTGATAGTGGGTCGCATAACTAACTGGCTCGGTAGTGTGTGTCGAATTGGCATGAGCGAGACACCACTCGAGTATCAACGGGACGTACTCGAGACCGTCGTCGACGAGGCGGTCAGCGAGGGGATGACCTCGGAGGCCGAGGCCGAGCAGCTGCGGGATCGGGTCGAGTCGCTCGAGTCGATGCGATCGGTCGATCGGCTCTGGGACGATCTCTCCCAGGAGTACGAGCTGCTCGAGCCGGCGTAGCCGGTTCGCAAAGGAGAGGTCGACGATCGAACGCGGATCCGCCGTGGATTCGAACCGAACGCGTCCGCGCCGTCGACGCGGTTCGAAGCGTTTATACTCGGGAGCTGGGTAGATCGGGACGACTCGCTGGGTCGCGGGCACCGGCGGGCACCTGTTCGGCAGTGATGTCCACAGGTCGGGATGTGATCCGCGGGGTCGACCCGCTGGGTTGAACCAGGAAACGCCCGCAGTGATCACGATGGCAAAGAGCTTCTACTCTCACATCAAGGACGCGTGGAAAGACCCCGACGACGGCAAGCTCGGTGAACTGCAGTGGCAGCGCAAACAGGAGTGGCGCAAGCAGGGCGCGATCGAGCGAATCGATCGACCCACTCGCCTCGACAAGGCCCGCGAGCTCGGCTACAAGGCCAAGCAGGGCATCATCGTCGTGCGAGTCTCCGTTCGAAAGGGGACGGCGCGCAAGCAGCGACACAAGGCGGGCCGACGAACCAAGCGCCAGGGCGTCAACCGCATCGGACGACGCAAGAACATCCAGCGCATCGGCGAGGAGCGCGTCTCTCGAAAGTACCCCAACCTGCGGGTGCTCAACAGCTACTGGGTCGGCGAGGACGGCTCGCAGAAGTGGTTCGAGGCGATCCTCGTGGATCCGGACCACCCCGCGATCGAGAACGACGACGACCTCAACTGGATCTGCGACGACGTCCACACGAACCGCGCGTTCCGCGGGCTGACGAACGCCGGCAAGGACAACCGCGGCCTGAACAACCGCGGCACGGGCGCCGAGAAGGTCCGACCGTCTAACACGGGCGGCCGGGGCCGCGCGAAGTAACGTCGGTTCGAACGCGACCTCGATTTTTCGACCCGCAGCGCCGGTAGCCTCGGCTCCGTCGGCCGAAACGCGTTCGCTGGCACGCCCGCGTTCCTCGTGACCAATCGCTCCCGCGTGAGCGTTCGTGGTGGATACTTATCCGAAACGAGACCGTATATCGGGGTATGGCGAAGCGAATTCTCGTTCCGATCGACGACTCGGACCGCTCGACCCAGGCCCTCGAGTTCGCGCTCGAGGAACACCCCGAGGCGACGGTGACGGCGCTGCACGTGCTCGACCCGGGCGACTTCTACGCGACGACGGGAATCGAGGGCGGGGCGATGGCCAACTACGACGAGATCCAGGACCACCACGAGACCCGAGCCGAGAACTTCCTCGAGGACGCGGCCGACCACGCTAGCGAACTCGGCGCCACGATCGAGACCGACAAGATCGTCGGCGGGATCTCGCGGTCGATCGTCGACTACGCCGAGGACAACGACTTCGATCAGATCGTTATCGGAAGCCACGGCCGAACCGGCGCCAGCCGCATCCTGTTAGGTAGCGTCGCCGAGGCCGTCGCCAGGCGCTCTCCGGTACCGGTGACGATCGTTCGGTGACGCCCGCAGTCAGCGTTTCGCCGCTGAACCCTGCTTTCCGTACGTACCCGGATCGGTGTCTATAGCTCTCACAGGGACGAACATACGAACCGTTAGGTTGCGCCTCGAGCAGGAGGTCGTATGGAAACCGACCCGACCCGCGTCGCGATGGTGTGCGTGCAAAACGCCGGACGGAGCCAGATGGCGACCGCCTACGCCGAGCGCGAGGCTCGCGGACTCGAGGACGCGGTCGAGATCGTCTCGGGCGGCACCCACCCCGCGGAGTCGATCCACGACGTCGTCCGCGAGGCGATGGCCGAAGAGGGGTTCGACCTCTCGGATCGGACGCCCCGGGAGGTTTCGGAAGGGGAGCTCGAGGCCTGCGACTACGTCGCGACGATGGGGTGTTCGACCCTCGAGCTCGACGCCGACACCGACGTTC
>NZ_AOIA01000115.1 GCF_000337695.1 Natronococcus jeotgali DSM 18795
GAGGCGCTGTTCGACGAACTCGAGGCCGACCGATAGCTAGACCGAGACCAGCGAGCCGATCGGCGCGTCGGTTCGGTCGCGAGCGCGTTCGATGCCGTCGTCGCCGGCGGCGATGAGCGCGAAGACGCCGGCGACGTCGGCGTCGGCCGTTTCGACGATGTCGAGCAACAGCTCCTGGGTCTCGCCCGATCGGATGAGGTCGTCGACGACGAGCACCGACTCGCCCGCGTCGATCGCCGCGGCCGGCAGGTAGTAGGTGAGCTCGATGCCCGACTGGAGCCGCTCGCGGGCCTCGATGAACTCCTCGACGGCGGTCTCCTTGGTCTTTTTCGCGTAGGCACAGCGGGTGCCGTAGTAGCTCGCCAGCGCGCTCGCCAGCGTGATCCCGTCGGTCGCGGCGGTCAGGACGACGTCGGGACGATCGAACTCGTAGGCGTTGGCGACGATCGGCGCGGCGAGATCCAGGAAGGGCTGGTCGAACACCGTCGCCGTGTTGTCGACGTACCCTTCATCGTCGACACGGATCCGGGCGCCGAGCTCGTCGGCCAGCGCCTCGCGGCCGAGTTCGTCGACGACCTCGCGGGCGCGCTCGGTGCCGGGCAGGACGTGGCCGTTGACGTAGCGGTTGAGGTCGCCGGCGGGAAGGCCCGTCTCCGCAGCGAGTTCGTCGTAGGTTCGCGTCTCCTTCAGCATCCGCAACACGTCGACCGCCCGCAGCTGGAGGGCAGCCTTCTCGGCGCGGTTCATACTAGTGTGCACGATGCTGCAAGTATGGATATTTCGATTCGTCTTGCCGTGTGTTCACACCACGTACGTGGGTGAGACGGCCCCGCGAGCGAACGATTCAGCGGCTGCGTCGATCGAACTCGTGAGGGCCGTCGCCCCGACCGTACCGACGCACCAATCGCCGCATGACCCGCGCCTGGGCCTTCTGTAACAGCGTCGCCGCCGTGCTCGAGGCGCACCCTATCGCCGCGGCGACGTCGTCGACGCCACCCTCGCGGGGCACCTCGAAGTAGCCGACCTCGACGGCGGCCGCGACCGCCTCGAGCTGGCGGTCCGTGAGCCCGTCGACCAGCGGCGCGTGCCGGCGGTCGTACTCGCCGATCGTCCGGACGGTGACGTCGATCGCATCGGGGAGCCCCTCGAGCATCGCCCGCAGGTTCTCGCCGGTGCCGACGACGGTCATCCCGAACGCGGCGGTGGAATCGTAGACGATCGGCGGGACGACGACGAGATCCAGCTCGAGGAACGCCTTCCGCCAGCGAACGTCCTCCTCGCGGGTCTCCTGGCAGATATAACAGTAAAACGCGCCGTCGTCGACGGGGGTCAGATCGTACCAGCGGACCGAGTCGACGGCCGCGAGCGCGTCCTCGTACGGTTCGCGGTCGGCCTCGACGTAGAACAGCTCGTACTCGAGTTCGGGTCCCCGCGGGTCGACGTTCCAGGCCTGTAGCTCCTCGTACCGTACGACGTCCGTCTCCCTGATGAACCGCTGCATCGGGTGGAGCATCGGGTCGGGCTGGGAGAGCCGCAGGTCGAGGTACTTCATCGACGGCGTCCGACGACTATCGGCACACCGATATAAATCCCCTAGTCCGTCCGCGAGAACGGCCAGTATCGTCGAGCGACGACGGTTCGGTATGCCACGCCGATCGAACCGAACGCGGCGCCGTCGTCCCGCTCCGAATCGGATCGTCGGGGTCCCCGTCCTCGATCCGAGCCGTCGCTCCGGGCCGGAGGGATCTCGATGGTGGCGGTAACGCCCCTGACGTTCGCGGTCGCCCTCGGGCTCGCCCTGAGCAACCTGGCGGGGATCGTCGCCAGCGCGCTCGGACTCGTCGACTACTGGCCCCCGGGCGAGCGGAGCCGACGGTACTACCTGCACTGGGGGCTGTCCCACGCGCTCAACGCGGCGGTGCTCGCGCTCGTGTACCTGGACTGGAACAGCCTCGGGCTGGCGCGGACGCCCTCGCTGGCCGTCGGCGGGGCGCTGTTCGTCGTCGGATACGCGGTCGCCATCGCGGCCGGGCTCGACCTCGGCGTCGAGGAGACCAAAGGCCTCGCCGGGGAGTTGCGAACCGGCGGCTGGTACCGCTACTCGCGGAATCCGCAGTACGTCGGCTACGTCGCCGCGACGGTCGGCTTCGCGCTGATCGCGAACTCGCGGCTGGTCGCGGTCGTCTGTGCGGTCTACCTCGGCTGGTGGCTCGCGCTGCCGTTCGCCGAGGAGCCGTGGTTGCGCGAGCGCTACGGTCGAGCCTACGAGCGGTACGCGGCCCGGACCCCGCGGTTCGTCGGGTTCCGAACGGTTCGCACGCTCCTCGAGAACCGGGAGACGGACCCGAACGTCGACGGCTGACGGCCGACGCGAGCGATCAGCCCTGCAGGAAGTCCGGTTCCGTGCGCTGCTCGTCGCGCTCGTCCTCGAGGTGCTCCCTGAACTCGTCGATCTCGACGTCGTACTCCTGGTCCTCGAAGCGGTCCCGCACCGAGATGGTGCCGTCGTCTTCCTCGTCGTCGCCGACGATGATCTGGTAGGGGACCCGATCGTCGTGGGCTGCCCGGATCTTCCGTTCCAAGGTGCTGTCGCGCTGATCGACCTCGACGCGGAACTCCTCGAACTCGTTGGCGACCCGGTGGGCGTAGCCCAGGTTGTCGTCCGAGATCGGCAGCACGCGGACCTGCTCGGGTGCGAGCCACAGCGGGAACCGCCCCTCGAAGTGCTCGATGAGCATCATGAAGAAGCGCTCGTAGCTGCCGTACAGCGCCCGGTGGATCATCACGGGCTGGTGCTGTTCGTTGTCCTCGCCGACGTAGTCCAGGTCGAAGCGCTCGGGCATGTTGAAATCGAGCTGGACCGTCGGGCCGTCCCAGGAGCGTCCGATGGCGTCCTCGAACGCGAAGTCGATCTTCGGGCCGTAGAAGGCGCCGTCACCTTCCTCGATCTCGTACTCGTGGGCGCGGCCCTCGAGGACCTCCTCGAGCTGGTTCTCGGCGCGGTCCCAGATCTCGTCGCTCCCGACCGATTTCTCGGGTCTCGTTGCGAGGGCCATCTCGTACTCGAGGTCGAACGTCTCGAGGACCTCGGTGATCATGTCCATGATCTCCTCGACCTCGCCGCGGATCTGGTCGGGGCGGATGAACAGGTGGCCGTCGTCGATCGTAAAGGCCCAGACCCGCGACAGGCCCGACAGCTCGCCGCGCTGTTCCTTCCGGTACACCTTGCCGTTCTCCGCGTACCGGATCGGCAGGTCGCGGTACGACCAGGACTGGTCCTGGAAGATCGCGGCGTGGCCCGGACAGTTCATCGGCTTCAGGCCGAACTCGTCGTCGCCGACGTCGAAGATGAACATGTCGTCGGCGTAGTTCTCGTAGTGGCCCGAGCGGTGCCAGAGATCCGTCTTGAACACGTGGGGCGTCTCGACGTAGTCGTAACCCGCGTCCTGGTTGAGGTCCTCGACGAAGTCCTCGAGTTCCTTCAGCACCGTCTTCCCGGCGGGGTGATACAGCGGCAGCCCGGGGCCCGTGACGTCCTGGATCGAGAACAGGTTCATCTCCGAGCCGATCCTGCGGTGGTCGCGCTTCTCGGCTTCCTCCTTGCGTTCGATGAATTCCTCGAGGTCGCTTTCGTCCTCGAAGGCCGTGCCGTAGATCCGCGTCTGCATCTCGTTTTCCTCGTCGCCGCGCCAGTAGGCGCCCGCGATCTCGAGGAGCTTGACGACGCCGATCTCTCCCGTCGAGTCGAGGTGGGGGCCCGCACAGAGGTCCTCCCACTCGCCCTGTTTGTAGAACGACACCCGGTCGTTCTCGTCGGCGAACTCCTCGAGCAGCTCGAGCTTGTACGGTTCGTCCGCCAGTCGCTGTTCGGCCTCCTCGATCGAGACGTCCTCGCGCTCGATCTCGTAGTCCGCGGCGACGATCTCCTCGATCTCGCGCTCGAGCTCCGCGAGGTCCTCCTCGTCGATCTCGAGGTTGTCGAAGTCGTAGTAAAAGCCCTCGTCCGTCGGCGGGCCGATCGCGAGCTTGACCTCCTCGTCGTCGTACAGTCGCTCGACGGCCTGGGCGAGACAGTGCGAGGCCGAGTGGCGCATCACGCGCAGGTACTCCTCGGAGCCGTCCGTGACGATCTCGAGTTCGGCGCCGTCGTAGACGGGTTCCTCCTTGGCGACGAGTTCGCCGTCGAGTTTGCCCGCGACCGTGTCGCTTCCGAGTCCGGGCCCGATCTCGTAGGCGCAGTCCTCGACCGTCGCGCCGGCGTCGACCTCGAGTTCGGATCCGTCTGGCAGTACGACCGCTATCCGTTCCTGTGAATCTGATTCTGACATGGCTGTAATCGGTTTGGGAACTTCGGTGAGAAGTTCGGACGGGCGTCCGCGCACGCCGCTCGCTGGCGGATCGCGTCCGACGCAGCGAACGGTAGGTGGTGGTTAGAAGCGGGCGAGAGCCCCTGTAAAGCGGACACCTACCATCGTGGCTACGAGTTGTCTCGAGCGGGATAAAAGCGTTGTGATGGTGTGCGCTCGGATCGCACCGGGCCTCGAGCGATCGCGTCGGTGTCCCGCCTACGTCGGCGAATCCGCAGACAGTCGCGAGTATTCTTAGATTGTATTCGCTAGTTATATCCTGGAGTGGGTCGAACCACCGACGATGGCATTCAGCGACGACCTCCTCGAGGACGGCAGCCACGTCTGGGAGGCCCAACTCGACCACCCCTTCGTGGTCGAACTCGCCGAGGGCACCCTCGACGAGGACGCGTTCGAACACTGGGTGAAACAGGACTACCGGTACCTGCTGGACTACGCGCGGCTGTTCGCGATCGCAGGCGGGAAGGCCCGAGACGAGGCGACGATGACCCACCTGCTGGGCGTCGCCCACCAGGTACTGGACCACGAGATGGAGCTCCACCGGGAGTTCGCCGCCGACTACGGGATCTCGGTCGAAGAACTCGAGCGCGTCGAGAAGGCCCCGACCTGCGTCGCGTACACGAGCTTTCTCGTGCGAACGGCCCACGAGGGCTCGATCGCCGAGATCGCCGGGGCGCTCTATCCGTGCATGCAGGGGTATCTCGACGTCGCCGAGCACATGGCCGAAATCGCGACCGAAGAGCACCGCTACACGCCGTTCATCGAGATGTACACGAGCGACGAGTTCCGCGAGGCGACCGACTGGTGTCGCGAGTTCGTCGACCGCTGTGGCGAACGGTACCCCGGCGAGCGCGAGGCGATGCGCGAGGGGTTCCTGACCAGCGCCAAACTCGAGTACCGGTTCTGGGAGATGGCCTACACGCGGGAGGGGTGGGAGCTGTGACCGCCGATTCGGCACCGGCGTCCTACGGGGCGTACGTGGAGACCGTCGCCGACCCCCGCTTCACCGACTGGCTCCGCGAGCGCTCCGAGCCGGCGTGGTCGGACGCGATCACGCACCCGTTCACCCGGGAGCTGGGTGCGGGTACGCTCGAGATGGACGCCTACGCGACCTACCTCGTGCAGGACTACGCCTTCCTCGAGGCGCTGGTGGGGACCTTCGGGTTCGCGGTCGGGCAGGCGCCGGGGATCGAGGCGAAGCGCCCGTTGATCGAGTTCCTCGAGACGGTCACCGGTGAGGAGAACGACTACTTCGAGCGCTCGTTCGATGCGCTGGGCGTGTCCGAGTCGCGATGGACGAACCCCGACCCCTCGCCGACCGCGGCCGCGCTGGTCGACCTACTGGGACGTGCGGCTCGAGAGGGCGGGTACGCCGAGACGCTGCCCGTCCTCGTTCCCGCGGAGTGGATCTATCGGGAGTGGGCCACCGCGGTCGCGACGGAGTACGGCGATCCGGATACCGAGCCGCCCAGCGACGGGACCGATCTTCCCTTCTACTACGCCGAGTGGATCGACCTCCACGCGGTGGGGTCGTTCGTCGAGTTCGTCGACGAACTCCGCGACCAGCTCGATGCGGTCGGCGAAGAGTGCTCGCCGCGACGCCAGCGGCGAGTCGAAGAGCTGTTCCGCCGGACCGTCGACCTCGAGGTCGCCTTCTTCGAGGAGTGTTACGGCTCGAGCGACGACCGCGCGTAGCCCGCCGACGACTGTACGATCGGTACTCGTTTCCTGCTTCGCCGTAACGGATAGCGTATGACGGCGAACGTCGTTCTCTTCGACCTCGACGACACGCTCTACCCGTACGCGCCCTGCAAGGAGGCCGGGATGGAGGCGGCCCTCGAGACCGCCCGCGAACTGGGGTACGAGTTCGACCGCGACGCCTTCGACGAGTTCTACCGAGCGGGCCGCCTCGAGGTCAAGCGCGAACTCTCCGGGACGGCGGCGACCCACGAGCGGTTCATCTACTTCAAGCGCGCGGTGGAGGAACACACCGGCGAACCCAGAGCTGGCGACGCCCTGGCGCTCGGCGAGGCGTTCTGGGAGGGCTACCTCGAGGAGATGGCGCTGTTCCCGGGCGTCGAGACGACCCTTGAGACTCTGCGGGAGAACGGTGTCGACGTCGCGATCACGACCAACCTGACGACCCGCATCCAGCTGGCGAAAGTCGAGCAACTCGGGCTCGACGAGTACATCGACGTTCTGGTCACCTCGGAGGAGACGGGGCGGGAGAAGCCGGGCTCGGTCATGTTCACCCTGCCGCTGGCGCGGCTGGACCGGCGCGTTTCGGAGGCGGTGATGGTCGGCGATAACGTCGGCGCCGACATCGTCGGCGCCAACGCGGTCGGTCTCGAGACGGTGCTCTGGAACGCCGACCCCGACGAGCCCCTCGAGGGACGGCGGGAACCCGACCACAGGATAGATGCCGTCGGGGAGCTAACGGAGCTGGTACCGTGATTCTCGAGTCCGAGCGCCGACAGGTCGTCGCACACGCCGCCGAGCTGGCCGAACTGACCCCCGCACGGACGGGGAACCTGAGCGTCCGGGAGGGAACCGACGGCGACGCCTTCGCCATCACGCCGACGGGCGTCCCCTACGACAGCTTCGACGTCGCCGAGACGCCCGTCGTCGGCGTCGACGGCGAGCAGCGCGAGGGCGAGATGGCCCCCAGCAGCGAGGTGCCGATGCACAGTGCGATCTACCGCCGCGAGGACGTCGGCGCGATCGTCCACACCCACTCGCCGTGGTCGACGGCGCTGGCGGTCGCCCACCAGCCGCTGCCGCCGATCCACTACATGATCGTCGCCGTCGGCAAGGAAGTGCCCGTCGCCGAGTACGCCCCCTACGGCTCCGATCGGCTGGCCGAAAACATCGTCGCGGCGATGGACGAAGCCGGCTCGACCGCCTCGTTCATCGAGAACCACGGGCTCGTGGTGACGGCGCCCGACCTCGAGACCGCCCTCGAGAACACCTACCACGTCGAGAGTCTGGCTCGACTGTACCTCGAGACGCGCTCTGCGGGTCTGGAGCCGCGGCGGCTCTCCGACGAGCAGCTGGAGACGGTCCTCGAGAAGTTCGAATCGTACGGCCAGTAGGAGTGAACGGGGAACGGCACCAGCCTGTCGCTATCCCCGAAGATACGACCGAAACAGGGCGTCCTCGTGGAGTTCGGGGGGCAGCGTTTCGAACCAGCGAGCTGCCTCGATCTCGCCGGGTTCGACGCCCAGCTGCTCGGTATCGGGAATCGACCCGTTCGCTCGAGCGTCGAAGACGACGAACTGCGCCGAAAGTCGGATGTCGGGGTCGGAGACGTACGTCTGCTCGACGACGAGCAGCGGGTCGTCGATAGTTGCCTCGAGCCCCGTCTCCTCGCGCACTTCGCGTCGCGCGGCGTCGGCGAGCGCTTCGCCCGGTTCGACCGCGCCCCCGGGGACGATCCAGCCGTCGGACCAGCTGTTCTTGACGAGCGCGATCCGTTCCTCGGAGTCGGTAACGCGGGCGGCGGCCGTTAGTCCGGTTCCCTCGACGGTCCACTTCCGGAACGAATCCACGTTCGCCGGTGAGAGTCGGATCGTCTGTTGCTCTCGCGGAACGGACGGCGCAACGTCGAGGGTCATTACGGTTCGCTGGAGACCGGAGACGGGATCACTCCCGCTCCGCCAGCAGTTCCTCCGCTGTTACGAGCGCCTCCATCTCGAGGCCCGCGTCCTCGACGGTCTCTCGGCCGCCCTCCTGACGGTCGACGACGACCAGCGCGCGCTCGACGGTCGCGCCCGCCTCGCGCAGCGCCTCGACGGCCTCGACCAGGCTCGTTCCGGTGGTGACGATGTCCTCGAGGACGACGACCTCCTCGCCCTCCTCGAGGCGACCCTCGACCAGGTTGGAGGTGCCGTACTCCTTGCGCTGCTTGCGGACGATGACGTAGGGGGCCCCCGCCGCGACGCTCGTCGCGGCCGCGAGCGGCACCGCGCCGAGGGCGACGCCGCCGAGCGTGTCGTCGGGCTCGAGGCGCTCGGCGAACGCCTCGGCGATCGCCTCGAGACAGTCGGGATCGGTCTCGAAGAGGTACTTGTCGACGTAGTACTCGCTCGTGCCGCCGTGGGAGAGTTCGAACTCGCCGAACTGCACCGCGTCGGCCGCGCGCAACGCGTCGATGAGGTCCTGGTTCGTCATTGCGAGAAGGGGCGTTTCCCACCGAAATAAGCGGTCTGGTCCCGACCGCGGAACCGAACTTCGGGACCGCCGTCGGCTCCTCGCCTCGAGCGGGACGCTAGGGGTCGCCCCCCTCCGGTGGGTACGGGTTCGCTCGGCGTCCGACGCCGGCACCGAGGACGACCGCGAGGTTTCGGTACTACTCGAGGACGGTCTGGGGCCGCTTGAGGTACATCTCCTGGTCGACGACGCGCTCGTAGATCTCGTAGAGGGTATCGATCGCCGCCTCGTCGGGCGCGAACTGGATGTGCATCGCCGAGCGGTAGGCTCGACAGGACGTCAGGAAGAAGTACAGCGTCTTGTGGTGTTTCGGCGTCGCGTCGACGACGCCGACCGACTCGCCCGCGAGGTCGTCGGAGAAGTCGTTGAGCATCGCCGCGACGTCGTCGACCAGCTGTTCGTCGGGGCGGTACACCGGCGTGCCGAACGTCTGCTCGAGAAAGCGGGTGGTCGATCGGAGAAACGGGTTCGAGTCGAGCCCGGTCGGGTCGACCGCGGCGAAGGTGTCGTACAGCTCGAGCAAGGTCCGTAGCTCCTCGCGCGTGACCGCGATCGGCATCACCGGATCGCCCTTGGGGAGCGAGTAGTCGGGGAAGCTGTGGCCCCCGGGGTCGGGAAGCGCCGAGAGCGTGTCGTCGATGCCCATACGCGACCCACGACGCGCGCTCCCTAACCGTTTCCGGGGGCCGCCCTCGAGCGAAGGCTGCGGATCGACTACTCCGGATCGTCGTACTCCTCGTAGAACCGATCCATCCGCGCGGCCATGACGAAGTCGGTCTCCCGGAGGCCGTCGATCTTGTGGGTCCACAGCTCGATCGCGACCTCGCCCCACGAGAGGTGGATGTCGGGGTGGTGGAACTCCGCCTCGGCGAGCTCGCCGACCTCCTTCGTAAACTCCAGTGCGTCCCGGAAATCTGTGAACGCGTAGGTGCCCTCGAGGTGGTGCTCGTCGACGACCTCCCAGACGTCCCGATCGAGTTCCTCGAAGAGGGGGATCAGCTCCTCGCCCTCGAGGGGGTCCTCGTCGCCGGTACAGGCGGTACACTTCCGATCCGCGAGTTCGGATTCGGCCATACGCGAAGGGACGGTTTCCGACGCCATGTAACTGGCTACCACTGCGTACGAACCGGGCCGACCCGTACACAGTTACTGTAATCATTATACACAAATTTTTTATCGCCACTGCACGACTTCCCGGTAGAGCGTCCCATGCCACAGACGATTTTCGACGAGCGGGAGTACGAACGCAGACTGTCCCGGACCAAGGAGCGACTCCGCGAGGAGGACCTCGACGCGATCGTCGTCTCCGATCCGGCGAACATGAACTACCTCGCGGGGTACGACGGCTGGTCGTTTTACGTCCACCAGGCCGTCGTCGTCACCCTCGAGCGCGACGAGCCGATCTGGGTCGGCCGCGAGATGGACGCGGGCGGCGCGCGGGCGACGACCTGGCTCTCCAAGGAGCACATCCGATCCTACAGCGACGACCACGTCCACTCGCCCCACGACCTGCATCCGATGGACTACATCGCGGGCGTCCTCGAGGAACTCGAGGTCGCCGACGGGCGGATCGGCCTCGAGATGGACGCCGCCTACTTCACCGCGAAGTCCTACACGCGCCTGCAGGAGAACCTTCCCGAGGCGACGTTCGAGGACGCCACCCTGCTCGTCGGCTGGGTACGGATCAAAAAGTCCGAGCGGGAACTCGAGTACATGCGCCAGGCCGCCGAAATTTCGGAGAACGCGATGCAGGCGGGGATCGACGCGATCGGCGAGGGGGTCCCGGAGTACGAGGTCGCCGCCGAGATCTACGACGCCCTGATTCGTGGCACCGACGAGTTCGGCGGGGACTACCCCTCGATCGTCCCGCTGATGCCTTCGGGCGACCACACCGATACGCCCCACCTCACCTGGACCGACCGCGAGTTCGAGGACGGCGACCCCGTGATCATCGAGCTCTCGGGCTGTCGCCACCGGTATCACTCCCCGCTGGCCAGGACGACGTTCGTCGGCGACCCGCCCGCCGAACTCGAGGAGGCCGCCGACATCGTCGTCGAAGGGATCGAAGCGGCCCTCGAGACCGCCGAACCGGGCGTCACCTGCGAGGCCGTCGAGAAGGCCTGGCGGGAGACGATCGCGCAGTACGGGATCGAGAAGGAGGATCGGATCGGCTACTCGATGGGACTGGGCTACCCGCCGGACTGGGGCGAACACACCGCGAGTATCCGCCCGGGCGACGAGACGGTGCTCGAGGAGAACATGACGTTTCACATGATCCCCGGGATCTGGACCGAGGAGATCGGGATGGAGATCAGCGAGACGTTCGTCGTCACGGAGAACGGAGTCGAAACACTTGCGGAGTTCCCGCAAAAATTGTTCACAGCGTAAGATGAGCACGCAACAACCCGAAGAGACGAAACCGGAGGAACAGCTCGACTCGGCGCTGGTCACGGCTCGCCGCCAGCTCGAGCGCGCCGCGACCCACGTCGACGTCGACGACGGCGTCATCGAACGGCTCAAACACCCCACGCGCGTCGAGCAGGTGTCGGTTCCCCTCGAGCGCGACGACGGCTCGGTGGAGGTCTTCACGGGGTATCGCGCCCAGCACGACGACGTTCGGGGGCCGTACAAGGGCGGGTTGCGATACCACCCCGAGGTCAACGCCGACGAGTGCATCGGGCTCTCGATGTGGATGACCTGGAAGTGCGCCGTGATGGACCTGCCCTTCGGCGGGGGGAAGGGCGGAATCTCGATCGACCCCAAGTCCCTGAGCGACGACGAGAAGGAGCGGCTCACCCGGCGGTTCGCCGAGGAGCTGCGCTACGTCATCGGTCCGACGACGGACGTGCCGGCGCCCGATATGGGCACCGACGCCCAGACGATGGCCTGGTTCATGGACGCCTACTCGATGCAGCAGGGCGAGACGATCCCCGGCGTCGTCACCGGGAAACCGCCCGTCATCGGCGGCAGCTACGGCCGCGGGGAAGCGCCCGGTCGCTCGACGGCGATCATCGCCCGCGAGGCCGTCGACTACTACGGCGAGGAGCTCTCGGACACCACGGTCGCGGTCCAGGGCTTTGGCAGCGTCGGCGCCAACGCCGCGCGCCTGCTCGAGGAGTGGGGCGCCGACGTCGTCGCGGTCAGCGACGTCAACGGAGCGATCTACGACCCCGACGGGCTCGACATCGAGTCGATCCCGACCCACGAGGAGGAACCCGAGGCGGTCATGCAACAGGACGCTCCTGAAACGCTCACCAACGAGGAGGTCCTCGAACTCGACGTCGACGTGTTGATCCCCGCGGCGATCGGCAACGTCATCACCGCCGACAACGCCGACGACATCGCGGCCGACGTCGTCGTCGAGGGCGCGAACGGGCCGACGACCTTCGCCGCGGACACGATCCTCGAGGAGCGGGGCGTCCCCGTCGTTCCGGACATCCTCGCGAACGCGGGCGGGGTCACCGTCTCGTACTTCGAGTGGCTCCAGGACATCAACCGCCGCAAGTGGTCCCTCGAAGAGGTCAACGCGGAACTCGAGGAGAAGATGCTCGATGCCTGGGACAACGTCCGGACCGAGGTCGAGGACAAGGACCTGAGCTGGCGGGACGCGGCCTACGTCGTCGCGCTCTCGCGGATCGCGGAGGCGAAGGCGACCCGCGGGCTCTGGCCGTAGCGGCGGATTCGACCGCCGGCCCGCGGTAGCGACCGATCTCGCGGGATCGTCGAAGACGTTCCGACGTTCGAACCGAACGGCGGTGAGACGGCCGAACCGTTCGGTGGAGACGTTACCGGGCTGGAGCGCCCGACAGCGCCTCGGAGACCTTCTCGATCGGGTGGGTCGGCTCCTCGCGGCCGTCGTAGCCCGCGATCTGGCTCCGGCAGGACGCGCCGGGGGCGACGACCGTCTCGCCGTCGCTGCCGGCGATCTGCTCGAGCAGGACGTCGCCGATCTTCCGGCTGAGCGAGTAGTGTTCGGCCTCGTAGCCGAAGGAGCCGGCCATGCCACAACAGCCCGAGTCGAGCGCGTCGACCTCGTAGCCGACCGTCTCGAGGACGCCGGCCGCGTGGCCGTCCTTCTTCGTCGCCTTCTGGTGGCAGTGGCCGTGGTAGGTCAGCGACTCGCCGGGATCGGCGGTCGGGAGCCGATCGACGAGATCGAACCGCTCTATGTACTCCATGACCCCGTAGGTGCTCTCGGCGACGGCCTCGACGTCGGGACCCGAGAGCAGGTCGAGGTAGTCGGACTGGAGCATGACGGCGTCGGAGGGCTCGACGACGACGACCTCCCAGCCGTCCTCGACGGACGGGGCGAGGGCCTCGACGTTCGTTCGCGCGCGCTCGCGGGAGACGTCGAGAAAGCCCTTCGAGTGGGCCGGACGACCGGTCGCCGCCACCTCCTCGGGGATCCGGACGTGGACGCCCGCGGTCTCGAGGACCTGCACCGTCGCCTTGCCGGCTCGGGGGTGGTTGTAGTTGGTGTAGGCGTCGGGGACGAGCAGGACCTTGCGGTCGGCTTCCGCGGGGTCGACTCGCGACCCTCGAGCGTCGAACCAGTCCTCGAGGCTCTCGTCGGCGAACGAGGGGAGGTCGCGCTCGCGGGCGATTCCGAGGGTCTTCTCCGCGACGAGTCCCGATCCGGGCAGCGAGGCGGCCCAGTTCGAGATGGGGGCCAGCGCGGAGCCGACGGCGTTGAGCCGGTCGACGTTCGCGAACAGGCGCTCGCGCAGGCCCACACCGCCTTCCTGGTGGGCGGCGTGTTCGACTTCCGCCTTGAGTTTGGCCATGTCGACCTCGCTCGGGCAGTCCCGAGCACAGCCCTTGCAGCCGATACAGAGGTCCATGATCTCGGCGAGGAACTCCGTGTCGGTGGCGTCGGCCTCGAGGTCGCCGCTCATCGCCTGGCGAAGCATGTTCGCCCGCCCGCGGGTGCTGAGACTCTCCTCCTCGGCCGCGCGGTAGGTCGGACACATCACGCCGCCGGTGGTCTCCTGCTCGCTGCGACAGCCCCCGCAGCCGTGACAGAGCTCGGCCATCCCCTGAAAGCCGTTCTCGTTCTCCCAGCGCAGGGCGGGTTCGAAGCCGGCCTCGAACTCGTAGTCGGGGTCGAACCGCAGGTTCTCGGTCAACCGATGGTCGCCACAGACCGTTCCCGGATTGAGCAGCCAGTCGGGGTCGAACGCCGACTTGAGATCGCGGAAGAGCGCCCAGACGTCCTCGTCGTACAGCTTGCGGTTCCACTGGGTTCGGGCGTGGCCGTCGCCGTGCTCGCCCGAAACGGAACCGCCGTACTCGACGACCAGATCCGTCACCGCGTCGGCGAGGGACTCGAACTCCTCGAGGCCGGCCTCGCTTTTGGTGTCGACCAGCGGGCGCATGTGCATACAGCCCGGCCCCGCGTGGGCGTAGAAGCTCGCGAACGTGTCGTGCTCGGCGAGCACCTCCTTGAAGTCGGCGACGTAGTCGGCGAGGTTCTCGGTGGGGACCGCGGTGTCCTCGATGAACGAGATGTGCTTGGCGTCGGAGGTTCGCGAGAGCAGGATCGGCGCCGCGCTCTTGCGAAGCTTCCAGAGTTCGGCGCGCTCGTCGGGCGCGTGGGCCTCGAGCGCGTCGAAGGCGCGGACGGGGTCGCCGGAGGCGGTCGCGTTCCCCGCGTCGCCCTCGTCCGCGGTCGGCTCCGGGACGGTCTCGTCGGGGAGTCGGTCGGCCAGCAGATCGGCGACCTGCTCGCGGCCGTGGTCGTCGCTTTCGGCGTAGAACTCCACGAGCAGCGCGGTTTCGGTGCCCGCGGGAAGTTGCGCGACGACGTCGGCGAACTCCTCGGTTCGCTCGGCGAGGTCGATCAACACGTCGTCGATCGCCTCGATCGCCGCGGGGTCGTGGTTCCGGACGATGGTGTCGACGTCGGCCATCGCCTCGAGCAGGTCCTCGTAGGTCAGCAGGGCGACCGACGTGGTCTCGGGGATCGGCTCGAGGGAGACCTCGACCTCGGTGAGCACGCCAAGCGTCCCCTCGCTGCCCGCGAACACGCGCGCGAGGTTGACCGTCGCGTCGGGGTCGGGCCTGCCGTCGAGATCGACGGACTCGCCGCTGTTCTCGCCGAACGCGTCGGGACGGCCGTAGGCCTCCGCGACGAGTCGATCGAGGTTGTACCCCGAGACGTTCCGTTTGAGCTGGGGATACGCCTCGGCGATGGCCTCGCTCTCCTCGTCGATCACCCGCCTGAGCGCCTCGTGGATGCGTTCGGAGAGGGTCCCCTCGGGGTCGGCCCGCTCGCGCAGCTTCCCGACTGTGACCTCGCCGAACCGTTCGACGGAGCCGTCCGCGAGGACGACCTCCGCTTCCTCGACGTAGGCGTCGGTCTTGCCGTACTGCAGGGAGTGGGCGCCCGTCGAGTTGTTGCCGACCGCGCCCCCGACCGTGCTGCGATTTCCCGCGGCGGGGTCGGGCGCGAACTTCAGTCCGTGGGGTTCGATCTCGTCGTTGAGTTCGGCGAGGACGGCCCCCGCCTGCGCGGTCGCCCGCTGATCGTCGGGATCGATCTCGAGGAGGTCGCCCATGTGGGCGGTGAAATCGAGGACGACGGCCTCGTTGACCGCCTGTCCCGCGAGGCTCGTTCCGCCGCCCCGCGGCAGCACCGGGATCTCGCGGTCGGCGCAGTAGGCGACGACGCTGGCGACGTCCGCGGTCGATCGCGGCAGGACGACGCCGATGGGCGTCATCTCGTAGGCGCTGGCGTCGGTCGCGTACAGCTCCCGCGAGTACTCGTCGAACCGGACCTCGCCGTCGATCCGTCGCCGGAGGTCGGAGACGAGTCTCGGACGGTCGACCCGACCGCCGACGTAGTCGTAGTCCGCCCGCGGGTCGGCGGCGGGATCCTCGGCCCGCGGATCGTCGGGCGGCCCTAACCGAACGTCCTCGGGCGCCGCGGTCTGATCGCTGTGGTCGGTCGTCGTTCGATCGCCGTGATCGGTCGCCGACCGGGTGTCGTCGCTGGCCATGCGATCAACTCGAATCCGGACGGAAGACGACGTTTTCGAATCCGCGGCCGTCCTCGAGCGCGTCGACGTTCGTCGCGACGATGTCGGCCAGTCGATCCCAGTGTTTCGGCGTGTGGCCGCCCGTGTGGGGCGTGATGAGACAGTTCTCGAGGTCCCAGAGCTCGTGGTCGTTGGGCAGCGGTTCGGGGTCGGTGACGTCGAGGGCGGCGCCCCGGATTCCGTTGAACTGCAGCGCCGAGACCAGGGCGTCGGTGTCGACGATCCCGCCCCGCGCCGCGTTGACGATCACGGCCTCGGGCGGCAGCGTCGCCAGCGCCTCGGCGTCGACGAGGTTCCGGGTGAGGTCGTTCAGCGGGCAGGCGAGCACGACGTACTCGCTGCGGGCGAAGGCGTCGTGGACGTCGTCTTCCTCGAAGCCGAGCACCTCGTCGGTCGGGCCGCCCTTCGAGGGCGTGTAGCGGATCCCGATCGTCTCGACCTCGAAGCCCTCGAGGCGCTGGACGATCTCCTGGCCGATCGAGCCGAGGCCGACGACCGTCACCGTGCTGTCGGTGAACTCGTGAGACTGGAAGTGGCGCCACTCGCCGTTCGATTTGCGTCGCCACCCCTCGTGGAGGTTCCGCGCGAAGACGAGCATGTTGGCGATCGACTGCTCGGCGATGCCGGGTGCGTGGATCCCGCCCGCGTTGGTGACGACGACGCCGTGTTCGGCGAGCGCGTCCATCGGCACGTGGTCGGTGCCGGCGAACGTACACGCGAACAGTTCCAGGCGATCGGCGTCCTCGAGCAGTTCCTCCTCGATCGTGACGCCCGTGACGATCCGGGCCTGCGGGACGAGTTCCCGTTCTTCTTTCGGCGTGCGGGCGAGTTCGACGGTCGCCTCGGGGAGGCGCTCGCGCAGCGTTTCGGCGTACGATTCCATCGAGAGTCCTTCCGTCCCCTCGCGGAGGACGACGATATCTGGCTTGCTCATGATAGTTCACGCCTGAGCGACGCGTTGGCGTACGATTGTCACCATCTACCTTATCCTTTTTGTGTAGCCGACGTTAACGACAATTGTGTACAATTAAGTTCGTGGGGGGAGTCATCGACCCCCATGAGCGAACCGATCCGAAACCGGCTGTCCGCCGTTCGCCGGGATTTCCACTGTCACCCGGAGCCCGCCTGGCGGGAGTTCTACACCACGTACCGCCTCGTCGAGGAACTCGAGCGCATCGGCGTCGACGAACTGGCCGTCGGCGCCGACGCCTACGACCCGGCCGACCGCATGGCCGTTCCCGACGAGGAACGACTCGAGGACTGGCGCGAGCGCGCCCGCGAGTGGGGGGCCGACGAGGACGCCCTCGAGTGTATGGCCGGCGGAAACACCGGTGCCGTCGCGGTGCTGGACCGCGGCGAGGGGCCGTCGATCGGCCTCCGGGTCGACATCGACGGGCTGTTCATCGAGGAGGCCGACGACGTCGACCACCTCCCGGCTGCCGAGGGGTTCCGTTCGAAGATCGACGGGGCGATGCACGCCTGCGGCCACGACGCCCACATGACCTGGGGGCTCGCGGCGCTGGAGGCGATCGCCGAGAGCGACTTTTCGGGTCGGCTGGTCGTCTTCTTCCAGCCCGCCGAGGAGGTCAGCGGCGGGGGCTGTCCGATGGCGAGGAGCCGCTTCGCCGACGACCTGGACTACCTGCTGGCGGTCCACGTCGGCCTCGACCACCCGACGGGCGAGGTCGTCGCCGGGATCGAGAAGCCCCTGGCGATGGCCCACCTCGACGTCGAGATCGAGGGCGAGTCGGCCCACGCGGGCAAGGCGCCCGAAGAGGGGGCAAACGCCATGCACGCAATGGGGACGGCGATCGAAAACATCTACGCGATCCCGCGCCACAGCGACGGGATGACCCGCGTCAACGTCGGCTACGCCGAGGCCGGCAGCGCGAGCAACGTCATCGCCGAGCACGCGCGGATGGAGGCCGAGGCCCGCGGGGAGACGACCGAGCTGATGGAGTACGTCGAATCGCGGTTCGAACGGATCGTCCGCTCCGCGGCGACGCTGCACGACTGCGAGGCCGAGGTCGACGTCGTCAGCAAGTCCCCGCGGGCCGACAGCGACCCCGAACTCGCCGCCGTGGTCGCCGACGTCGCCCGCGGCGTCGAGGGGGTCGATCGCGTCGTCGAGCGCGCCGACTTCGGCGCCAGCGAGGACGCGACCTTCCTGATGGAGCGGGTCCAGGCGGAGGGCGGGCTGGCAACCTACCTGATCGTCGGCACCGACCACCCCGACAGCCACCACACGCCCCACTTCGACGTCGACGAGCGCAGCCTCGAGCACGGCGCCGCGGTCCTCGTGGAAACGATCCGCGCGCTCGAGGAGCAAGGGGCGTCGACGTCGCGGTCGACCGCGGCTACAGGGGGGACGCGGTGAGCGACGGTCGCATCTCGCGGGCGGACGTCGAGGCGGCCCGCGACCGCATCGCCGACGTCGTCCACCGCACGCCGCTTGACACCTCGCGGACGTTCGCCGAACTGAGCGGCGCGGCGTCGGTCGGGCTCAAACTCGAGAACGTCCAGCGGGCGGGCTCGTTCAAGATCCGGGGCGCGTACAACCGGATGGCCCAGCTCTCCGAGAGCGAACGGGAGGCGGGCGTGATCGCCTCGAGCGCGGGCAACCACGCCCAGGGCGTCGCGCTGGCGGGCGACCTCCTGGGGATCGAGACGACCATCGTCGTCCCCGAGGTCACCCCAGCGGCGAAGATCGAGGCCACCCGCGGCTACGGCGCCGAAGTCATCGTCGAGGGCGAGATCTACGAGCGCTCCTACGAGTACGCCCTCGAGCGGGCCGCGGAGACCGGCGAGACGTTCGTCCACCCCTTCGACGACGAGGCGATCATCGCGGGCCAGGGCACCGTCGGCCTCGAGCTGCTCGAGCAGTACCCCGCGCTCGACACCGTCCTCGTCGCCATCGGCGGGGGCGGGCTGATCTCGGGGATCGGCACCGTGCTGAAGGCTGCTGATCCGGGTATTCGGGTCGTTGGGGTGCAGCCCGAGGGGGCGCTCCACGCCAAGCCCGCCCTTGAGAACGACCGCATCCACGAACTCGCGGACGTCGACACCGTCGCGGAGGGGATCGCCGACACGCGGATGCTCGAGACGACGTTCGCGAACGCCCGCGAGGTCGTCGACGACGTCGTCGGCGTCACGGACCGCGAGCTCGCGACCGCGGTTACCCTGCTCGCCGAGCGGGCGAAGACCGTCGCCGAGACCGCGGGCGCGGCCCCGCTGGCCGCCGCGCTCTCCGAGGAAACCGCCCTCGAGGACGAGCGCGTCGCCGTCGTCGTCTCCGGGGGGAACGTCGACCTCACCGAGCACGCCGAGCTGACCCGGGCTGGCCTCCAGAATCTGGGGCGCTACGCCGAGGCCCGGCTGGCCGTCGCGGGCTGGCCGACGACCGTCGGCGACCTCGTCGAGACCGTCGAATCGGCGGGCGCGGAACTCGACGTTCTCGAGCGCGCCCGCCGCGGCCCCGACGACCACCCGAACCGCGTTCCCGTGACGGTCGGACTCGAAGGGAGCGGTCCCGAGCACCTGGACAGCGTGCTCGAGTCGCTGGCGGCGCTCGAGGACGTCTCGGTCGTCGAGCGCGGGCTCGAGTAGCCCCCGGAACCGCTGATCCTCGAGCGGGCGGTTCGATCCGCTCGCCGAGTTCGACGACGCGGTCGGAGCCGGCACCGAAGTGCCGTTTCCGGCGACCGTTTGGCTTAATATATAACTGTCTCACGAAAGAAGTTCCACGCATGAACGGACGGTCCGTTTTGCGGTGGGGGCCCGCGGCCGTCGGGATTCTGTTCATCTTGTCGCTGGGGGTTTCCGTCTACCACCTGTGGGCGCACGACGCACCACTGGTGCCGACGATACTCGGCCAGTGGTCGCTCGTCGCCCTTTCGGCTCTGTTCGGCCTCGCGGGATACTACGCGTTCGCGAACGTCAAGGGCTCGAGCGGGTACGATATCATCGGCACGCGGACGACGGGTGGGTACGTGCTCGCCGGGCTGGCGTCCGGGGGGTACTCGCTGCATCAACACCTCACTCCGGAAGCGGCGATCGACCCCGACGTAATTCTGTTCCAGGCGACGTTCGTGACCCTCGTCGGGGGCGTGGGCGGACTCGTCGTGGGACTCGAAACGGCCCGTCGCAAGCAATCCATCGCCGAGCTGGAAGCGACGACGACCGAACTCGAGTCGACACAGGCGCAGATCCGAACCGAGAAACAGCGGTTCGAATCGTTGTTCCAGAACGCACCGTCCGCGATCGTGGATCTCCGGTACTCGGACGGCGAGCTAACGGTCGTTCGGGCCAACGCCGTCTTCGAAGAGTTCCCGGGACACACGAGCGCAGCCGCCGAGGGCGAGAACCTGTTCGAGACCGTGCCGCTTCGAGAGACCGAGACCGAGAGCGAAGTGAGGGCACACATCGCGGAGCAAGAGAGTTACGAGACGGAAGTGACCGTCGACCGCTCGAGCGGTGGCGGTCACTACAAGCTTCGCGTTGTTCCGTACGAAGTCGGAACGGCAAACAGGCGCGCGTTCGCGCTGTACACCGACGTGACGGAACTCAGGCGAACGAAGCAGGAGCTAAACGAGAGCGTCGAACGGCTCGAGGCGTCGAACGAGCGACTCGAGCAGTTCGCGTACGCCGTCTCTCACGACCTTCAGGAGCCGTTGCGGATGATCTCGAGTTATCTCGAGCTGCTCGAGGATCGCTACGAGGACGCCCTCGACGAGGATGCGGCGGAGTTCATCGAGTTCGCGGTCGACGGCGCCGACCGGATGCAGGCGATGATCGAGAGCCTGCTCGAGTACTCGCGGGTCGAAACCCGGGGAGCACCGTTCGAGCCGACGGACGCCGAGGCGGTCCTCGAGGACGTGCTCACGGATCTCCAGCCCCACATCGAAGAGAGCGAGGCGACGATCACGGTCGAGGAACTGCCGACGGTAACTGCGGACGCCGACCAGCTCGCACAGGTATTTCGCAATCTCGTCTCGAACGCCCTCAAGTACAGCGGGGACGAGGCTCCGCAGATCCAGGTTGGCGCCGAACGTGCGGACGGGAAGTGGCAGTTCGCAGTCGCCGATCAGGGTATCGGTATCGATCCCGAGCAACGAGAACGGATCTTCGACGTGTTCCAGACCGCCCACACCGACGAGGAAGGATCGGACTCGGGTATCGGCCTGGCGCTCTGTGACCGGATCGCCGAACGACACGGCGGAGAGATCTGGGTAGAATCGGAACCCGGCAACGGTGCCATCTTCCACTTCACGATGCCCGCGTCCGGGGAACAACCGACGGTGGTCGGCAACTCTTCCTCGACTCGAGGCGAGTAGCGCTGGTAGCTACCGACCGTTTGCGGCGACGAATCCAGTTTCGCGGCTCGTTCGATGCGAGATCGACCGTGGCGGAACAGCGTGATCCTCGGTCCTTCTCAGGGCTCGAGGACGACCTTGACGCAGTCGTCCTCCTTGTCGTTGAATTTCTCGTACATCTCGGGGCCGTCCTCGAGCGAGCCCGTGTGCGTGATGATTTCGGAGGGATCGATCTGTCCATCCTCGATCGTCTCGAGTAGCTCGTCGAGGTAGGCCTGGACGTGGGTCTGTCCGGTGTTGATCGTCAGGGCCTTGTTCATGATCGGGCCCATCGGCGCGTCGTCCATTCCGTCGATGTAGACGCCCGGGATCGAGAGCGTCCCGCCCTTGCGACAGGACTTGGCCGCCTGCTGGATCACGTACGGTCGGTCGGGCTCGTCGGGGACGGTGTCGACGCAGGTCGAGTGGGCCTCGGAGCCGACGGCGTCGATACACCTGTCGGGTCCGTAGTCGTCGGTCGCGTCCATCAGTCGGTCGTAGACGTCCTCCTCGGAGTAGTCGATCACCTGAGTGTCGGCGTGGCCCTGGGCCATCTCGAGGCGTTCGGGAATCCGGTCGATCGCGATCACCTGGTCGGCGCCCATCATCCAGGCGCTCTGGATGGCGAACTGGCCGACCGGACCGCAGCCCCAGACGGCGACCGTGTCGTTCTCCTCGATCTCGGCGTTCTCGGCGGCCATGTACCCCGTCGGGTAGATGTCGGAGAGGAACAGGACCTCCTCGTCCGAGAGGTTCGAGTCGATCTTGATGGGCCCGACGTCGGCGTGGGGCACTCGCAGGTACTCGGCCTGACCGCCGTCGTAGCCGCCCAGCGTGTGCGAGAAACCGAAGAGGCCGGCCGGCGAGTGGCCCATCGACTCCGCGGCCATCTCGGCGTTGGGGTTGGTTTCGTCACACAGCGAGTACATATCGTTCCCGCAGAACCAACAGGAGCCACAGCTGATGGTAAAGGGGATGACGACGCGGTCGCCTTCCCGCAGGTTGTCGACCTCCTCGCCGACCTCGACGACCTCGCCCATCGGCTCGTGGCCCAAGATGTCGCCCTCCTGCATCCCCGGCATGAAGTCGTTGTAGAGGTGCAGATCCGAGCCGCAGATCGCCGTCGCGGTGATCTCGACGATCGCGTCCGTCGGTTCCTCGATCTCGGGCTTCGGGACGTCGTCGACGCGGACGTCCTGTTCGCCGTGCCAGCGGAGCGCTTTCATGACGACTCAACCCTCGTCGACCGGTTCAGTAAAGGCGCGGCCTGTGCTCGCAACGAACGCGTGAGCCCGCGTTCGGCGGCGAGGCGCCGAGAGACGGAAACTTCTAACTACACCTGTGGTGAACGGTCGCGCATGACCCTCGAAGTCGGCGTACTCGGCTACCGGTTCATGGGGAAAGCCCACGCGAACGCACTGGCTCGGCTGCCGATGTTCTTCCCGGACGCCCCGGACGTCGAGCGTAAGGTCCTCGTCGGCCGCGACGAGGACGCCCTCTCCGATGCCGCGGAGCAACTGGGATTCGCGGAGACGGCGACCGACTGGCGCGAGGTCGTCGACGACGTCGACGTCTTCTACAACCTCGGGCCGAACCACGTCCACGCCGAGCCCTCGATCGCCGCCCTCGAGGCCGGCACGCCGGTCTTCTGCGAGAAGCCCCTGGCCCCGACCCTCGAGGAGGCCGAGGAGATGGCCGACGCCGCACGCGAGGCCGGCGCCCCGAACGGCTGTGCGTTCAACTACCGGTTCGTCCCCGCGATCCGGTACGCGAAGCGGCTGATCGACGACGGCGAGATCGGCGAGGTACGCCACGTCCGCGGGCGATACCTCCAGGACTGGCTGGTCGACCCCGAGGCGCCGTGGGCCTGGCGCCTCGACGAGGAGATGGCGGGCTCGGGCGTGCTCGGCGATCTGGGCGCGCACACGGTCGACCTCGTGCGATTCCTGGTCGGCGACGACGAGCACGCGGGCGAGATCGAACGGCTCAGCGGCCACCTGCAGACGTTCGTCGACGAGCGTCCTGTAGAGGGGAAAGACGGCGAGACCCGGCCCGTCACCGTCGACGACGCCTACTCGGCCCAGCTCGAGTTCGAAAACGGCGCGATGGGGACCCTCGAGGCGACGCGGTACGCGACGGGCCACAAGAACGACCACACGATCGAGATCCAGGGCAGCGAGGGCAGTTTGCGGTTCTCCCTCGAGCGCCTAAACGAGCTCGAGGTCCTCCGTCGAGACGAGAACCGCGGCTACGAGACGATCCTCGTCACGGACGAGGACGACCCCTACGTCGACCACTGGTGGCCGCCGGGCCACGTCATCGGCTGGGAGCACACGTTCGTCCACGAGAACTACGAGTTCCTCAGCGCGATCGATAGCGACGGCGAGTTCCACCCCAGCTTCGAGGACGGGCTGGCCGCCCAGCGGATCCTCGCGGCCATCGAGGACAGCGACGAGCGCGGCGAGTGGGTCTCCCTCGAGTAGACACGACCCGTCTTTTTTCGGATCTCTCGGACCATACGCCTATCGGCAGGGCGCTCGAACGAATCGACCGATCGATGACCGACACGATTCTTGTCACGGACTTCGACTTTCCCGACCTCGAGATCGAACGCGGCGTCGCCGACGACGCGAACGTCGAACTCGCCTCGGCCGACGCCGAAACCACCAACGGGGTGATCGAGGCGGCACGGGAGGTCGACGCCGACGCGTTGCTCGTCCAGTACGCGCCGATCGATCGGGCGGTCCTCGAGACCCTCGACCTCGCGGCCGTGGGACGGTACGGGATCGGCGTCGACGCGGTCGACCTCGAGGCCGCCGCCGACGAGGGCGTCGCCGTGGTCAACGTCCCCGACTACTGCCAGGACGAGGTGGCGACCCACACGGTCGCGCTCCTGTTCGCCTGCGTGCGCCGGAGTTCGCTGTACGACCGCGCGGTCGCCGAGGGGACCTGGGACTGGACGGTCGGCGCGCCGATCCACCGACTGGCGGGGAAGACCCTCGGCTTCGCGGCGTTCGGCTCGATCCCCCGCCGGATCGCCGAGCGACTCTCGGGGTTCGATCTCGAGTTCGTCGCGTACGACCCCCACCAGTCCGCCGCCGAGCTCGCCGAGTACGGCGTCGAGGAGGTGTCGTTCGGCGGACTGCTCGAGCGCTCCGACATCGTCTCGGTACACGCGCCGCTGACCGAGGAGACGCGGGGACTGTTCGACGCCGAGGCGTTCGCCGCGATGGGCGACGACGCCGTCCTGCTGAACACGGCCCGCGGCGCGGTCGTCGACGACGGGGCGCTGGCGACGGCCCTCGAAGACGACGAGCTGGCCGCTGCGGGGCTGGACGTGTTGCCGAACGAACCGCCGGAGGACTCGCCGCTGGTCGGCCGGGACGACGCCGTCTGCACGCCTCACGTCGCGTGGTACTCAGAGGAGTCGATCGTCGAACTCCGCGAGACGGTCGTCCGCGACGTGGTGCGGGTGCTGAACGACGAGCGACCCGAGAACCCGGTCACTGGTGACTGCCCGAACTAGCGCCCGAAGTGGCCCAACGGTCGCTACGCGGAGTCGATCGTCGAGATCGTGTGGATCTCGTCGTAACGGACGCTCCCCTCGCCGGGGGGTTGCTCGTCGAGCTCGAGGTAGCCGGGTTCGAGGGCCGTCACCGTCCCCTCGACGTCGACGTTCTGTCGCTCGTCGGCCCACTCCTCGCTGCGCACCTCGACGACATCGCCGACCTCGACGTGCTCTCGGACCAGCTGTGCCGCGCGTTCCTCGTCGGCGTCCGGTGGGATCGTCAGTTCCGTCATCCTGTGCGAAGGAACGGCAGCCACGCGTAAAGTATTGCCCTCGTCGTATTCAACCGCGGACGGATTCGTACCACGGTTTTTGTACGAACGCGGCGAAGCGCCGACAATGAAGACCATCAAGGACAGCGTCCACGACCACATCCGAGTCCACGGCGTCGCCCGGGAGCTGCTAGACACGCCCGAGGTACAGCGCTTGCGCCGCATCGCCCAGCTCGGGACCGTCTCGCTCGTGTACCCCTCCGCCAACCACACCCGGTTCGAGCACAGCCTCGGGGTCTACCACCTCGCCTGCGAGGCTCTCGAGGGACTCGGCATCGAGGGGAAACAGGCCGAACGCGTCCACGCCGCGGCGATGCTCCACGACGTCGGTCACGGCCCGTTCAGCCACAACCTCGAGTCGCTGACCCACCGCCGAACGGGACGATACCACGACGACGTCCGCGAGCTGCTCGCGGACGGACGGGTCGGCGACGTCCTCCGAGAACACGACCTCGAGCCCGAGACGGTCGCCGGACTGGTCGCCGGGGAGGGGCGGTTCGGACAGCTCGTCTCGGGCGAGCTCGACGTCGATCGGATGGACTACCTCGTGCGGGACGCCCACCACACGGGCGTTCCCTACGGGACGATCGACCACGGCAGGCTCGTCCGAGAGCTGACGTTTACCGACGGCGAGCTCGTCCTCGCCGAGGGCAACGTCCAGACCGCGGAGAGCCTGCTGGTCGCGCGGGCGCTGATGAACCCGACGGTGTACAGCCACAGCGTCGCCCGGATCAGCAAGGCGATGCTCCGACGGGCCGCCGAACGACTGCTCGAGGCACCGGAGGCGGGCGTCGACGCCGAGATACTCCAGCGGATGGACGACTACGATCTGACGGTTGCGCTGCGTAACTGCGAGGCGACGAGCGCGTTCTCGCGGCGACTGGATCACCGGGACCTGTTCAAGCGCGCGGTCTGGGCCGAGATCGACGACGTCCCCGACGGAATCATCGAGGCCGACCACGAGGCGATCCGGAAGTTCGAACGCGAGATCGCCGAGCGGGCGAGCGTCGACCCGGCTCACGTCATCCTCGACGTCCCGAGCCGCCCCTCGATGACCGAGTCGACCAGTCGCGTGATGGTCAACGGCGAGATGCGTCGACTCGGCGAGCAGTCGCCGCTGGTCGGCGCCCTGCGGGCCGCCCAGTACTCCCAGTGGCGACTGGGCGTCTACTCGCCCGCGGAGCTCCGCGACCGGGTCGGCCGAGCCGCCGTCGACGTCCTCGGGCTCGACATCGAGGGCGCCCTGGTCACGGAGGTTCGGGACGGGGTGGAGACGACGCTGGACGAGTTCGTCGACTGATCGTCGATCGGAACGCGAACCGTTGAAGGGCGGGCCCGCCGACTCGTCGGTATGGAGCGAACCGGAACGATCCTCCGCGGGCGGGCGCTCGAGCCCGTCGAGGGACGGATCGTCATCAGTGACGAGGGACGCATCGAAGCCATCGAGGAGGAGTCGGTCGACAGTTCGGACGTCATCCTGCCGCCCTTTGTCAACGCGCACACCCACGTCGGCGACTCGATCGCGAAGGAGGCCGGCGGCGGGCTCTCGCTCGAGGAGCTCGTGGCTCCGCCCGACGGGCTGAAACACCGCCTCCTTCGGGAGGCCTCCCGCGAGGAGCTCGTGGACGCGATCGGCCGATCGCTGCGGTACATGCAACGCGGCGGAACCGCCGCCTGTCTCGACTTCAGGGAGGGCGGCCTCGAGGGCGTCGAACAGCTCGAGGACGCCGCCGCCGGGCTCGAGCTCGAGGCGCTGTCGTTCGCCCGCGGCTCGGTCGCGGCGATGGAGGCTGGCGACGGGTTCGGCGCCAGCGGCGCCAACGACGGCGACTTCGAGGACGAACGGGCCGCGACCCGCGAGGCGGGAAAGCCGTTCGGCATCCACGCGGGCGAGGGCGATCCGAGCGATCTCGACGGCGCGCTCGACCTCGAGCCCGACTTCCTGGTTCACGTCGTCCACCCCGAGCCGGACCACCTCGAGCGGATCGCCGACGCCGAGGTGCCGATCGTGCTCTGTCCCCGGTCGAACCTCGTCACCGGCGTCGGGCTCCCGCCCGCCGCGGAACTCGCCGAGCGGACGACGCTCGCGCTGGGCACCGACAACGTGATGCTCAACTCGCCGTCGATGTTCCGGGAGATGGAGTTCCTCGCGAAGTGTTCCGAGCTGTCGGCCGAGACGATCCTCCGGATGGCGACGGTCAACGGCGCCGAACTCGCGGGGCTGGACTGGGGCCCGCTCGAAGCGGGCGCGCCGGGGAAGCTGCTCGTCCTCGACGGCGACTCGGACAACCTCGTCGGAGCCCGCGATCCGGTTCGGGCCGCGGTGCGTCGCGCCGGCGTCGACGACGTCCGCGAGGTCGTCCTCGACCCGTAGCGCCGGGTCAGTCGGTTCCGATACCGGTCGACGGGACCGTTTTTCGATCCCATCTGGATAATGTATAACTATCCGTGACCGTATTAACCGGTCCATTTCGGTCGGTTAGCCGACCGATTATCGCCGAATGTATAATCCGAAATGAAGTTCGGTGAATTATATACTTCGTAACTAGTGACTTACCTGAATAGTAGTAATTCCGGAGAACGGAGTAGTCGAGCTCGTGACGCAAGACAACCGCACGAGACGACGCGTACTGCAGGTCGGCAGTGGAGCGGCCATTGCCGGGCTGGCGGGATGTACAGACTTCCTCTCCAGCGACGACGATGACGACGATTCGTCGAACGGCAACGGAGCCAACGGCGAAAACGGGGACAACGGCGAAAACGGCGGGAACGGAGCGAACGGCGACGACGAGAACGAGTCGGACCAGTCCACCGAGGAGGACGAACTCGAGGAGCCGAAGGGCGTGCTCGATCCGATCCCGACGCCGGACGACCCGAAGTCCGCGTTCCCGATCGCCGGCGAGGGAGACTCCCCGGTGACGATCAAGCTGTTCGGCACCTGGAAGTCGCCGGAGACCTCCGAGTTCGTGCTCGAGGAGTTCGTCGACCTGCTCGAGACCCACGTCAAGAAGGGGACGGTCGACCTCGAGGTTCACGCGGTCCCCTCCCTCGACGGGAAGGTGCTCCACGGCGACGACGGCCCGCGGCTGGCTCGAGCCGGGCTCGCCGTCTGGGACCACGATCCCGAGCAGTTCTGGGCGTTCGTCGAGTGCGTCGCGATCAACATCGAGACGGACGAGGAGTGGGCGACCCCCGACCGACTCGAGCGGGTCGCGAAGAAAGCGGACGTCGACGACCCCGAGGCGGTCTACGAGGCCGCCGCGGGCGAGGCCTACCAGGACGAACTCGACGAGACGGTCGAAGAAATCGAGAAGCTGTCCGTCGACGACGTCCCGCAGGTCAGCGTCGAGGGGACCGTCTACTCGCCGACGAAAGAGACCGACGAGCTGTACGCGGCGATCGAAGCCGCCGTCGACGAGAAGGCCTAACGGTCGACGCCGAGTCCCGCAGATCGGGTTCTTTTTTCGGGCCGCACGTGCCGACAGCACGGCTTAGTGGCTTCTGCCCGCAGGTGGTAGTATGACCCTGACGGCGACGGTCGCCGACATCCACCGGATGACGCCGGACGTGAAGCAGTTCCGGCTCGTCGCAGACGACCACCGCTTCGAGTTCGACCCGGGCCAGCACACCGCGGTCCACTTCGAAGCTGACGGCGAGGAACAGGCCCGCCCGTACACGGCGATAAACGCACCGGGGACGAACCAGCTCGTCCTGACGATCAAGCGCTACGACGACGGCACCGGGTCCGTCTACATGCACGAGCGGACGCCGGGCGACGAGGTCGAGGTCGAGCCGGTCGAGGGCAACCTCCACCTTCGCGACCCCGACCGCGACGCCGTCTTCGTCGCCACCGGGACGGGGATCACCCCGCTGTACCCGATGGTCAGGCAGTACGCCGAGGAGGGAACCGGGGACGCGACGCTCGTGTTCGGCGAGCGCGACCAGGAGCACCTGATCTTCCGCGAGAGCATCGATCAGCTGCGGGCGGGGACCGAAGCGCTGTCCGTGGAGTACGTCCTCTCGGACGCCGACGACGATCGGGCCTGGAACGGCAGGACGGGACACGTCCAGGACCACCTCCCGGAGGCGCTCGAGGACCTCGAAGACGCCGACTGCTACGTCTGTGGCGTTCCCGAGATGGTCGTCGAAACGGAGGAATTGCTCGCGGACGCCGGCGTCGACGAGGACCGAATCTTCACCGAAGGGTGGGAAAGCGACGCGGCCGACGAGGACTGACCCTCGGGTCACGACCCGTTCGAATCAGGTCTGATCGATGGTTAAAAATATAGTATTTCTTACGAAAATTTTATAGTGGTGTGACCTGAAGCATCAGGTGCCGACGTTCGTCGGCATCGATCACTCCCCCAGACAACCAGCGCCACACCCGCTGTACCTGATCCGGGCGCGCCGTCGGCATCCCCCCACTCCCGCCGCTCGACGCTTTCCCCCCACCTCGAGCGGACCGCCGACGGCGCACCCGCGCTCCCGTTTTCTCGTTCGGTAGAAATCCGAATAAAACGATTATGGACCGGATAAGCCGGTTACCCGTCGACCGTCGCCTCGAGTTCGAGCAGCCCGAGGTAGTCCGGCGCCGCCCCGCTCGTCCGGAACTCCGTGACCGTCGAGTCGACGAGCGCGTAGAACTCCGATTGGGTGTTCGGGATCATCGGCTCGCCGTCATCACGCAGCAGGTACGCCGGCGCGTTCGTGCTCCGTATCCGCCGTTGCTGTTCCTCCCAGGCCTCGCCGGCGTAGAGGAAGATCCCGAACGAGAACCGCCCCGCCGCCATCGCGTCGCGTTTGGAATCGAAGTGGTCGGATTCCTCGATCCGATACTCCTCGTCGCTCAGCCAGGCGATCGCCGCGGTGTCACCGGCCCGAAGCAGGTAGACGTCCCAGGAGAGCGTCCGGTCGAAGATCGCCCAGCCGTTTCGCGGCCCGATCGTGTCGAGCTGAACGCTAAAGGCCGGGCGACCGCGCGAGCCCGTCGGTTCGTGGACGAACGTCGCGTCGTGGCCGGGGATCCGGATCCCGCGGTCGTGGTAGGTGACGCCGTCGACCGGGAGATCGACCTCGAGCTCCTCGATCAGCGCGCGGACCGAGAGACCGCCGGACTCCTCGAGTCGCGAGAGAAACGACGGGAGCCTCGAGACGTCCGTCCAGACCGGCGCCTGCGGCGCGCTCATCGTCCCACCCCGTCGTCCGGCCGGAGTCGTCGACGTTCGCGTTCCGTCCTCGCGTCGGTTCCGCTCGGCGGCGAGCCTGCGGTGTCCATACTCGGCGGGAACGCGCTCGGCGCCGATGAGCCTTTCTGACCCGGGACGAGAGCCCGGGCCGAGCCGGAGCGACACGCCTTTTTGACCGGGCCGGGCAGGTAGAGGTATGGATCCAAAGCGGGAGCTTACGAGCGT
Source organism: Natronococcus jeotgali DSM 18795 (assembly GCF_000337695.1). Lineage (GTDB taxonomy): Archaea > Halobacteriota > Halobacteria > Halobacteriales > Natrialbaceae > Natronococcus > Natronococcus jeotgali. The sequence continues at coordinate 30,216 of NZ_AOIA01000115.1, forward strand.
CGACCTCGCGGCCCTCGTCGGGGAGTTCGGCACCTACGAGGGCGCGAAGGTCGACAAGGCCTACCTCTACGGCGACGACCTCCTGCGGCTCAAGATGCGCGATTTCGACCGCGGTCGCGTCGAGTTGCTGATCGAGGTCGGGGAGGTCAAACGCGCCCACACGGTCGCGCCCGAACGGGTGCCCGACGCCCCCGGCCGACCGCCGCAGTTCGCGATGATGCTTCGCAACCGCCTCTCGGGGGCGGACTTCGTCGGCGTCGAGCAGTTCGAGTTCGACCGCATCCTCGAGTTCGTCTTCGAGCGCGACGACGGCACCACCCGCATCATCGTCGAGCTGTTCGGGCAGGGGAACATCGCCGTCACCGACGGCGAGTACGAGGTGATCGACTGCCTCGAGACCGTCCGGCTGAAATCGCGCACCGTCGTCCCGGGTTCGCGCTACGAGTTCCCCGACTCGCGGACGAACCCGCTGTCGGTCTCGCGGGAGGCGTTCGACCGCGAGATGGAGGATTCCGATACGGACGTCGTCCGGACGCTGGCGACCCAGCTCAACATGGGCGGGCTCTACGCCGAGGAGGTCTGCACCCGCGCCGGCGTCGAGAAGGCACTGGACATCGAGGACGCCACCGAGGACGACTACCGACGCGTCTACGAGGCGATCGAACGGCTCGCGCTCGACGTCCGAAACGCGAACTTCGACCCGCGGCTGTACCGGGAGCCGATCGAGGAGGACGGCGAGAACGAGGCGGCGGACGAGCCCGTCGACGGCCCGGTCGTCGACGCCACGCCGTTCCCGCTCGAGGAACACGAGAACGCGGGCCTGACCGCCGAGAGCGCCGACAGCTTCCTCACGGCGCTGGACGACTACTTCTTCGAACTCGAGCTGGAAGACGAGGAGGAGCCCGACCCGACCGAGCAACGGCCCGACTTCGAGGAGGAGATCGCCAAACACGAGCGTATCATCGAACAACAGCAGGGCGCGATCGAGGGGTTCGAGCAGCAGGCCGAGGCCCAGCGGGAGAACGCCGAGTTGCTGTACGCCGAGTACGGGCTGGTCGACGACATCCTCTCGACGGTCCAGGAGGCCCGCGCGCAGGACCGCCCGTGGGACGAGATCGAACAACGCTTCGAGGAGGGGAAAGAACGCGGCATCGAGGCCGCGGAGGCGGTCGTCGGCGTCGACGGCACCGACGGAATCGTCACCGTCGAACTCGACGGCGAAAAGATCGATCTGGACGCCGGGCAGGGCGTCGAGCAAAACGCCGACCGCATCTACACGGAGGCCAAACGCATCGAGGAGAAGAAAGAAGGCGCGCTGGCGGCCATCGAGGACACCCGCGAGGACTTAGCGGACGCCAAGCGACGCCGCGACGAGTGGGAGGCGACCGACGAAACGGCCGACGGCGACGAGGACGACGAACACGAGGAGACGAACTGGCTCGAGCTGGCCTCGATCCCGATCCGCGAGAACGAGCCCTGGTACGACCGCTTTCGCTGGTTCCACACCAGCGACGGCTACCTCGTGATCGGCGGGCGCAACGCCGACCAGAACGAGGAGCTCGTCAAGAAGTACCTCGAGCCCGGCGACACGGTGCTCCACACCCAGGCCCACGGCGGCCCCGTCACGGTGCTCAAGGCGACCGATCCCAGCGAGGCGTCCTCGTCGGATATCGAACTGCCCGACTCGAGCGTCGAGGAGGCCGCCCAGTTCGCGGTCTCGTACTCGTCGGTCTGGAAGGACGGCCGCTACGCGGGCGACGTCTACGCCGTCGACTCGGATCAGGTCACCAAGACCCCCGAGAGCGGCGAGTACTTGGAGAAGGGCGGCTTTGCGATCCGCGGCGACCGAACCTACTACCGCGATACGCCCGTCGGCGCGGCGGTCGGCATCCAGTGCGAGCCCTACACCCGCGTGATCGGCGGCCCGCCCGCTGCCATCGAGGGCCAGGCGGAGACGCTGATCGAACTCGAGCCCGGCCGGTACGCTCAGGCCGACGCGGCGAAACGGCTCTACCGGCAGTTCCGCGAGGAGTTCGCCGACGAGTCGTTCGTCCGGAAGATCGCCAGCCCGGACCGCATCCAGCACTTCATGCCGCCGGGCGGGAGCCGGATCGCCGAGGAGTAGCGAGCTCACGCTCCACGGCCCCAACGACCAACTCGAGTGCTCTGACGAAAGAGCGCAATCGCTTCGGACCGCCAGACAGTACTCGAGCGGTCGTCAGATCAATTAATTATCCTGCGGTGGCGTGCGCTGGACGGCGGTGAGCGAAGCGAGACGCCGTCCGAAACTGCGCGAGGTCTTCGTGAGAAGCGCGAATGAAGGCTTGTCAGAGTGGACTCTGACAGGGGATGAGCGAGTGAGCGTAGCGCGGAACCTACGGTTCCGCGGACTTGAGAAGTTTGAACAACCACTGCTGAACCCACAGCGAGAATATTGCACGACGAGCCTGGTCAATTTGGGACGGTAGAGACCGCCCAATTCAGGAGAGACAACGAGTGATACAGCGCGAAGGTCTGGTTATCCTGTGACAACGCTATTTAGCCGTCGGAACTGAGTGGAGGAGTGATGACCGAGAGTGACACCTATTTGCGGAATCCGACGCTCGAGTGTATCGCGTCCCGTCACCGACGCGAGTGCCTTCTCGCCCTTAACAGGTGGGGATCGACGCTCCCCCTGAAGCAACTTGCCGCCTACCTTGCTGCCACGGAGCAGGAGACATCGTCGCTCGGTACAACAGAGATCGAGGCGATGCAGGTGCAACTCACTCACATCCATCTGCCAGCACTGGAAAGTGCAGACTTCATTTCGTGGAAAGAAGATGATGACGTCGTCCAAATTGCGACGCACCCGGCACTCGATGATCCACGGTTCGAACAGTTGCTCAAGATCGACGCCGACGATGTGGATGCGATACTCTCAGCTCTTTCCCACGAATATCGTCGGATCACGCTGACCGTCCTTGAAGCCGAACAGACGAAGTCGCGAACCGAACTGGCACACGAGATTCGCCACCGTCTGCCAGAAACGGTTCATCGTGAGTTGCCGTCAGCCGAGGAGATCGGCCTCTTGCTGCACCACGTGCATCTTCCGACCCTCGACGAGATCGACGTCATCGATTTTGACCCTGCCACTGATGACGTCTCCTTCAATGACCATCCCGTTCTCGAGCGGATCTTCGCGATTATCTTCGAACGTGACGACTCCGCTGTTGAGAAGCTGGACGGGTTCTTAGAAGGGCTTGCTGACTCCTACCAGGAGGCGAGTCGGGGAACGAATAGCAAGGCGGACTGGCCTCACTTCTGGAACGATCCGTACTATGGATAGCACGCTGGAATTGTGGGCGTACGTCCTTAGCAATATCGGGGCAGTCGCGGTTGGGAGTCTCTTGACCGCGCTGAGTTTCCTCGCGTATCGGCGAAACAGCGATCAGGCGTCGTATCGGTTTGCCACCCTGGGGTTCGGCCTGATCGTCCTGGGGACGCTCGTTGACCCGGCCTACTTCCTCTGGCTGTCGATCGAGTCTCGCTTGACGTTCACCGAGATCTTACTCCTTCAGGTCAGTGAAGACCTCTTGTTCGCGGCTGGACTCGGGCTGCTCTTCTATGCAATTCTCCGGTTCGATACTTCGACTGATTCGACAGCCGATAACCCTGCTTCATCCGAGGATGAGTTACTTTGGAACCAGCAGTCCCAGAACGATGATTAAGTACTCTATACGTAACGTCACCTCGAGCGAGCCGAACTCGAAATCCCCTCACGCGGTTCGATCGACCGCGACGACGCGTGCGTCCTCGGGGTCGAACCCGACGCGGACCTCGCCCGACAGCGGATCCCGCGTTCGGACGAGCAGTTCCCGCCCCCGCCACTCGAGGTGGGCCCGCGTCGTCTCGCCGAGGAACTCCGCGCTCCGGACGGTCGCCGTCGTCGCGTTTCGCCCGCTCGAGCCCGCCCCGTTCGCATCGACTCGCAGATTCTCGGGCCGCACGCAGAACGCGACCGCGTCGCCGACTGCGACCGTCCGATCCTCGAGAGCGACCGCGAACGTCTCCGACCCGACCTCGATCCGCGCCCGTCCGTCCTCGCTCTCGAGGACGGTCCCCTCGAGGACGTTGTTGTCGCCGACGAACTCGGCGACGAACCGGGTCCCGGGACGACGGTAGATCTCGCGGGGCGGAGCGACCTGCTCGGGCGTGCCGTCCCGCATCACCGCGACGCGATCCGAGATTGCCAGCGCCTCCTCCTGGTCGTGGGTGACGTAGATCGTCGTGATTCCGAGCTCCCGCTGGATCGCCCGCACCTGCATTCGCAGTCGCTCGCGCAGCCGGGCGTCGAGCGCGCTCATCGGCTCGTCTAACAGGAGCACGTCGGGCCCGGGCGCCAGCGCGCGCGCGATCGCGACCCGCTGTCGTTGACCCCCGGAGAGCCGATCGGGCTCGCGATCCCGCATTCCCTCGAGGTCGACCAGCTCGAGCAGTTCCCGGACGCGCTCGTCGTCCGAGACGCCCCCGGGCGGGTCGGCGAAGTTGAGCCCGTAGGCGACGTTCTCGCCGACGCTCATGTGGGGAAACAGCGCGTAGTTCTGGAAGACGACGCCGACGTCCCGGTCCTCGGGCGGGGTTCCCGTTACGTCCTCCCCGTGGAAGCGAACCGTTCCCTCCGTGGGCGACTCGAAGCCCGCGATCAGCCGCAGCGTCGTCGTCTTCCCGCAGCCCGAGGGGCCGACGAGCGTGAAGAACTCGCCCTCTCGAACCGACAGTGAGACGCCGTCGACGGCGGTCGTCTCGGCGTAGCGCTTCGCCACGTCGTCGAGTTCGACGGCGGTCGGTCGATCCTCGGTCGGCGACTCGGCGCTCGTCGCGTTCGATCGCTCGAGCGACCGACCGGACTCCTCAGATGCCAAAGCTCTCACCCCCGAGGCGGTCGATGATGGCGAAACTGATGCTCGTGACCACGAGCAGGACGACGCCCATTGCGGTCGCAGGTCCGAGCCGACGCCCGATGAAGCGTTCGATCGCGACGGGCATCGTGTACTGATCGGTTCCGGTCGCGAGGATCACAGTCGAGGAGAACTCGCCCATCGAGATGGCGACGACGAAGGCGGCGCCCGCGACGACGCCGGGCCAGACCAGCGGGAGTTCGACGTCGTACAGCGCTCGCGCCCGGGAGGCCCCGAGCGCGCGGGCCGACTCGACGAGCGAGCGATCGACGGACTCGAGGCCCGGCGCGACGGTCCGGACCACGAACGGGTAACAGGAGACGGCGTGGGCGGCGACGATCGCGGCAGCGCCGCCCATCGCGATCCGCCAGCCCGAGAGCTCGATTCCGAAGACGGGCCCCCGCAGCAGGCCGATCCCGACGACGATCCCCGAGACCGCGAGCGGGGCCATCGCCGCGACGTCGACGAGCTTGCGACCTCGATACTGTCGCGTCGTCAGCACCGAGACGACGACGCCCATCGGCAGGGCGAGCGCGAGCGCGCCCGCGGCGAACAGCAGGGAGTTGCGGATCGCGGGCCAGGGCCGGACCTGGAATGCCGCGGCGGTTCGCTGGCGCTCGAGCAGGAACCGGTAGTGATCCAGTGTGAGCCCGTCGGGCCCCGAGACGCTCGCGTAGAGCATACTGACGATCGGCGAGACGAAGACGACCAGTGCGATCGCGGCGTAGACGGCGATCCCGGCCCGCGGAAGCAGCTCGCGAACGGAGAGCGAGGGCGGCGAGAGCGGGCGACGCGGGAGCGGGCGCACGCCGCGCGAACGGACGACGTGGGCGGCCTCGTAGCGTAGGTAGCCGTAGAGGATCCCCAGCGTGATGAGGAGCTCGAGGATCGCCAGCGCGGCCGCCTCGGCGTACTCGAGGTCCCGGATCAGCCGGTAGACGAACACCTCGACGGTCGCCAGCTCGAACCCGCCCAGCGCCAGCACGATCGGGAAGGTGCCGAACGTGAAGACGAACGTCAACGCCGCGCCCATCAACACGGCGGGATACAGCTGTGGCGCGACGACGTCCCGGAACGCGCGGAACGGGCTCGCCCCGAGGCTGCGGGCGGTCTCGATCGCGCTCGCGTCGACGGACTCCCAGGCCGCGGTCGTCACCCGCGCGACCAGCGGCGCGTTGTAGAAGGCGTGGGCGACGAGGATCGCCTCGAGGCTGAACAGCAGTTCGACGGGGCCGAGCCCGACGAGCCCGAGCACCCGATTGAGCGTCCCGTTCTCGCCGAGCGTCGCGACGAAGCCGACCGCGACCATGATCGACGGGAGGACGAACGGAAGCACCGTCAGCGAGCGCAGCGTCCGTCGGCCGCGGAACTCGTAGCGCGCGAGGACGTAGGCCGCTGGCACGCCCAGCGCGACGCTGAGCAGCGTCGAGAGGGCGGCCTGGTAGGCCGTGAAGCCGACGATGCCGAGCCGACGGTCGGCAGAGAGCAGGTCGCCCGCGACCGCGAACGGGGACTCGCCGGCGAATAGCCGGGCGAGATCGCCGAAGTAGAACGGATCCCGCAGGAGCTCGAGGAAGACCGCGAGCGTCGCCCTCCCCTCGACGACGACGGCCTCGACGAACACCGTCGCGACGGGGTAGTAAAACAGCACGACCAGCAGGAGGATCGTTCCGAGGCCGAACAGCGCGATCGCCCGACGCTCGAGGCGGTCGCGGATCCCCCTCGCGCGTCGCCGATCGTCGGGATCGTCTCCCGATGGGGACTTCGATCGGCCCTCCGCCTCCGAGCCGGGCGTCGCCGGATCGACGGGCGCGCTCGCCCCGCCGTCGGTCGTCGGCTCGCGTCGATCGGTCACGCGATCACCTCCCCCCGCTCGCCCGTCCGTCCTCGCGTCCCGTCACGGGGCGACAACCCGGTGGTACCGCCGACCGAAACCACTACGTGGCGACCGGGGGAACGGACGCCCATGACGGTTTTCGCACTGCTTCGCGTGACGCCGATCACCGACGACGACGCGACCGAGGACGTCGCGGCCGCGATCGACGCCCTCGAGGAGTACGATGTCGAGTACGAGACGACCCCGCTGGCGACGACGCTCGAGGCCGAAGACGTCGAGGAGCTGTTCGCGGCCTGCGGGGCCGCCCACCGGGCGGTCGAGGGTAGCGAGGTGCAGACGCTGGTACAGGTCGACGACAGACGCGAGAAGTCGATGACAGCGGACGACAAGGTCGACGCCGTCGAATCGGAGTTGGGCCGCGAGGCTCGAAGCGACGGCGACTGAGTCGTCGCTCGCGGCGGTAGCTGATTCGCGACGCCCGCGGGCGGGCCGTCCGGAGCGCTCGGGGACACGGTTCGCTCAGTAGTCTCCCGCGGCGGTCTGTTCCCACTCGCCGAGCCACTCCTCGAGGTTCGCGTCGAGGGCGTCGTAGTCGAAGGAGGGTGCGTCGTCTGGCCGTTTGGCGTACTCCTCGTACACCTCGGGAAGCTCGGTCTCGTCGTTGACCGGGCCCGTCACGTTGCGCTCGGCGATCACGGCCTGCACCTCGGGATCGAGAACGAAGTCCATGAACTCGTGGGCCAGTTCGTCGTTCGTCCCGTCGGCGAACCGAGCCATGCCGGCGATGTTGGCGTAAGCCTGGTCGTGCAGCAGCGCGACCCGGTGTTTCTCGAGGTCGTTTCCGGCGCGCTCGGCGTAGACGCGGTCGTTCGCGTAGGAGGCGACGACCGGAACCTCGCCCGCCTCGAACTGCGCGTAGACCTCGCTCCAGGAGTCGAGGACGCGTGCGTCGTTGTCGAGGAGCTGCTCCCAGTACTCGAGGTACTCGTCCTCGCCGAAGTAGTCGATCGTCCACAGCAAGAAGAGCAGGCCCGTCGTCCCGCGCTGGGGATTCGAGACCGCAATCTGGCCCTCGTACTCGGGTTCGAGCAGGTCCTCGAACGTCTCGGGCTCGGGGACGTTCCGCCCGTCGTAGACCATCGCACAGAAGCTCCGGAAGGTCGGAATTACCCGGCCCTGCGGGTCGAAGTAGTGTTCCTCGTCGACGTTCGCGACGTGCTCGAGGGCGTCCTCGTCGGTCTCGACGAACAGCTCGCCGTCGGTGTTGTCGTCCGCGCGGACGACCTCGTGAGGGTTCAGCCCCAGGTAGAGCTCGGGCTCGATCTCGACGCCCTCGTTGTGGCGCTCGATGTAGTAGTTGAGTTCCTGGTCGGGCGTGTGCCACTCGAACTCGACGTCGTACCGGTCGGCGAACTCGTCGGCGATCCACTCGCCGGGGCTGTCGCTGGGCGCGTCGACGAACGCGGTGTTCGTCGCGACCCGGAGCACGTCCTCGTTGTCCCCGTTCCCGGTCGTACCGCCGTTCTCTCCTTTCCGTGAAATGCAGCCGGCCAGACCGAGCCCGGCGACCGCCCCCCCGCTCGCGAGAACCGTCCGTCGTCTCATTACCGAGTAATCACATCCGGTGGTACGTAAGAGTCGCGCTTTCGCTCCGGCTCAGTCCTCGGTCGGCAGCCGAACCGTCGGTCCGTCGGGGATCGGTTCCGACGCGTCCTCGAGCGCAGCGGCGGCCCCTCGGGTGTCGAGCGGCGGGCGGCGAGGACGGTACCTCGAGGGCGAGTTCCTCGAACGCGAGTTTCTCGGACAGAAAGCAGTCCGAGTGCTACTTCCGACTATCGGCGAACTCGGGGTTTCCGGTCTCCTGACGGTCGATCTCGGCCGTCCATCGTCCCATCGACTCGTCGTAGGACGTGCCGAGGGCGATCAGGAAGCCCACGATCGCGGTCACGAGCGCGACGCTTCCCACGGCGACGACGGCGATCGAGAACAGCGCCCCCTCGAGCACCTGGGCCGACGTCAGCAGCGAGACGGCGGTGACGGCCGCGATCAGCGTGAACAGGCGGGCCAGCCGGCCGGTGTCGAGTCCGCTGGTCTCGGTCGTGTCGGTGAGGTCGACGATCTCGTTCAGGATCCCGTCGTAGTCGCCGCCCGCGCTGCCGTGACCCAGCGAGTGGACCGACTGGGCGATCCAGACGCCTGCGGTGAAGTTGAGCAGGGCGACGAAGGAGACCAGCCCCAGTTGGCCCTCGACGAACAGCCCCGCGGTGATCGCGCCGACGAACGACAGCGCCATGATCGCGTGAGTGACCAGCGAGCGATCGCCGAACTCCTCGAGCCGAACGACGTGTCCAAGGTTCATACAGAGACGGAGGCTCGCGACGGCAATACGCACGGAGCCTAACAGTGCCAACCGTTCGCATTCGACGAGCTACCGTTCCGACGACCGGTCGTTCGGATTGCGTCTGCCGGGCCAGCGACTTCCGGGCCGCGCCCGGTAGCGTCGGTATGGCAGAACTCGGCACCGCGACGATCGTCTACCGGAACGCGAGCGACGAGGTCGAGAGGGCCACCGTCGACAACGACCACATCGCCTACTTCCAGGACCACTGGCTGTTCGCGTACGGCACCGACGACGACGGTAACGACCTCGTGCGGCGGGTACCCAAGGAGCGGGTCTACCACGTCGAGCGCTCCGTCGAGGAACTCGAGGGCACGTTCGACACCGCAGTCGACAAGGCCAAGAACACGCTCGAGGAGCTGAAGTAACTACTCGTCGGTCGCGTCCTCGACCCGGGTCGCGTGTTTCTCGAGGTCGCTCGCGATCTCTCTGGCCTGGTCGGGCGTCAGCTGGAGCTCCTCCATGTGGGCCGGGAGGTGTTCCTCGGTCATGTTGTCGAGTTCGAACTGCAGCCGGACGCAGTCGGGATCTTCCCTGTCGGCCGTCGCGTTCACGACGGCGAACGATTCCGTCTCGAACTCGTGGCCCGTCGCGACGGCGTCGACGAGGTCGAGCGTCGTGTACGCGTTGACTTTCATCAGACGGTCTGCCATGGTTCTCGAGAGCGACCGAACGCACTTAGGTAGCCCGGCAACGGCGCGAAACGGGGCCTCGCCGGAGCGACTGCCTCGGCTACGCGGGCCGGCTGGAAAACAGCAATCGAGACCGAGCGGTGGCCGTCCGTCATACGGACTACTGTAAGTCGTTGACGGCGCAACCGCAAGACGGTTCGCGGTTGCGCCGATAAATCGTTACAGCAGACCGTATCAGTCGTCGGACGGGAGCGGGGTCCCGTCTGCCTTCGCAGGGGCGGGGCTCGCGTCCATGTCGTCGTCCTCAGCGTAGGGGTACCACGTCCGCTTCGTGTTGTGCATGAACGGATCCTCGTAGTCGGTCTCCTCGGGCTCGATCAGCTCGGCGAGTTCGTCGTCGTCGCGGTCGGCGACGAACTCCCGGAAACTCTGGCTCTCGTCGTTGCGCGCCGCGGCGAAGTTCTCGAGCAGGTTCGCGATCGCGCCGGGAACCTCGTCGGCGGGAACCCGCTCGCCGACCCAGGAGGCGAACTGCGGGTCCTCGCCGAGCCCGCCGCCGAGGCCGATGTCGAGCGCCTCGACCGGTTCGCCGTCCTTGCGCGTTTTCATCCCGCGCAGGGAGACGTCGGCGATCTGGGGCTGGGCGCAGGAGGCGGTACAGCCCGAGAGGTGGATGTGGAAGTCCTCGACGCCCTCGGGTAGCTCGACGTTATCGACGAGCCAGCGGGCGTAGCGAACCTGACGGTTCTTCGTCTCGACGATCGAGAGCGAGCAAAACTCCGTCCCGGTGCAGGCGATCGAGCCGCGCTGGAGCGGGTGGGGGTCGGGACTGTAGTGTTCGAGCACCGGCTCGGAGCGCAGGTCCTCGAGGTTCTCCTCGGGGACGTCCGTGAAAATGATGTTCTGGCGCTGGGTGAGCCGAACCTCGCCGGAGCCGTGCTCCTCGGCGGCGTCGGCCAGCTCGTACCCCTCGTCGACGCCGATGCGACCGACGAGGACGTTCAGGCCGACGTAGTAGTCGCCGTCGACCTGCTCGTGGACGCCGACGTGGTCGTGTTTGCCGTCGGCCTCGCCTGCGTTGTAGGAGTAGGAGTCGCGGAGGTCCTCGCCCGCCGTGTGGAGCTCGAAGTCGACGTACTCCTCCTGGAGGGTCTCGCGGAGCTTCTCGGGGCCCCACTCGTCGACGAGGAACTTGATGCGGGCGTTGTAGCGGTTGTCGCGGTCGCCGTTGTCCCGGAACAGCGCCGAGATGCCGCCGGCGACGTCGACGGCCCGCTCGGGCGTCGCGAAGACGTCGATGTCCCGGGCGAACCTGGGCTCGTTGCGCGAGAGGCCGCCGCCGACGCGGACGTTGTAGCCCGTGACGGTTTCGCCGTCTACCTCCTTCTCGGCTGGCTCGAACGCGAGGTCGTTGATGTCGCCCTGACCGCAGCCCTCGTCACAGCCCGTGACCGAAACCTTCCACTTCCGGGGGAGGTTCGAGTGGGCCTCGTTCTCCTTGTAGGTGTCGTGAAGCTCCGTCGCCAGCCAGTCGGCGTCGACGTGCTCGTGTTTGTCCTTGCCGGCGACGGGACAGCCGACGATGTTTCGCCAGGAGTCCCCGCAGGCCTGAACGGTCGAGAGGCCGACCTCCTCGAGTTCGTCCCAGATATCCGGGACGTCCTCGATGCGAATCCAGTGAAGCTGGATAGCCTGCCGGGTCGTCACGTCGAGCCAGCCGTTTCCGAACACGGGGTTGTCGGTCGGCCCCCGGGAGTACTCGTCGGCGATCTCGACGATACGCCGGAACTGGCCCGGCTCGAGGACGCCGCCCGGCGGACCGATCCGCATCATGAAATAGGACTCCTGGCCGGCGCGCTGGTGGTACAGCCCGTACCACTTGAAGCGCTCGAACCAGGCGTCGTGCTCGTCGTCGGGGATCGCCTCCCACCCCTCCTCGGCGAATCGTTCCATCTCTGCGCGGATGTCGGTACCGTAGAGCTCCTCCTTCCACTCCTCGACGTCACTCGGCATTGATCCCCCGCTACGAACCGCCGCCATAAGCACCCCTTCCTCACGTCAGTTCTCCCCGCCTCTCGCGGGTTCCGGTTACGTTTGCCGCACCGCGCCGGCGCCGGGGTCGACGGTCGACTGAATCCCCTCGGGGCCGTAGGGCTTGAACTCGCCGTCGACGATCCGGCCGACGGGAAGGCGGTCGATCGAGTCGCGAGTGCCGCACTCGAGGCACTGCCCGACCGCGTCGGCCACAACGACCGAGCCGTCGACGCCGGTGCCGAAAAAGCCCTCGAGGAGGACGTACGCCGGTTCGCACTCGCAGAAGACGCCCCGGGAGAGCGTCCAGACGTCGCTCACGCTGACCTGACGGCTGTCGTTGACGCTGATCCACGCGCCGTCGTCGAGCGTCCGCAGTGCAATCGCCATGCCCGAACTGCGGTCCCGACGGGCCTTCATCCGTCGCCCCGGGCAACGCTTACCGATCCCGTGACGGGCTCGAGGGCGATAATCGCACGACGTAGCCGCGATATCGCGAAACTGGCCCTCCGAGATAGCGGGGAGTATTGCCCGTATAGGCGAGCCGTTCGACGACGGCGTTCGCCGCCGCGACGGCGCACACGTCGGACGGCCGAACCGGGACGCTCGAGGGCCGTTCGCCGGATCGCAGCCCACTTACCCCCGCCGCGCAAACGCACGGCCATGCAGATCAAAGACCGGGAGCGGCTCGACGGGGGCCGCGAGCGGCTCACCGTCGTCCCCGAGAGCGTGGACGACCTCTGGCACCTGCAGTACGTCCTCGAGCCCGGCGACCGCGTCGCGGGCGATACGACCCGGCGGATCCAGCGCAACGACGACCAGATGCGCGATACGGGCGGCGAGCGCGAGCACATGTGGGTCGCCATCGCCGTCGAGACCGTCGAGTTCCACAAGTTCGCCAACCGCCTGCGGGTCGGCGGCGAGATCGTCGCCTGCTCGCGGGAGGACCAACTCGGTTTTCACCACACCCTAAACGTCGAGGAACGGGAGGAACTGTCGATCGAAAAGCGGTTCAAACCCGATCAGGAGGCCCGCCTCGAGGAGGCCGAGGAGGCAACCGAGAACCCCGACGTCGCGATCGCGACCGTCGAGGAGGGCCAGGCTCACGTTCACACGGTCGCCCAGTACGGCACCGAGGAGCGAGCGACGATCACGGGTCCGACGGGGAAAGGCGAGTACGCCCGCGAGCGCTCGGAGCTCTTCGCGGAGGTCGGCGACGTCCTGAAGCGTCAGGACGCCGACGCGATCATCCTCGCGGGCCCCGGCTTTACGAAACAGGACGCCTACAAGTACCTCGAGGAGAACGAACCCGAGGTGGCCGAGAAGGTGACGATGGTCGACGCGGCCGCGGTCGGCGACCGCGGCGTCCACGAGGTGCTCAAACGGGGCGCCGTCGCGGACGTTCAACAGGAGACCCGCATCGAGCGCGAGGCCGAGTACATCGACGAACTCACCGAGCGCATCGCTCAGGGCGCGAAAGCGGCCTACGGTCCGGAGGAGGTAAAACGGGCCGCGGAGTACGGCGCGATCGAGCGCCTGCTGATCGTCGACGACCGACTCCGCCAGGAGCGGGGTCCCGACGGGGAGTGGGGGATCGACGTCGACGACGTCGTCCGCACCGCCGAGCAGAAAGGCGGCGAGGTGACCGTGTTCTCGAGCGAGTTCCCGCCCGGCGAGCAGCTCTCGAACCTCGGCGGGATCGCGGCGTTGTTGCGCTACCGCCTCGACTAGGCGTCCTCTCCCAGGTCCTCGTAGATCTCCGGGTCGGTCCGGAACTTGAGGACGTTGTGGACTACCGAGTTCCGAACGTTCGCGATGACGTTACCGTGCTCGGAGTAACAGTCGTGGATCCACCGGGAGACCTCCTCGCGGTCCCGGAACATCATCACCGTCTTCCACTGGTACTCGCCGTCCGAGAGGAAGAAAAAGAGGGTGTGTTTGTCGTCGCGGATGTGCTCCATCGCCGCGCGCCAGCCGTCGGCGAAGCCCTCGGTGTTGAACTTGAACTCGAACAGCGCGAAGATGTAGTACTCCTCGTTGGGGACGATCGCCTCCCGGAACACGCCCTCGTTGCGCATCCGACGAATGGACTCGCTGACGGTGACGTGGGAGACGTCGATGCCGTACTCGTCCTCGAGGATGTCGGTCAGCTCCCGCGAGGAGAGCTGCGGGTCCTCGGCCAGCTCGCTGAGGATCGCGATGTCGCGGTCCTTGAACTCCCAGTTGGGTGCGTCGCTCATGACTCGTAGTATCGTGGTTACCACTGTTTACGCATTCGGTTCGCACGCCGACGGCGGTCTCGACCGCTCGCCCCGTCTTCGATCGCTCCGTGACGGGCGCAGTTACCGTCGTCTCTTTCCGCTGTTAACCGACCGCCACGAGGGGTTAGTCCTCGGTCGAGAGTCGCCGGAGCGACTCCTCGCCGATCTCCTCGAGCACGCGCTCGTGAAACGCCTGCAGGGCCGCGCTCTCGTCCTCCGCGAGGACGACGTCGCTGGCCGACAGGGTCGCTAGCCCGAACGCCCGCGGCGTCGGCGAGTCCAGCAGCTGGCGCTCGACCGCCAGCTCACCCGAGTCGATCGCGTCGACGATGCCCTCGATCTCGGCGACGTTGAGCTTGTCCTCCAGAATTTCGCGGTAGGTCTCCTCGATCACCGCGAACGCCTCGAGATCCTGCGCGAACCCGAGCAGCATCTCGCTGGAAACCTGCTGTTCGCTGGCCGACTTCTCGTAGCCCTTGTACCGCTTGAGGATCATCAAGGCCCGCGTGGCGTTGATCCGGAAGTACCGCTGGAGCAGGTCGGTGCCCTCGAGGGCGGCCCGGAGGTCCTCGCGGGCGTCCTCGGGATCGAGGTCCGCGAGGATCCCCTCGAGGTCGATCTTCCGGTTCAGCGGCATCGAGAGGGCGAAGCCGTTGTCGGCGACGGCGACCGTGACGTTGGCCGTCGCCTCCTGGGCGCAGCGGTACGCGAGCAGTCGGGAGAGGCCGTCGTTGACCTTCCGGCCGTACGTCGAGTGGACGTAGTAGCGGCGTTCGTACTCCTCGCGGTCGCGCTCGACCTCGATCGCGAGGCGCTCGTCGGTGCTGACGCTCTCGGCCCCGGCGTACCGGATCTGCTGGTCGAACAGCCGCGCGATCGCCCGGACGCTGTTATCGTCGAGCGGGAACCCTCGCAGCCAGCCTCGAACGCGGGAGGGCCCGCCCGCCTCGTAGTGCTCGAGTAGTTGCCGTTGAAACGCCAGGATCTCGCGGCCGAGGTCGTACGACAGCGGCAGTCGCTCGGAGTACCACGACGGGACCGTCGGCCGCGCGCTCGTGCGGTCGACGTACACCTTCGACCCCCGTCGGTAGCGGTACTCGAAGCGCTCGCCCCCGAGGACGAAGACGTCGCCCTTCTCTACGGTGTCGAGGTAGTTCTCGTCCAACTGGCCGACCCACTCGTCGCTTGCGCGGGTGCGGACGTCGCAGGTAAAGGAGTCGGGAATCGTCCCGATGTTGGTCATGTAGATCACCCGGGCGAGCCGACCCCGCTTGCCGATCAGGGGTTCGCCGACGGGGAACCCCTCGTGGTGGTGCTCGCCGCCGGGCGGGTCGTTCTCGTCGCGCCAGATCTTCGCGTAGACGTTCTTCTCCTCGAGGCCGGCGTACTCGGCGGTGAGGTACCGACAGAGCGACTCCCACTCCTCGTCGGCGTAGTTCCGGTAGGGGTAGGCCCGTCGGAGGATCCCCCTCACCTCGTTCTCGGGACGGATCTCGGCGATCGCCATCCCGTAGACCTGCTGGGCGGCGACGTCCTGTGCGCTCTCGGGGATCGAAACGGAATCGACGAACCCCTCCTCGGCTTTCTCGAGCATCACCGCACACTCGAGCAGTTCGTCCCGGTCCAGCGCGATCACCCGCCCCGTCACGGTCTGGCCGACGCGGTGGCCCGCTCGGCCGACCCGCTGGAGCAGGGCGGCGACCGACTTCGGGGAACCGACCTGGACGACGAGGTCGACGTGGGGCATGTCGATCCCCAGTTCGAGCGAGGTCGAGGACGTGACGACCTCGAGGTCGCCCGCCTTCAGCCGCCCCTCGACGTCCTGGCGCACCTCCTTCGAGAGGCTGCCGTGGTGACACGCCGAGTTGGCCTCGTCGTAGGCGTCGAAGCGCTCGCGAAGGTTGTGGAGCACCCGTTCGGCGCCCGAGCGGGTGTTCGTGAAGACGAGCGTGTTCGTGTGGTCCTGCACGCGCTCGTGGAGGCGCTCGTAGAAGCGATCCTGGACGACCTCGCGGGGCGTGTGGATCAGGTCGTCGGTCGGCGACTCGAGTTCGATGTCGAGCTCGCGGGCGAAGCGGGCGTCGACGATCTCGTAGGGTCGCGGTTCGCCTCCGGGTTCGTCCCGTCCGACCAGAAACTCGGCCACCTGCGAGAGCGGTTCGATCGTCGCCGAGCAGCCGATCCGGGTGAGCTCGCCCTCGGCCATCGCCTCGAGGCGCTCGAGGCTCACCGACAGATGCGTCCCCCGCTTGCCCGCCGCCAACGAGTGGATCTCGTCGACGATGACGTACTCCACCGTCCGGAGCTTCTCGCGGAACTTCGGGGAGTTCAGCAGGATTGCGAGCGTCTCGGGGGTCGTGTTGAGGATGTGGGGAGTCTCCTCGAGCATCCGCTGGCGCTCGCTCGAGTCCGTATCGCCGTGGCGGATCGCGTGGCGGATCTCGCCGACGCCCTCGCCGTTCCTCGCGGTTTCACCGCTCGAGTGTTCCGCGGCGGGTGACGCCGCGCGCTCCTCGGCGATCGACTCGATCCCCTCGAGGGGCACCTCGAGGTTTCGGTGGATGTCGTTGGCCAGCGACTTCAGCGGCGAGACGTACAGACAGTAGACCGAGTTCTCGAGGCCGTCGTCTCGCTCCCGACTCCGGCGGAAGAGCTCGTTGATGATCGCGGTAAACGACGCCATCGTTTTCCCCGAACCCGTCGGAGCGCAGACGAGCGTGTTCGTCCCTTCGTCGATCTTCGGGATCGCGCCCTCCTGGGGCGGCGTGAAGAAGCCGTCGTTCTCCGGGACGTACTCGCCGAACGCCTCGAGCCACCACTCTCGGACCGCGGGCTCGAGCAGGTCGAAGACGTCGCCGTCCTCGATCGCGACGGCGTCCGGATCGAACGGCAGCTCGTCATCGGGCGGCAACGCGAGTTCGTCGGCCCCGTCCATCACCCCGAGCTGGGCGGGCGCGGCCCAAGAGGGTTTGGCTGGCGGAGTGAAAGTGAAACCGGGGTCCGGCTCGCTCGCGAAGCGGACTCCGAAAGCCACCGGATGCGAGTTCGAGTCGGATACGGACGGTCGACGACGGAAGCCGGATCGAACGTCGCGACCGCGCTCGAGCGGTCGGTTCCCGTTCGTTCCGACGGCCCGGCAGCGAGCGCGCCGGAACGCGAGCGGACGGCGATCAGAACTCGGTTACGACCTCGATACCGCGGGTTTCGTAGCCCGACATCGCCGCCAGACGCTCCGAGACGTCCTCGAGGGCGACCTCCCGGGTGACGAGCGCGCCGGGCTCGAGTCGGCCCGAGTCGATCATCCGTAGCAGCTCGTCGTACCGCGACGGCGGCATCCCCCGCGAGCCGACGATCGTGACGTCCCAGCGCGTGACCTCGTCCATCGGCAGGGGGATCTCGCCGCGCTCGGCGTCGGTCGTCAGGCCGACCTGCACGTGAGTCCCCCGGGTACGGAGGCAGTCGACGCTGTTCCGGCAGGTTTCGGCCCGTCCCAGCGCGTCGACGGAGACGTGGGCGCCGCCGTCCGTCACCGCCTCGAGCTCGGCCGGGACGTCGACGCCGTCGCCCGCCTCCACCGTGGCGTCGGCGCCCAGCTCGGTCGCCAGCTCGAGGGGCGCCTCGCGGACGTCGACCGCCGCGACGGTCGCCCCGAGCGCGCTCGCGATCTGGACGGCCGCGAGGCCGAGCCCGCCGCAGCCGTGGACGGCGACCCAGTCGCCCGCCTCGAGGTCGGCCCGGTGAGCCAGCGCGTGGAAGGCGGTGACGTACCGGCAGCCGAGCGCGGCCGCCTCGACCGTCGAGACCGCGTCGGGGAGCGCCACGGCGTTGAAATCGGCGTGAGGGACGCCGACCTGCTCGGCGAACGCGCCGGGAACCGTCTCCTCGAACCCCAGCGCGTACCCGTCCTCGCAGACGTTCCCGTGACCGTTCCGACACTGCGGGCAGGAGCCCTCGCCGAGATTGAAGGGGATCGCGACGCGGTCGCCGGGCTCGAATCGGCTCACGCGGTCGCCGACGCGGGCGACCGTCCCGGCGGGCTCGTGGCCCAGGATCTGTCCGATCGGCACCCGATCGTCGGCCCACTCGCCGTGGCCCCGCCAGGCGTGCCAGTCGCTCCGACAGATCCCGCAGGCCTCGACGTCGACGACGACGCCGTGGGGGTCGGGTTCCGGGGAGTCAACGTCCTCGATCGCGAGTTCCTCGCCGTAGGCCTCGAGTACTGCAGCGCGCATACCCGCGACTCCGCGGGCGGGCGAGTAATCGGTGACGGATGCGGCGACCGAGAGCCAGCCTTATCGGGTGCGCCGTCTCAGGGGCGGGTATGCGCGTCACGTTTCTCGGCACGGGCAGTGCGATGCCGACCGGCGAACGCTTCCAGACCGGCGTCCTCGTCCAGGAGGAGGGCCGGACGCTGCTGATCGACTGCGGGTCCGGGGTCCTCCACCGGCTGCAGCAGTCCGGGGTCGGCTACGAGAACGTCTCGACGGTGCTGTTGACTCACCACCACCTCGACCACGTCGCCGACCTGCTGCCGCTGATGAAAGCGCGGTGGCTCGCCGGCGAGGACCACCTCGAGATCGTCGGCCCGCAGGGAACGAAGTCCCTGGTCGACGAGCTGCTGGCGGTCCACGAGTACATGCAGGGGAAACTCGACCTGCAGCTCCGGGAGGTCCACCCCGGCGAGTTCTCGGTCGCGGGATTCGACGTCTCGGCCTACGAGACGCGTCACTCGCTGCCGTGTCTGGCCTACCGGTTCGGGGACCTGTTCACGTTCAGCGGCGACAGCGAGGCCTTCGCCGGGCTGGCGAACTTCGCGGAGGAGTCGGCGATCCTGGCCCACGACTGTTCGTTCCCCGACGACGTCGACGTCTCGAACCACCCGACCCCCGACACGCTCGGCCGCGAGCTGGCGGGCCGGGAGATCGGCCGGGTCTACCTGACCCACCTCTACCCCCACACCGACGGTCGCCACGAGGAGATGCTCGAGTCGATCGGGACCCACTACGACGGCGACGTCAGGTTCGCGGAGGACCTGCAGACGGTCTCGATCGAGTAGCCGACGGTCGCGACGCCGGCGTCGTTCTCCCGAAAACCCCCGGATAGCGACGCCGATACCGGCCGCTGTCGGGCGGGTCCGAGATCCGAACTGGTATAAGCGGCGAGTTTGTAGGATCGTAACAACAGAATGATCTTCCCGGTTCGAACTGCGGTTAGTACGGAGGTGAGCGAATGAGCCTCCCGGATCGTATTGCGAAGGGGATCACGTTCCACTCCAAGATCGTCATCGTCGTTTTGCTGTTGACGACGGCGCTCGTCGGCGCCGGGGCGCCGATGGTCGACGACGACTCCTCGCTCGACCAGTTCGAGGGCGAGTCCGAGGAGGCCACGGCCCTCGAGGAGATGAACGAGGAGTTCGCCGCGGAGGGCGACGAGAACACGACCACCGTCCAGCTGATACACAGAAACGAGGACGGCAACGCCCTCTCGAAGGAGTCGCTGATTTCCTCGCTGGAGTTCCAACAGGAGATCAGGAACAACGACTCGATCAACGGGACCCTCGTCGAAAACGAGTCGATCATCGGCGTCGAGAACGTCGTCGCGATCGCCGCGATCACGAACGACCGGGTCGAGTCCCTCGAGCAGCGAAGCGCGGAACTCGAGGAGCGCGAGGCCGCCCTCGAACGGCGAAACGAGACCCTCGCCGAGGGGCTCGACGAGGTCGTCGCGCTCCAGCGCGAGTACGAGACCGCGTCGGCGGCCGGCGACAACGAGACCGCGGCCGACCTCGAGAGCGAGATCGAGGCGACGATCGAAGAGACCACCAGCGAGGCCGAACTCGACGAGAACCAGACCGCCGAGTACGAGGAGTTCGCGTCCCAGGCCCGCGAGGTCGAGTCCAACCGCTGGACCCTCGAGCGCCAGGCCGAGCTCCCCCCCGAGGAGCTCCCCGAGTACCAGGAGCTGACCGCGGCCCGCGAGGAGATCTACACCGGCGCGACCGTGGGCGTGCTCCAGGAGGAGTACGAGGGGCTCGAGGCCGACGCCGCGGCGCTGGAGGAGGAACGCGAGACCCTCGAGGAACGGGCGGCCGAGCTCGAGGACCGACAGGCCGCCCTCGAGAACCGGAGTCAGACGCTCGAGGACGGACTCGACGAGGTCGCCGAACTCGAGGCGCAGTACGAGCTCGCGAGCGCCGCGGGCGACGACGAGGAGGCTGCCGCCCTCGAGGAGGAAATCGACGCCACGGTCGCGGAGACGGCGAACGAGGCCGAGCTCGACGACGAGCAGACCGCCGAGTACGAGGGCGTCGTCGAATCGCTCCGCGCACAGATCGAACTCGACGAGGTGGATCGGGCGACCGCGGCCGACGCCGGGGCCCAGCAGGACGCCCTCGAGCAGCGACGCGGCGTGCTCGAGGAGGGGCTGCTCGACGTCGCGGAACTCGAGATGCAACGCGAGCTCGCGAGCGCCGCGGGCGACGAGGAGGCCGCCGCCGCCGCGGCGAGCGAACGCGACGCCGCCGTCGAGGAGGCGATCGCGGCGGCCGAGCTCGACGACGAGCAGGCCGCCGAGTACGAGCGGGCCGTCGAGACGGTCCGCGAGGAGGCGACGCCGTCGGACGAACTCGCGGCGGCCGTCGCGGCGTCGGACGCGTCCACCGACGAACTGATCGCCGCGGGCGAGGCGATCGCCAACGGGGAATCCGATCCCGAGGACGTCGACGCGATCCAGGACGAACTCGACCGCTCCGACGCGGCGGTCGGATCCGCGGCGGACCTCGAGGAGGCCGCCGCGGCCGCTGCCGCCGGCGTACTCGAGGGGGAGCAGACGGCCGAGGCGGCGACCCCGAACGCGACCGACGGCTCCGCCGAGGAGCTCGCCCCCGAAGGGGACCTCGAGGAGCTCTACCTCGCCGGGACGGTCGGCGTGCTCGAGGACGAGTACGACGAGCTCGAGACCCGGGCCGCCGAACTCGAGTCGGGCCAGCAGGACCTCGAGGACGACGCGGCCGACCTCGAGCAGCGACGGACGACCCTCGAGGAGCGATCGACGGCCCTCGAGGACGGACTCGACGAGGCGCTGGCGCTCCAGCGGGAGTACGAGAACGCGTCGGCTGACGGCGACAACGCGACCGCGGCCGAGCTCGAGGGAGAGATCGAGGCGACGGTCGACGAGGCCGCCAGCGAGGCCGACCTCGACGACGAGCAGGCGAGCCAGTACGGGGACCTCGTCGACCAGGCCCGCGAGATCGAGTCCAACCGCTGGGCGATCGAGCAGCGGCCGGACGATCCCGAGGAGATCCCCGAGTATCAGGAGCTAAACGAGTCGCTCGACGGCATCTACGCTGGCGCGACGCTGGGCGTGCTCGAGGACGAGTACGCCGAGCTCGAGGACGACGCCGCGGCGCTGGAGGAGGACTTCGAGAGCCTCGAGGAGAACGACGAGACCCCGTCGCTCGACGAGCAGATCGAGGCCCTCGAGGGGCTCGACGACGAGGAGTTCGCGGACCTCCTCGAGCAGACGCTCTCCGAGGGCGACGGCGAGGAGAGCGCGGCGCTTGCGTTCATGCCGTCGGATTACGAGCCGGGCTCGACCGAGGCCGACGCCCGGATGACGATCGTCACCCAGGAGACGACCGCCGCCACTGACGGCGCGGGGATGGGCGGCGAGATGGACGCCGCCCTCGAGAGCCAGCTCGACCTCCGCGACCTCGCGAACCAGGACGAGCAGGAGTACATGGTGTTCGGCGGCGGCGTCATCACCGACGAGATCGAGAACTCGATGGGCGACAGCCTCGCGATCGTCGGCCCGCTGGCCCTGCTGTTCGTCGTCGTCGCGCTGGTGGTCGCCTACCGCGATCCGCTCGACATCGCGCTGGGCGTGGTCGGGATCGGAGGCGTTCTGATCTGGACGTTCGGATTCATGGGCTGGACCGGGATCGCGTTCAACCAGATGATGATCGCCGTTCCCGTCCTGTTGATCGGGCTGTCGATCGACTACGCGATCCACGTCTTCATGCGCCACCGCGAGCAACGCGAGACCGACGGCCGAACCGGCACCGTTCGCGGCTCGATGCGAATCGCACTGGCCGGCGTCGGCGTGGCACTCGTGTGGGTCACGGCGACGACGGCGATCGGCTTCCTCGCGAACCTCGTGAGCCCGATCGGTCCGATCCGGGAGTTCGGAATCGTCAGCGCGGTCGGGATCACCGCCGCGTTGATCATCTTCGGCGCGCTGATCCCGGCGCTGAAAGTCGAGATCGACTCGCTGCTCGAGTCCCGCGGCTGGGACCGTCGCAAGCGTGCGTTCGGGACCGGCGAAGGCGGGTTCGCGAGCGCGCTCACGCTCGGCTCGACGGCGGCCCGGAAGATTCCGGTGATCGTCCTGATCGCCGCGCTCCTGTTGACCGCCGGCGGGGTCTACGGCGCGAGCCAGGTCGACACCAGCTTCGAGCAGGAGGACTTCCTCGCCGAGAGCCCGCCGAACTGGACGGAGAACCTGCCCGGGCCGATGGAACCCGGCGAGTACCAGGCCGCCGCCGACCTCGAGTACATCAACGACAACTTCCAGCGCGAGGACACGCAGGCCCAGATACTCGTGGAGGGTGACGTTACCGACGACGGAACCCTGGAACGGCTCGAGCGGACCCAGAGCGAGGCGGCCGACAGCGACGTCGTCTACACGCTGCCGAACGGCGAGGCCGACGTGCGGGGGCCGCTGTCGGTGATGGAAGACACCGCGGCGCAAAACGAATCGTTCAACGAGTCGTTCCAGGCCGCGGATACGGACGGCGACGGGGTTCCCGATCGGGACGTCGAGGCGCTGTACGACGAACTGTTCGAGGTCAACGAGGAGGAAGCCGGCAGCGTCATCTACCGGACCGACGGCGGCGAGTACGAGTCGGTGCGGCTGATCGTCGCGACCGACGGCGGCGCCGGCTTCGACGAGATCACGACGGAGCTGCGGAGCGTCGCCGGAGACCTCGACGCGTCCGGAACGGGCGACGAGCGCAACCTCGACGCGGGCGACGGCGAGTTGAACGCCTTCGCGACCGGCGATCCGATCGTCAGCCACATCGTCGAACAGGACCTGCTCGAGACGGTCCTCCAGAGCCTGCTGATCACGCTCGTCTCGGTCTTCGTCTTCCTGACGGCGGCCTACTGGCTGACGGGCAACAGCGCGACCCTCGGGGCGGTCACCCTGCTCCCGGTCGCGTTTACGGTCAGCTGGATCCTGGGGACGATGTACCTGCTCGGGATGCCGTTCAACGTGTTGACGGGGATGATCACCAGCCTCACGATCGGGCTCGGGGTGGCCTACAGCATCCACATCAGCGACCGGTACACCCTCGAACTCGAGCGCCAGGGTAACGTCTGGTCGGCCCTACAGACGACGGTGACCGGGACCGGCGGCGCGTTGCTCGGCAGCGCGGCGACGACCGTCGGCGGATTCGGGACGCTCGTCTTCGCCATCCTGCCGGCACTCCAGCAGTTCGGGATCATCACCGGGCTGACGATCATCTACTCGTTCCTCGCGAGCGTGATCGTCCTGCCGACGCTGCTGGTGCTGTGGACGCGGTACTTCGGTCCGGACGTCTCGTTCGATCGATCGGGGGCGGGGATGGCGACTCCGACGGCGAGCGACGGCGGAACCGAAATGGAAACGGACACGGCATCCGAGAACCGAGGGGCGGACGAACCGTGACCGACGACGAAAGCGAGGCCATCGACGCGTTCGAGCGACTCGGCCTCACGAGCTACGAGGCCAAGGTCTTCATCGCGCTCCACCGCCTTGGGTCGGGAGCCGCCCGCGACGTCGCGAGCGTCACCGACGTCCCGCGATCGCAGGTGTACAGCGTCGCCGAGAGCCTCGAGGACCGGGGGCTGCTCGAGGTCCAGCAGTCCAGCCCGATCCGGTACCGACCGGTCAGTATCGACGAGGCCGAGGACACCCTCCGAAACCGCTTCGAGCGCGAACGCGAACGGGCGTTCGAGTTCGTCGACTCGGTCAAAGAGGAGTCGACGACCGAGGAGACCCAGGAGGACATCTGGACGGTGCGGAGCCGCGACCGAGTCGACGACCGGGTCGTCGACCTCCTCTCGCAGGCCGACGAGGAGATCGCGTTCGGCACCAGGCTGCCGAAGCTGGTCACGTCGGAGATCGAACGGACCCTCGAGGACCGCGCGGCCGAGGGACTCACTGTTACCGTGATCAGCAAAAACGAGACGGTTCGGGACCGCCTCGGCGCGCTCGAGGGCGTTACGACCGCCGTTCCCCCGACACACCGCGACGACGACCAGCGGTCGGGTCGGATCGTGATCGCCGACGACGACAACATCCTGCTGAGCGTCGTCGACGACGACGGCAGCGAGACGGCGATCTGGAGCGCGGGATCGCTGTTCGCCTCCGTTCTCATTCAGCTCATCGAGGCGAGCACGGCGACGCCCGAGTCGGACGCCGCGTCGCGCTAGTGGCCCTCGCGGCGCATCGTCCAGAGGTCGTCGAAGTCGATGACCTCGATCCCGTCCTCGCTATCGATGTATCCCAGTAGCTCCTCGTACTCGTCCTGTGCCATCGTGTTCTCCTGGTCGAAACCGTGGAAGTTCAGGATCGTACACTGGCGGTGGGCCGCCGCGAGGTCGATACACCGCTTCGCGATGTCGAGGTCGTGGCCGATCGTCCGGGGCAGGACGAGCGGGTCGAAGCCGTAGACCCCGGTGAGGTTGACGTCTCCCGACTGGTTGAACCCGCCCGCGTAGTAGTAGTCCGTGGCGACGTCGAGGACCGTTTGATCGAAGCTGTTGTGCGGGTACGTGATGTAGTGGCCACCCTGAAGCCCGTTGTCGACGGCCCACTGCTTGTCGCGCTCGAGGGACTCCCTGAGCTGGTCCGCCTCGAGGTCCGCGACGAAGACGTGGCTGCCGTGGGCGATGATCTGGTCGCCGGCGTCCTGGCGTTCCCGTAACTGCTCGAGGGTCAGGACGTCGTCCCGGGACCCCTGGGTCCACTGCCGAACCGCCGACTGGACCGCGTTGACGCCGTACTCGTCGTGGAGCGGACTCGCGGTGTCGTAGAAGTCGGGCGTCCCGTCGTCCCAGCAGAGCACGACGTACCCGCTCTCGGGTTTGTCGTGAACGCGGAGGTCGTCGACCCACACCTCCGCGTCGCCGGTGTTGTAGACGATCAGCTGGATCTCCTCGACTGCGTCGCGCTCGAGCGGCGTCGATCCCTCCTGGAAGGCACCCGGATTCGTCCGGAACCAACCGACGTCGTCGGCGCCGTAGGAGACCGAGCGAAGCTGGTGGTGGGTCGACCCGCCGGAGGCGTCCGCGAGGCGGATATCGATCGCCACGTTCTCGGGGGTGGTCGTCCGCACGGCCAGCGAGAGCTCGCGGTCGGTCAGGTCCGTCGGCTCGATCTCCCGTTCGACGATGACGTTCCCGCCGTCCTCGCCGGCGAGCCGAAGACTCTGCGAGCCCTCGAACGCGATCTCCTCGTCGGGCTCCGCGGTCCCCCGAACGACCGCCCACTCGTCGGCGTCCTCGAAGTCGTCGACCCCCTCCCCGGGCTGGCCGAACTCCTCGCGGCTGTCGTATTCCGTCTCGAGCGTTAGTTCGGGAGACTCGACCTCGTCTTCACCCTCGTCCTCACCTTCGGGTTCGTCGTCGCCCTCGTCTTCGGTGTCGTCCGCCGGCGGGTCACCGTTATCGTCCGTCGTCTCGTTCGTCCCATCGTTGCCGTTCCCGGACGCATTCGACTCGGAGCAGCCGGCCAGGCCGGTTGCCATCGTCGCTCCGGACAGCGCGAGGAATCGTCGTCGAGTGTTCGGTCGGTCCACCATATTACGTAATATTTGAAATTCAATAACTATTATACTTTCGTCCGATTCGCTGACGGATCGACTCGCTCCGGCGACGATGGCGCGAGGGAATCGTCGCTCACAATCGCTCGAATCGGCGGTAGGATCGCCGTTCGGAGAGGGTTACGAACTGCACCTCCACACGAAAGCCCCGTCCTCTTCCCGTCGCCGACGCTACGGCGAGCGTATGATCGGCGCACTCACCGTCGGGAAGAAGGCCGTCACGTTCGGGTACAAACGCTTCGGCGTTCCGGGAGCCGTCGCTTCCGGAGGGATCGCTCTGGCGGGATACGTGGCCGTCCGCCGGGCCCTGCAGTCGGCGACGGAGTCGGGCGACGTCGATTCGGCCATCGACGCGACGACGATCGAGGACGCGGTCGAGGACGACGGGATGGGCGCGGTTACCGATTCCGAGGTCCTCGAGGACGCGATCGACCGGGACGAGCTCGAGTCGGACGTCGAGATGGACGACGTGCAGTCGTCGGTCGAGGACGAGGCCGACGCCGCCGAGGCCGAACTCGACGACGTCGAAGACGAGAACGACGCCGACGCAGCGGACGATAACAGCTAAAGTCCGCTATTTTACGAGCGTTAGCAGCTCACAGGAGAGCGCGACCGACCCGTCGTCGGTCACGAGGCGCGTCTCGTAGCGGGCGAGCCCGTTGCCCACGGGGTGATCGCGGGGCTCTTTCTCGAGGAGTTCGGACTCCGCGTGGACCGTCGTCCCCATCGTCACGGGTTCGACGAACCGCAGCGAGTCGACGCCGTAGAACGCGACCGTCTCGGGTCGCTCGTGGCGGTGCTGCCAGAGCAGCCCCGTCGTCACGGCGAACAACAGGGCACCGTGGGCGATCGGCTCGCCGAACGGCAGGTCCGCGGTGTAGCTCTCGCTCAGATGGAGCGGGTTGAAATCCCCGCTAACGCCCGCAAACTCGCGCACGTCCGCTTCGGTGAGCGTCCGCGAATGGGTAACGACCTCGTGGCCGACCTCGAGGTCGTCGAACCGAACCCGCTCGTCGTTCGTATCGCTCATCTACCGCCCCTCGAACTCCGGCTCGCGGTCCTCGGCGAACGCGGCGGTCCCCTCCCGGACGTCGTCGGTGCCGATCAGCAGGCCGAACCCCTGGCTCTCCATCGCCAGCGCCGCCTCGAGGCTGGCGTCCTCGCCGCGGTTCATCACTTTCTTGGCGACCTCGAGGCCCAGCGGCGGCCCCTCGCGCAGGTCGTCGACGAATGTCGCGACGGTCTCCTCGAACGCCTCGCGGTCGACGGCCCGGTTGACCAGTCCCCACCGCTCGGCCCGTTCTGCGTCGACGTGGTTCCCCCGGAAGACGAGCTCCTTCGCGCGAGTCTCCCCGAGGACGCGCAACAGTCGCTGCGTGCCGCCTCCGCCCGGAATCAGCCCGAGGCCGATCTCGGGCGCGCCGAACGACGACCGCTTCGTCGCGATCCGCAGGTCGCAGGCGAGCGCGAGCTCGAGGCCGGCGCCCAGACAGTAGCCGTCGACCGTCGCGAGTACGGGCCGGGGGAACTCGTTGACCGTCTCGAACGCCGGCGTGATGTCCATCGCGTCGGTCGGCTCGAGCGAGTCGAAACCGGAGATGTCCGCCCCGGCACTGAAGGCGCGGTCGCCGGTGCCCTCGATCGTCGCGCACCGGAGCCCGTCGGTATCGACCGTCGAGAACAGATCGTCGATCTCCTCGAGCAGGTCCGCGGAGAGGGCGTTCATCCGCTCGGGCCGGTCGAGTTCGACCTCGAGCACGCCGTCCTCGACCTCGGCGTTCAGGTAGCGGTAGGAATCGAGGTCGCCCGCGCCGCCGTCGCCGTACTCGTGAAAGCCCGCGCCGGCGTCCTCGCCGGTCTTCCCCGCCGCGACGAGTTCTCGCAGGTACGGGTGGGGTTCGAACCGGTCGTCGCCGGTCTCCTCGAACCTGGTCTCGAGTTTCTCGAGGACGGTATCGAGGCCGATCCCGTCCCCGCGACGGCAGATTCCCTCGGGGAAACCGAGGCCGAGGCGGACGCCGGTGTCGATCGCCTCGGAGGTCGCGACGTCCTCGCCGACCAGATACGCCGCGCGATTGACCATCCGCGCTTCGACCTGCAACGTGTCGAACCCCTCCCCCTGGCCGGGTTCGTAGTCGGGACCGTCACTGCTCTCGTAGTCGTAGAACCCCTTCCCGGTCTTCTTCCCCAGTTCTTCGGCTTCGACCTTCTCGGCGATCGCGGGCGGGACGTCCTCGCCGGCCTCCTTACGGACGTGATAACTGACGTCGATCCCCGTCAGGTCGGCGAGCTCGAACGGCCCCATCGGATACCCCCGCTCGTGGACCATCGCGGCGTCGGCCTGGCGGACCTCGGCGTCGCCCTCGGAGACCATCCATGCGGGTTCGCCGATGAACGGACCGACGATCGTGTTGACGACGAAGCCCCGCACGTCCTTGCGGACGTAGATCGGCGTTTTGCCGATCGACTCGACCCAGTCGTGGCCGGCCTCGGCCGCGGCGTCGCTCGTCTCCGCCCCGTAGATCACCTCGACGAGGTCCATCTTCACGGGCGGATTGAAGAAGTGCAGGCCGAGCACGCGCTCGGGCGTGTCGACGGCCGCGGCGACGTCCGTGATCGGCAGGCTCGAGGTGTTCGTCGCCAGCAGGGCGTCCTCGTCGGCAAACCGTTCGAGGTTGGCGAAGAGCTCGCGTTTCAGCTCGAGGTTTTCGGGCGCGGCCTCGATCACGAGGTCGGCGTCGGCGACCGCGTTCTCGAGGTCGGTCGTCGTCTCGATGCGCTCGAGGATCGCGTCGGCGGACTCCTCGAGGCGCTCTCTCTCCGCGAGCTTCTCGAGGCTCCAGCGGATCGACTCGTAGCCGTCCTCGACGTACTCGGGCTCGATATCCCGGAGGACGACGTCGTACCCCGCCATCGCGGTTACTTCGGCGATTCCGTGGCCCATGTTCCCCGCGCCGAGGACGGCGACGCGGTCGACGGTATCATCTAACACGGCCGTGACATCAGCCGGAGCCGCCTTAACTCCACCGAACTGAGTTACCAATGTTAACTAAATCGCCGCGCTTTCGTACAACGCGTACCGGGACGATCCGAACGCCGGCGGCGGTAACTACTCGTGGTCGCGGCGCTCGAGGATCGTGCTCCCGATCCAGTGCATGACCAGCTCGTCGTCCCCGTTGTGCGTCTCGAGGCGGCTCCTGAGATACCCGCGATCCGAGCGGCTCTCGGAGGCCCGTTTCTCGAGGACTTCCGTCCGCACCGAGAGCGTGTCGCCCGGTTTGACGGGCTGGTGCCAGCGCAGTTCGTCGACGCCGGGCGAGCCCATCGAGGCCCAGTCGTCCTCGTCGTCGGGGCCCTCGACGAGCAGCCGCATCGATATCGCCGCAGTGTGCCACCCCGAGGCGACCAGTTGGCCGAACATGCTGTCGGCCGCTGCCTCGGCGTCGACGTGAAACGGCTGGGGGTCGTACCGTTCGGCGAACTCGATCACCTCCTCCTCGGTAACCTCGTACTCGCCGAACTCGCGTGTCTCTCCGACCGCGAAGTCTTCGAAGTACCGCATTACAGGGGCTCACCTCCCTCGACGATTCGCAGCGCTCGCTCGGCCAGCGCCGGCACGCGCGCTTCCATCTTCGGGTACATCGGGTCGTCGCTGTTGCCCTCGAGGTAGCGCCGGAAGAACATCTCGCCGAGCGCGGCGAGCTTGTACACGGCAAGCGCGCGGTAGAACCGCTCGTGCTCGAAGGCGAGACCCGTTCGCTCCTCCCAGCGCTCGACCAGCTCGAGCCGGCTCGGATACCCCTCCCGTTCCATGAACGTCGCCGTCAGCTCCGGGACGGCGGGGTCGGGATCTTTCGGGTCCCGCCAGTACGACAGCATCCACCCCAGGTCGGCGAGGGGGTCGCCCAGCGTGGCCATCTCCCAGTCGAAGACGCCGACGAGTTCCGGGCGAGATTTGGGCTCGCGGACGTCGTCCGCTCGCTCGTCCCGGGACGCGTCGCGTCCCGCTGGGCCGTACATCACGTTGTCGAGCTTGTAGTCGCCGTGGACGAGCGTATGCGGGTGCTCCTCGGGGACGTTCTCCTGGAGCCACGAGCCGACCTCGTAGAGGTCCGGCACCTCCCGCTCCTCGACGGTCGTCTCGAACGCCCACATGAGCTGCTGACTCCAGCGCTCGACCTGGCGCTCGGTGTAGCCCGGCGGGTGGCCGAACTCCTCGAGGCCGACCGCCTCGTAGTCGACCTCGTGGATCGCCGCCAGCGTGTCCACCAGCTCCTCGCCGATCCGCTGGCGGGCGACGGGATCGGCGAAGCGGTTGGGCTCGCTCTCGCGGAGGACGTCGCCCGCGAGTCGCTCCATCACGTAGAAGTCGCTGCCGATGACGTCGTGGTCCTCGCAGGCGAGCACGGGTTCGGGGACGGGGACGGCAGTGTCGACCAACGCCTTCGTCACGCGGTACTCCCGGAGCACGTCGTGGGCCGTCTCGGCCGTCTCGCCCGGCGGCGGCCGCCTGATTACCAGCTCGCGGTCGCCCCAGGTAACGAACAGCGTCTCGTTGGAGTGGCCCTCCCGGTGACGTTCGATCTCGTAGCGCTCGACGGCGCCCAGGTGCTCCTCGAGGGCTGTCTCTTATACACANTGTGTATAAGAGACAGGCCGGGAGCCCGCTCGAGGCGGGTCGGTTCGTCGACCGCGTCGGATGGACGGGTGTGCGAAGCATGATCGCGTACGGTACTATCCCCAATCCGATTAACGAAAACAGTTACGACGGAACGCTTATCTTACAATGTTCGTTCATACGGCACTATGGAGTATCACGACAGCGATCGGGCGCACGAGCTGGCCGCGGACGTTCGCGAGTTCGTCGACGAGGACGTGATCCCCGTCGAGCGGGAGTTCCTCGGCGAGGGCCCCGTCTCGGACGAGGCGATCGAGGAGCTGCGCGAGACGGCCCGCGAGCGCGGGCTGTACGCCCCGCAGGTCAGCGAGGAGTACGGCGGACTCGGCCTCGCCTTTCGCGACGTCCTGCCCGCGTTCGAGGAGGCCGGCCGCAGCCTGCTCGGTCCGCTGGCGCTGCGGGTCGACGCCCCGGACGAAGGGAACATGCACACCCTCGAGATGGCGGGCACCGACGAGCAGAAAGAACGGTGGCTCGAGCCGCTGGTCGAGGCCGAGATTCGCTCCGGGTTCTCGATGACCGAGCCGATGCAGGGCGGGGGGTCGGATCCGAAGATGATCCGGACCACGGCCCGGAAGGACGGCGACGAGTGGGTCATCGACGGCCACAAGTGGTGGACCACCCAGGGCGGCGAGGCCGACGTCCTGCTGGTGATGGCCCGCACCGATCAGGATGCCCACCCCTACGAGGGGTGTTCGATCTTCCTCGTGCCCAGCGACGCCGACGGCGTCGAGTACCAGCGGGACATCCCCCACGTCGGCGGCGAGGTGACGGGGACGAGCCACGCCGAGATCGTCTACGACGGCGTGCGGGTCCCCGAGGAGAACTTGCTGGGCGCCGAGAACGCCGGCTTCGCCATCGCACAGAAGCGACTCGGACCCGCGCGGCTCACTCACTGCATGCGCTTTTCGGGGATGGCCCGGCGCGCGCTCGAGGTCGCGAAAGCCTACACGAGCGAGCGCGAGGGCTTCGGCACCACGCTCTCGGAGAAACAGAACCTCAGGTACGAGATCGCAGACGCCGAGACGCGGCTCCACGCCGCCAGGACGATGGTTCGCCACGCCGCCCGCGAGATCAACGCGGGGAAGGAGGCCCGCGTCCCGGTCTCGATGGCGAAGGTCTTCACCGCCGACGTCGTCCAGGACGCCGTCGACCGCTCGATCCAGTGTTGCGGCGCCAACGGGATCGGCAAGGACCTGCCGCTGGCCGATTTCTACGAGAACGTCCGCGCGTTCCGCCTCGTCGACGGCGCCGACGAGGTCCACAAGCGCGTGATCGCCCGCGACGCCTTCGAGGACGTCGACGAGAGCGAGCTCGATCCCGTGACCCGGTTCCGAGGGTGAGTCGGCGACGAGCTTACCCCTCGCGCTCGCCGTCGACGATCTCGAGGATCTCCGGCGGCGACTCGATGCGGTAGGCGACCGCGGGGCCGTCCTCGGCGCCGAAGGCGACGCCGTGCAGTCCCGCTTCGGCGGCGCCGCGCACGTCGTGGTCGTAGCGGTCGCCGATCATCAGCGCCCGGTCGGCAGGGACGCCCGCCTTCTCGAGGGCGGCCTCGAACATCGCGGAATCGGGCTTGGTGCGC